>DATEHN010000108.1:0-102193 GCA_035279585.1 Candidatus Angelobacter sp. | reverse complement strand
GCCGGTGCTGGATGTGATGAACGGAAAGTCTTGGAGCCAACAGCCGGTTGTGAATCCGCAACGCGCTGCTACCGGGCTTACCCTGAAGCACATGGCCTACGTTATTTATACCTCCGGCTCCACTGGAAAACCTAAAGGCGTGTGTGTGGCCCATTTCAATCTAAGCCATTTTCTGACTGGCATTGGCGAGGTGCTGGGAGAACATGGAAACGGAGGGCACTGGCTTGCGCTTACAAAGCTGTCGTTTGACATATCTATTTTGGAAACGCTTTGGACGCTGACACAAGGATTTCAGACCGTGATCGGCGAGCCGCGGCGGCTCATGGAAGCGGGAAGCCGGCCGTCGGTTGAAAGGATTTCTCGTCAGCGCAAGATGGATTTCAGCCTGTTCTACTTCGCGGCAGGAGACAATCCAGGCGCAGATACGTACCGGCTATTGCTGGAGGGCTCGAAGTTTGCAGATAGAAACGGTTTTACGGCGGTCTGGACACCTGAGCGTCATTTCCATGCTTTTGGCGGGATTTATCCAAACCCTGCGGTGACGGGAGCAGCGGTGGCCGCGGTAACAGAGAGAATCCAGATACGGGCAGGCAGCGTGGTGCTGCCTCTGCAGAATCCATTGCGGGTTGCGGAGGAATGGTCGGTCGTGGACAACCTGTCTCACGGGCGGGCAGCCATATCGTTTGCTTCGGGATGGCATCCTGATGATTTCGTATTGGCCCCAGCGCAGTTCCACAACCGTAAGGAAATCATGCTGCGTGATATCGAAGTGGTCCGCAAGCTGTGGCGGGGAGAGGGCCAAAGCCTGACGAATGGAACTGGGAAGCAAGTGGAAGTGCGCATCTATCCCAAGCCGGTTCAGCCGGAGTTGAGGTTCTGGATCACCACGTCGGGGAACCCCGAAAGTTTCCGGATGGCCGGAGAGGCGGGCGCGAACCTGCTGACGCATCTACTGGGACAGAGCCTGGATGAACTGAAGGAAAAGATTGCCATTTATCGCTCGGCATGGAAGCAGCGCGGCCACACCGGCCACGGTCACGTGAGCCTGATGGTCCACGCTTTTCTGGGTACGGAATTGGCCTGGGTCAAAGATAAAGTTCGCGGTCCTTTCAGCGACTATCTGGTTCAGGCGGTTGATCTGCTGAAAAAACCCATGGGGACCACAGCGGACCACTATCACCAGAATGACGTGCAAGCGATCATCGACCATGCGTTTGAGAGATATTTCGAGAGCAGCGGCTTGATGGGTACGGTTGAGAGTTGTCTTCAGACGGTGGACCGTCTCCAGGCCATTGAGGTCGATGAGGTCGCCTGCCTTATCGATTTTGGAGTCGATCATGCATCCGTGATGGCAAGCCTTGAATTGCTCAAAGAATTGCGCGAAAGGAGCAATTCACCGTATCAGAGAAATGTTCAGGGACTCTCGTTGGAAGAGGCTGAGGTCATCACACATGTGCAGTGCACGCCATCCATGGGAAAATTGCTGCTGGCGAGTGAGGACACAAAAAAATGCCTGGCGGGCGTAAAGAAGCTGTTGTTGGGTGGCGAGCCTTTGCCGCTTTCTCTGGTGCAGGAAATGCGCCAGGTCACTGGGGCCGAGATCTACAACCTGTATGGACCGACCGAGACCACAATTTGGTCTACTGCGCGCGAGCTGACCAATGAGGAAGGGACGGAAGTAGTTTCGATTGGTAAGCCATTCGGGTCGAACCGGGCATACGTGATTGACTCCTGGGGACAACTGGCGCCCGTTGGCGTAGCCGGTGAACTCTACATCGGGGGTGAGCAGGTCGCACGGGGATACCTGAAACGGCCTGATTTGACAGCAGACAGGTTTGTGCCCGATCCGTTTGATGGCGCCGAGGGTGGGCGGTTGTATCGTACGGGAGATTTGGTGCGCTGGAAGAAAAATGGCGACCTGGAATTCCTGCAGCGCGCCGATCATCAAGTAAAAATCCGCGGCTTCCGCATCGAACTGGGTGAGATCGAAGTCCGGCTGGAGGAGCATCCCGGAGTACAGGAAGCAGTGGTGGTGGCGCGTGAAGACGTTTCCGGAGAGAAGCGGCTGGTCGCGTACTACACGGCAGCCGCAGCCTCACACGGCAAAGAGGATGAACAGGCAGCCGTTGCCAATGCTGAATCCCTCCGCTTGCACCTGAGCACGAAATTACCGGATTACATGGTTCCGGCGGCATATGTGTGGCTGGACAAAATGCCGCTGACTGCCAATGGAAAGCTGGACCGCAAGTCATTACCGGCTCCTGAAGCTGCTGCTTACGGGTCGCGCGCCTACGAAGCCCCGCAAGGCGAGATCGAAACTCGCCTGGCAGAGATCTGGGTAGAAGTGCTTGAACTGGAACGAGTCAGCCGTCATGACAACTTCTTTGAACTCGGCGGACATTCACTTCAAGCGGTGACGGTGATTGAGCGCATGAGGCGAAGCGGGTTACAAGTGAATGTCAGAGCGCTGTTCGCTTCTCCGACAGTGGTTGGTCTGGCGGCTGCCGCCAGCGCCGGCGAGAAGGAAATCGAAATTCCAGCGAACGGGATTCCGCCTGGCTCCGACTGGATTACACCGGAAATGTTGCCTCTGATCGATCTCTCGGCAGAAGAGATAGAACGCATCGTTCGGGAAGTGCCAGACGGAACCAGGAATGTGCAGGACATCTATCCATTGGCTCCGTTGCAGGAAGGCATGTTGTTCCATCATTTGATGGAAGAAAACGGAGATCCCTACGTTGTGGCCTGGCTGTTCGCTTTCCAGAGCCGGGCGGCGCTTGACAGCTATATCAGTGACCTGCAGGCGGTGATCAACAGGCATGACATTCTGCGCACTGCGGTACTGTGGGAAGGATTGCCCGAACCCGTGCAGGTCGTATGGCGAACTGCCATTCTGCCGGTTGAAGAAACGGTGCTGGATCCTGGCTCGGGCGATGCCGGCGAGCAGCTTTACCGGCGGTTCAATCCGAGACGCTATCGGATCGAAATTCAACAGGCGCCGCTGCTGCGCGCACATGTCGGCTACGACGCCAAGAACGGACGCTGGATGATGGTGCTATTGCAACATCAGCTTGCAGGCGACCATACCACCCTCGAAGTGATGCAGACTGAGATGCAGGCGCACCGGCTGGGACAGGCCGACCGGCTGCCTGCACCGCAGCCCTTCCGCAATCTGGTGGCCCAAGCGCGACTGGGAATCAGCCGCGAGGACCATGAAGCTTTCTTCCGGCAACTGCTGGGAGATGTTGAAGAGCCCACGGCCATCTTCGGATTGCTGAATGCTCGCGGCGACGGAACGGGAATCAGGGAGGAACAGTTACAGCTCGATCCCGCACTTGCACGGCGTATCAGGGAGCGGGCCCGCAAATTGGGAGTGAGCGCTGCCAGCCTGTGGCACCTCGCTTGGGCCATAGTACTCGGGCAGGTATCAGATCGCCAGGATGTCGTTTTTGGAACTGTAATGTTCGGACGCATGCAGGGCGGAGTGGGAGCAGATCGGGGCATGGGACTTTTCATGAATACGCTTCCAGCGCGCATTCAGGTTGGAGATGAGAGCGCCGAAGCTGCTGTACGACGCACGCACAGCTTATTGGCGGATCTGCTGCGGCACGAGCATGCGTCACTGGCCCTCGCGCAGAGGTGCAGCTGCGTATCCGCGCCTCTACCGTTATTCTCGGCCCTCCTGAACTATCGCCACACGCCCGCGTTGGCAAAGGAACCGTCCGCGGAGGCAGTCAGGGCGTGGGAAGGCGTTGAGGTCCTGCATGGCGAAGAAAGAACCAACTATGCAGTCACACTTTCCATTGATGATCTGGGCGAAGGTTTCAGATTCACGGCGCAAACGCTGGCCCAAATCGATCCTGGAAGGTTATGCCGCTTTACGCGCACCGCGATGGAGTCATTGCTGCAAGCGCTGGAGACCCGTCCGGAAGCCGCTGTTTGTACACTTGAGGCCCTTCCTGAAGACGAGCGTCACCAGATCGTACAGGAATGGAATGACACGCAAATGGCTTTCCCGGAAGATGAACTGCTCCACAGCCTGATTGAAGCCCAGGTAGCTAGGACCCCGGATGCGGCGGCGGTTGTCTATGAAGGTACTCAACTCAGCTACGCAGAATTGAACGCTCGCGCCAATCAGCTTGCTCATTATCTGCGAGTGCTGGGCGTGAGGCCGGATGCGCGAGTCGCCATCTGCGCAGACCGCAGCCTTGCAATGATGGTGGCTTTGTTGGCTGTGCTCAAAGCGGGAGGAGCTTACGTTCCTCTTGATCCCAGCTATCCCATGGACCGTCTGAATTTCATGCTGGAACACAGCGGTGCCAGCATCCTTTTGACGCACATAGAAAAACGATTTATCGGTTGCAAGGACGACGTGCGGATCATTGATCTGGCTGCTGCATCCCAGTGGAAGGACCAGCCACGCAGCAATCCGGACCGCTGGAACGGCGAGTTGGATTCGTCAAAGCTGGGCTACGTCATTTACACGTCCGGTTCCACCGGGACTCCTAAAGGAGTCATGGTTGAACACCGCAGTATAGTAAACCGCCTGGTATGGATGCAGCGGGCGTATCCGATAGGAACTGATGATGCTGTGCTGCAAAAGACGCCCATCAGCTTCGACGTGTCGGTCTGGGAGTTGTTCTGGCCGCTAATGACCGGGGCCCGGCTTGTAATTGCGCGGCCGGAAGGGCACAAGGTCCCGGAATATCTGATTGAAGCCATCCGGCGCAACAAAATCACAATCGTTCATTTTGTTCCCTCAATGTTACAGGCATTTCTTGCGACCGCCAACGTGGAAACATGTTCGACTTTGACGCACGTCATGTGTAGCGGAGAAGCGCTCCCGGCCGCTGCCGTCAAAAAATTCCAGGAACGCTTGCCCCATGCTGCACTCCACAATCTCTATGGTCCAACCGAAGCCACCGTAGACGTAACGGCATGGACTTGCCCGGCGGGTTTCAGCCAAGACAGCGTTCCCATTGGAAAACCGATTGCCAATACACAGCTTTACATTCTGGATGCCTGCCGGCGGCCGGCGCCAGTGGGTGTAGCTGGGGAATTGTGTATCGGCGGCGTTCAGGTAGCTCGCGGGTATCTGAACCGGCCAGACTTGACTGAGGAACGTTTCGTGCCAGATCCGTTCGCCGGCAAAGCAGTTGCGCGGATGTACAAAACCGGCGACCTGTGCAGATGGCAGGAAGATGGAAACATCGAGTTCCTGGGACGCAACGATTTCCAGATCAAGCTCCGTGGCTTTCGCATTGAGATCAGCGAAATCGAGGCCAATTTGGCTGCCTATCCAGGCGTGCGTGAAGCCGTTGTAGTGGCCGGGGAAGATGGATTGGGCGAAAAGCGACTGGTGGCCTACTACACTGCCTCGGCGCCTGACATCGAGAGCCCGGACCGGCGCGAGAGAACCGTGGCGAGTCCTCAGCATTTGCGGGAATTTCTTGCGGCAAGACTGCCGGAGTATATGGTTCCCGCAGCCTACGTGCGGCTGGAATCGCTGCCGCTCAGCGCGAATGGGAAGCTTGATCGCAAAAGTCTTCCGGATCCCGAAAGCAGTGCATTTCTGGCAAAAGCCTACGAAGCGCCCCAGGGAGAAGTTGAAACCAGGCTGGCCGCTATCTGGGCCGAAGTATTGCGACTCAACCAAGTGGGCAGGCACGACAACTTCTTTGAGCTTGGCGGCCATTCTCTGCTGGCAGTTACCGTAATGGAGCGCGCGCGGCGGAACGGGATCCGACTCAATGTACGCACACTGTTCGGAGCGCCGACACTGGCGGAGGTCGCCGCGTCTGTGGGTTCAGAGCCTGACCTCATCGAGGTCCCCCCCAATCTGATTCTTTCCGATGAGGCCGGGTACCGTTCTTCCGAAACAATCGAGCTTCGCATATGACAATTGACCAACTGTTGACAGAACTCGGCGATAAAGCAATCAAGCTGCGGAGAAACGGCGATGAACTGGTTCTTGCGGGCAGCCCGGAAGCGCTGACCCCGGCGCTGGCCGCCGAATTGCGCGCGCACAAGGCGGCATTGCTTGACAGCATTGGCCCTGACAGCACGACCTGGTGGAAACCTGCATGCAGCATCAAGCCGGAAATGCTCCCGCTTGTGCGCTTGAGCCAGGAAGAGATCCAAAAGATCGTCGAGGAAACGCCCGGAGGAGCGGCGAACCTGCAGGATATCTATCCACTGGCTCCGATGCAGGAAGGCATCTTTTTTCATTACTTGATGGGCAGCCAGGGCGATCCTTATCTTTTGGCGAGTATGCTCAGCTTTGATGGCCGGCCACGTCTGCAGAAGTATCTGACTGCCATGCAGGCAGTGATTGACCGTCATGACATTCTGCGCACCGCCATCGCCTGGGAAGGCTTGCCCGAGCCGGTACAGGTGGTGAAGCGTAAGGCCGAGTTGCCGATCGAAGAGGTCGAACTACCCCCCCAAGCAGGCGACGTGGGTAAACAGCTATACGCGCGCTTCAACCCGCGCCGGTATCGTATTGATTTGCGCAAGACGCTGCTGCAGTTCTTTGTTGTCGAGGACAAAACTACGAATTGCTGGCATCTGATGCAATTGCTGCATCATCTGGCGGGCGATCATATGACGCTTGAACTGATGCAGGATGAAATTCAGGCGCATATGCTGGGACAATCCGATCATCTCCCGGCTCCTCTTCCTTTCCGCAACCTGGTTGCCCAAGCACGGCTCGGAGTAAGCCGCGAGGAGCATGAAGCTTTCTTTAAGCAGTTGCTCGGCGACGTTGAAGAGCCGACTCTACCTTTTGGTCTGGTGGACACGCAAGGTGACGGAACAGGGGTCAGGCAGACGAGGACCCTGATTGATGCCGGTCTGGTCTCGCGGATTCGGGAACGCGCGCGCAAGATGGGAGTAAGCGCAGCCAGTTTATGGCACTTGGCGTGGGCCCTGGTTTTGGCGCGAGTTTCGGGCCGGGATGACGTGGTGTTCGGGACAGTGTTATTTGGGCGGATGCAAGGCGGGGACGGCGCCGATCGAGTGATGGGACTGTTCATGAATACGCTGCCGATACGGATCAGGATCGGAGAGGAAGATGTACAGGAAAGCGTGCGGAAGACCCATCGTCTGCTGGCCGATCTAATGCGCCATGAACACGCTTCACTTGCGCTGGCCCAGCGATGCAGCGCAGTGGCCGCTCCCGCGCCGCTATTTTCTGCATTACTGAACTACAGCCATACTCCGGGCGTCGCCAAGGTCCTCTCTGAGGAGGAAGCCCGTGCATGGCAAGGTATTGAAGGAATCGGTGTTGAGTTGCGGACCAACTATCCCTTCATGCTGGCAGTCGAGGATCTGGGTGAGGCCGGCTTCCGGCTCATGGCCCAGACGGTCGCTATGATCGATCCCTTGAGGATCTGTGGGTTCATGCGCTCCGCGATGGAAAAGATCATTCACTCGCTCGAAAGCGGGCAGCCCACTTTGGTGCGCACGATTGATGTCATGCCGGAGGCCGAGTGGAAACAACTCGTCGAGGAATGGAACCACCAGATTATCCTCCCGGCGGAGAACGTGTGTATGCACGAGTTGTTCGAGAAGCAGGCACTCGCCACTCCGGGCCGCACCGCGGTGGTTTTTGAAAATGACAAGTTGAGCTACGCGGAACTGAACGCCAGAGCCAACCAGTTGGCGAATTACCTTCGTGAAATCGGCGTCGGCCCCGACATGCTGGTGGGAATGTTCCTGGAACGTGGCCTGGACATGGTGGTTGCGTTGCTCGGGATCTGGAAGGCCGGCGCAGCCTACGTCCCGCTTGATCCGGCAAATCCCGTGGAACGGGTTGCCGGCTTGCTCGAAGACGCAAACATTCCGGTGCTTGTGACGGTCACCCATCTTCACCAGCGGCTGCCCTCGCAGTGGATCCAGACTGTGTGTCTCGATGCGGACTGGCCTGCCATTTCCGGGCACTCCGCAGAAAATGTTCCCGGCTGCAGCCCGTGCCACCTCGCCTACGGAATTTATACCTCTGGTTCGACCGGAAAACCCAAAATCGTTGGAATCGAACACCGGCACCTGGTGAACTACGTGAAGGCAATTTCACAGAAAATGCAGTGCGGGCCGGGGTGGCGTTTCGCCTTCTTGTCAACTGTAGCAGCTGATCTAGGCAATACAATACTTTTCGGGTGTTTGCTGAACGGTGGTGAGTTACATGTGATTTCGAACGAGGATGCAAGAGATGCCCGTCTGCTGCTGGACTACTTCCGCAAGCATTCCATGGACTGTACCAAGATTACTCCCTCTCATATGGCTTCGCTGCAGTCCTTTGGGCAGACCGCTGACCTCATTCCTGCTCGCTTGCTGATTCTTGGCGGCGAGACTTCGCAATGGCAATGGGTAGAGGAATTGCAGAAGATGCGTCCGGCATGCCACATCATGAACCACTATGGGCCAACGGAATGCACTGTGGGCGCCGTAACCTGGTTCCTGGAAGAATCAGACCGCGCCGACTTGCCCAATATTCCATTAGGGCGTCCTCTGGATGGGTGCGTGGCCTACGTGCTTGATGAGCATATGCGATTGCAACCTGTCGGAGTGCCAGGCGAGCTGTTTATCGGCGGCGCCGGAGTTGGACGAGGCTATCTTGGCCAGCCGGGGCTGACAGCGGAAAGATTCTTGCCCGACCCGTTTGGCTCTACATCTGGAGCGCGTCTCTACCGGACCGGAGATAGGGTTCGATGGAACTACTACGGCAATCTGGATTTTCTGGGGCGGGTCGACGATCAGGTCAAGATCAGGGGCTTTCGCGTAGAGCCCGGTGAAATCGAAAGCGTGCTGAATAAACAGGCTGGCGTGCAACAGAGTGCGGTGCTGGTGCGAGAAGATAATGCCGGCGAGAAGCGGCTTGTAGCCTACGTAGTGCCAAGCGGCCGGCAGGGCGGAGCTGATGCGGCAGGTGTATCACGGTACCGCCTCGTGAACGGCATGAACATCGCGCAGCAAAACAAGAACGAGACCGAATATCTCTACCGCGAAATCTACGAAAATCGCGTCTACTTTCAGCATGGAATCGAACTTGAGGAAGATGCCTGTGTCTTTGACGTGGGGGCCAACATAGGGATGTTTACCCTGTTCACTGGTGAGAGATGCCCGAAAGGCCGGATTTACTCCTTCGAGCCGATTCCCCGGATTTTCGAATGTCTTGAGAGCAACGTTAGCGCGTTCGATCAGGTAAAGATTTTTCAGGTGGGCCTCTCGGACGAGGAAAAAGTTGCGGAGTTCACCTACTATTCGCGTTATTCGATGATGTCGAGCCTGAGTTCTTATTCTGAACCTGGGGAAGAGCTGGAGACGATCCGCCAGACGCTCCGTAACCAGCAAGAGGCAGGGAATGCAGAAGCCTCTGAACTGCTGGCCAACATCGAAGGCCTGCTCGCCGGACGGTTTGAAGCGACCCGCGAAAGCTGCCGGCTGCGACGTTTGTCAGACATCATTCGTGAAGAAGCTGTTGAGCGCATTGACGTGTTGAAAATCGATGTGCAGAGAGCCGAATTGGATGTGCTTCTGGGGATCGATGACAGCGATTGGGGAAAAATTCGGCAGATCGTGATGGAAGTGCACGATGCTGCCGGACGAAAGACCGCGGGAAGGCTCCAGACGATTCTCCACTTCCTGCAAAGCAAAGGTTTCCACGCCTGCGCCGAGCAATATGGCGAATTGCAAGGCACCGACCGATGGAACCTGTATGCCAGCCGGAAACCCGAACAGGAAAGGGACCGAGGTGTTGCGCCTGTAGCTTCAGCGGCCTCGAGCAGAAGCTCCGGGCCTGACGTTACCAGTGAGGATTTACGGAAGCACTTGAGCGCCAGGCTACCCGATTATATGGTGCCGGCCGAAATCGTAGTAGTTCCTGGCCTGCCCCTGACGGCGAACGGGAAACTTGACCGCCGGAAGCTGCTGCAGGTGACGGCGCAGCTCCCTGACTCCGGATCCTTTGTTGGCCCCCGCAATCCTATGGAAGCATTGATATGCCGGGTGTGGGGAGAGGTCCTGCAGACGAGTCGGGTGAGCGTGGATGATAATTTCTTCGATCTGGGGGGACACTCGCTCCTGGCAACACGCGTGATTCTGGGCCTTCAGAGTGTCCTTAATTTTGAAATTCCACTAGCGTCCATCTTCACGTCGCCGGTCCTTGCCGACTGGGCATTGGAATTGCAACAACTGCAAAAAGACTCTGAATTAACGCCATTCGAACCGATTCTACCTGTTGAGAGGCCGCCTTCTCTCAGAGCCGAAATCGTACGGTAACAGGACTACTACGTATGGATTTGCCAATACAAGTTGAAGAACAGACCTTGGCTGTCGCGCCGTACGATAGCGTCCAGACAGACAATGCTGTTTCCGGGTCTTCGGCAGAGAGCTGCACTTTCCCGCTTTCTGCCGGCCAGAAGCAGCTTTGGATGATCCAGCAACTGGATCCGGGGAGTGCTACTTATAACACAACCCTCTATCTACGTCTGTGGGGCAGTCTTGACATCTCGGCTCTGGAGAGCAGCTTTACCGAGATTGTCCGCCGGCATGAAATTCTACGAACAACATTTCCCATGCGGGAAAACGAGCCGGTGCAACAGATCCATCCCCCCATCACGGTGAAGCTGTCGCGAATCGACCTTTCAGGATTGAGCGGCGACGAACGGGTTGAAATGACCAGGTTGTTCAGGCAGCGGGAAGCAGTGCGGGCTTTTGATCTGGCGGCGGGTCCGCTTCTGAGGGTCTGCCTGATTGTGATTGAACCTCAGGTCCACGAGCTGTTGGTAACCATGCACCACATTATCCGAGACGGGTGGTCGCGCGGCATTCTGGTTAAAGAACTGTCAGTTCTGTATAACGCATACTGTCATGGAAAGCCCCCGCTTCTTCCAGGACTCCCAATTCAATACGTGGATTATGCCGTATGGCAGCAGCGCTGGTTGGCGAACGGAGCTATGGAAAAGCAGCGCGAGTATTGGAGAAAACAGCTGGCGGACGCGCCCGTTCTGGAACTGCCTACTGATTATCCGCGGTCAAAAGATACCGGCCGCCGGGCAGGAGAGCTGGGTGTTGCATTTGAGAAGGAGATGTCCGACGGCGTGGCTAGGCTGGCACAACAGGAAGGCGCCACACTGTTTATGGTCTTGCTTGCTGGTTTCCAATGGCTTCTGGGGCGATACAGCGGGCAGAGCGACATATCAGTGGGCGTTGTGAGCGCGAATCGAACCCGTCAGGAAACAGCCCGGCTGATTGGCTTCTTTGCGAATACCCTTGTCATGCGCACGAGTTTGGAAGGCCAGCCGACCTTCCGCGAACTGCTACGACGCGTTCGGCGCGTCGCCCTTGATGCCTATGCGCACCAAGACGTGCCCTTTGAAAAACTGGTAAAAGACCTGAATCCGGTCCGTCTGCCTGGCCGCACCCCCTTCTTTGAAACCATGTTCTCTGTGAATAACGCCGAAGAGGGCGGCGTTGAGTTGGATGGTCTTGCAGTGGAACCGATCAATGACTTCGAATTTGAAACTGCGAAATTCGATCTTACACTGCAAATTGCGGCGCGAAAATCTGGAATCGTCGCCGATCTGCAATATGCAGCCGGAATTTTCCGCCGCGACAGCATGGAGCGCTTTCTCGATCACTATCAACGTATTCTGGAGCGAGCAACAGCGCAGCCCGATCTGCCTCTTACGGAAATTTCCCTGTTCACCGAAGCCGAGACAGACCAGAGCGTCGTGCAATGGAATCGGACGGAGCGGGAATATGCTGATCACAAATGTGTTCACCAACTTTTTGAACACAAAGCCAGGCAGCACCCCGATGCTGTAGCAGTGATGAGTGGGCAAGAGCGGGTTACCTATTCTGATTTGAACCGGAAGGCCAATCAATTGGCATGGCATCTGCGAAAGCTGGGTGTTGGTCCCGAAACGAGAGTGGCCATCTGCATGGAACGCAGCATCCAGGTTGTGGAGTGCATTCTGGGCATTCTCAAAGCAGGCGGGGCCTACGTTCCTTTGGACCCGGACCTTCCCGCCGAGCGGCTGGAATTCATGCTTCAGGACATTCAACCGAAGATCGTCCTAACGCAAGAAGCATTCAAGTCGCAAATCGAGCAAAGCAGTGCTCGTATTATCTGCTTGCCGGAAGTTCGGCATGAGCTTGCCGGCGAAATGGAAGACGATCTACCGTGCCAAACCGATGGTGGCAGTCTCGCGTATGTGATGTGCACCTCGGGCTCGACAGGGCGGCCTAAAGGAATCATGATTTGCCATCGGTCAATCTCG
The DNA here is from genome assembly GCA_035279585.1 of Candidatus Angelobacter sp. Classification (GTDB taxonomy): domain Bacteria; phylum Acidobacteriota; class Terriglobia; order Terriglobales; family Acidobacteriaceae; genus Angelobacter. The sequence continues at coordinate 89,912 of DATEHN010000108.1, read as the reverse complement.
CGCTTGGTGCTGAACACGGACTACGTGAGCCTAGATTCCAGAGACGTGTTCTTGCAATTCGCGCCTGTCTCGTTTGATGCTTCGACCTTCGAGATCTGGGGATGTCTGCTCAATGGAGGCAGGCTGGTAATTCCCGCCAGCGGCAAAACTTCAGTGGAGGAACTGGGCCGACAGATCAAAGATCATCAGGTTAGCGTTTTATGGCTTACTGCAGGATTGTTCCATCAAGTTATCGAGCAAAGCGTGGAAAAGCTCGCCGGCGTAAGACAACTGCTGGCTGGCGGCGATGTTTTATCGACCCGCCATGTTCGCCGTGCCGGAGAAGTTCTGAAGAACACCAGGCTCATCAACGGCTATGGTCCTACCGAGAACACAACCTTCAGTTGCTGCTATGGCATGAGCGGTGCTGAGATCGCCGATCTGGATGGAACTGTACCCATTGGAAAACCCATCAGCAACACGCGTGCTTATGTCCTCGATCCACAGATGAGGCCCGTACCGCCCGGGATCAAAGGTGAACTCTATCTAGGTGGAGCAGGCCTGGCCCGGGGCTACTGGGCGAGACCCGAATTGACGGCGGAGAGATTTGTGCCCGACCCGTTCAGCGGAAGCGGAGGACGGCTTTATCGGACAGGCGACCAGGTGCTATGGCGGAATGACGGCAATCTTGAGTTCCTTGGCCGGCTGGACCAGCAGGTAAAACTCCGGGGGTATCGCATTGAATTGGGTGAGATCGAGATGGCATTGAACCAGTATCCCGGGGTGGAGCAGGCAGTCGTTTTGGTGCGCGAAGATAAGCTAGGCGAGAAGGTTTTATCGGGATACGTCGTGGGCAGACCGGGGACAGATCTCAAGGGCATTGACATCCGCAGCAGGCTCAAAGACCAATTGCCTGAATATATGGTGCCGAGCGCAGTGGTGGTGTTAAATGAACTGCCGCTGACGATGAACGGCAAGGTTGACCGGCGTGTTCTACCGGCGCCCGGCCTTGACGATACGCAAAAGTACGTGGCCCCACATACCGAGGTGGAAGAGACGTTGTGCCGAATCTGGGCAAACATCCTTGGCCTTGAGCGGGTGGGAGTGGAAGATAATTTCTTCGAATCGGGAGGGCATTCTCTGCTGGCAACCCGGATGATGTCGCAAGTGCGAAATGAGCTGCGAGTAGAAGTACCCTTGCGGATACTATTCGACGAGCCGACAGTCCGGGAACTCGCGAAACAAGTGGAAGCGATGGCCGGTTCTCATGAAGGAAACAGCCCAAAAATCGAGAAAGCGCTGCGGAGCGGAGATCTGCCGTTGTCAGCAGCGCAGCAGCGCATGTGGTTTTTACATCAATTGCAACCCGGCAGCACAGCCTACAACATTCCATTAAACCTGCGATTGACCGGCAATCTGAGCATCGAAATTCTGGAAAAATGCTTGAGTGAGATTGTGCGCCGTCATGAGATTCTTAGGACCACATTTCCGGACCGGGAAGGAAGGGCGACACAGCACATTCATCCTGCCGGTCCCGTGCGCCTTGCATTGGCAGATTTGAGCGGAGTGCAGGGTGAATCAAAGCAGATGATTGTACGGGATTTACGGCAGGCGGAAGCGCAAAGGCCGTTTGACCTTGTCCAGGGGCCGTTGATGAGGGCCCACCTGTTGCGGCTGAGTGAGCAGGAACACGAACTGTTACTTAGCATGCATCATATTGTGGGCGATGGATGGTCGCTTGACATCCTGCTGGGCGAGCTTCAGGCACTATGGATTGCGTACCATGAAGGGCTGCCGTCCCCCTTGCCAGAGTTGGAGATTCAATACGCGGATTTCGCGGTATGGCAGCAACAGTGGTTGCAGAGTGCGACTTTGCAGCAGCAGTTGAATTACTGGCGGAAGCAGCTTGTCGGCGTGCCGGTTTTGGACCTGCCTACAGACCGCCCAAGGCTTCAGAAGGTCGAACGCCCAAGAAGAAGACATACTTTCCAGCTCTCCACCGAGCTCAGCAAGCAACTGAACAACCTAAGCCGCCGGGAAGGTGTGAGTCTCTTCATGGTGATGTTGGCCGGCTTTCAATGGCTGCTGAGTCGATACGCGAACCAGGAAGACGTGGCCGTGGGTACGGTTCTGGCAAATCGCACGCACCAGGAACTCGAAGGCTTAGTCGGATTCTTTGTGAATACCCTGGTCTTGCGGACCAATCTGTGTGGCCTTGTAACCTTCAAGAATCTCCTGCAGAGCGTGCGCGAAACGACGCTGCAGGCCTATGCACATCAGGACGTGCCATTTGCGAAGCTGGTAGAAGAGCTGAACCCGGAACGAAACCTGGGAGCGACGCCTCTGTTTCAAGCCATGATTGCTTTTCAGAATATTCCGCTGCATGAGCGGACGTTCCCAGACTTGCAGATCGAAGTGGCGTCCCCCGAATTAGCGGACGCGAAGTTCGAGCTGACCCTGACACTGTGGGAAGGCGATTCCTTTATCCGCGGCAACATGGATTATGCTGCCGACCTCTTTGATGAGGAAAGCATTGCGCAAATGATGAAGCATTATCTCCATCTTATGGAGAAAGCGGTCGAATCCCTCGACGTGCCTCTGGACACGCCGATCGCGACTTCCGAGGAACAGAAGCTCCTGGTCACCCAGTGGAACCGTACCGAACGTGAAAATGACCACGGCAGGAACAGGTGCGTACCGGAGCTCTTCGAACTTCAAGTGAAGCGTACCCCCAAGGCTATTGCCGTATGTCACGAAGCGGTTCAGTGGAGCTATGCTGAACTCAACCACAGGGCAAATCAGCTGGCGCATTATCTGAGAAGCTGCGGAGCGGAACTGGAGACGCGCATTGGAGTTTATCTGGACCGGAACCTGGATCTGGCCGCTGCAATGATGGGAATTTGGAAAGCGGGAGGGGTGTATGTGCCTCTGGACACGGCCTATCCCAAAGAGCGGCTGGCTTATATGCTGGAAGATTCCAGGGTGGAAATCCTGCTGACGGAGCAAGGACTTTCGGAAGAACTGGGCCTATGCACCGCGCGAGTTATATATCTGGACCTGGAATGGAACACGATTGAGAGTCAGAACGGAGAGGACGGCCCGGATGTAAGAATTGGACCCAAAAATTTAGCTTATCTGATGTATACGTCGGGATCGACCGGACGGCCAAAAGGTGCGATGGTTGAACATGGCGGAATGAGCAACCACCTATGGGCCAAAGTTGAAGACCTCGGATTGACCGGTGATGATGTGGTTGCGCAAAATGCTCCCTCATCCTTCGACATCTCGGTCTGGCAGATGCTGGCAGTATTGCTGGTGGGCGGCCAGGTGCAAATCCTTGGAGACGATGTGGTACGCGACGCGCTTGAGCTCCAGCAGGAAGTGGAACGCACGCGTATTACAGTGCTGGAGACGGTGCCAACGATGCTGGGCATCCTGATCGAACAGCACGAGCATGAAGGCGAGAACCGTCCGTTCAAGGGATTGCGATGGATGATTTCCAATGCTGAGGCCCTGCCTGTGACCATGTGCCGCCATTGGGCCCGGCTGTATCCGCAAGTTGCTCTGCTGAATACCTACGGTGCTACAGAGTGCTCCGATGATATTTCCCACTGCATGATCGATCCGTCTTGCGGCAATACTTGGGCTTATGCTCCTTTAGGCGCCCCGATCAGCAATATGCAGGTGTATGTTCTTGACGAAGCCATGAATCCAGTGCCTATCGAGGTGAAAGGCGAACTGTATCTGGGGGGAACTGGTGTAGGCAGGGGGTATCTCAACAAACCGATTGCCACAGCGCGGCAGTTCGTTCCGAATCCCTTTGCATCCAGGACGGGTGAGCGGCTCTATCGAACGGGTGACCTGGGGAGACGTTTGCGAGACGGAAGCCTGGAGTTTTCAGAACGCCGCGACCACCAGGTGAAGATTCGCGGCCACCGTATAGAACTCGGGGAAATCGAGGCAGCGCTGCTCGACCACGAAGCTATTGAGCAAGCAGTCGTGCTGGCGCGCGAGGACCAGCCAGGAGACCGGCGACTCGTTGCCTACTTTGTCCCAAGCGCTTTCGCGAAAGACCCGGGGAAGGAACAAGGATCAGACCAGGAAAGAATCGACCGCTGGCAGAACATATTCGACGAAATTTACGGCAACGGAGCGGAATCATTCACGGGATCGTTGATCAATTCACGGGTGTGGACCAGCAGCTACGCCGAAAAAACCTTCACTGAAAAGGAGATCCTGAGCTGTGTCGAGGAAACGGCCTCACGGATTCTGGCCTTAAAGCCGAGACGTGTGCTGGAGATCGGCTGCGGAACAGGATTGGTCCTCGCCCGAATCGCGCCACATTGCGAAGAATACTACGGTACAGACATCTCGCAGCTGGCGCTTACGCGCCTGCAGAATTGGCTGGACATGCGCGGGCTGGCGAAGAACGTGAAGCTCTTGCAGCGCTCTGCCGAAGATCAAAGCGGCATCCCTGCCGACTATTTTGATCTGGTGGTTATCAACGAGGTTGTGCAGTATTTTCCGAGCATGCAGTATTTCATCGAGGTGTTAAATGCGTTGCGCACGGTGCTCGCGCCAGGCGGAGCCATATATCTCGGTGATCTGCGCAATCTGGATCTCATGGAAGTTTTTCATTCTTCCGTTGAACTGAGTCGTGCGCCAGGCCAGGTGAAGCTGGCAGAGTTGCGCCGGAGAATCAAAAAGAGGACGAAGCGAGAGAAGGAATTACTGGTCGCCCCCGGCTTTTTCCAGAGGCTGCAGAAAGAGAGCGGCTGGATCCAAAGGATAGACATCGAGCTGAAGGGCGGTCCATTCAGCAACGAATTGACTAAGTTCCGATACGATGCGGTCTTGCATATTGGCGATTCCGGGCCGGAAACTGCTCTGATGTGGATGGATTGGAAGGCGGACAGGCTGAACCTGATGAAGATAGAGGAATTGCTCTCAGGGAACGCTACGGGCCTTGCCATCACTGGAATCCCCAACAGGCGTTTATGGGGCGACGTGCGTGCACTCGCATTGATGGAAGATATGGACGAAGAGAGCACGGTAGCTGAGCTCCAGTCGCGCTTGGAAAAATCGCTCTCAGACGAAGAAAGTCTTGATCCCGAGCAACTGCGGAAGCTGCAAGGCTTACGCGGAAGAGTGCAGGTGAGCTGGTCTAGCAGCGGGGCGCTCGGCAGCTTCCAGGTCGTCTTGCAAGCCCCGTTGGAGTGTCCGGCCAACGGCAATGAAGCACAAGCAAAAGAGCGCCGGCCACTGGATGCTGGGGCCGAACTGTGGCGGGCCTATTCCAACCAGCCGTCGCAGGAGAAGACTGGGGACGGTCTAATAGAACAGATTCGATCCTATCTTGTAACCCTTCTGCCCGAATACCAGATCCCCTCCGCCTGGGTCGTGCTTGAGGCGATCCCGCTGACTGCGAATGGCAAGATTGACCGGAATGCTCTGCCGGCTCCGGAGCAAAGCGCGGTTCTGGATAATTTCGTGGCACCGCGGAATGAACTGGAAACTGTCCTGTGCGGCCTCTGGAGTCAGTTGTTGCACCTTTCACAAGTTGGCATTCATGACAATTTCTTTGCTCTTGGTGGGCATTCCCTAATGGCCACTCAACTCATCGCCCGGATCAGGAGCAGCCTGCAGAAGGAAATTTCTTTGGCTGCATTATTCAGATCGCCGACAGTGGCCGGCCTGGCGGCAGAGGTGGAACAGTCGCAAGGCAAAAACTCTACCTCGGTTGTGCTGCAAATCAAACCCGCGGACCGGCAGGCGTTCCGCCGGCAGTCCATAGCAAACTAAACAGATACGCATTCATGTCTGCTTGCCCTTGCGGCGCAGAGTGCTCCTTTTTACGGGACCTTGGAGAACCTATGAAAAATGAACCAAGTTATCGCTTAGCTGCATCAACCGCTGTTGAACCACTTGTCAACCGGTGGTTTGCTTGGTCGAACGTGATTTCTCCGATACCCGCGAGCCTGCATTTGACCCACTATCAACTGCCGCTCCTGGAATCATACCTTAATGCTCCGGCCATCCATGCTGATGCACGAAAGAACCCGGAACTGATAGGAGGTCCGTTCATCGATATTCCCCCGGAGAAAAGTGATGCCATAAGGGCCCTTTTGAGCGACACGAAAGAGCGTCTTAGCCCTTCCATACAATGGGCAAACGAGATCCTGCAATTCTTTAATCGTCTCTCAGGAGAAGCACACGGGCAAAGCCTGGAACCTTATTACACTCGAATGCCGGCCAGCCTGCGGGGAAAAGTCGAACTGGTCTACGATTACCTTAACCGGCCGTCAGTCCGATTCTTTGAGGCACAGTTGTACGAAAGCGAATTCTATCGCGCCAACGTGCAATCTTTTACTCTTTATCGCGTTGCATCCGATTCTGCGCGCCCGTTCTTTCTGAATACGCCCCGCATTGTCGAAAATGACAGGGTCGACTGGCCGGTCTTGTTCAATGACGCCAGAGTCGATGAATTATTCAAATTGTCCATACAGTCGAAGCCATTTGGGTTCATTCGAGACCTGCTTGGAGTTGAAACCGATATCGGCGATGCGCAGTTGAAATCATTGGTGACAGAAGACCCACTTGCGGTCCGTGAAAGATGGAATAGCACACAGGTTCGCTATCGCTACTTCGGGCACGCTTGCGTGCTTCTGGAATACAAGGGAACGTCCATCCTTGTCGATCCATTTATTTCGCTGGCGCCGTCGGGCGGCGGGCCTGAACGCTTCACCTACGATGATCTGCCGGAAAAGATCGACTACGTGCTGGTCACGCATAATCATCTAGACCACTTCAACCCGGAAGTCCTGTTGCGTCTCCGCCCGCGGACCGGCGCTTTCGTAGTGCCCCGGGCATTCGGGGCGCTTTACGGCGATGTTTCACTCAAAGTGTTGCTGCAAAAAATCGGCTTCCGGAGCGTTATTGAAATGGACAGCTTTGACACAATTGGCATCACCGGAGGCGCCATTATCGCTGTTCCTTTCCTCGGCGAACACTCTGACTTGCTGCATGGCAAAACCGCATACGTGGTGCGGACGGGTAGCCGGCAAACGATGTTTGCGGCAGATTCCGATTGCCTTGACCGGGAGATATACGTGAACATCCGGAAGAGCCTGGGCGCGATCGACACACTTTTTCTGGGGATGGAGAGTGTAGGGGCCCCTGCATCGTACGGCTACGGGTCGCTTTTTCCGCAAAAGCTGAAGCGGGAATTTGACGAATCGAGAAAGCAACGCGGATGCAACGCTACGCGGGGATGGGACCTGGCAACGGCAATAGAAGCAAAAAGGATCTATAACTACGCCATGGGGCTTGAGCCGTGGACGCAATATCTTCTCGGCCTTTCGATGCACGAAGGCTCGCCGCAATTGCAGGAGTCTGAAAAATTACTTCGCAGGATTCAACAAAGCGGCAACACGATCGCCAAGCGGCTCTATTGCAAGGATGAAATCGTCGTTGATGACAAGCCCGATGATTGTTCCCCCATTATCAGCGTGCCCGCGGGATCGATTCCCCAAATCAGACGCGCAGACCGGCAGGCTTATCGGGCTTAAACGGGGCGGCGGACGCTCCGCTTCATGAGGACAGCATATTTAAATGGAGAAGGTCAAAATGACTGGGTCACCGCTCTCTGCAACAATGGAAATGACCGACGCGACGACAACCCAACCCGCCGATATTTACGTGTTTCCTTTATCGTATGCGCAGCGGCGCCTGTGGTTTGTCCACCAGTTGGATCCGGCAAGCCCTGCTTATAATGTTCCGCTCAACCTGCGGATGACTGGCCGCTTGGATGTTCCAGCGTTCACAGCCGCCCTCAACGAGCTTGTCCGACGCCATGAAATCCTGCGGACCACCTTCCCCATGAGAGATGGAGAGCCAGTTCAGGAGATCCATCCGCCGAGGCCGTTGATGATCCCCTGCATTGATGTTTCGGGCCTTGAAAAAACGGACCAGGAATATCTTGCCGCACAGTTGCGGCAGGAAGAGCGTGATCGATGCTTCGACTTTGAAAATGGTCCCTTGTTGCGGCATAGGTTCATGCAACTTGCGGACCAGCAATGGGAGTTCCAACTGGTAATTCATCACATCCTCACTGACGGCTGGTCCGATGGAATCCTGATTGCCGAATTGCAGACGTTATATGAAGCGTACCGTGACCATCGCTTTTCTCCACTCCCAGACTTGCCGATCCAATATGCCGATTATGCCCTTTGGCAGCGTGAGTGGTTAAAGGGAGAAGTGCTGGAAAGACAGATTCAGTACTGGAGACAAAAGCTTGACGGCTTGGCCGCGCTGGACCTGCCGAATGACTATCCGCGAAAGCAAGAGCTGGCCCATCCGGGAGAACATTTGTACTTCCAGTTTGACCGCGAATTGAGCGAAAAGCTGAAGGAATTATGTCAAAGCAACGGCGCGACGCTGTTTATGGCTCTCCTGGCAGGGCTGCAGGTCTTGTTGGGCAAGTATGCAAGACAGCAGGACATAGCTGTGGGCGTTTCCATCGCCAATCGGGGTCTGAAAGAAACAGAAACGGTGATCGGCCTCTTTGTGAACACGCTCATCATGCGCGTCAACATGGGTGGCCGTCCAACGTTTCGTGAGGTACTCGATCGCGTTCGCTGCGTGGCGCTGGAAGCATATGAGCATCAGGATGTTCCCTTTGAGAAGCTCGTCGAAGAGCTGAATCCGGAACGTGGTGTGGGAGAGTTGCCGCTTGTCCAGGTGCTGCTCGCTTTTCAGAACATGCCCGCCGTCCAGCCGAAACTGGGCGGGCTAGAGGTAAGGCGAATGGCGTCAGATGCCAGGTATTCTCTGATGGACCTTTGCGTTGCGATCGCTGATGAGGCTGACGGCCTGGCGGTGAGGCTTGCCTATGCAACGGATCTTTACTCGCGCAAAACGATGCAGCGCTTCGCGGAGCACTATGAACGTGTATTGCGTTGTATGGCGGCAGCGCCGGACCAACCCATTGAAGAGATCTCACTCCTTGGCGATGACGAACGCCGGCAGTTGCTCTCCAGCCAGAGCAGCGTGGAAATCGATCCATCACAGGGAAGTCTCGTAATCAAAGACCTGTTCGAGCGGCAGGCGGGCCAAACACCGGACGCAACAGCAGTTGTATATGGCGATGACGAGATCAGTTATCGAGATCTTGATGAGCGTTCCAACCAACTGGGCCGGTACTTACAATCGCTTGGAGTAGGGCCGGAAGTGAGAGTTGGAATCTGTGTGGAGCCAGGGTTCGACATAGCCGTAGGGATTTTGGGAGTGATCAAGGCCGGCGGCGTGTACATACCTTTAGATCCGACTTATCCTGCTGAAAGGCTGCAATATCTGTGGCGCGACTCCGAAGCCGGTTTTCTGCTGGCGCAATCCTATCTGGAGAGCAAGCTTCCTGCCCAAGGCGTGTTATTGGACCGCGAGTGGAACAAGATCTCAAGACAAAGCCGTGAGCGTCTGCAAACCAGCGTGACGGGCTTCAACTTGGCCAATATCATCTATACGTCAGGCTCAACGGGCACGCCAAAAGGCGTGGGCGTGCCACAGATCGCGCTGGCGAACCGCTCCCGGTTTCTGGCGAAAGAATACCAGATGCAAACCAGCGACCGTCTTTTGCAATTTCTTTCTTTCGGCTTCGACGCGTTTGGCGAGGAGTTTTTCCCAATCCTCACCAGTGGCGGGACACTGGTGATCGAAAAGGGAGTCAAGTCACTGGGCCCAGCGCAGATGTTATCTCTGCTGGAACGGCAAAAGATCACGATTCTACATATGCCATTCGCCTTCTGGTCAGAGTTGCGTCGAGAAGCGCTGAAGCCCGGATCATTTGTTCCAGACACCGTGCGACTTCTCATCACTGGCGGCGAAGCAATTCCCAGAGATGAAGGACAGGAATGGGTGGCCACGACCGGAATAGCTCTCAGCAACGCGTATGGCCCTACGGAAGCGACGATTACCGCTACCATCTACAACCTGCCAAGACCGAAGTGCAACCATGACGATGCGCGGGGCACCAGTTCGCTCCCGATAGGCGCTCCCATCCCGGGCACGCGACTGTATGTGTTGGATGACGCACAGCAATTAGTCTCATCCGGGCTTGCAGGAGAACTATATCTGGCAGGTGAAAATTTGGCACGTGGTTATCTGAAGCAGCCCGCGCTTACGGCGGAGCGTTTCTTGCCTGATCCGTTTGCTGCTTCGGGAGCGCGGATGTATCGGACGGGGGACTTGGTCCGCTGGCACGGTGCGGAGTGTCTGGAATTTCTGGGCCGCACCGATCAGCAGGTGAAGATCCGCGGCTACCGGGTCGAATTAGGCGAAATTGAGACGGTCCTTCGGCAGGAACCCGAAGTGCAACAATGCGTGGTGGCAGTGCGCGAAGACGCAATCAGGAGCAAATATCTGGTGGCGTATGTCGTTGGCACGAGTGGCGGCCAACTCAAAGTCAATGAACTGCGCCGCAAGCTGCACAGCAAACTTCCCGAATACATGGTACCTACGGTATTCCTGGAACTTGAGAAGTTGCCGACAACCGCTAACGGAAAAGTGGATCGGCAGGGATTGCCGGCGCCGGAATTTGGAAATAGCGAGACATTCGCTCCCGCCCGAACGCCTCTGGAACAGATCATTGCCGGCACCTGGATGGACGTGCTCGGGCTCGAGCAACTGAGCATTCACGACAATTTCTTTGATCTGGGCGGACATTCAATGCTGGCAACCCAGGCAATCGCCCGGCTGCACAAGAGCCTGGGGAAGAGCATCCCGCTGGTCGCAATTTTTGAAGAACCTACCGTAGCGCGTCTAGCTGCAAGAATCGAGATGCTGGAGGGCGCGCTTGTTCCACCGGTCATCGAACGGCGGCATTCCGGTGCGCTCGTTCCGCTTTCATTTTCACAGGAGCGTCTCTGGCTCGCGGACCAGATGGCCCATGGCAGTCCCGCCTATAACGGCCCATTGGTACTGCGCTTTCGCGGCAAACTCCAGATCGAAATTCTGAGCGCCGTGTTCGATGAAATCGTGCGCCGGCATGAGGTATTGCGCACCAGTTTTCCAACGCTGGACGAAAGACCGTATCAATCGATTTCTCCAGCAAAATCGGGAATCCTGAGGCGTATCGATCTCAGCAAGCAGCCGGAAGAGCTGAGAGAAGCGCTTTTAGAAGAACTGCTGCATACCGATGTAAGATTGACTTTCGATCTGGCAAAGGACCACCCACTGCGAGTGTCTCTTTACCACCTGAGCGAACTCGACAATGTGTTGTGCATCGTTATCCATCATATTGCCTTTGATGCCTGGTCATTGGCAAATCTGCAACGTGAACTTGTCGCCACCTATACCGCATTTCTCAGTGGCGCGCCCTCGCCATTCCCGGAGCTGCCGTTACAGTATGCCGATGTGGCCCTATGGGAACACAACTGGCTGCAGGGCAACGTTCTCGACCGGCATCTGAAATACTGGCGCCAGCGTCTGGAAGATTGCACACAGGTTGCCGAATTGCCCGCTGATTTTCCTCGCTCGGAAAGCCGGTCTTTCCAGGCTGGAATCCGGAGAACCAATTTCTCGCAGGACCTTTTGCAGGCAATCAGGCTGCTGGGGCGCCACCAGGGCGCGACTGACTTCATGGTATTGTTGGCGATCATCAATGTCTGGCTTCGCTATCACACTGAACAACAGGACATTGTCATAGGAACTCCGATTTCCAATCGAAACCAGGTGGAGACCGAAGCGCTGATAGGTTTCTTCATCAATACTCTCGCGCTGCGTAACCATGTCGGCGACGAAATCCCTTTCGCGGCGTTTCTCGACCAGGTCGTCAAATCCACGCTGCAGGACTATGCCCATCAAGGATTGCCATTCGAGAGATTAGTTCATGAATTGCGTATCAAGCACGACTCGAACCGCAATCCGTTGTTTCAGGTCATGTTCAACATGGAAAGCATTCCGGGAACTGCGCCGCAGCCAGGCAGGACGGCGGACCCGGAAATTGCCGGTCTGGAAGTCGAATCGCTTGGCTCAGGACTTTTGCAATCCCGGTTTGATCTGCATCTGAACCTGCACGTGGTTGAATCCGGCATTGAAATCGCATGCACGTACAGCAATGAGCTATTCCGCTCCTCCACGATCGATTCACTAATGGCAACCTTAGGCGCAACAGCGCAGTTTGCGGTAGAGGGTCCACAGAAACGAATCTCGGAAATCCTGGCGCACATTGCGCAGTTTGAGCGGCAGGAGGGCAGGGAATTAAGGCAGGAAAGAAACCAGATGCAATTGCAGGGCCTGCATGTGGTCCGCCGGCGATCACTGTCGGTGGATGCGCCAAGTGAGGTGTTATGAATTCAGATGCTAGTTCATTGATGAATCCGGCCACAGCGCGCAGGGCGAAGGTGATTCGTCCGGCCAACCTGATCAGTACTGAACCGCTTGCGCCGGGGTCGAAGCTGCCCTTGGTGATACGGCCTTGCATAGCTGATCTTGAATTGGTCCCCTGGGCCGCCTCTCAGCGGAAATTTCTGCAATCGCTGCTTCTTCAGCACGGCGGATTGCTGTTTCGCAACTTCTGTATATCCGGGGTTGAGGAATTTCAGAAATTAATCACCGCAGTTTCGGGCGAGCCGCTCGAATATCGAGAACAGACTTCGCCACGACATAAGGTGCAGGGAAATATTTACACGTCCACAGAGTATCCGCCCCAGTATCGGATATTCATGCATAACGAGAATTCATATTCCCTGACCTGGCCGCTGAAAATCATGTTCTTCTGTGTTACCGCACCGACGGAAGGCGGAGAAACTCCGATTGCTGACGTACGCCGGGTGCTGACGAAGATCCCCGAAGAGATTCGCGCCCGCTTTGCGCAAGACGGGTGGATGCTAGTCAGAAACTTCGGCACAGGCTACGGGCTTTCATGGCAGACCGCCTTCCAGACTGAAGATCGTTCACAGGTGAACCGCTATTGCGAAGCCAATGGCATTGAGTTCGAATGGCTTTCGGAAGAACGTCTTCGTGTCCGTCAACGACGTCCTGCCATTGCTCGCCATCCGGTCACGGGTGAAGCGGTATGGTTTAATCACGCCGCCTTCTATCACACGTCTACTCTCAACCCGGAAGTCCTTTCAGAAATGCGGTCAGAACTGGCGGAGGAGGATCTGCCGTTCAACACGTACTACGGAGATGGAACTGCAATAGAACCGGAGGCGCTGGACATCATCCGCCGGGCCTATGAAAGTGAAACCATCCTCTTTACGTGGCGTGAGAATGATTTGCTTCTTCTCGACAATATGCTGGCGGCGCATGGGCGCTCTCCGTTTCGGGGTCCGCGGCGGATTGTGGTAGGCATGGCGGAGCCATTTTCCAGCGGGAATTTGAAGTAAAGGAGAAAGACCTTGGCAACCCATCTTCATGAAGTCACGGAAGGTTTTCGGCTCTCGCCGCCGCAGATGCGGGTATGGTCTCTGCGCGAGGCGAAACGCCGGCCGGAGCTTGGAGTCCAATGCATTGTCCAGATCCGTGGCCGGGTCAATGTTGATCGCTTGAGCGAGGCAATCGCCCAGACCAGAAGACGCCATGAGATCCTGCGGACCGGTTTTGCCGCGCTGGAGGGGACAGAAATTCCTGTCCAGGTAGTCATGGAAGATTGTTCCGGGCTGGATGTAACGATTGACTTTCGGCAACCCCAGGGCAATTGGGCGGCGTTAACGGTGCAAGAACTTGCCGCACAGCAATGGCATGCCATCAACACGATACCAGAAGCCCCGCCTTACTCATTTGCGTTGGCGATGACAGCCGATGATACATGCAGCCTGGTAGTGACAGGTTCCGCCTTGTGCGCCGATGCAGCCAGCCTGATGAATCTGGTCCGTGAAATCAGGTCTGAATATCACAAACCAGGAAACGTCCGGAGAGAAGGGCTGGAATACGCCGATCTCGCAGAGTGGCAGAACCAGGTACTTCAATCGTCCTCCGCGGAAGGCAGCCAACTGTATTGGTCGCGAGAAGAATTCTTCAGCGTCTCATTCCCTCATCTGCCCTTCGAGCTTCGGCATACCGAAGAGGTGGAGAATAGGATTGAGACCGAAATCCGATTCGTTTCCCCCGAATCGACTGGCAGGCTCTCTGCGATTGCCCGCCGGCTGCAAACGCCGGTTCATGTAATCATTCAGGCTGCATGGCAATTGGTTTTGCACCGCTTCAGCGGCGCGGATGAGTTCCTGATTGGGGTCACGTTGAACGGCAGAGCCCAGCCGGAATTGCAGGAAGCGATCGGGCCGCTCACCCGGTGCGTACCGTTGCTCCAACGCCTGGATCGAGATTTGAATTTCAGCAGCCTTGTACGGGAAATCCACTCACTGCTCACAGTCGCTCAGGACGACCAGTTCCTGTTTGCCTGGGAGCCCTTTGGCGTCCCGCCCCCTTCTCAACGCCGTTGTCTTTTTCCAATACAATTTGCGAACCGCGAGCAGCCATTCATTGGCGTAGACGACCGCAATGCCTGGACAGTGACTTCTGTCGTTGAACAAGTTGAACCATTTGAACTCGGGTTGACATCGGTGACAGGAAAAGAAACCATACGCCTCGAATTCGCGTGGGACGCCGGGGTATTCTCCGTGACGGACATCAGGCTGCTCGGAGATTCTCTGGTGGCTATTCTTGAAGAAATCGCGGCCAATCCAGGAACCCGCGCGTGTGAATTTGTCATGGGCGCCGCGACTCCTGCTGCAGAACGAATCGCTGAAGCTCCCTTGGAGCAGAAAAGCGAATGGCGCGCAATTCACGAGATCATTGAAGACGAGGCGCGCCGCAATCCCGGCAAATTGGCCGTCGTAGGTGAAACGGAACAGCTAACCTATGATGAACTGAACCGGCGAGCGATCATCTTGGGCGAGCGTCTGCAGGAAGCCGGCGTCACCGCGGATTCCGTTATTGCACTTCTGGCTGAGAGGTCGCCGGACTTCATCGTGGGCATGCTTGCCGTGATGAAAGCGGGCGGGGCCTGGCTGCCGATCGAGCCTGATATGCCGATCGAGCGCATCGAGTACATGACGAGAGCGGCCGGGGCCGTCGCTGTGCTGACGCAGCAAGGGCTCTCTTCGTCGTTCAACCACGGCGCGCTCCCGGTCCTCTATCTGGAAGATCATCGGCCTGGCGCCATTTCCTCTAAACGCCCGCGGCATGCCCGCACGCATTCGCGCCAACTCGCATATGTGATTTTTACTTCAGGATCAACCGGCCACCCCAAGGGGGTAGCCATCGAGCACGGGCAAATTGCGGCCTACATACGCGCTGAGCACGCCAACATTGATTTGCGAAGCACCAGTAATTTCGCTGTGGTGTCTACCCTGGCGGCCGATCTCGCTTACACCGCCGTATTTGGCGCGCTGACATCAGGTGGATGCCTGCACGTCATACCCGCTTGGAAAGCGAAAGACGTTGATGCTTTGGCGGAATATTTTCAACAACACCCGATCGACTTTATCAAGATTGTTCCTGCCCACTTGGAAGCGCTGTGCAACTCCTTTCCGCAATCCGCAAAATTGCGGTGGCGCTACGTTCTCGCCGGGGGAGAGCAACTGAAATGGAAAGTGGTGGAACAGGTGCATCGACTGGCCCCCGAATGCACAGTGTTCAACCACTATGGGCCCACTGAAACGACAATCGGTGTGGTTTGCGGCGCCGCACGGCCTGAGACAGAACGCTTTGCGGGAGACGCGGTCCCAATCGGGCAACCTTTCATCGGCGCAAGGGCCTATTTGCTCGACGAAGAGCTGCAGCCAGTCCCGGTCTGGACTTCTGGAGCGTTGTATGTCGGCGGCGAATTCGTAGGCCGAGGATACACTGCGAACGCCGCCTTGACGGCGAACGCTTTCATTCCCGATCCGTTTTCCGCAAAGCCGGGTGCACGCATGTATCGCACGGGCGACATAGCGCGGTACCGGAGCGATGGAACCATGCAGTTCCTGGGCCGACGGGATGTGCAGGTAAAAATCAATGGCTATCGTGTGGAGCCGGGCGAGATTGAGGCGGTATTATGCGGGCATCCCAATGTGAGTAATGCTGCCGTGATCACCACGCAAGACCAGATGCAGAGCAACTATCTCACAGCATGGGTGGTCACAGGGCATTCCCGGACCTCCGCAGAAGAGCTGAGACAGTTTCTGGAAAAAAGCCTGCCTTACTACATGATTCCCAGGAACCTTTTCTGCGTTGACAAACTCAAACTGACGCCCAATGGAAAGATCGACCGTCAAGCCTTGCCCACAACTGTTCCGGCCACCGAACCGGCAGAACTGCGGGAGCCGCTGGATGAGATTGAAGAAAAGCTCCTGGCCGTGTGGCAAGAAGTCCTGGGAATTGAGCGAATCAGCGTAGACGATAATTACTTCTCGCTCGGAGGCGATTCCTTGCGGGTGGTCCAACTAGTCCAGGAAACGCGCCGTTACGGACTGGGGATCGCGGCCACCGATATTCTGCGCAATCAAACAATCCGGCGGCTGCGCAAGGCAATTCAAGCGAAACGCCGCCAAAGTT
Source organism: Candidatus Angelobacter sp. (assembly GCA_035279585.1). GTDB lineage: Bacteria > Acidobacteriota > Terriglobia > Terriglobales > Acidobacteriaceae > Angelobacter. Next base: position 73,394 of record DATEHN010000108.1, on the reverse strand, counting down.
TGTTTCCAGAGGGAATTTCTTTACCGGCATTTCCAGCGCCTGAGACGATTCCGGGGCTGCCGGAGGACGTCATTGATGCCTACCCGGTGGCAGGCATGCAGAAGTTCATGCTGGAGAAATATGCCGAGAACCAGGGAAGCCAAGGTGTATATCACATCCAGGAGTGCATGCATCTGTCAGATCCGCAGTTTTCTCCGGAAGCTCTGGAGGCCGCTCTTCGTGTGGTTGTGGACCGGCACGCAGCATTGCGGACCGTCTTCCATCTTGACGGTGCCGAGCCGATGCAATGGGTACGCCGCAACCTGAACTACAAGATAGCAACAGAAGACATCGCGCAGCTCAAGGCAGAGGAGCAGGAGGAGCACATTTCTGCTGCCTTACTGGCCGACCGGGCACGGCTTTTTGATATCGGCAACCGCAGCGTGCCGTTGTTCAGGGTTACCGCGTTCTTGCGGTCCGCTGTCGAATTTGATCTCTTGTTTTCCTTCCATCACGCAATCATGGACGGCTGGGGTCACCGGGTTTTCACCAACCAGCTTCTGGAGGCTTATACAAAAATCAAATTAGGTCAAAAACCCGACTTCGGGGCACCGGACACGACTTACCGCGAATTTGTGGCAGTGCAGGAATTAGTGCGACGCTCGGCAAAAGCCGCACAGTTCTGGCAGAACTACCTTTCTGGAATTGACGCGCCGGAACGTTTACAGCCAGATGCAAGCGATTCTGGGCCCGACGACCCTGGCATTTTGCATCCGATCGAACCAGATCTGACCCAGGCATTGGTGCAATTGGCACGTAAACGGGCAGTTTCCATGCAGGCCCTCATGCTGACCGCATGGCTTGAGAGCCTGCGCGCCTGGCTCGGACAGGAACAGGTGTGTACGGGCGTTCTTATGAACGGGCGCTCAGAATATCTTTCGGACCCGCTTTCTGCCGTAGGGCTTTTCTGGAACATCGTGCCGATTGTTTCCCGGCAGCGGCGGCCGCTTCTAGAGCAGGCAGAAGTGGTGCAGAAGGATATTCTGGACATTGAGCCCTATGCAGCCTACCCGCTGCCGCAACTTTTGGCGGATCGGGCCGGGCGCGAAGCTTTTACCTCGGTCTTTCGCTACCTGAATTTCTGGAACATGAAGGACCTTCCGGCAACGGCAAACTTAAAACTGAAAAACATGCGCGCGTTTGACCGTTTCTCGTTTCCAATCGTTTGCTCCGCGCTTGTGGGCGCACTCCGGCAGGGCGGGTTCCTGCATGTAGGGTATGATCCCGCCCTAGTATCAAAGGACCGCGCCCAGGATGCTTTGGTGCAGTATGCGGGCACATTGAAAAAACTTGCATCTTTCACAGCTTGATCATCGCGCGTTGTCAGACTGCAGCCTGAAACAAACCGGCGAGAAACAGTCCCCGGCGGCGCTTCTGTAATCACATACCAAACCATCCGATAAAGGTATCCACCAAGGTCGTTGAGAAGCAATCGACTGGCCATGGAGGGGGCAGATGAAACTTGTCAGATTTATGCTACAACACTCACGGCACTCGCTGATTCTGGCCGTTATTGCTGGAGTTGTAGGCGGCGCCGCTTCCGCGGCACTGCTGGTTGTCATTAGCGCAGGGTTGAAACACGACACAAGCAGCGCCGGCAGGCTCATCCTCATGTTCGTTGCCTTGACTGGCGTGGCGCTGGCTGCGCGGGCGGCCTCTGCGGTTCTCCTGCAACATATCGGACAACAGGCTTTGTTCAAGTGCCGGATGGAATTATGCCGCCAGATTCTGGGAGTTCCCTTGCGGCAATTGGAAGAAATCGGATTGCCCCGGCTCATCGGCGTTCTTACCGATGATGCCGTGAGTATTCTGAATGCTGTCTCGAATTTTCCCCAATGGTGTGTGAACCTGTCTGCCATGATTACCTGTCTGGTCTTTCTGGCTTGGCTTTCACCCATTCTTTTTCTGGTTGTGGCTGGGGCAATCACGGTAGGGCTGATCACCTATCAACTCCCGATGATGATCGCTGCGCGCCACTTGGCCAAAGGCAGAATGGAGCATAACAATGTCCTGGGCCATGTGCGGTCGTTGGTCAGCGGCATCAAAGAGCTGAAATTGAACCGTGGACGACGCCAGGCGTTCTTCACGGGTGTGCAGGAAAGCGCCGCACGCTTTCAGCGCCATGCCATGTCCGCGATGAAAACTTATGTGCTGGGGAACGCCTGGGGGGAGTTGATGGCATTCTTCACCATTGGTCTGCTGGTTTTTACTGCTCCGCACCTGGCGCACGTCAGTGACAAAGAACTGACGACATTCGTCTTCGTAGTGATGTATGTGCTGGAGCCGGTGGGATATCTCATGAACCAGGCTCCAGCCATAGGGAAAGCCAATGTGGCTGTGAAAGTGGTTGAGCAAATGGGGCTGACACTCGCCGCCAGAAATTCAGAGGAAGAACCGTTTGTGCAACTGGAGCCAACGATAAAGTGGAACAGCCTGGAACTGGTCAATGTGGGATTTTCATACCAGAGAGATGATGGAGCCGGAAGGTTTGTGCTGGGGCCCATTGATCTCAGCTTCACAGCCGGCGAAGTGGTCTTTCTTAGCGGCGGCAATGGAAGCGGAAAGACAACCCTGGCGAAGGTGCTCTGCGGATTGTATCAACCCGAACAGGGAACGATCCTATTGGATGGCCAAGCCATCGACGATCAGAACAGGGACAACTTTCGGCAATATTTTTCCGCGATCTTTGCGGATTTCTATCTGTTTGAGAGCCTGCTGGGAATTCAAAAAACCGCTCTCGATTACCGGGTCTCAGCGCACTTGCGTGAGTTGCAACTCGACGAAAAAGTCCAGATCAAGGACGGCGTTCTTTCGACCCTGAACCTGTCCCAAGGGCAGCGCAAGCGGCTTGCTTTGCTGGTCTCCTATCTGGAGAACCGGCCCATCGTAATTCTGGATGAATGGGCTGCGGACCAGGATGCGGCATTCCGAGAGGTGTTTTATTGCCAGCTTGTGCCTGAAATGAAGCTCATGGGCAAGACAGTCTTTGTAATAAGTCACGATGAACGCTATTACCACATTGCCGATCGAATCATCAAGCTCGACACTGGACAGGTGGTCGACGATCGGCAGCTTCAGAAAGACAATGCCAGCGAGATGGTTGTTTAAAGCCCCTATCTTATTTCAGCGCCATAACGCGAAGGGTCCTTCCGGCCCCAAAAAATCCCAGCGGAGACACGAACAAAGAATTACCAAATCCCGTTTTCAACTAGGAAAAACTCTATGAACCAGGCCGCGAAATACTTCAGTGTTGGCTCGACGAATGGCGCAGGAACCATGGTTTCCTCTGAGATCCTGGAGAGGACGCATCTGATCGAACGGGCTGCCTATTCTCCTCCGGCCATCGGCGCCGGCGTTTGTATTGGCCAGTATGGCGAGATACTGCAGGGCCAGCTTGAGGACAGGAATTTTCAAAAGCGCCGGTTTCTGCTTAGCCTGCGGTGCAATGTCCTCTATTCAACAGCAACCTTTATCCCATCGGATGAAGGCGGCCTGGAGATTGAGCCCGCCCACAAGAATAAAGCCAGGAGGGTTGCTGAAATTACGCTTAGCCGTTTTGGCCTGGAGACATTGGGAGGGCGACTGACAATTGAAAGTAATATTGATGAAGCGAAGGGGTGTGGCAGCTCCACGGCTGACTGCGCTGCTGCGTCTCTTGCCATCTTGGACTCAATTGGTCAGGTGCTCAGTGAGGAAGATCTGGCCAGGATTGTTGTCGAAGCGGAGATTGCAAGTGACAACGTCATGTTTAAACAGAGTGTTCTGTTCGCCCACCGGGAAGGCGTCGTTCTCGAGAAATTCGGCGCGGAACTACCGAAGATCGAGGTGTTGGGGTTCGATACCGAGGTCGATGGCGCTGTCAATACGCTGGACTTTCCGCCCGCGGTATACACGTGGCGTCAGATCCAGTGTTTTCATGCACTGGTTGCCGGTTTGCGCAGAGGCTTCCGCGACCAGGACATTGCCGTAATTGGACAGGTGGCGATGGCGAGCGCCGCCATCAATCAGGAATTCCTGCCCAAGCCTATGTTTCCTGAAATCCGCGCCATTGCGCGGGCAGCAAACGCGCTCGGCGTGGCAGTAGCCCACTCCGGTACCGTGGCCAGTATTCTGTTGAATCCTCACGATCACCAGCTTGAAACCAAGGTGAACCGGATACGGCATGATCTGGGCACATTGGATATTAAGGAAATCATCAGATTCCAGACCTGACTTAACTTCCACTTTTATTCCCAACGGTCGATACCATGAGTGATCAAAAAGAATCCGCAATTCTCAGCTGCTATCAGCCACGGCTTGTTCCACTTGAGCACAATCTGTATGCTGCAGTTTTTCCGTTCATGAAACTCTTTCCCGCAGAGTTCTGCATACGGCGCGCACAGGAAGAAGGCTGGATCCAATCCCAGTCTCTGATTGTTGAAAGCTCATCTGGAAATATGGCTTTGGGGCTGGCGATCATCTGCAATCTCAGGAAATACCGGCTCGTGATCGTATCGGATTACGCCTGCGAAGGCGCGTTACGAAAGCGGTTGGAAGACCTTGGAGCCCGCGTAGAGATTGTGAGCGGTCCGGCGGCTGCAGGCGGCTATCAGAGGGCTCGTCTCGATTGCCTGGAAAAGATCCGAGCGGAAGAGAAGAATACCTGGTGGGTTAGCCAGTACCACAATCCCTGTAATCCAGGAGCCTATGGTCAATTTGCAGGACAACTGGTGGAATCCCTCGGGCAGATCGATTGCCTGGTAGGCACAGTGGGATCAGGAGGGTCGATGTGTGGCACAACGAGCTATTTACGCATGCTTTACCCCGATTTGAAAGCAGTGGGCGTTGATACGTTCGGCAGCGTGTTGTTTGGCCAGCCCGAAGGCCCGAGGCAGTTGCGGGGGCTCGGCAACAGCCTGCTGCCTGAAAACCTGGACCACACCATTTTCGACGAGGTCCACTGGGTCACAGCAGCCGAGGCCTACAAGGCCACGCGCGAGCTGCACCGGCAGACATCTCTGTTCTGCGGCGGCACTAGCGGCGCCGCCTGGTTAATTGCCTCAGAGTGGGCGAGAAAGAACAAGAAGGCCAAAGTGGTGTGCATTTTCCCGGACGACGGCCACCGCTATGTCGATACGATCTATAACGACGAGTATCTCGCTCAGAACAATTTGAATTTATCGGTGCTGCCGACCGCCCCGCGCCAGGTGGAGAGCCCTCTCGAAGCCGGGCCGGGATGGTCATGGATGGAATGGGGTCAGCGCACCTATGCCGAAGTGGCAGGTTTTGCCAGCTTGAGTGTTACCGGTTGAGAAAGAATCAAGAGGACAGATTTATGATACGTCGAAATTTGCGGCCTGTGATACGAATGCTGATGACGAACCCCTGGTTCTCAGGTCTGATCATCATAACGATTGCCCTGGGAGTCGGGGTCAATACGGCCATGTTCAGTGTGGTGAACTCTGTTCTCCTCCGTCCATTGCCGGTGGAAGATCCCGGCCATATCGTCGTCCTCGTCGAACAGAAGAAGGACACCTCAGACTTTTTGAGCACCTCCTATTCCGACTTCCTTGATCTGCGAAAGCAATCGGAGGCCTTGAAAGACATGGCCGCCTATCAACCAAGCCTAGTGGGGCTCAGCAGTGGTGGCAGGGCAGACCGAGTGGTGATCGATTACGTGACAGGTAATTTTTTCTCAATGCTGGGGATCAAGCCGGCGACGGGACGTCTCCTGTTGCCAGGAGAAGGGGAGCAGCTCGGGGCAGACAATCTGATTGTGCTTGCCTATTCTTACTGGAACCGGCGCTTTAATCGGGACCCCGGCATTGTTGGAAAGGGCGTAACCGTCAATGGCCGTATTTTTACAATCATCGGCGTAGCGGCGGAAAGCTTTCACGGCCCCTCTTTCACACTGGAGCCCGATGCATATCTGCCGCTCAGCACTGCGGGAATCGGGACCGACAGCAATTCGTTCTGGACCAAGCGTGATATTCGTAACCTGAAGGTTCTCGGACGATTGAAAGCGAACGTGAATGTTGCCGAGGCACAGGCTGCTCTGAATGTAGTTTCACGACGTCTGGAGCAGCAGTATCCGGAATCGAACGCCAACATCAGCGTGCGTTTGTTCCCGGAGTTGCGGGCGCGTATCGGGCCGGGTTCCTCTAGTGTCCTGCCGGTTCTGGGTACATTTTTTCTCGCGCTCGCCGGGCTGGTTCTGCTTGTGGCAAGCGTGAACGTGTTGAATATGCTCTTGGTTCGCGCGGTTGGCCGTCAGAGAGAAGTTGCCATCCGAACGGCCCTGGGCGCCCAGCGGTCGGCCACTATATGGTTATCGCTATCTGAGAGTGTGCCACTGGCGGTGCTGGGCGGGATTGTTGGTATTGCCCTTGGCCGCCTTGCTTGTGACACTCTCCAGTCACTGCGCGCACAGCTTGATTTGCCGGTCCACCTGGATTTCACCATGGACTGGAGGGTCCTTGCCTACACCTTTATCGTTACGCTTCTCACAGGGATTTTAGTGGGCATCACACCCGCGCTAGGCGTCCCTAAAGCGAATCTCGCCAAGATACTGCACGAAGGCGGGCGGGGAACTTCTTCCGGTGGATGGGTGCGTGTGCTTCGAAATGGGCTGGTGGTTTCACAAATTGCTATTTCACTGGTTCTGCTGATCGTGGCTGGGCTTTTTGTAAGGAGCCTCAACAAAGCTCAGCATATGCAGATGGGATTTCAATCTGAGAACCTGGTTAACTTCACCATGGACCCACGCGAGGTCGGTTATGACGACACGCGCGGAAACGCTTTCTATCAAGATCTTCTGTCACGAGTCCGCGCGCTTCCAGGCGTGCAGTCGGCAAGTTTATGTTCGTCAGTCCCGTTCGGCTATATTCATCAGACAGCCAGCGTTTATGCGGAAGGACAGGTGCCAGTGAAGGGTGGGCGCCCATCACCTATCTATTACAACACCGTAGACCCTGAATACTTCAAGAACCTGCAGATTTCACTTCTGCGAGGAAGAACATTCACACATACGGACACTTTGACGGAACCAGCGGTCGCCCTCGTGAATGAAACCATGGCACGTCAGCTCTGGCCCAACGGCGATGCAATCGGCAAGCGGTTTTCCCTGAACAGCGCCTCAGCGCCGCTGATTGAAGTTGTCGGGATTACAAAAGACGCTCAATACGTAGACATTACAGACGATGTAGAAGCTTATTTCTTCCTGCCGCTCGACCAACATTATGTCTCAGTGCGGACTTTGCAGGTTCGTACCACCAGCCTGGCGGGTCCTGTGATGACGGAGGTGCAAAAAGCAATATCGTCGCTGGCGCCCGCCATGCCAGTATTTGATGTGCGGGAAATGAAGGATGCAATGAATGGACCGAACGGATTCTTCATCTTCCGTTTGGGAGCAGGTTTGGCCGCAACATTTGGCCTGCTGGGGCTAATTCTGGCCATAGTGGGTGTCTACGGCGTCGTTTCCCACGGCGTGACCCAGCGCACACAGGAAATCGGCATCCGGATGGCCTTGGGGGCGCAAAGGTCCGCCGTTTTGTTGATGATTTTGAAGCAAACCTCGAGGCTGGTAGCTGCCGGAGTGTCGACTGGCTTACTGCTTGCATTCTTCGTGAGCCATGCGATCAGGAGTTTGCTGATTGGAGTCGGCGCCACCGATCCCCTGGCATTTACCGGAGTTTCGGTCCTCCTGAGCCTTGTGGCGCTGGCTGCCAGCGCTGTACCCACGTTTCGCGCAGTCCAGATAGATCCGAATATCACACTCAGAATCGAATAATCCTTTAGACATCGGCTCTTTGATTTCAGCGCTGGCGCGTTCGCGTGGTCTGCTCGTGTCAGGACCCGGCAAATGACGCTGTTCCATGAGCTTCTCTCTGCCGATCATGCGTTCAACGCAAAGGAGAATACGGAGATGGAAAATATTCCGAGCAAACCACCGTTATTCAGCCAGGCACACCGGCTATGGCTAAATGGCGGAATTGTTCCCTGGAATGCGGGCACAACCAATGTTTTTTCGCATGGTCTTCACTATGGCAGCGGCGTCTTTGAGGGTATTCGCGCTTACAAAACTGCTAAAGGACCAGGCGTCTTCCGTCTTCAGGCCCACTTGGACCGGCTTTTTGAATCAGCCGCCTCTTATGGTATGCAACTCCCCTATTCCAAGCAACGTCTGGCGGAGGCTGTGTTTCAGGTCATGGAGGCGAATTCTCTCTTCGGTAACAGTTATATACGTCCTCTGTGCTGGTATGGAGCTCACGACCTAGGACTCACTTCCCGGAAGTGGCCCATGCAGGTTGCCGTAGTCGCCTGGGAATGGGGAAGTATTTTTGGTGAAGAGAAAACAAAGGAAGGAATCCGCGTTGCGATCGCTCCATGGAAAAAGATCCATTCTTCCATGCTACCCACAACCGCGAAGGGTTGTGGGCAGTATCTCAACTCATTGCTGGCCGCGCAGTATGCGGTCGAACGCGGCTACGACGAAGCGCTGTTGCTGGACATTCACGGCAATATCGCTGAAGGGCCTGGAGAAAATATCTTTTTGGTCAAGGACAACCGGTTGCTCACCAATGACCAGCGCTCTTCCATTCTCATGGGCATTACGAGGCAATCCATTATTACGATTGCAACGGACCTCAACATCGACGTTGAAATTCGACCGCTCGTCCCGAATGACCTCTTCAGTGCGCAGGAAGCATTCTTCACCGGTACCGCGGTGGAGATCGTGCCCATTCGCGAAGTTGATGGTGTGCTTATTGGAACGCCAAACGCTGAACGCTTCGTGACCAAGCGGATTCAGCAGGCATTTCAAAAAATCACCACGGGCCGAAACCAAGCCTACAGGCACTGGGTCGAACACAATCCATTTGCAGAAAAGGACAATACGCCAGAATTAGCGCTGCTAGCAAACTGAAGATGAGATCCAGCCCACAGGCACCTGCTCAAAAGCGACTGGAACGCGGCCTGCAATGCCCAAATCCATTCATCTCCTGACAGCTTTCCTCAATAAGGACGACCACGTGACAGCAAATTCGATACCTGCATTTTCGAGTCATAGATTGGCCTGCAACTCGGTTCTCCGGTTGTTCTGTTTCCCTTACGCCGGCGGCAACAGTTCCATTTATCGTGACTGGTCCCATGAAATGCCTGAAGGTGTAGAGATCTGTCCGGTGCAACTGCCTGGCCGCGGCAACCGATTACGCGAGCCCTTGATGACGCACGTCACACCCATGGTTGAGTCCTTGGGGACTGCGTTATTGCCGTACTTGGACCGTCCCTTTGCGTTCTTTGGACACAGCATGGGCGCCTTGATCGCATTCGAGTTGTCGCGGCTTTTGCGAGCGAAATATGGCCTTGGACCTGTGCATTTGTTTATTTCCGCGTGGCGGTCTCCTGATGTTATCGAACTGAAGAGGGAATACGATTTACCGCAAGATCAATTCGTGGCCATGCTGCGCCGGTTAAATGGGACGCCGCAAGAAATCCTCGACAATCCTGAAGCGATGGAATTCCTGTTACCGATTGTGAGGGCCGATTTTCAGGTGTGTCAGACCTATGTCTACCACGCGGACAAGCCGCTGAGTTGTCCCATCACAGCATTCGGCGGCCTCAACGATTCCGAAACGACGCCTAAAGCAATAAGCCCGTGGAAGAACCACACAATTGACTCTTTTTCCATGAAGATTCTGCCTGGAGATCATTTCTTCATGACCCAGTCGCGCGCGCAACTTTTAGCCTGCATTGCACAGCAACTTGTGGGCGCCATGCGTCAGTTGGGCAATTCCACACGTAACCAAACAACCGCGGCGGAAATTGTCCGCCCGGGCCAAGATGCCTCGACACAGCAGTCTGCCGGCCTTTAAGGGGTACTACTCCGGAATTTGATCGAAGAACTTGATCGGTGATAGCGAACGCTTGAACAGCGGACCGGGCCATTTTCTAACTGGAAAGGACCTGCCTACCATGCCAACTTTATTTGCAGAACATGAAGTCCTCACTGAACTCGAAACGATGCCCTATTTGCCGGGTATGACCTTTGGCGATTTTGCGGAAATCTGCCGCACGCAACATCCTGTGCTCTATGATCGTCTGGATTTTCTCCGCATATCCAGCAGCGAGTTCAGCAGGTTGCTTGTCGAACTGGGCGCGATGTCAGCTCATTTCGAGTCCAAAGAAGTTGGGGGACGAGGTGAGGCCTATCGCCAGGGCCAGAACCGTAACCCTTTGCTCCGCGCTCGCGGCATCCAAAAGTTATTCGACTTACTAAAAGAGCCGGAAGAATCGTTTTCCCCATCCGATGTCGTTGTTGACGTGCTGGGCGGCAATGGAACACTGACTAGAGCCATGACGAAGCTGAACAGCCCGCACACGACGCCGACTATCATTACCAGTGATGCCGCATCCAGCATGGTGCACGATGCCCTCTTGCAATGCCTGCCAGCGATCCGGGAGCCCGCACACTTTTTGTTACTGAAAAATCGGTCTGTCGACAAAACAATTTTTGCCTACGGTACGCACCATATTGCGCCGGGTGACAGGGTGGGTGCATTCATGGAGGCCTGGCGCATTCTCAAACCAGGCGGCCGTATCGTCGTCCAGGATTTTGAAGAAGGCACTCCGACAGCCCGCTGGTATAGCGATCTCCTGGATCGGTATACGCTTACCGGACACAAGTGCGAGCACTTCACGCCGGAAGGAATGAAAGCACTGGTGCAGGAAGCTGGATTCGAGGAAGTGAAGGTCCAATATGTCTACGATCCATTTGTTGTAACCGGCGATGACCCAACGGAGGCATGCCGCGGTCTTGCCGAGCACGTCTGTTCCTTGTTTGGCCTGGAAAAACTCCTGGTACCGCCGGAGCAGCGTGACGAAAAGTTCTGGCAGAAAGTCCACGAGGTCCTGCGTCCCTATGGGACCTTCCTCCCGACGGATCTTCCTCGGGGAGTCGATGCCGTCTCGCAGCCTACAGTAGCGTACATCCGCGGTAAGTATGTCGTGGAGTTTCCGCGAGTCGCGCTGGTTGCCACAGGCAAGAAAGATGTTTGAAATCTTCTCCCGGAACCATGCAAAAAGAGGACAAGAATCAGATGAGCGATTATTCCATGAATAAAGAAGATTTTTGCTATGCCTGCGGCAACTTTCCTACGGGAGTAACTGTCACCACGGTAATTTCAAAGGACGGTATGCCCCATGGGGTCACCGTGAGTTCCTTTACCAGTGTTTCTTTGGACCCGCCCCTGGTGCTTGTCTGCATTGATCACAGATCGCAGATTCAGGACGATCTGTGCGTGGATCAATGTTTTGGCGTCAATATTCTGAACCAGGAGCAGCAGGAACTTTCGCGGCGTTTTGCCCGAAACTGGGCTGACCGCTTTGCCGGCGTGGAATGGTATTCCGGGCGGGCAGGCGTTCCGGTCCTGAATGATGCCACCGCAGTATTTGAATGTCAGATCGTGACGAAAGTTCCGGCAGGAGATCATGTTGTCATCGTTGGCCGTGTGTTGTACACGTCAACTTCTGAAAGATTGCCGCTCCTCTATCTGCGGAGGTCATATGGGACCGAGGCTTATACGAGCGCCAAAGCGCAGGAGCAGATCGCGATTGTTCAGGCACAGGGGGGAACTGGAAGGATTCCTTCAGAAACAGCTCTTTGAAAAGTAAGCATGTTATGAAAAAAGGCAGTGCGAGATAAGATCCGGCAACGAGGCAAGCATGAATTTTTTAACGAAAGGGAATCCCGGAGGGGCGAGAGGAGAGATCGAGCTACGCAGCGATACCTTCACGCTGCCCACTTCGGCAATGCGCCAAGCAATTGCCAACGCCGAGTTGGGCAATGACCAATATGGTGAGGACCCGACCGTCAACCATCTCGAAGAACTCGCCGCAGGCATGCTGCGGAAAGAGGCGGCTTGCCTGGTTGTGAGCGGGACGATGGCGAATCAATGCTGCCTGTTGGCATGGCGCAATCTGGGAAGAAAAGACGTCCTGGTGGGTGACCAATCCGACATCTTCGTTTACGAAGACCACACCATTCCTGAGTGGGCCGGCATTCGATATCACGCATTGCTTACACAGCCGGGTGGGACTCTTTTGTTGGAAGACATTCGCAGGAAACTGCGGGAGTTCGATGCGCAAGGCGCTTTGAAAGCAGTATTGTGTCTGGAAAACCCACATAATCTCAAGGGCGGCATTGTTCTCGGCATGGAATACCTGAAAGAGGTTGCTGAAGCACTTCGTGTGCAAGACGTGGCTGTGCATATGGATGGTGCGCGAATCTTCAATGCTGCCGCCAGACTGCAGCTCTCGCCGGCCGAGATCGCCCAATGTTCGGACTCTCTGCAGTTCTGTCTGTCAAAAGGCCTCGCTGCACCAGTAGGTTCGATGGTGGCCGGCCGTTCCGCATTTATTCAAGAGGTGCGCCGGCAAAGAAAAATTCTAGGCGGTGATATGCGCCAGGCTGGTATCGTCGCGGCGGCCGGCATTGTGGCCTTGGAACAAATGGCAGGCCGCCTGGAAGAAGACCACGTCCATGCGAAGGCCCTTGCAGAAGGCCTGGCTCGGATACCGGGAATTCAGGTCGATTTGAACACGGTCCAGACAAATACGGTTGTGTTTCAAGTGACAGACAAGAGATTTGATTGTGATAGCTTTATTGCCGCTGCGTGGCGCTACGGGCTACATGTGAGTGAATTTGAATATGGCCGCATTAGGGCCGTTACCCATCATGGGATCACAAGTAATGAGGTTGAAGCTGCCATCCGCATCGTCGTGAATATTATGCAGTTGGGCCCTGGGGATGGCATCAAGCCTGACTTCGTGGAACAGTTTGCCTGACGAAGGAACTGCCCCCGGAAAAGTCTTACTTTCTCTTAAAGAACCTACTATGACGATTATCAATCCCATGGAATTACTATCGTTGAGGATCATTATCCAGCTTATTTTGATCTTGCTCGCTGCACGGTTGGTTGGCAGTTTGTTTCGGCGCATGGGACAGCCGCAGGTGTGCGGCGAAATCGCAGCTGGCATGCTGCTTGGACCATCATGTCTCGGAGCACTCGCCCCGCATCTTGAAAGCCTGGTTTTCAATTCAGCGACTGTGGCGTACCTCAATGTTCTGAGTCATGTGGGCCTAATCTTCGTCATGTTCTTGATCGGATTAGAGTTCGATTTCACGCACCTTCGCAGTTCCCAACGTCTTACATTTTTCATTGCCGCTGCCGGCATCGTCGTTCCTTTTGCGCTGGGGCTTTTTGTCGGGCCTTGGGTTTGGAAGGAAATGGAATTGCGGGTCAGTTTGAAAGGATTTGTTCTTTTCCTGGCCACCGCCTTGACCATAACTGCCATGCCTGTGCTCGGCCGCATCATGATTGAATTCAACATCACCAGGACGCGGCTGGGAGCCCTTACGATGTCGGCTGCGGCCATAAGTGATGTCGTTGGATGGCTTCTGTTAGCTCTGGTTTCCGCAGTAGTAACTGCGCAGCTTAACCTGCTGCGGATTGGCATGGCTGCCCTCGGGACCCTGGCCTATCTGCTTGTGATGCTGTTGGTAGTCAGGCCACTCGTAATCCGGTGGACTCAGCGAGTCATGCGCAATCAGGGGAGAGAATTGTCGTGGAATGCTTTAACGCAGTTGATCATATTTCTTCTTGCTTCTGCCGCAATTACCAACCTGATCGGCATATTTTCCCTCTTTGGCGCATTTGTCATGGGAGCGATCCTCTATGATCAGGCGGATCTTCGCGCGGCAATCAACAGCCGCATGCGTGACTTCGTCTCAATATTTTTTCTGCCGATTTTTTTTACATGTACAGGACTGCGCACTGATATCGCCGCCGGGGGCGCCTCGGTATGGCTTGTTTGTTGCGTAGTGGTGGCCACAGCTTCAGCTGGCAAGATCGGGGCCTGTGCAACAGTCGCAAAACTGAGCGGGTTTTCATGGCAGGAAGCGGGGGCGATCGGCGCGATGATGAATACACGAGGCCTGATGGAATTGATTGTCCTGAACGCAGGCTATGATCTCGGCATTGTTCCGCAATCTTCTTTCTTTGTTCTTACAGTGATGGCCTTGGTGACGAATTTCATGACCGCCCCTGCACTTCGGTATCTCATGCAGAAAAGAGAACAAGAGCAATTGGAAACTGCTTTAGCCCGGTCGGCAGTGACGTGATCTGTGCGGGTGGCCCCGCATCTATGATCGCCTGAGAAAATTTTCTGGAGTGATGAAATCCATGAAAAGCGCACATCCAAGAATCGTCCTGATTGAAAGCAATACGAGTGGGACGGGAAGGATTTTTATCTCTACCGCGCGGCGGCTGGGATTTGATCCGCTCTTGATTACACAAAATCCTGAGCGCTATTCCTATGTGCACAAGGACAAAGTTGAAACTCTGCTGCATCCCTGCACCAGTGATGTGGAGTCCCTGGATGATGCGATCAGCCGGACGAGGGAAGGGCAGGTGATAGCAGGTATCTATAGCAGTTCGGAGTATTTCATTGAGACTGCGTCTGAATTGGCTCGTCGCCACGGACTTCCGGGGGCGGAACCCGAGAGGGTTGGCACCTGTCGGAACAAGTGGCGCCAGTACAAATGCCTGCGGGACGGAGGCGTAGAGACGCCTGCTTCACGGCGCATTGGCTCAGTGGAAGAAGCGCTGGGCAGCTTGCAGGATTTGCCTCTGCCGGTGGTGCTGAAGCCGGTATTCGGTACCGGCAGTGTGGGTGTCAAATTATGCCGTACTCCGTTTGAGGTGGAAAGCCATGCGCAGAAATTGTTGGCGGTCAAGACCAATGAAAGAGGCATGACTGTTCGTCAGGAAGCGATCGTGCAGGAATACGTTCGCTGGCCGGAATTCTCAGCGGAAGTTTTTCAGGGCCAAGTCATCGGTATTACCCGCAAGTACGTTTCCAGTGAGCCTTACTTCGTGGAAACAGGGCACGATTTTCCTGCGGTCTTTTCCTCACATTGCACAGAGTTCCTGATTGCATCCATTCAGCGTGCCTTGCGGGTGACTGGAATGGTCTGGGGACCCGTGCACGTTGAGTTTCGCACCGACAATCACAGGTTCTGCATTATGGAAATCAATCCACGCCTCGCAGGCGGGTTCATACCTGAACTAGTACGTCTCTCGACCGGCACTGACCTCGTGGAGCAGACCATTCGGCTGGTTACCGGCCAACAGACCGCAGCTTCAGCGGCCCATTATCTGCATGCCAGTATTCGCTTCATCTGTCCGCCATCGGGCGGGATTCTTGAAGGTTTTAGGGGCTTGAGCCAAGCCACACGTTTGCCGGCAATCGTTGATGTGCAGGCATACAAAAGCCCCGGAGATTCCCTTACTGCTCATCACGACTTTCGCGACAGAATTGGCCATATCATTTCCTGCGCCAGGAGTGAACGCGAAGCCGTTCAGGCGGCCGGGAATGCAATTGGCAAGATCGAAGTAAAAATGAATATTGGTACGCTGGCACTGGCATGACAGGAGGCAGTGCGGGCGAATTTCAGGAATGCTGCGCGCACTAGCTAACGTCCGCCTGGGCCTCTTGAATCCTCCTGGGAAGGAGATATGGCATGGAGCAACTCCTTTATTTAAAAAAGAACATTCAAGTAGAGCCGCTCATTGATCAATGGTATGCGTGGGCGCATCTGATTCCGCCGGCCACTGCCTCGCGCAATCTAACTGAGCGGCATATGAAAATAATGGAGTCCTACATCAGCGCCCCACAAGTGCATGCAAAAGCTGTCAAGAATCCAAAAATGTCGGGTGGGCCTTTCATTGATTATGGAGGGGAGAGAGTGGCCGAGATTCGGGCCCTGCGGGACCGCATCCGGTGTGAGCGCTCGCATCTGGTTGAGCTCTCGCAAGCCATACAGAACCTCGACACATGTCTGCGGAGCAAAGCGAAAGGTCAATCTCTTCAACCACTATATAAGGACGTTCCTGACATACTGAAAGGTTATGTAGAACTCGTTTATGACCTGAACAACCAGCCATCCTTCAAATTGCTTGAGCCATTGTTATACCGTTCCAGGTATTACGACCGCTCAGCCCAGAGTCTGATGCTGTCGCTCACTGGTGGCGACGATCGTCCGTTCGTTCTCAGCACACCACGTCTGGAAGGTGATGGCCTGCTGCATGTCCGTCTTCCCTTTGACCATGAGTCTGTCGACGCGCTCTTTCAGGCAAAAATATCGCCTAAGCCGTTTGGCCAGATCAAAGAGATGCTTGGCATCAAGGGGGGTGAAGACGAAAAGCTGTTGCGGTCATTCCTGACCGAGGAACCACCGCCGAGGTATGAGCCTTATACCGGCCAGGGGGTGCGCTGGCGCTATTTCGGGCACGCCTGCATTCTGATTGAAACAGGCGGCGTCAGTATGATGTTCGATCCGGTGCTGAGTTACACGTATGAGAGCGATATTTCTCGCTATACCTACTGCGACCTGCCAGACTCAATTGACTACGTCCTGATCACGCACAATCACCAGGACCATGTCCTTTTTGAAACGCTTCTGCAGATCCGGCACAAGGTGAAATGTGTTGTGGTGCCAAGAAATTCAATCGGTTCTTTGCAGGACCCATCGCTGGAACTCATGTTGAGAAACGCGGGCTTTAAACAGGTCATATCGCTTGACCAGATGCAGCAAATCGCCACCCCCAATGGGGACATCGTGGGACTTCCCTTTCTGGGAGAACACTCCGACCTTGATATAGCGAGTAAGCTTGCATATCTGGTCAAGGCGGGAAGGCGCTCGCTTTTGTTCGCAGCTGATTCGTGCAACGTCGAGCCGCGGCTCTACTCGCATTTGCACCGTGAAACCGGAGACATAGATGCCGTTTTTCTTGGAATGGAATGTGACGGAGCGCCGCTAAGCTGGTTATATGGTCCCCTGTTGACTCAACGGCTCGAGCGCTCGCTGGATGAATCGCGCCGCCTCTCTGGATCGAATTTTGAGCAGGCGAAAAGCATTGTGGACCAATACAACTGCCGGGAAGCTTACGTCTATGCCATGGGCCAGGAACCGTGGCTGAACTACATCATGAGCATCAAGTACACCGATGAGTCCAGACCGATTGTCGAGTCGAATCGTTTAATCGAGTACTGCCGGGATCGCGGCGTCATTGCGGAACGGCTTTTTGGTGAGAAAGAAATCCTCCTGCAATAACTGTGTTGTTGACGGAGCTTTGAAGCAACTCCAGTCCGAACACGATGCCCATTGACGTAACCGCACGAATCGCGCTGCGCCTTCGTCTTCCGGGCCCAAGAGAGAAATGTGATGCCGCTCGCAAACGCCAGCACGGGGCGAATTCAGAAACCGTTATCGGCAACGGCCCGGCGAATTCTATTCCAGGGTGAACTTAGCCAGCAAATTGACGCTGATCTCCCTGACATGAGTTCCATTGACATGGCTCATGTGCTGATGCTGGCTGAAAGAGGAATCGTACAAGCAGATCCGGCCAGGTGTTTGTTGCAGGCGATCCTGCGTCTGCGGCAACTGAATTTCAGTCCGCTCAGGCAAGCGGTTTCATGGCGCGGATTGTTTCTGATGTATGAAGGTTACTTGATCGAAAGAGAAGGGCATAATGCCGGGGGCATGCTGCAGATGGGGCGATCCCGCAATGACCTGAACGCAACACTGATCCGCATGAAACTGCGTCAGCCCTATATTCAGCTAGTGAACGCCGTGTTGCGGCTGCAGGCGGTGCTCATTCGCAAAGCCACCGCCCACTCGGCGACGGTGATGCCGGCTTACACTCATGGACAACCTGCTGAACCCATTTCCTATGGGCACTATCTGGCGGGCGTGGCCGAAGCAGTTTGCCGGGACCTGGATGCAATCATTTACGCAGCGCGTGATGTGAACGTATCTCCGCTGGGAGCTGCTGCCGTAGCCGGCACCTCTGTTCCAATCAGTACTGCGCGAACGGCCGAGTTGCTGGGTTTCACTTCGTCACGCCCCAATTCAGTAGATGCGGTAGCATCCCGCGACCTGGTCCTGCACTTTCTCTCTGCAGCAACGGTCCTGGGTGTCACCTTGAGTCGAGTCTCGACTGACTTGTTTTTGTGGCTCACCGGCGAATTTCAGTTCCTGCAGCTTCCTGACGAACTAGTGGGCTCAAGTTCAGCCATGCCGCAAAAGAGAAATCCATTTCTCCTGGAACACGTTCAGGGGCGCACCGCGTCGGCGCTGGGGGCATTTGTGACCGCGGCGACAGCCATGCGCAATTCACCTTTTACGAACTCCATCGCCACAGGCACCGAGTCGGTGCGGTTTCTTTGGGGCGCCATACGAGACATTATTGATGCAACCACGTTGCTGCGGCTGATAGTTTCTCGGGCGCGTCCCTGCCCTGAACGGATGCTCCGCCGCGCCGAAGAGGGATTCACCAATGCGACGGCCCTGGCAGTGCAGATGGTGTTGGAAAGCGGAATGGATTTCCGCTCCGCGCATCATTTCGTAGGAAGAGCCGTGTCTGAAGCGGCTGCACGCGGCATGACTTCTCTTAAACAGCTTGCCTCGTCAGAAACCGGAATTCTCAAAAATGTCCCAGATGACCTTGATCCGAAGTCGTGTGTGGCGAGGGCCAGATATGGTGGTGGCCCCGCCGCAGAAAACTTGGCATCGGAGATTGCAAAACTTCGTGAAACATGGCTCGACCAATATCGGGCGGTCCGGCGCCAGGCCGGTTGCTGGGCAACAGCGCAGGAACGGCTGGAACAAGCGGTCAGGAGGTTTTGCCTTGAGCCGGAACTGGAATCGGGACTGGTCGAGGCGGGACCTTCTTCCCACAACCATGGAAGCGGGCATCTCCGCAGTTAGACCCGAAGCCACCTCCACAAAATTTCCCTGCCAGAAGTCCGCTTGATCCTGGCAAACCGGATAGTGCACGGCGTTTTCAACGCCGGCCAGATATTTCAACTTGTGTTTATAAAAGGATGGAAGAATTCTATGGATATCAGCAATGGAAGTGAAAGAAAATTCAAAGTCGTCATCGTGGGAGGAGGCTCGTCTGGTTGGATGACCGCATCTTTCCTCGGCAAAGCCTTCGGCCGCAAGGTGGATATTTCACTCGTAGAGTCGCCTGACATCCACAGCATCGGCGTGGGCGAAGCAACTTTCAGCTACATCCACTTGTTTTTCGAGTTCCTCGGCTTACGCGAGGAAGACTGGATGCCGGAGTGCCACGCCGGCTACAAACTCGCGATCCGGTTTGAAAATTGGAACCGCGAACGGCGCCACTTTTACCACCCATTTCAGAAATTCGATCTGGTGCAGGGATGGAGCACCATTGAATGGTGGCTCAAACTGAGAGATCAACTGGGCGCGCCGTTCGATTATGCATGTTTTTCTATCCCGGCAATCTGTGATGCGCAAAGGTCGCCCCGTTACTTCAACGGCTATTCTTTTGATCGGAAGGTGGATGGATACATCAACGGGTCAGAGACAAACAACGAATCATTGTTTGTGGATGACCTCAGGATCCAGTATCCCTATGCCTATCATTTCGACGCCTCTTTACTCGCGAGATACTTGACCGGCTATGCGCAAAAGCAGGGTGTGCGGCAAGTACTCGATGATGTTGTAGACGTAAGACTCGGGGAGGACGGCCGAATTCTGTCGATTGTGACCAAAGACCATGGCGAAATTGAAGGTGATCTGTTCATTGACTGTACCGGGTTCCGCGGATTGCTGATTAATCGGGCGCTCAAGGAGCCCTTCATTTCGTTCAACGAGTCGCTGCCTTGTGACAGCGCCATTGCCATGCAGGTGTCCGGCGATCATGCGGACCATATTATGGAGCCTTACACCACCGCCACAGCCTTGAGTTCAGGCTGGGTCTGGAAGATCCCCCTTTATCATCGAACCGGCACAGGGTACGTATATTCGAGCGCTTTTACCAGCCCTGAAGCTGCGGAGCAGGAGTTCCGTAACCATCTAGGCAAGAAGGCCGATGGGTGCCGCGCATCGCATATCAAGATGAGAGTCGGCAGGTCGGCAAGATCATGGGTGAAGAACTGTGTGGCAATCGGGCTTGCCAGCGGTTTCGTAGAACCCCTGGAGTCAACGGGCATTTTCTTTATTCACCACGGGATCGAGCAACTTGTGAATTATTTTCCCAGACACGGCTACGACGAGGCCAGCGTCAAGAGCTACAACAAGGCGGTTGCGGATTGCATTGATGGCGTTCGCGAATTTCTGACCATGCATTATGTAATTGGGACCAGGGATGATACCGACTTCTGGAAAGCCACAAAGCACGATCTGGTCGTACCCGATGGCCTGAAAGAACGGTTGCAGTTGTGGAAAGAACGTCTGCCAACCGACCGAACCATCAATCCTAATTTCCACGGTTTCACCGCATATTCCTACAGTTCGATGTTGATTGGACTGGGCGCAGCGCCAAAGCGCGGACTGGCGATCCTGGATCATTTGCCCACAGCTCAGGTTTTTGCAGCCTTCGACGAGCTTCGCAGGCGGTCTGAGAACCTGGTCAAAACACTGCCGCATGTCTACGATTACCTCAGTACACGTTATGGTGGAACCAAGGCGCCGTATCGCGGGTCTGATCCTATCGAAAAGGCCGGACTCCCGCCGGCCACTCTGCCGCCACTGTACAGCAATGGTAATTCAAATGGCCTTTGCGTTCTGCAGCCAAAATGAATGGATTGCCATGCAATACAATCCAACTGAACCCCGAGCAGCCTGCGGGTCGGATTTTTGAGAAAGGGAACAGGTTCGAATTGATGATGAAAGACGATGCGCAACAAAAGATAGAAGCGTTTCTTTCAAGATTGCGCTCTCACTTGCGAAAATTGAAGAGCCAGGACGTGGAGAAGATGATCAGCGAAGTGCGCAGCGAGATCATGGCCAAGCTGGCTGAGAAAGGAGAGGTCTCTGCCGACGCCGTAGACCAGGTGCTGGCATCGATAGGACCACCGGAAGAAGTGGCTAGCCAGTATCTCGCAGGCATCTTGAGCCGGCAGGCTGTCAGCCGGTCACCGGCCTGGCTCTTTCCAGTTCTTCTTTGTTGGGCCCCTTTGAGCATCAACGGTCTTCTTGCACTGATAGGATTAATCTCCATGTACTTTTTGGGATTGGTCCTTGTTCTTTGCGCGCTACTGAAACCACTCCATCGCAGCGCGGGAGTATGGGTGCTTTCGAACGGCGACATATCTTTTCGTCTCGGCTTTGGCAGCCCACCTGCCGGCGGCCGAGACCTTCTCGGTTGGTGGGTCGTACCGATCGGCCTGGCCCTGGGCTGTGGGCTTGTTTTATTGACGAGCCGCTTTGTTCACTGGTGCGCTCGCAAATATCGCAAGTCTGGTATAGCGGTCCGGCAAGGATAACCAACTCAAAGAGAGATTAATGATTAGGAATCTGTTCCCTAGGAACTGTGGACAGCCAGAATGCAAGAAGGAGCGGGAAGTTTCACCGTAAATGGCTGGCAATAGAATTGCCTGTTGTTGTTGTTGTTGTTGTTGTTGTTGTTGTTGTTGTTGTCCTCATGTTTACAGCCGACCACCGGCCTCCAATTCCAATTAACGTGACCATAGGGAATGGCTGGATCTCACTCCAGTTATGGGCTTGCGCTTCAGAAATCGGGCTGGCCCAATTCCGTAGTGTGGATAACAGTTGCATTCGGCTCTGCAGATGGCCTTTTGCTGGAGGTGTTACAACTCTGGAATGCAATGCCATTCCACGCTTCATAGCAAGTGAGTTTCATTGTAGTTGATAGCAGGAGCAAGGCCTACAAATGAGCGAAAGTATTAATGCATCTTTGCTAATGCAATACAACAAGCTTTGGCACGTTGACCGGGTGGAGCAAGCCGGGGACGTGTTGCACCAGGATTTTACGCGTCACGGCAGCTCGGGCTCATTCAAAGGAGTAGCCTCTTTCAAGGCGTACGTAAGGCATTTCCTGGCGGCTTTTCCGGACGCCCAGTTCCTTTCAAAAGACTGGCTGTGGGAGGGAGACAAGGTTGCGGTCCGATATCAGCTTGTTGGCACACATACCAATGATTTTATGGGGATCCCGCCCTCGGGCAAGAAGAAACGCATTGACGGCGCCAGCATCTACCGATTTGCTGATGGCCGAATTGCGGAACTGTGGGACTTTTTAGACATGCTCGCGTTGGTTGGGGAAGGCCTTAATGATTGATGGCGAGAAACTCCATCCGGCTTCGGCCTCGACAAAATCCTGATCGCACCCAATCAGTTGTCACTCTAATAGCCGGAGCTGCGTTTGTGGATAGAAGCTGCTTTCTACTACCATCCGGAATGGATGTATTGATGATGCATGACATCATAAAGAGCAATGGAATGTTGCTGCGAAGGTGACAGGGTATTTTCGGGCAGGCCGGCGGGAAGATGGAAAAGAGAATCCAACATGAAATTGTTGCCCTGGCGGCCTGCGAGACGGTTCAAGAACAAAGCAACACCGGCACTTCCCGTCCCATAGTCGCAGGAAAGGCGTAGAAGTTGATCGCCCGGAAATGCGATGCCAGCGCGGTCGACGCGAAAGAGCATGATTCCCTCCGCAGCCTTTCTGGCGCTGTTCAAAAATCTCTCCTCGCCAAAATACTCGTAAAGATCAAGCGAGAACTCGCCAAGCCCGGACAATCCCATGAACTGCCCTGTTAAAACGGCATACTTCCGATCCACCTCGATGAAAATCTGTTCGAGGAGGGATCGATACTGGGGGTCTCTAAGCAACCTGTAGTAGCGCAATACAACGGCGCCCACGCCGGCGCTCCCAAAGCGCCAGTATGGATAGAGGGGAGATGCAACATGATCGGAATGTGCCCAGGAAAGTCCTTCATCCCTGGTCTCACGCGCGAAACTTAAATCGAAATTCAGAGCGCCCTGCCCTGCGGCGAGGAAACGAGCATCCTCAGTTATCATGAAGAGATAAAGCAAAAAGAGTGCTATTCCGCTCGCGCCATGTGCCATGCCTAGCCGTATTTCCGAACCATCCGGCCAGTAAAGCCCGTTGCCGCTTCTGCAGCCTGTTCGTAGCAGCTCTTCACCAGCGCCGATTGCACAATCCAGGTATGACTCATTTTGAGTATCCATGAAGAAACGCAATGCGGTTAATCCGTTGCCGGCCATGCCATAAAACAAGTCTGCGGCCTTATATCGAAGAGGGCTGGACAATGTGAGCTGAAATATCTTCTCGGCTTCCTTTTGAAGGCCAAGTTCAAGCAGACACCAAGCTATTCCCGAGGACCCAATGTATAAGCCAGGCGGATACGCGTTGTTCGTAATCTTATGCTGAAGGATCCAGTCAACGGCCCGCTCGGGAAACTGATCAGAAATCCGATGCAACGCGTAGGCGACCCCGGCCGCCCCATGGGACAAGCTTAGAGGATTTGTCGCGAACAGTGACGCATCGGCGGGAAACAGCCTGTCATGGCGCTTGTAAGTTGCTGAATTGAGGATATGGCCCTCAATATCTCCTATCAATGCGCCGTAGTCGATGCGCGCCGCGTTGGAAGGAACATTCATGGGTTCACATGGAGTGGTGAAGAGTTGCGTGAGCATTTTCGGTGTTGGGCGCTCGGCAGGCTCCGAGCTGAGGAGCCGCAGAATGGCATCAACAATATTGGCCGGCAGATGAAGGTCAATTGCAATGGAACGGAGAACATCCGTTTTGGCTTCAGGACGGAACTGGAACAGACCATTCAATGGCAGAAGATATGAACTCAGGACGGCCCCCAAGGCATAATAATCTTCGGCAAAAGTGGCAGCTCCGCTGGACATTCGCTGCTTAGAGGCGAAGCCGGGAGTGTAGAGCACGAGGGGCGCGTCTATGCCTATCTGCTGCGCTGCTTCGAAATCAATCACGCACAAGTCATTGGTGCCTGGTTTGACGATCAGGTTATTGGGGGAAAGGTCGCCGAATACAATTCCATGGTCATGCAAGATTTCAATGGTCTTGATGAGATTCAAGGCGACACTCGAAAACGTAGTTAACCACTGCTGTAGATCGTCAGAGCATGGTCTGGTGCGCAGCAGAATATTATGCTGTAAGGAATGATTCGCCAGAGTCACTCCCTCGATGAATTCCTCGACCAAGAACCAGTGTTCCCATTCCTGAAAAAGGTCATTGGGCCTGGGTGCAATGCCGCTATCGCTCAGGATCGTCAGCAAGCGGTGTTCTTTTTTCAATAGCTCTATTGCATCAATACCACAGTTAGCAGGACCAACATGCGGACGGGCCTCCTTTAGGACTACATGGAGCCCAGTGTGCCGGTCGATAGCACGATACACTCCGCCGGCATTGGAAAACGCCATCACATTTTGGATCTCGTATCTGCCGTTTTGCAGGAGCATCAGCTCCCCTGATTGAGTATCCTCACCGGAGACTGCAGGAAATGGAACGTCAGCCCAAGGGGGCGTCACGGGAAAGGGAAGGCGGCGGTCCGGAGTTTCTGTACCGTCAGGGGCGAGCAGCACGGGGACGAGCTCTCCTCTTACGTTGAGACTGTAACGTGCGCGCATTCCACCATAACGATAGAAGACGACGCCGTCGGCGCCATATCGATAGTCAGACAAGATATAGGGGCCGGCTTGACCGCGCGTTACGCTATGGAGTTCTTCCAGCAGCTCCAAGAAACATTGAATATCTTTCGGATAAATGGTAATGAATTTGCCCGCTCCGCCACGCGTCCAGCCTTTGCTGTTGAGGAGAGCAAGCGAAACCCGGTCGAGCGCAAATTTGAAGGCCGTGTCCTTTCTCCGAAACAGCACGGTGACGACACGCTCGAGAGTGCCACGGGCATCCTTGCAGGTTGCGGAGACATGGATTTTCCAGCCCTGTTGCGGCACCACATTGTCGGGTGATCCGCATTGGAACCAGACATTTTGGCGCTGAATTTCCCATCCCGCGGGAAGCCTGGAATCGACAGCATGATAAAAATCCGCCTTCTCCGGCACGTAGGCATCGAATGTCTCGTAGTAATCTCGATCGAGCAGTTCGTACAAGAGGGTCGGTCTGCTGCGCATGATTTCCTTCCAGTTACAACATAAAACTCGACTAGCTTTCTATATAGTCAAAGTAGATTGAAAACTGGGTTTCCTGGGAAAAATGGCGGGGCGGCTGGTTTTCGAACCGTGAGCAGCCCCGCATATCGGCCTAGTTGGCTGGGATCCCGCTGCCGGTTGTTGGAACGGTTGAGCAGATGCTGCTGGTACTGCTGATAAGAAACAATGGTTCAATATCATCAATCCGTGATCCATTAAATCCCAGGCGTTGAAAGTTAAGAACTTGGGGCATCGACTTTCTCCATAGCTTTAGATTTAAAATCGGGTACATCCTAGGTAAGCAAGTGTTGTGCCATAGTTATTGCCGCTATGGTACTAAACTGCCTTAATACTCGCAGCCGCCAAACTTGGACATGAGATGTATGTGCTTCTCGTATATGGAAAAACAATAGATGTGTTGAATTGATTTCCGGTCCCTAGATCAATCTCAGGAAAAATTACGGTTTGCGTGTCCAGTTATGGACAAATCGAATCCAGTAGCGGACATGAGAGCGCAAGTGTGGTGCAGGATGTCCCGATGTATTCACGGGGATAAAAACCTCTGGAGGCTCGGATTACATTAAAGCACGGAAGCAAAGATTCATTTTCCGGTGGATGGCATACGTCCCAGCGGCTTGCGAGCGACTACACAGCGAGGCAGGAAAAGCCTAACTTCACAACCGGGCCCATCCTGGCGGTTTTGGATGGAGAGACGGCCATTATGCGCTTCAATGATTTGGCGGCTCAGCACAAGGCCAATGCCGGTCCCATTCTGCTTAGTGGTGTAAAAAGGAACAAATAGGTTCTGAGTTTCGGGAAGGCCAATGCCGCGGTCCCGTATCCATAGTTCGAGATCGCCTGCATGTGAATGCCATGATATTGTCACGGCGTCATCCTGCACCACTTCTGAGTTCATCAGTACCGCCTCGACAGCGTTACGAACCAAATTGATGATAGCGTGCTCCAGTTGGTCACGATCAACAAGAACATCGAGACAGCCATCCGAAAGAGTGGCAATGGGAAGTCTGTGCTCCAAGGCAACAACATTGGAGACAATGGCCGGCAACGAACTTACCATGGGTGACGGCGGAGGAAGTTTTGCGATTTGGGTATAGGCCTGAAGAAATCGGTTCAGGGAATCGGAACGATCAGCAATGACTTCCAACCCTTGTTTCAGGTTAACTTTCAACGGTGCCGGCAAATTTTCGCTTGCCGACGTTCGGGCCAACGTATATGCAATCGACTTAATTGGTGCAAGCGAATTATTAATCTCATGGCCGAGAACGCGGATAAGTTTTTGCCAAGCTGATCTCTCTTCCGCGCGAAGCGCCTCGGATGCTTCCGACATCACGATTAACGTATGTTGAATGCCATGGAACCGGAAATGAGAGCGACGAACGATCCATCGACGTTCAAGACCACCGAACATGCGGGTTATTGTTTCCGCGGGTGGGCCCTCGATGAGATCAGTAATACCCAGCTCTTGCGCGCTGCGATGCAGCAGCTGTTCTTCGCTATGGCCCAACAAGCGGGCTGCATCTCGATTCATGAGGCGCACGCAGCGGTCATCGGAAAAGGCAAACATCACCGCTCCAGCTTCCGACATGATGCGGCGAAATAGATTCACGGTTTCCAATGATGCCAGGCGCTCTTCGTTGAGCGCTTGAGCAAGTTTATTGACCTCGATTGCTAGATCGCCCAGTGCATCACCCTTAATTGCATGCGCAGCCCGAAAGGAAAAGTCTTCCTCCTTGAGAGATTCGATTACATTTGACAAGACCCGCAATGCGCTGGTGACGCTCCCACAAGCGGACACCGCCAATAAGGACCACAGAAGAGCCAGAACAACGGTGCCCAGGGTCTTATGGTAGAGGGAATACTGGCCTGACCAAAGCAGAAAGAGGGCGAGTCCGACTCCAGGAAGTCCGGCGAACAGTACGGAAAGAAACAGGCGGCGCTCAAAGGACAGCGATAGCCGTCCCATTCCTTTATTGCTGCTGTTTCCTGGCGGACGTGGATTCATGTAGCCCGTGCTTCTCCATCCGGCGATAAAATGTGCCGCGGCTGAGACCCAGCGCTTCAGCCGCCAGCTTCACACTCCCTTTATAACGCGCTAAAGCCTTCTTGATCAGGAGCTTTTCCGCCTGTTCGAGGCTCATCTCACTCAGGTCTGCTGGATGATGTTCGGAGGAAACTTGAAGCCCCAGGTCGCCGGGTTGAATGAAATTTCCTTTGCACATGATCGTGGCGCGTTCAATAACGTGGTCCAGCTGCCGTACATTTCCCGGCCAGGGAAAGGTTACGAGTTTCTCCACTGCTTCAGGGCTGAGTCCCTGAAGCGCCTTATGATAACGGCTGGCGTGTTTATTCAAGAAATGTGCAGCCAGAGGCGGAATATCCTCAGGGCGCTCCCGCAGCGATGGAATGTGAATTTCAACAGTATTAAGCCGAAACAGAAGGTCTTCACGAAATTCACCCGCATTGCATTTGGCTTGAAGGTCCGCATTTGTCGCAGAGAGAGCACGCACATTCACCTGGCGTGTGCGTGAGGACCCTACACGCTCCATCTGCCCACTCTCCAAAACGCGCAGGAGTTTGGCCTGCTGCCTCAGCGGAACATTGGCAATTTCATCCAAGAACAATGTTCCCTGATCAGCCATTTCAAATCGCCCGATCCGGTCCGCCTTGGCATCGGTAAAGGCCCCTCTGACGTGACCAAACAATTCGCTTTCAAAAGTGCCCTCCGGCAAGCCCCCGGTGTTGACGGCAATGAGCGGTTTGTCTGCGCGACGTGAAACCGCATGTAACATCAAAGCCACCACCTCTTTCCCGGCGCCGTGTTCGCCCGTAATAAGAACATTGGCGTCCGATGGGCCAATCTGCGAAATGGCTTCTACTATGGGGCGCATGGCAGGAGCTGTAGCGACAAAACTTGGCGCACCATAGCTGCGAAATAGCCGGTTCTCTGCTTCAAGGCGTTGTCCCTGGCGCAGGGCACGGTACAGTTCCGCAGTGGTTCGGACCGTAGCTATCAAGTGGTCGTCGTTCCAGGGCTTTTGGACAAAATCGCGCGCACCTCTGCGTACCGCCTCTACAGCGAGATCAATCGTGCCCCAGGCCGTCATCACGATGATCGGTACCTGGTTATCCACTTCACGAATGCTTTCAAGAAGCTCAATGCCTTCCTTCCCCGAAGTGGTATCGCGGGCATAGTTGAGGTCCAGGATCAGAGTATCGAATTCACGCGTTTTTACTGCTTCCAGAGCGACCTGGGGTGAACGGGCCGTTTCTACTTCAAAGCCTTCCGACCGGAGCAGCATCTTCAGGGCTTCAAGCACGGCGGGTTGATCATCGGCAGCCAGAATGCGGTATTGATTCTCGAAATTTCGCATATGAGCAGAACTGAGCCAAGGGTGCCCAGGCTTCTCAATAATTCCCCGCAGCATTGCCGGTCGTGCAAGGACTTACTGGCTGCGCAGGACCGTCAATGGTTCGATAGCGGAAATGCGAGCAGCAGCGAGGGAAGTAACCATTATCGTAACGAACCCAAGTAATGCACCCTCCCCAATCAATAACCGTAAGAAGACATGGTCGGTATTATAAAGCATCCCACTCAGAGCCCGGCTTACAAAAATCGAACCGATGAGCCCTAAGAAAAGAGCCGTTGCGGAAAGACGTATGCCTTGTCTGATGATAAGCCAAACTATCTGCGGCCGGGTCGCTCCAAGGGCAATTCGGACACCGAGTTCTGGCATCCTGAGCTGTACTTGATAGCTGAGTAACCCATACAGCCCGATCGCTGTCAGAAGCAATGCGAAAACAGCGAAGAGCCCCGCAATCTGGGTATAGAAGCGTGGACGAGCAAGAGATCCGTTCATCACGACTGTCATGGGACGTGAAGATGCGATTGGAAGATCGGGGTCAGCAGAGGCGAGGACGGACTTGATTTGTTCGGACATCTCCAGATCCTGCTTGGTTCGAACGAGGATGGAAAGTAAAAACAGCTTGTTCGTAAACGCAGTCAGGCTGTCCGATACCTGGTCATCAGGCACAAAGACTGTGGGTGGAGAATCGTACCTCAACCCTAGTTCATGCACGTTGGCAACAACGCCGATGACCTGGCGTGGATGATCGTTGAACTCCGGACCGTATTCCTCGCCGGCATGGAGGTAATGACCAATCGCGCTCTCGTTCGGCCACCAGCGACGGGCCAGTACTTCATTGATGATTGCAACGGGCTGCCCCTTTGCGCCGTCTTGCTGGGAAAACAATCGCCCAGATAACAGCTGGATGCGCAAGGCTTTGAAATAACTGCCTTTGACCATTCGATATTGGACCGCGTGGTCGATATTGCGGGGTGAATCCATTGGATAGACAGGCAGATTCAGGCCGGTTTCGAGTGGCAGGCCATTGCTGGTTCCTACGGTTTCGACCCCTGCCGTTCTCGCAAGTTGATCGACAACCGAATCTACCAGACGACATGTGGCTGCTGTGGTTTGATACCGTGCACCGGCAAGCGATACCTGGATAACGGATACAGACGTCGGATTGAAGCCAGGACTCACCGAACACAGATTTATAAAGCTCTGCAATAGAAGTAGTCCGAACCCAAGAAGAACAACCGTCAGCGCTGCTTCCGTCGTTACCAGGAGTTGAGCCAGCCGGGTCTGGCCAACGCCGGCTGTTATACCCCGGTTCGCCGGCCTCAAGCTGGCGGTAATGCTCTTCAGGTCCAATTTAATGGCAGGCAGGAACCCGAGGACGACAAGGGTTAAAGCTGAAAGCGCTAGACCGAAAAGCAATGATTGTCGGTTCATGTCAATTCTTGCGCCTTCCAACAAAGGATGGGGCAGAATTGATACAGCCAACTGCAACAGCTCCTTGCCCAAAGCAATCCCGAGGATCCCTCCGCATGCGGCAACGAGCGCGCTTTCGGTCAAAACAATTTGGACCAACCTCCATTTTGACGAGCCTAGAGCAGCTCGCAGCGCCATTTCTTGTGTTCGGGCAAGTCCGCGCACCAGAAGCAATACAGTTACATTGGTGCAAGTGACCAGAAGCACTGTGGCAACTGCAAAGAACAATAAAGTGAGTTGTCTGCGAACCCTGGCAGTACGGAATTTCTGCAAATCTTCGAGGCTGAGTTGTGCCGTTCCTGCTGTCATGCCAGGAAGGTAAGACATAGGATAATTACGAGAAAGTGTCGACAGTTCCTGTTCCGCCTGGGAGGGAACCACAGTGTCTTTCAAAGAAGCAAGTACTAAGTAGTCACTACCTGGATCGGCATTTGCGTCATTGAGTTGTAGAGGAACCCAAACATCGGCATTGGGATACGAATAAAATCCGGAAGGCATCACACCGATAACCGAGAATTGGGCGCCATTGATCCTAAGTTGCTCTCCGAGAATGGCAGGCTCCCGATTGAAACCGGTTTCCCACAATCGATAACTGAGGATAACCGTTCCCGGAGAGCCGGCCCGATCTTCTTCTGGCAAAAAGGAGCGTCCGAGGATCGGTTCTACGCCGAGCGTTTCGAAATAGCTCTGCGACACGCGTAGGGCTTTGACATAACGTGGAACACCCGATCCGGCAAGGTTTATACCCACGTCTTGCGGATATGATGCAGCGACTGTTGCAAAAGATTGGGCATGTTTCTGCAACATAAAGAAAACGGCGGCCGAAACCTCTGCTTGGGGTTGAAGCTTACGATCAGACCAGCGAAGCACCGAAATGCGGCCGGCATTGCGATAAGGTGGTGGCTGTAGGGCTATCGCATCGAGAATGCTGAAAACCACTATGTTAGCGGCGATAGCAAACGCCAAGGTGGCCACGGACACGAATGTGAATCCCGGTGTTTTCCTCAGAGAACGAATGCAGTAAGAGAAGTCTTGAAAGAGTGTTGACATCAATCGATGGCTCGCCATTACGAACCGCTTTCCCATCCTGAGCGAGCTAAGCCTCACTCGCGATCTTCCAAGTATTCATCACATTATCTTTGGATCGACGTACCCCGCTAAAGGCCTGACCTGTGTTGATGCATTCCTAGAGCCAATCTATTTTTCGCAAAATTTCTTAAAAACAAAAGGCTAAAGGCAAACCCTGGCTCGCATTGGTGTCCAATTATGGACTTCCGTGTCCATTTTCGGACGCGTTTTCATTAGCTATGAGCGTACACTTTCGAGACTTCGATCGGAAGGTTAAACGGGGAATGTTGGAGCAAATGATAAAACGCGATTTTGAAAATTCACCGCACAAAAATCGTACAACCGATCCGACAAACTAGGCATTTGGGACCTTTTGGGCATACGGAACTTACGTATTATCAATACCCCATGTAAGACCGATCCCGACCAGGTCCACCAAGTCCTTAATTGTCTGCATTTTCCGCTGAGCGCGTCCTGTTATGCAGGGGGCGCGCAATCCTATTTCGTTGCTGTTGCCACCAGCAACTTCCAGTTCGCCAACTCCGTGTCCTTGAGCGTTCCCAGGGAACCTGTTAAATATTTCAGCCGGCCGGTTGCCGGTGTTGCCGTCTGGTAACGGTCCGCCAGGAAGTACGGCGGCAGAGTTTGCAGATAGAGTGACACTCTTACGGTTACAGGCTGGTTCTGCAGGTTGGGCGGAATGGCAATTTCATAGCGCACAATCGACTGTCCTTTGCCGGCAAGGTATACCGGATCATTTGCTGCATCTCCCTTCGGACGCGTAGCTTCCAGAAAGAACTCCGGAATCTTCAGGTCGGGCGGACCGGTGAAAGACCACCCTGCGGGCAGCAGCCGATTGTCTTTGATTTCATGATCGCGCCGCGTGAAGCTGGTTGTAATTTGATGGTTCGCATCCTCGGTGAGCTCCTCATAGATCTGCACCTGGTCAGAAGAGGTGATGGGGTTTTTCTGGTTGAAATGAGGCTGATATTTTCCCCCCGCGAATGATTCCGTGGGCAACACCTTGCCGTTGGAGTCTGTGATCTGTCCCATGCTGTTGGTGGTTCCAGAGGTAAAGAAGGTCTGCCCGTTAGCCATCGCCCGAAATTCAAGGAGGGCGCGCCGGAATCCAACTCCGCTGGGAAAGCGATGTCCAGCCAAGTTGTTAACAATTACATCAACTGTAAGCTTATTTCCTTGCGCGTGGAGGCTATAGATCCCAACTGTTGCCGTAATGCTCTGCGCCTGTTTCACCACGTTGTCCACTGCTTTGTTCAGGTCGGTGGTGAAACCGGTCATGTAGTCTTTCGTTCGCACGCCAAGAACCGTGTTGTTTCCGCTATCGTTGATCGGCAGCAGGAACATCTCCTGAAGGAACCCATTGGCTCCCAGCAATTCGTGGCGGCGATAGCCTTCATCGCGGTAGCGGACGTCGATTTGCTCCGGCGTTGCCAGGTGTTCGGTTTGCGGGAGCGTAAGGTCCTGCACAGTAGCTATGCGCGTCTTGATCTGGGTTACATCGATTTTCTGTTTCTGATCGACGTAGCCGGTGGGCATGTGGCATTCCTGGCACGTCTTGGGCGTGGTGCCCACCGATCCATATTCATTGCGATACTGGCTGTTCAGCCACTCCGGATAGGTCGCCTGTTCTACCTCTGTTTCTCCGGGCTTCGGGCTGTCCACAATCGGAAGGACAATCGTGTGGCAGCTTCCACACATCTGCGGCGACTGAATATAGGAATTAAATTTTGGCTTCACTCCCATCGCTGTGTCCATGGGATAAGTCGTGATCTCCGCGTCTTTGAAGGGCCCGTTGAGTTGGTCGTTCGGCGTGAGATCAAATTGGCCGTTGATCTTGTTTTGCAGAAAATAGCTCAGGCGGCCGTCTTTGGGCGCTGCCATCTGGTGGCACGCCATGCAACTGATGCCATCGCGTGAGAGGCCTCCATAGCGGAAGGCGTCAGAAGATTGATCGGTGTCATAGACAAAATCCACCTTGAAATTTTCCGTTGGATGCTCCGCCGCAAAAGACCTTTTGCCCATGACTCCGTGGCAGCTCATGCACGTATCCACTACGTTCTGCTGTGTTTTCGGCTGGCTTTTCAGGAAAGCAAGCTCGCTATCCAGTTGCGAATAGAAAACCGGGTCGCGTCCAGCAAGCCCCATGGGCGACCAGCGCCACTCACCATAAGGCGAGACATTCATGTCCGGAAGAATGACCATGCTGGGTCCAAATCCGGTATTGCCAAGACCGCCATGGCATCCCAGACACTGCGCTGAGGTGACGAATTGTGGGCTCGTAAGCGGATCGAGTGATTTGGGATACTTCTGCACAAAGTTGTCCAGCGGCTCCGGCGGCATCCTTTGCAGAACGGGAGGTGCTGCCAGCAGCTTTGCCAGAGGATGAACATGTTCGGTTGCCAGCAGCGCATTCTGTGCGTGCTGGGGAAAACCTTCATTGGCCGTCGGATCAGCGCCGCTCTTGCCATGGCCACAGGCGCCTGGAGGATCGGCCTTGATCGTCATCCAGGAATCGTCAACCCGGTATTGCAGCGGCCATCCCGGCGCGTTCTTGATGTTGTTCAGCGTCGAGAAAGTATGTTCTTTCTCCGCCGACGAATGGCAGCGCAGGCAGTAGAGCCCATATCCGGCATTGGGATACTGGAACGGATCAGAAAAATTCATGGGAAATTGATCACTGTTCCAGACCTCGCCCCAGAACCAGCCGTCGCGGGATGCGGCTGAATTCTTGATCATGAAGGTCCAGTCGTTTGAGCATCCCAGCTTGTCCGGCGGAATATTTGCAAAGCGCGCAGCCGGAGCAGGACCAAATTGCTCCTTGATGATGACCGCACCGTCCGGAATCTCGCCCTGACGGTCACCGAGCAGCCACTTGGAGACTTCAGGCGAATAGAAGATGCGCACCGGCGGATGCACGATTGCGTCTTTCCCATTCATATAAGGGCCTGTATCGCGCACCCACTTGTCTTCACACCAGCCGAGCTTGCGATAGTTGAGCGTGCTTAGATACGCCAGCACCTGTTTCTCAAAAGCTACTGGCTCACCGGTCGGCAGGTTGGGCGGCAGGCGCAACTCCGTGGGGATTGGCTGCGCATTCGGGCAAGGATTAGGAATGTTCTGTGCTTTTGCCTGGCTTAGAGCGCAAGCCAAAATGAAAATGCCGAGGGAACAGTGCTTCGCAACAACGGCCCTGCAGGAACGACCGAGCATAAGGGTTTCTCACGTAGATCAGGGATGTGCTTGCATTGTGTTGACAGGAAAGCGAATAAGCAAGCAAAAAAGAAATTGCGGTGGCTAAGGAATTACCATTTTGGAACGGCTGCGTTTACGTACCTCTTGGGGTCTTAAAATACGCTGTCCGGCGTGGTGCCCAAAGCTTTCCTGAACATCGAAATAAACGCGCTTGGAGTACTGTATCCAAAATCAACTGACAACGGAGCCACCTGGGCGGAGGTATTTCGCGGAGAATACCTACGCGCAAAATCCCCAAAAAAACGCAACAGCTACCTCAACATGGGAGCCGTTGTCTTTACCTAAAATTGGCTTCACTGGCCGTAAACCAAGACATGGAAGGTCCCCGGAATCGCCGTACGCTGTGGGTGCGGGCGCTCGGCCGTCGGAGCTGTTGGAGCGGCAAAGTCTGCTGTATCCACAAATAGGTGATGCGTCTTTGTGTCCAGGCCCATGGTCTTGGCGCCGTACTCGGTCTTCACGCTTTCGACTTCCCGGAACTTGTCCGGCGAGTCTTCATGAAAGATATGGATCATCCCTTCGCGGGTCGAGGCGAAGATCAAACCCGTCCCGGGGTCATACGCAGCCGCATCAACTCCACCGGAGATGGAAATGACTGAATGACTTTGCCATTGTCAGCATTGATCACCACCAGCATCTGGGGGTTGCGGCCGGCGCTAAACAGCCACCTGTGCTCGTGGTCGATGGCGAGAGCGGTCGGCCCGCCGGCAGGCGCCACCGGCCAGCGCGACTTGATTTTGAGAGTTTTACTGTCAATGGCCACCAGTTCGTTCTTGTCTTCGATATTGACGTAGATCGTTCCCTTGCCGTCGGCAACCGCGAATTCCGGACCGCCGCCCAGATTGATGGTTTCCACAATGGTCCCCGTCTTGGCATCAATCACCGTGCAGCTGTTCGGATCGCCATTCATGGCAAAGACACGTTTTGACACCGGATCGTAAACAATGCTGTCGGCATCCTTGTCGGCCTTTGCTTCACCCAGGGTCTTGAAAGTCTTAAGGTCAAAAATGACGACTTTGCCCTGACCGCCATCGGTGATGAAGCCGCGTCCAAATTCCGGGGCAAGCGCCACGCCATGGTCTTGTTTCAATCCGGCAATATTGCCAACCACCGCGCCGCTATCGGCGTCAAGAACTTTGATCTCTGTGCCGTGCGAGAGGTAGACGCGGCGCGCAGAGGAATCGACCGTGATGTAGTCAAAGTATTCGCGTGTGCTACCCGCAGCCGCTCCGAACGGATACTTCTTGAGTTGGTGGTAGCCACCCTCTGCTGTCATCGCCAGCGTAGCGGCTCCCAAAAGAACAAGGATAGCCGCCATCGTCTTTCTCACCATGCATGTTTTCACTTTCAACCCTCCGGTTCGCAATGCCCGGCCAGTATAAAGCGCCGTCCGTGCCTCTGCCTGGTCTTTATTTTTGTTATAAAGATAGGGATGGCCCTTTCCTACGAAAAAGCCGGAGTAGACATTAACGCTGCCGATCGCGCCAAAGAACAGATGAGTTCCTGGGTAGCCCGCGGAGATAGCCGCGTGCTCAATCAACTGGGAGCTTTTGCCTCGCTGTTTGCCGTGCCATTCAAGGAATACCGCGATCCGGTGCTGGTGCTCAAAACAGAAGAGCCCGGAACCAAGCAAAAGCTTGCCATCCAGCATGGCCGGGTTGAGTCGCTGGCTTACGATCTTATCAATCACCTGATCAATGACATCGCTGTGATGGGGGCAACGCCGCTCTCCGTGCAGGACGCCATCATCTGCGGCAAGCTGGAGCCGGAAATTGTGACCGGGATGGTGAAGGCCATCGCCAAGGCGTGCCGTGAGCAGGAGTGCACGCTGACGGGCGGCGAAACTTCAGAGCAGCCCGGAGTTCTGGAAGCCGGGACTTATGTGCTGACGGCGAGCGTGGTAGGAATCGCCGAGCGCGAGCACATTATTGATGGCGCCAAAATCAAAGCCGGCGACAAGGTGTTTGCTATTGCTTCAAACGGCCTTCACACCAATGGATATTCTCTGGTGCGCAAGCTGCTGAGCAATGATCCGGAGATGGCGCAGCGGCCGGTGGACGGCAGCACATTCCTCGACGTGGTCCTGCGTCCACATCTTTGTTATTACCAAGCGCTACGCGGCCTCTACACCAATTCAGGCCTTCACGGTCTGGCCCACATTACCGGCGGCGGGATTGAAGGGAACTTGTGCCGCATTATTCCAGCGGGATTGCAGGCCGTGATCGATCTGCCATCGCTTAAGATCCCGACCGTGATGCGGGTGATTCACGATGCAGCCGAAGCCACAGACAAGGACATGCTCAGAACATTCAATATGGGTGTTGGGATTGCGGCGGTAGTGAGCGCCGGAGATGCGCTTGCCATTCAGCAACATCTCACACAGCATGGCTGTGAGTGTTACCCAATCGGTGAAATTATCGAGAGCTCAGAGGAAGCCAGAATACGGTTCAAAGGATCGCCAGCCTGGTAAGCTGAACGCTACGATTGGTTCAGGGTAAACACGTACTTTTCCTCAACCTCACTTTCGCGGTCGGCGGGCTCGTACTTCCATTTCTTTGCTGCCTTGACCAGCGCGGCCACCAGTACCGGGTTCCCACCTAACTCTTTTACGCTGGTTACGCTGCCATCGGGGGCCACTGTCACCAGGACGCGCGCTGTCCCGCTGATGTTCATCTTGCGGGCCAGCTCGGGATACTCCGGCGGCGGGTTGGATTTGTGTTTACGCGAACTGGACTGAGTTTGCTGCTGTTGCGGCTGCGACTGCTGCGAGGACGTACTCACGGTCTGCGCGAACAAAACAGAGCAGAGCATTGTAATCAAAATGCAGAAAACCAGCTTAACGGCGAAAAACGGTCTTGACGAATTGGCGATCATGGCCCTGAACTTGTATGAAATTTGATTGCTACCTCAAATTTTAACTTCGATCAGCTGTAGCTATATCCTGACGGAAGTTAACCGGGACATTGTCCTTTGGTAATGGCTATAACCAATATCCAAGCGGCAGAACGCCGTACACGCCAGGGATTGAGGTGCGATTCAGCCTTGTCTAACGCTGCGCTATCACGATTTTTGCGGTGGTGATGGCTTGTCCGACGTGCCGCAATGTGTGGTCGGCAACGTGGACCAGAAGCCCCCCTACCGATGTGGGCAGTTGCTTCTTGCCAACCTTACGCTCCTCTTCCATCTGCTGGGGAGAGAAGCTGCGAATTCTTTTGCCGTTCTTGGCAAAAGCAACCACAAGTTCAGCGGTGAGTTCATTGCGCGTCGCGCCGGGATCCATTTCCTGCTTCATCTCGCCGACCTGCTCGGCCGAAAGCTGCCGGCCTTCCGCATAGGTCAGAAGCCGATCCATACTGCGCGCGATATGGCGCAGATGAAAGGCCACCGGAGCAATGCCGTCCGGGCGTTCGTTCAGCTCATCATCGCTCAAGCCGTAACACCACTTATCGAGGTCTTCCTTGGCCAACTCCAGTGCATGCAGCACCGCGCGTTGCAACGCCGGAACGTCAGTGAGAGTGCCGCGCAGCCACGGCTCGGGCAAATCGTTTTGAGTCATCCGTAAGTTTCTCCATCTATTGATACGTTACAACAAAGCCAAGATATGTGCGCGGGACGCAGAGATTGAATTGGAGAAAACTGGCAGACCCGCCATTTTGCGCCAAGGCACACGTCAGGTGGTTCAACGCGATTCAATTTTTCAGGACAAGACACCCAAATGCCAGGCCGCTGATGGCGCGGCGATTTAGTTGGTATCATTTCGATCAAATGAATGACTCTGTACCGGTGAAGTTGTTGGAAGCAGATATGTTTCGGCTGTTTCTGGGCGTGGTGGTAGCGGTGTCAGGAGCGGCGGCGTTTCTGTTGTGGCTGCTTCGTTCAAAGCGCCGCGAACTGGCCCTTTTCTACTTCGGTATTGCGTCCTTTATGTATGGGATACGCCTGATTGTAAATTCAGCCACGGTCGGATACCTGGCGCCGGAACACGCGCTGCTCTGGCAGCGCACGGATTGGGTGATTACCAGCCTGATCGTTTTCCCGTTCATTTTGTTTTTTGTGGAGACGGTCACGCCGCAATGGCGAGTGACGGCACTCTGGATTGTGATTGCAGGACTGGTCGTGGAGATGCTGGTGCTGGCCGGGCGCCTGCTGGATATAAAAAGAGAGTTGGCTGACAAGGTAAACAGCGCAGTCGTCCTGCTGTTGATGCCACTGCTGCTTTTCATGCTTTTTTTTCCGCAACAAAAAGCGGATCGCTCGCTGTGGATTGTGCGGACAGGCACGGTGGTGTTTGCTTTGTTTGCGCTTTACACCAACGCCGTGGACCTGGGGATGGTCCGCGGGAATCCCAACATCGAATACATTGGATTTGTGTTCTTTCTGTGTTGCCTGGGCTACGTTGCTGCAAGCCAGATGTTCCGCAATGAAGAACGGCTTCTCTCCATCAACAAAGAACTGGAGATTGCGCAGCGTATTCAGTCAGGGTTGCTGCCGGAGCGTGATGTTCGGGTGCCTGGGCTGGAGATTGCGGCAAAGTATGTGCCCGCATCTTCAGTGGCTGGAGACTTTTATGATTTCCTAATCCGCGATGACCGGGGGCTGGGAGCACTTGTGGCTGATGTCTCTGGACATGGCGTGCCGGCGGCGCTTTCCGCTTCCATGGTGAAGATTGCCATACGCTCGCAAGCCGGTCGGGCTGAAAGTCCAGCAGAGGTGTTGAGCGGCCTGAACTCTGTGCTGTTCGGCAACATGGAAGGGCAATTTGTTACCGCAGGCTACTTGTTTCTGAACGCGGCCGATCGAGAGTTGAGCTATGCCGGAGCAGGGCATCCTCCGTTGCTGGTGTGGCGGGCGCAAGAGAGAAGAGTTGAAAGGATTGAAGAGAACGGGCTTTTTCTGGGTGCATTTCCAGAATGCAGGTATACGAACGCCAAGGCCGGGTTCGGGCCCGGTGATCGCTGCCTGATGTACACAGATGGAGTGATTGAAGCGCCCAACGAAGCCGAAGAAGAATTTGGGATGGACCGTCTGCAGACCTTTCTGGCGGAAAACGCCAATTTACCGGCAAACAGCTTTTGCGAAGCTCTGGCCAGGCGAATAGAAATGTGGTGCAATCGCGGCGGAAGAGAGGCGCATGACGATTTGACCATTGTGGCAATTGATTACAAGATTTAGCAAATCGCCCTGGAGGTGGTGCCCGGTTTGTAGAGGCAAGCTGCCCAGCACCGCCATGTTGCAAAAGTTTTGTCACAAAGACCATTGTCATTCCTAAATTTGGGCAACTCTGCCCCGGAAATGCACCCAAGGGGATGTGACAAGAGTAATCACTAATAAGGCTCTCCCTTCAGTTTTCCTTATTTCTTGAAGGCAGTCATGGGTTACCGTGTCATATAACGAGGTACTCAGAACTATGACGGATGGTTCTTCAGACCCTATCTCAGAACGCTTGCGCCGGTTGTCAGTTGAACTGAGAACACTTGAGGTTGAACTCAAATCGGGCAAACCACCGGAAACCCTGCTCTTGCAGGACTTCCGCCATGTGCTGGACAACGCGCGTCTGACGGCATGGACGGTGAGCGAGCTGCTGAACGCACGCGAAAGACAACAGGATCCCGCCAAGGTCATATCATTTGTGGTGGCGGAGAGGCTCCGCCGCGCGAACCAGATGCTGAAAGATTTGTGCGCCGATATTGAACAAGAGGGCGTTACCTGGCAAACTCACGGTATCCAAAGCCTTTTTGATACAGTGAAGCAGTTGCAGGTGCAACTAATCAAGCTTATAGACGAGCATCGGACACGGTTTGAAAAGGTGCACGAAGCGGGAAGATAGCAAGCGCTTGAGCCTGCGCTACTTCTCAGATCGTATGACCACAAGAATCTCTTTAAAATCAAAGTAAGTATTTGAAAATACAAGACTTATTAATAATTTATCCTTCTGGCTTGCTTTTCAATAAAAAATAACTAAATAATTAGTTACTATTTTGGGGGTTTCCGCGTCTAATTAAACAAAGGGAAAATCTCTCAAGAGTAAGCGAGGAGCACAGACTTGCCGCCGAAGAAATCGCCTACGCTCACAGAAGCTGAACTTCGCCTGATGGAGGTTCTGTGGCAGAAAGGGCCGGCAACTGTGCACGCCATTTTGGAAGAGCTTCCTATCAAGCCGGCTCTGGCATACAACTCTGTGCTTACCACCATCAGGATCCTGGAAAAAAAAGGATATGTGCAGCACGCTAAAGAAGGGCGAGCGCATGTTTACATGCCGCTGGTAGGAAGGGAAGAAGCGACGCGGTTTGAGATTAAGAACCTGGTGGGCAGGTTCTTTAAGAACTCGCACGAGCTGTTGCTGCTGAATATTCTGGAAGACAAGAACATCAGCGCGGACGAAATCACCCGCCTGAAAAAACTGGTGCAGGAAGGGCAAGAAAAACCATGAGTCTTCCTCTTCACACGATTGCTCCGGTTGCCGCTGAACGGCTCCTGTTTAGCCTGGGGATAGGCACATTGCTGGCCGTGATGGTTTGGCTACTGCTTTATCTGCTGCCGAAACGAGATTCCAGAACAAGTTTTGCCGTATGGTTTTCGACATTGCTGGTTACAGCGCTGTTGCCGTTGCCAGGTTTGTATCTGAGTGGGGGACGTGGCGCCGCAACGCCGGCACATGCAGCGATTACAGTGTCATCGTCATGGGCAGTGGGCATCTTTTTTGTATGGGCAAGTGTGACCGTGATTGGGCTTGCGCGAGTGGCCCTGGCGTTGTTGCAGGTACATCGGTTGAGATCGAAATCAACTGCGGTTGATTTGCAGACACTCAGTCCGGAATCTGCTGCTTTGATCACCGAGTTCAGGCTCTCACGCCCGGTAGAGTTATTGGCGTCAAAACAACTGGAAGTGCCGACGGCGATTGGGTTCTTCAGGCCGGCGGTCGTGTTGCCGGAGTGGTTGTTGCAGGGGACCCCGGCGGAAAAATTGCAATTCATCATCCTGCATGAGCTTGCGCATTTGCGCCGTCGCGATGATTGGACCAACCTGGCGCAGCAGCTCGTGAAAGCATTCCTCTTCTTCTTGCCCAGCGTGTGGTGGATTGAGCAGAAGCTTTCCCTGGACCGCGAGATGGCGTGCGACGATGCAGTGCTGGCACATTCCGGCACGCCGCGCGAGTACGCTGATTGCCTGGCGCATGTTGCGGAAAGAAGTTTCTTGAGACGGCAGTTGGCGATGGCACAGGCGGCAGTCGCTCATTTACGGCAGCTAACTGCGC
Source organism: Candidatus Angelobacter sp. (assembly GCA_035279585.1). Classification (GTDB taxonomy): domain Bacteria; phylum Acidobacteriota; class Terriglobia; order Terriglobales; family Acidobacteriaceae; genus Angelobacter. The sequence goes on along the minus strand of DATEHN010000108.1, from coordinate 31,891 downwards.
GAGTGACAAAGATCCTGGACCCAAGCCGTCCGCAGCCAAGCAAGTTGTGGAAGCCGGCGATTCCCACAATTGTTGTGGTTGCCGGACTTTGCGTGTTCTCCGCATCGCACGCGCCGATGCTGATCAGCTTTACCGATGGGGCTTCTACGGCCAGAGTTCTGGCAGCGCAGTCAGCTAGCAATGCTCAATCGATGCAAAACAACGCTCATGCCCTGCAAATCTCTGCAGCAACCAAGCCAACGCAGCCTGTTGCAGTAAGCAAAGCAAAATTTGTGGCTGCGAATTTCGACGATGCTTCCGCTTCGGATGAGCTTAAAGTCCGCGCCTGGAATACAACATTGAAGTCAGGCGCAGACCAGCAGAAAGCAGCGATCGGCAGACCAACCGTAAAGCCGCAGAGACGCGTCCCGGAAAAGCCGGCATTGAATCCCTTGAGAGAAGAGCAGGCAAGGCTGATGGCAAAAGCGCAGCAGCCAGTGTTACCCGCGCCTGAGTTTGTAACCGTGCGGGAAGAGTTTGTGATGGTAGTTGGACAGGGGCCCCAGGCCGCTATGCAGAGCTGGCAACTGCGCGTGGTAGAAATCAGCGTGGTGACGGCCCAGACTCAGCAAAAAACAGTTCCCAGAAAAATCTAAAAGAGCAGCCAGGCCAGCAATTTTTGGTCTGCAAAAATTTGTGGTCGCAAAAACTAAATAACTAGTTGCAGCGAGAAGCCAGCGGAATCAAGAACGAATTTATCAGCAAAAATCTGACTTTATAGGAGATGAGCAAGCAATGAAAAAACTTGAGCAATGGAAACCTTTCCTGAAGCGCAAAACTGTGGCAACAGTGTTGGCACTGGTGCTGGCAGGATGCTTTGGGAGCTATGAAATCCTTAAGCCTGCAGCCGCAAGTGCGGCCAGTATGTCGCCCGCGGCAGCGCCGCTGGATGACAGCAGCGTAAGCGCAATCAGCGCGCTTGACCATGCGATGGAAACGCTGGCCGCGCGGGTAACCCCTGCGGTTGTGAACGTGACTGTGACGTCGCGGGTAAAACAACAGCAGATGCCGGATGATCAGCAGCAAGAAATGCAGCGCTTCTTTGGGCCGTTTGGTTTCAACTTTGGGCCGCAGATGCGCCAGGGCCCGAGTGTGGAACATGGGCTGGGAAGCGGAATCATCATCTCGCCGGACGGATACATTGTCACGAACAACCATGTAATAGCGGGAGCGACCGATATAAGGGTGACATTAAATGATCGCCGCGTGCTTCCGGCAAAGTTAATTGGCGCCGATCCAATGACCGACCTCGCGGTCATCAAGATCAACGGCAGCAATTTCCCAAGCCTCCCCTGGGGCGATTCCACCACCCTAAAGCCTGGACAAACCGTTCTGGCTTTCGGCAATCCATTCAACTTCCGATTCACCGTGACGCGCGGCATTGTGAGCGCTCTGAACCGTCCTAACCCTGATAGTCAAGACCGGCGCAAGCCCGGCGAGTTTATTCAAACCGACGCAGCCATTAACCCGGGCAACTCCGGCGGACCATTGGTCGACGCGCACGGAGAAATCGTCGGCATCAACACATTCCTTATTTCGGGTACCGGCACTTTTTCCGGCATGGGATTTGCAATTCCTACCCAGATTGCGCGGCCTGTAATTAGCACGCTGCTTAAAGACGGCAAGATTGAGCACGCGCGCATGGGCATCGGCATCAATGACGTGACGCCGGAAAACGCGACCTTCTTCCACCTGGATAACGCGGCTGGCGCGCTGGTCAGCCAGGTTGAGCCCGATTCGCCTGCGGCCAAAGCCGGCGTCAAGGTGGGTGATGTAATCACTGAACTCGATGGCAAAAAAGTGGAGAACTCCGGCCAGCTTCAGGCTGTCATCAGCGGCCGCCATCCTGGCGATAAAGTCACGCTCGGCGTCTTCCGTGACGGCAAGACCACCAGCATTCCCATCACCCTGGAGGCAATCAACAACAATTCTGAGCAAGCGAACGCCGGCTCAGGCGAAGCTCACGGCAAAGCGCGCTGGGGCGTAAGCCTTGAGAACCTCACGCCCGATCTTCGCGATCAACTGCAACTGCCCTCTGACGTAAAGGGCGTTGTGGTGGATAGCGTTGTGCCCGGCAGTCCGGCGGATATTGCCGGGCTTTCGCGCGGTGACGTGATTCTGTCTGTCAACCGCAAACCCGTACAGAGCGCTGCAGAAGTCAAGAGCGAGCTGGGCAATATTCCGACGGGCAAAGACGCAATGGTGCTTGTGTGGGCAAACGGCGGAAGCTCGTTCGTTGTGATGCACGCGCCTGAACACACAAACCAGAACGGCGACTAAGTATTCATCCTGATGTGGTGATTGGCGCATCTTGCAAGAGGTGCGCCGTTTTTTGTGTGGATCAGGTGCCGATGAAAACTAATCGGCGCTGCTTGAATCAGAGGGTCAGGTCGTTTTGATCATAGGGAATTGATTACTGGAATCAGGCAGGGAACAGCTTTGCGGGTGATCTCCAGGCTGGAGCTTTGACCACCCGCAAAAGATCTACATGAACTTAAACGGCTAGGCTGTCTTTCTCTGCTGCGCCATCTCAGCAAAGAAGTTCCGCGCGCGTTTTTGGATTTCGTCATTCGAGAGATTTTCTTTGTGTGTGGCAATGCCCCAGACATAACCAAAAGGATCGGTAATGCTGCCGTAGCGGTCGCCCCAGAACTGGTCAGCCACCGGCATTGTCTCTTTTGCTCCGGCAGAAATGGCCTGCTTGAACACCTGATCAACGTCAGGAACATAGACGTTCAGTGAACCGGTACAACCGCCCAGGGTTTGCGGTGATTTCGCGAACCCCATGTTTGGGCTCTCTTCAGAGAGAAAGAGGACTGAGTCCCCGATTCTCAGCTCAGCATGCATGATTTTTCCGTCTGGGCCAGGCATACGCGAAATCTCCTGCGCGCCGAGCGCTTTCTTGTAAAAATCAATGGCCTGTACCGCATTGCGTACAACCAGGCTTGGCTGGATAGTGTGGAACCCCTCAGGAATTGGTTTTACAGAAGTAGGCATTGATCTTCTCCTTTGATGTTGGCCCCAATGGACTGTCCGGAAGTTTCGGAAGGCCAACGTTTCATTTTAGTGATTTGCAGAATTGCTGACTGAGGAAATTGTGTAAAAAACAAAGCCACTGAAAAATTTATTAACAAACACTTATGCGATTGATCGGTGATGCTGTTCGCGAGGAGAAGAAGGTGCTCCATCTTTGCAAGCTTTTGGCGAAAAGATGGAGTGACGTTTTAAAAAATGCTCAGGGCTTTTGCGAAAGGATGAAATGAATTTTATCCCAGCGCTTTAAATTGTTCGTCAATCTCCACCTGGTGGCCCGCCACCAGGCGATTATTTTGATTGGCCAGGCCCACCACCGCCAGCATCTCGTTGAACTGTTGTTCCGTCATGCCTTTTTTGCGAGCGGCTGCGGCATGTGCGGCGACACAGTAATCGCACTGGTTGCTCACGCTCACCGCCACATAAATCAGCTCTTTCGTCAGCGCGTCAAGCGAGCCGGCAGCCATGATCTGTTTGGTGTCTTCCCATGTCCGTTTCAGTCGCGCCGGATCATGCGCCAGCGCCTTCCAGAAATTCGTGACCTTATCGATTTTGCGCGTGGCCTTTATGTCATCGTAAACAGCTTTCACTTCCGGGCTTGCATTTTCATATTCAATGAATCCGTAGGTGGACATGATGTCTCCTCAGTTTCCATTCTAAGTTTAGTGTCGGGCTATCGGCTGCCGATTCCTTGCACCAGCAGCACTACCGCATCCGAACCGGCCTTGCGGTCCCGCGCGATCTCCACATATTCGGGCGACTCCGCCCATTCGCGGAATGCAGTCTCATCAGGGAACTCGAGCAGCACGACCTTTTCGCGGTCCCAACGGCCTTCAACGATCTGTGGACGCTCGTCGGCTGCGAGCACACGACCTTTGAACTGCTTCATCACGCTCATAAACCGCTGCTGATAGCGGTTGTAGGCCGTGCGGTCCGTGATCTTCAGTTGCGCAATTGCATAGACCATAATTGAGTGTCACTTGCTCCAAACCGCCCGGTACATTCTGGAGCCGTTATGCCGCGGCTCCTGGATGCGGCCCGGCGTGTAGACCGTTGCCGCTGATCGAGGGACTACGGCGCCAGCAGAATCTTTCCCGTGGTCTTTCTGGCTTCCAGATCGCGATGCGCCTGCTGAACTTCGCTAAGCTTGTACACGTGCGCAATCCGCAAATTGAGCTTGCCTGCGCCAATCATCTTAAAGACATCACTCGAGCGCTGCTCCAACTCCTCGCGCGTGGCGATATAGTGCGTCAGGCTGGGCCGCGTTAGTGTAAGCGAACCTTTCTGCATCAGCTTGATTGGATCCACCGGAGGCACTGGGCCGCTTGCTCCGCCAAAGAGCACCATGTGTCCCCTGGGGCGGAGCACGTTTAGTCCCTTTTCAAACGTGCTCTGGCCAACGCCGTCATACACCACGTTCACGCCCTTGCCGTCAGTCAGTCGCTTGGTCTCAGCTTCAAAATCCTGCTGGGTGTAATTGATCACCGCATCAGCGCCGGCTTCGCGCGCCAGCTTTACTTTCTCATCGGTGCCCACGGTGCCGATCATGCGCGCGCCAATCTCCCGCCCCATTTGCAGCAAGAGCAGGCCAACGCCCCCTGCCGCTGCATGTACCAGCGCGGTCTCGCCTTTCTTGAGCGGATGCGTGCTGTTTACCAGGTAATGCGCCGTCATTCCCTGAAGCATAGCCGCTGCCGCCTGCTGATCTGTGATCTTGCCGGGCACGTGCACCACGCGGTCTGCCGGCACAGCAGAGTATTCAGCGTAAGCGCCTATTGCGCCGGTGTACGCCACGCGATCGCCAGGCTTCACCGTTTTCACATCGCTGCCCACCTCGGTCACTGTGCCTGCGGCTTCTTGCCCATCCACAAACGGCAGCGACGAAGGATACCGGCCTTCGCGGAAGTAAATGTCAATAAAGTTCACACCGCAGGCGGCAATCTTCACGATTACTTCATTTGCCTTCGGCTTTGGCGCCAGCAGATCAACAAGCATTAGAGCTTCAGGTCCGCCGGTTTTTTGTACTTGAATCGCTTTCATTAGCCCCACCGTGATTCCGGAAATTATGGCTGCAGTGAAATTGTAATGGTTGAAGCGCATTTTGTGCGGGCGATCACTTGCAACGTGCAGCCCGGCGGTCTTTCTCAGCGTACTGAAATTCTTCTTCCAAGGTGCAAATTCGGCTACACTGCTCTCAGAATCTTTAGAAGTTGATCAGATGCCGCAAATTCCCAATCTGGTTGATTTGGCTATCCCAGGTTTTATTGCCCTGGTGCTGCTGGAAGTGGTGCTTGACGCCGTCATGCGCCGCGACCTTTATCAACTTAAGGACACCGCAGCCAGCCTCAGCATGGGCACCGGCAACGTGCTCCTCGGCATCATCAGCAAGACTTTGGTGTTTGGCGTATACACCGCGGTCCACCGCTTTGCCATCTTTAAAATCGGATACCAGTGGTGGGCCTGGGCGATCCTGTTTTTTGCTGAAGATTTTACCTATTACTGGTTTCACCGCACCAGCCATGAATGCCGGATCTTTTGGGCCTCGCACGTCATCCATCATTCGTCGCAGCGCTTCAACCTGGGCACAGCCTTGCGCCAGACATGGACGGGCGGCTTCATGTCCTTTATCTTCTGGCTGTGGCTGCCTCTCATAGGGTTTGAACCAGTCATGGTCATGACCATGCAGGCCATCAGCCTGCTCTACCAATTCTGGGTGCACACAGAACTTATCCGCACCATGGGGCCATTGGAATGGGTGATGAATACTCCTTCGCACCATCGCGTGCATCACGGCTCCAACCAGCAATATCTCGATCGCAACCATGCCGGTGTGCTCATCATCTGGGACCGTCTCTTTGGCACCTTTGAACCGGAAAGAGAAAAGGTGATCTACGGCCTGACCAAAAACATCAACAGCTATAACCCTCTGCGAATCGCGTTTCATGAGTGGATCGATATCTGGAACGATCTTCGCCACGCGCCAACATGGCGGCTTAAAATGCGTTATGCTTTTGGAAGACCGGGATGGAAAGAAGAAGAGCAGGCGCAGAGCGCGCACGGCATGTAGATTAGGTACCGATCGGATTTGTTACAAACACAGCGAGGATTTAACGATCCCCGCTGTGTTTGTTTACTCAGCAGATCTATGGCCGAGCCTCATAGACAATGTTGAAAGGTGTTTCAGCAGCGCGCCGGAAGCGGGTGAATCCCGCTGCGGTTACAAGCTCGCGAATGCGTTTCTCGCCTGCCTGCGCTCCCAGGCACAACCCGACTTCCTGCGACCGTGAGCAGGGCGTACACAGCAGCGTTGAGGTACCGGGATTTCAGAGCTGGTCATAGAACTTCAACGCCATGGCGCCATGCGTTGCCGCTCCACCTGCGCGAAGGGCTGCCGCAACCAGTGAGCTTTCGGCAATTTCTTCGCGCGATGCGCCTGCGGTTTTCGCGCCTTTTACATGCACTTCAATGCAGTAAGGGCATTGCGTGGTGCAGGCAACCGCCAGTGCGATCAGCTCGCGGTATTTTCTGGGGATGGCGCCGTCTTCGCGGCGAACAATGTTGTCCAGCCCAAGCCAGGCGTGGAAGTCAGTGGGTGCGAGTTTTCCCATCTCTTTTATAAAGCGCAGATCAGCGGGGTCATGATAGTGTTCGCTCATTTACGTCCTCCTGTTTTTGGGCGCAACTTTTTGAATTGTACTTGCGATGTACTGAGAATAGACGCTACGCCGGCTTGCGAGATAGTGGCAGATATGACATTGTAGATAGGTGATTAAGCCATCGTGTGGGATGAAGTGACTCTGATACTTCGGAGGATGACATGACAGACGTAACGGTGCTGTTTCTTGACGGAACTTTTTCTTCCACCGCAGTTGGTCCAATGGAGGTCTTTCGCCACACCGGCACGCTATGGGGCATGCTGACCGGGACGTGCCAGGCTGCTTACTTTCGCGTAACCACAGCATCCATCAATGGACACGCTGTGAGTTGTGATGGAGCTATTAAAATCCAGCCTGACGCAGCGATCTCAGAGATTCGCAAGGCCGACCTCATCTTTATTCCCACCACCGGAATCGATCTTGAACATGTTGCGGAGCGCAACGCACCGGTTATGCCCTGGCTGCGGCGCTGGCACAAGCGCGGAGCAGCCATTGCCAGCGTTTGTTCCGGCGTAGGCCTGGTTGCCGCCACCGGCTTGCTTGATGGCAAGCGTGCCACCACGCACTGGGGGCTGGCTGAGAGCTTTCGCAAAATGTATCCCAGGGTGAAGTGGATGCCGGAGTTGATGGTTACTGAGGACCGCGGTTTCTATTGCGGTGGGGGCGTCCATGCAGCGCTCGATCTCAGCATGTATCTGGTGGAGAAATTCTGCGGCCACGAGGTTGCCATGCAAAGCGCCAAGGCCATGCTCATAGATACACCGCGCGCGTGGCAGGCCGGCTTCGGCATTGTCCCGCTCAAGACCGAGCATAACGATGAGAGCATTTCCAACGCACAGGAGTGGTTGCACCACAACTTTCATAAGACCTTCCCACTTGAAGCTCCGGCACAGAGCGTTGGCATGAGCCTGCGCAATTTCGTCAGGCGCTTTAAGCAGGCAACCGGAGACAGCCCGTTGATGTATTTGCAGAAGCTGCGCATTGCCGCCGCCAAGCGCTTGCTGGAAGGCGGACATCGGACGGTGCAGGAGATCAGTGACGCTGTTGGCTATCAGGATGTTGCGTTTTTCCGCGGCCTCTTCCGGCGACACACAGGGGTTTCTCCCAACGCATACCGGCAGCGGTTCGGGGTATAGCTGATCTTCAAATGTTGGCCGATTTATTGTGTGCTCAAAATACTAACGGCACCAGCGCCCAGCTGTCACGACGATATGCTTCGTACTCAGCGCCAAACGTCTGGCCCAGGATCTGCTCCTCTATGCGGGTCTTTCGCAGGTAAGCAAAGAGCAAGATCCCCAATCCAAGCAGCGCATGATACTGGCTGGAGGAGATAGCGGTTCCCAGGGACATGCCGAGCATCGCTGTGTAAATGGGATGTCGCAGAAGCCGGTACGGTCCAGTGCGGACCAGCTCGTGGTCAACTCCGATCCTTACTGCTCCGCTCCAATTGCGTCCCAAATGGCGTCGCGCCCAAATAGCCAGGAGAATGAACGCTGCCTGGATGATTGCGCCGGCAGCTACAAGATAGTGAAGCCGCTCAGGCAGGAACCATCCTTTGAGCCCGGGTACTGGAATCAAGAGCAGAAGAAGCGCTGCATTCAGCACGATTTGATGGAACGCGGTAGATTTCTTGCTTTCCGAGCTTTTGTCCGGCGCACGGTTTTTCGCTGCAATACCCCAGTACACGCTGAACCCAATCCACAAAAGCAGGGCAGGGAACACTCTGCTGTGAAGCAACGGCCACGGATTTCTTACCACTCTATAAAGCACGTAAAGCAATGCCAGGCGCACAACCCATGCCAATACGCGCTGCCATGGCGTAAGCTTGCGCCGAGGCGCCGGCTGATCGGGAATTGGGGTTGTGGTGGTGACCAATGTTTGTCTCTGCCTTGTGAACGAAAGCGTTTGGAATTTTTCCGTCCAAAAAAGAGATACGTGTGAACCGCGCAGCGGTTACAAGGAAACAATCGCCTTCGACGGTCTTTTAAGGACCGCCGATTCCAGTAGTCCAGAATCCTGTGCCGAGGGGCGTTAGCTCTTCTTTCTCGGCTTCATCATCTGCCATTGCTCTTCAGTCAGCAGATCGCCCATATGGCTGAACTCACTGGCGCCTTTGAGCTGTTCGCCGCCGTCCATAACGATCTGTTCGCCGTTTACGTAGCCGGACTGGTCGCTCATCAGGAAGGCTGCCAGGTCGGCCAGTTCGTCATGCGTGCCAAAGCGGCCCAGCGGATTTTTCTTCTTGGCTGCTTCTTCCAGCGACTTCACCGGCATAAGCCGTGAAAATGCGCCTTCTGTCGGTACCGGGCCGGGAGCGATGGCATTGAACCGAATTCCATATTTACCCCACTCAACGGCCAGGCTGCGCGTCATATTCAGGACACCCGCCTTCGCCACCGACGATGGCACCACATACGGCGACCCCCACTGCGCGTAGGTTGTGGTGATGTTCAGGACTGTGGCTTTGCGATTCTCTTTGATCCAGCGCTTGCCGCAAGCCATGGTGCAGTGGATGGATCCCATCAGCACAATGCCGATCACGGCTTCAAACGCGCCGATGGAAAGCTCTTCCGTCCGGCAAAGGAAATTTCCGGCAGCGTTGTTTACCAGTCCATCCAGCGGGCCATCCTGCCAGAAGCTCTCGATCATCGCTTCTACACGCTGGTTGTCGCGTACGTCACAGGAAAAGGTTTTCACTGTGCCGCTGGTGGTCTTGCTCAGCTCGCCGGCGGCTTCACGCAGAACATCTTCACGGCGTCCGCAGATGTAAAGCGAAGCGCCGAGTTCCAGAAATCGCTTGCCCATGCTTTTGCCCAGGCCGGTTGCACCGCCGGTGACCAGGATTCTCTTGCCGGAGAGTAAATTCTTTTGAAACACAGTAATTCCTTTCGCTCGTAGAGGAGTGACCGAGCATCCTACACGCAGGCGGCTTGCCTCATCCAGTTTGCTTTACCGCCACCAGCGGCAAATCCCTCTCCGCTGCCCAGCGTTCCCACTCAGTTGCGCTGCGCTGGAGAAAGATCTTTTCGAGTTCGGAGCGGTCAGCTTGTTTAAGCTTGAGTTCTGCCAGCAGGCGTTCTGCGAAATGCGGTTCCAGCGCCGCAATCGCCACCCAGCCATCGCTCGTTTTGTAAAAGCCATACAGAGGATATCCGCCGCCCAGCAACCCGCCGGGTTTTGTCAGGCCTGCGTTCATGGGTTCAGCCAGGTCTCGCGCACATTCATGCAAAGAGACCCAGGCACAGCCAGCTTCTCCTGTTCGGGCTGTTTTATTCAGCAGTGCCAGCGCCATGCTCACCGCTCGCTCCGCGCCGGCCAGATCAATAAACAAAGATGACGGCATCTGCGGCGGCCGCAGCAAGGCGAAGTCAGCTTGATAAGTCAGATCGTGACCGCTGCGCTCTTCATCGGGTCCGCGATGGCCGATGATCCCAACAAAGCACAGCTTTGGATGCCGCACGTGCAGGCCCTCCCAATCCAGCCCAAGCCGCTTTAGTGCCGACGGACGAAACGATGCCAGCAGCAAATCTGCCTTAGCCAAAAGATTTTCCAGCTCTTGCTTTCCCGCCGGAGCTTTCAAGTCCACCTTTAGCACGCGCTGATTTTTGCAAAGCTGCGCATACCACTCAGGGGCGGCATGGCTCAGAGCATCGCCGCTTGGCGGCTCAACTTTGGTGACCTCAGCGCCCATCCGTGCAAGCCTTGCTGCCGCAACCGGCCCCGGCGCGTTCAGCGCCAGGCTTACGATCCTGATGCCCTGCAAGAGCGATGAGTTTTCAGTCGAGATCATGTTATCCGCGCCCAGATTATCTAAGCTTGTTCAGCAGTGTAACTGACCGCGCAAAAAATAAAAGGCCCGGATCGCTCCAGGCCTGTTGGAATTTTGTCTTCTATTTATTTCCCGCCGGGGCGCCTTCAGCCTTGGCCTCAACCGGCTTGCCGTCAGCGTCAAACATCTCAAGCGTGCCGTACTTGGCTACGCCTTCACGCACCTGCTTGGCATCGCCCACTACAACGATCTGCAGATGATCGAGATCGATATACTTTTTGGCCATGCGTTGCACGGTATCGGCATTGACCTTGGCTATTTCGTCAGAATAATGGTCCCAATAATCGCTGGGAAGGCCGTAATATTTCACTGCCATCCAGTTATTGATGATGCCGGCCGGATTCTCCAGTGAAAGTGCAAAGCTGGAGACGATGGAGCGCTTGGCGTCGTCCAATTCAGCCTGCGGCACCTTCTCATCACGAATACGCTTGAACTCGTACATCAGCTCGTGCAGAGAAGGATCGGTGACGTTGTTGCGCACCTCGGTATTGGCCACAAACGTTCCGGGAAAAAGGTCGCTGCTCACGCGGCTGTAAGCGCCGTAGGTATAGCCTTTCTCTTCACGCAGGTTGGAGAAGAGCCGAGCCGCCGCGCCCCCGCCCAAAATGCGGTTGGTGACAGAGAGAGGAATAAAGTCCGGATCGGAGCGGCGCAGTGAAAGCCCGCCTGCCAGGATATTGCTCTGCACCGAACCTGGCCGGTCAACCAGATAAATCTTTGCTCCTGCAGGACCGGCAACGCTCCCCATGGCCACTGCTTCCACCGGATGATTTTTCCATTCGCCAAAATATTTTTTGGCCAGCGCGGTTGCCTGGGCCATGGTCACATCGCCCGCGATGGCCAGGATGGCGTTGTTGGGAGCGTAATACTTATCATGAAAGGCCTTGAGCGCCTCCGGCGTGGTCTTCTTGAGCGAGTCAATCGTTGGCGACTGAATGGCCGCTCCGAAATCGCCATAAACGGCGCGGGCAAAACGCTCCCGAGCCAAAAATCCGGGATTGGAGCGCTCCTGAAACAGGCGCGCGCCTGCCTGCCGCTTGAATTTCTGCAACTCGTCTTCAGGGTAGCTGGGGTTGAGCACCATGTCGCTCATCAGTTCCATGAGCTTGTCCGCAGACTGGCTCAGGCCGGTGCTTGAAATGGTGGTCAGGTTGGAGCCAAAGTTGGCGTCCGCCACAAAGGTGCCGCCAATTTCATCCAGTTCAGTTGCAATCTGGGTGCTGTTGAGCCTGGCTGTGCCGTCGCGCAGAAGATCGGCAGTGAATGAAGCCAGGCCGGGCGCGTCCTTGGGATCGGCAAGCGCGCCGGACTTGATCCACAAATCGTAATAGACCGTGGGCAGCCGATGCTGCTCCAGGACCAGGACGGTAAGGCCGTTTGGCAGCGTTAATTCTTTCGGATGCGGCAGCTTTACCTTCAGGACCTCATTGTTCACCGGCGCTTTGTTGAGCCGCTCAACTTTTGTAGGAAGCTCTTTGCTGTCACCGCCGGGACCTTGAGGTTGTTGCGCCAGGAGCAGCGCTCCGCTCAGGCCGAGTATAAAGTTCAGTGCGAATAATTTTTTTAACATGCTTCCTCCTTACCGCATTCCCGCGGCGGTGGCAGAGCCGCGCGCGCCCGGCATTGTGATCATTACAGAACGATGCTCCGGCACCAGATACTTCTGCGCCGCCTGCTTGACCTGGTCGGCTGTGACCGCCGCCAGCTTATCGTATGCCGTGTTGATCAGGTTAGGGTCGTTATAGAAGACGGTGAACGTTCCAATTTGATTGGCCATAAACAGGACCGATCCCCGCGTTTGAATCGCCTGGCGCAGGAATTGGGTGCGAACTTTTTCCAGCTCCTGCTGCGTAATGCCGTCTTTTTTTACCGCTTCAATCTCATCGTCAATGGCTTTTTCCAGCTCTTCCATTTTCACTCCGGGCCGGGGGATGGCCACCACGTTGAACAAGCCAGGGCCGCGACGGACTTGCGCGCCGGCAATAGCGTTGAGCGCCAGTTGTTTATCATGCACCAGGTGCTGATAGAACCGGGAGCTGCGTTCGCCACGTCCGCCGGAGAGAACGGCGCCCAACACCTGCAGCGCATACGTGTCTGGAGTGTTTCCCTGCGGGATGTTATAGACCGCATGATATTGCGGCAGGCGCGCCAGCGAATCTTCCATGGTCTTGCGGCGCTCCTTATCATGTGCCGGCTCCGTCATATCCACCGGAGGCGGGGCAGGCTGGCGAGGAATATCGCCAAAATACTTCTTTACTTTGACCAGCGTTTCCTTGGGATCAAGGTCCCCCGCCAGCACCATCACCACGTTGTTGGGCGCGTAATAGATGCGGAAGAAGTTCTTTACATCATCAATGCTCGCCGCATTCAGGTCTTCCATGGAGCCGACCACGGAGTGGTGATAGGGGAAGCTGTCATAAGCCATGGCGTCCAGCTCTTCCGTCGATTTTCCATACGGCTGGTTGTCCACCCGCAACCGGCGCTCTTCCTGCACGGCATTGCGCTGGTTATTCAGGTTCGCCTGCGTGATGTTGAGCGCCTTCATGCGGTCTGATTCCAGAAACAATGCCAGATCCAACTGGTTCCTGGGCAGCTCTTCAAAATAATTGGTCTGGTCATTGTTGGTGCTTCCGTTCAGCCTGCCGCCAAAGTTCTGTACCAGCAGCATGTGCTCGCCCTTGCCCACGTTGGCAGAGCCTTCAAACATCATGTGCTCAAAGAGGTGGGCAAACCCGGTGCGGCCCGGCTTTTCATTGCGCGATCCGGTGTTGTAGGTGAGCGAAATAGCGAACACCGGCGCAGTATGCTCTGGCACAATGATCACGCGCAGCCCGTTGGGCAGCGTTGTATCGGTAAACTCTACTTTGGGAAGCTTGGTTTGCGCGGATGCCACAACAGCCAGAAGCAACAAGCACACGCACAACCGCAACCCAACACGTAATTTCTTCACAGTGCACCTCAAACAGTGGAGTGAAAAGGTCAGAAAGGAAGACCGGATAGCTTCTTAGAAACCAACAGGAAAATCAACTGAAAAATTAAGATTTGTTGGCACTTCGTCCCTATTCCATCGCCGAGTTTCAGACTGACGAATATTGCCAAGCCTGGTAATTGTGCGCGGCGTATCCACGTACATCGCGCCGTGCAAGAGCCAATCCTTCCCGCAAGACCGCATGATAAAATCCGCAGCGAAAATTATGGGGAGAAACCTGATGCGAAAATTGTTACTGCTGCTTGGCTTATGTGCCTGTGTCTGGTCAGTTTGTGCGAACGCCACAGAGCGCCAGAGCAATGCCGACTACCATGCCCGCCGCGTTGCGCTGGCCAAAGCCATGGAAGGCGGAGCGCTGGTGTTGTTTGCCCCCACAGAAGCGGAAGGGCCAAACGATCTCTATGGTTTTCGCCAGGACGACAATTTTTACTATCTCAGCGGCTGGGGCGAACCGGGCGCAGCCGTGCTCATCAACGCCAATCCTTATGTCGAGATTCTTTTTCTGGCCGAGCACAACGCGACCCAGGAAAAGTGGACTGGCCCCAAGCTTGGTCCCGAAGATCCGCAGGCACCGCAGAAAACTGGCTTTGACAAAGTTGAGAGCCTGGACAAGATGCATGACGAACTGCTCAAACTGCTGCCTCAGCCTCGCGCTGTTGTCTATTCCGATCTTGGCTCCAACGGACAGACTACGGCTTCCACCGGCCCGCTGGAGTGGCTGCGCCGGGGTAATTCATTTCCCAATTACATTGCGTTTCGCGATGCCAAGCCGCTTCTTGCCCGGCTGCGCATGGTGAAAGATGCCGGCGAGCTTAAGTTGATTACCAGCGCCGTGGAGGCTTCAGAGGCGGCGCATCGGGCCGCGCTGAAAGCAATTCATCCGGGAGTGAGTGAGCGCGAAATCTCTGCGGTGATGCAATATGAGTTTGGCAAGCGAGGCTGCGAACGCCCGGCTTATGCTCCGATTGTTGGCTCCGGCTTCTACTCCACGGTGCTTCATTATTCGAACGATGATCGCGTAATGCAGGACGGCGACCTGGTGGTAATGGACGTGGCGGGCGAATTTTCAATGTATGCCTCTGACATCACGCGTACGGCTCCGGTGAATGGCAAGTTCACTGCGCGCCAGCGCGAAATCTACAACATTGTTCTGGGAGCGCAGGAAGCGGCCATGCAGGCTTTCCAGGCAGGGAAGTCAAAGCTGGCCACCAGCCGCACCGATCCTGATTCACTCTACAAAGTTGCGTTTGACTACCTGAACACGCATGGCAAAGACCTGCACGGCGAACCGCTGGGCAAGTATTTTATCCATGGCCTGGGGCACCACGTGGGGCTGAACGTCCACGATGCAAGCGATCTTTCAGTGCCGCTGGATAAAGGCATGGTGTTTACCCTGGAACCGGGGATTTACATTCCTGAAGAAAGGCTGGGCGTGCGCATAGAAGATATGTTTACCGTGGGCCAGGACGGAAAATTGATCATGCTTACCCACGATCTGCCAAGAACGGCGGAAGAAGTGGAAGCGGCGATGAAGAAATAAGAAGAAGCATAGGCAGCAATGTAATGACGAAGCGAATACAGAAGCGGATTTCAATTCGCACCGCAAATGAGGTGGCACGGATCTTTTGGCCTGACTTTATCAAAGTTGATGGCTGCATTTTTGCGGCTTTCAATTGGCATGGAGGGGACGCAGGCGAAGCACGTGACAAGACCGAAATGGAGTGCTTCATTAATCATACTCATCTGTTCGATGAATTCCAGAACAAAGCAACCGTCCAGCGCAGAGTACTTTGCTCAGAAACGCTCGACGAAATTCAAGAGACGTACGACGAGAAGCACCCAGACTTCATCCGGGCATGTGAGCTAGGGCCAAGAATTGCCAGGATGTGGGCAGCAAAGCTGAAGATTGACTTTCCAGATGATCGTTTTCGCGTCTACTACACGCAATACGACAATCCAATCGTGCGCTTCCACAAAGTCAGATCGGATGAGCACGAATGGTTGAGTAACGACGATCTGCAGGCAGCAATCGAGCCCGGTTTCCAGAGCGCCGTTATCTACGACACAGGATATTTGGAACGGCCGGTTACGAAAGCTCGCACCTGATAATCTGTTTCTCATCCACTTGCTCGCTTCGGCAAAATCTGCCTTTAGACTACTTCTTTGGCCGCGATGCCGGCGGGACCATGCCCGATACCGGTAATAGACAACCAATTGCCCATAGTGTTCGCCCGAATGCTCAATGGCATCGAGCCAGGCGGTTGAGGTCCATCTTAATTGAACCGGGCATAGCCGGTTGATGTTGTATTTGAGACGTCCCGCGACCAGGAGGGTAATCCACGATTGGGTTCGAAAAGTAAAAAAATCCGGAGCGAGTGGATACCCCGCCCCGGATGCATTCCGTATACTGTGCATTCAGCTCTTAATAAGCTGATACGGATTTGGACGATCCTGGATTGCGAAGGTGAGTGCCGGCTGTCCCGGTTAGCGAACTTAATTGAACAGCCGCAGACGGGTTCCGCTATCCTTATATTCATGCGGGTCAAAGTGCTGCTGTTTGGGCAGCTCAAAGATATCGTTGGCAGGGCAGAAGAATCACTGGAGCTACAGCCCGGTGCGCAGCTTGCCGCCGTGATGTCCCACTACGCGGATCGATATCCCAAGTTCAAAGGTCTCAGCAACTCCATTGCGTGCTCCATCAATCAGGAGTACGCGGCAGGCACCGCGACCCTTAAAGAAGGGGATGAAGTCGGACTTTTGCCGCCGGTCAGCGGTGGCAAGCAGAAAGTTGAGGAGCTGCGCTCTGAACATTGCGCCATTGTGCGCGAGCCAATTGATCTTGAAGGAATAAAAGAAGAGCTTGAACATCCTGAAGATGGTGCTGCGGTGTTCTTTGATGGCGTGGTACGCAATAACACTCGCGGACGACGCACTTTGTATCTGGACTATGAAGCTTATGAATCTATGGCACTTAGCGAGATGGAGAAGCTTGCTCAAGCGGTACTTGAACGTTTTAAAGTGCGAAATGTGCGCCTGGTACATCGGCTGGGACGGCTCCAGATTGGGGAGACCAGCGTGCTAATCGGCGTGGCCTCGGCGCATCGAGCAGCGGCTTTTGAGGCGTGCCGCTGGCTGATTGATATGCTCAAGAAGACCGTGCCAATCTGGAAGAAAGAATATTTTGAAGACGGCGCTGTCTGGGCCGATGGTGAACCGTTTCCAGAAGATCTGACCTCCAAGCCAGGGAACCAGTAAAGAAATTCACACTAACAAATAACTCTTTACCGCCGTTTGCATCTAAGCATTGCAGAATACCCGTTGACTCTATAACTATGAAACGGACTTGCGCTGTTTCGCTGTGGTTCTATTTGGCTTTGTGCCTGCCGCTGCTGGGCATAATTGCGCTTGCACAGGATCCCCAAAAAGGCGACCAGATTCCGCCGGGGACCCGCTCTCAACCCGGATCTCCGACGCAAAGAGAAGAACCTACGTTTCGGGTGGATGTGCGGCTGGTGAACGTTTTTACCACGGTGACGGATTCGCGCGGCGCGCCGGTGGCCAACCTGAACAAAGATGACTTTCGGCTCCTGGAAGATGGAGTCCCGCAGGACATCAGGATTTTTGAAAAAGAATCGGCCATGCCGCTGAGCATCGCGCTGGCCATTGATACCAGCGGAAGCACGCGGCGGGACATTACGCTGGAAATATCAGCGGCCAAGAAGTTTGTGCATTCCATCCTGCGCCCGGTGGATCATTTATCAGTGTTCCAGATTTCTGAAGACGTTGACCAGGTGACCCGCTTCAGCTCAAATGAAAAAGACATTGAGCACGGCATTGATCACCTGACAGCAGGCGCGGGAACGTCATTGTATGACGGGATTTTTCTATGCTCTGAAGCGTTGATAGGCCGGGAAGGCCGCAAGGTGCTGGTGCTGATTACGGATGGAGGCGATACCACCAGCAAAACCGACTACAACAGCGCCTTGCGCCGAGCACAGCAGGCAGAAGCGATTGTGTACAGCATTATCATTGTTCCTGTGGCGGCGGATGCAGGGCGCAATATCGGGGGAGAACATGCTCTGATCCAGATTTCCGACGATACTGGCGGCAAATATTATTACGCGGAAGGTCCGGAGCAGATAGAAAGCGCTTTCCAGCAAATTAGTGATGAGCTGCGCACGCAATATCTGCTGGCGTTTTATCCCAAGCGCCGGGTCTCAGACTCTTCCTTCCGCCGCATCGAGGTGGATGTGCTTAAGAAGGACCCGCAGGGCCACGACTATCAGGTCCGCCATCGCGCGGGATATTACACATCGGCGGCGAAGTGAGGTTATCCCGAGCAAAGCGAAGGAAACTTTATCCTGAAGATCATGGGTAGAGGAGTCATGCAAGCGCCGAATCTGCTGAATACTACATGCCCTCTGATTCTGACCTGCAGATCTTCGTGCTGGTAGGGTTCTCTCGCTTCGCTCGGGATAGAACTTTAGCGAAATTGCTGAGTGCTGATTGCTATTTTTGCGCTACAATACAACGCATGTCCTTCCGTGCGCCTGCTCCAGCTTTTGCCAAAAAGACGACCAAAACGCCTCCACCTGAAGATACAGGCATGGAATCTTCTTACCTGAAGGCGCTGGGCGAGAAGCAGACGCCTGTAACCGTGAAGCTGCTTTCCGGCGAGGTTTTTCACGGCTGGATTGAATACTACGATATCGGCATGATTCGCCTGACCCGCGAAGGCGAGCCTAATCTTTTCATCTTCAAGCACGAAATCATGTATATCGCAGAAGATAACGGGCGCCGCGCCCGCTGATGGCCGCAATGGGCCACCAAGAAGACTTCCTTACACCCATGCAGGAACTGGCCCGTGAAGCGGGCGTTTTGCTGATGTCGTTTTTTGGCAAGGTCTCCATTGAATACAAGGGCGAGGTTGACCTGGTAACCAAGGCTGACCGCGCTGCAGAAAAAATGATTGTGGAGCGTATCCGCAAGCAGTGGCCGGAGCATGACTTGATGGCCGAAGAAGGCAGCCGCAGAGAAACCGGCAGCGACTTCCGCTGGTACGTTGACCCGCTGGACGGCACAACGAATTTTGCTCATGGCTATCCTGTTTTCGGCGTTTCCATGGCGCTGGAATATAAAGGTGAACGCATTGCCGGAGTGGTCTTTGATCCGAACCGCAATGAGATGTTTGCCGCGGAGAAGGGAAGCGGCGCGCAATTGAACGGGCAGCCCGCTCATGTCTCTTCCACGCCACTGCTCAAGGAGAGCCTGGTGGCCACTGGATTTCCCAGCCATAAACGCCATAAAAATCCGAACATCAACTTTTATCACCAGATCACGCTACGTTCGCATGGCGTGCGCCGCGCCGGATCAGCGGCCCTTGATCTCTGTTACACCGCCTGCGGCCGCTTTGACGCTTATTGGGAGTTCAACCTCAATCCCTGGGACACCGCCGCAGGAGTGCTGCTGGTGGAAGAGGCCGGCGGCAAGGTAACAAACTTCAGCGGAGGGCCATTTGAAATTTCGAGCCGCGAGGTGCTGGCCAGCAACACGCTCCTGCACACGGAAGTGCTCAGGGAATTTCAGGCGATCATAGAAGGCCGGGTGGAAGGCATACCTTCGGTCGTGGAATATTTCCAGTCGCGAAAACTAAGATAAATCCCGTTCTTCATTTGTCCTGCGGGGCGGCAGGAGCGCCAAGGTCTTGCAGCGCCTGTTTGGCTTCCTCAGAGTCAGGATTGACCTTTAAAGCCTGCTGAAATGCCGCTACGGCTTTATCGCGCTGATTGTTCTCAGCGTATAGACTCCCCAAGAGGCCCCAAACGCGATCGTCGTCTGGATTGCTTTTTGTGTAGTGTTCTAACAGATAAATCGCGCGCGCATAGTCTTTGCCATCGAGTGCATGCAGAGCTTGCCTCACGTCTGCCGGAATACCGTACTTTTGCTCGAGCTGGTTGTAACCAAAGACGAGCACAACGGTCATCACCAGGATCGTAAACCACTGGTAAAGCTTGTGGCGTTGTGCAAAGCCGCCCAGGGGAACGCCCATCAGCAATCCGGTGATGAAGCCGCCGAGGTGGCAGAAATTATCGATATTTGCGCCGAAAATGTTGCCCATGAGGCCCGCGCCCAGTGCGAAATTAATGCCGACGAAGAACACCATGCTGCTCACAACGCTGCGCTTCTGCCCCGCAGAGATGGCAAGATTGCCAAACTTCACGCCGGCCAGCAAAGCGCCCGCAATTCCAAATATGGCCCCCGAAGCGCCGACTTCAAAAGTCCTGGAATTATGAGCGATGCTGAGCAAAGCGCCGCCAACTCCGGTGAGCAAATAGATGAATAAAGTCTGGAACCTTCCAAACAGCCGTTCTGAGAGCTGGCCCAGGCTCCATAGACACCACATGTTGAAGGCGATGTGCATGAGCCCACCGTGAACGAACCCGGCGGTAATCAGACGCCACCATTCACCATTGAGGGTGTACGGTCCCACGTTTGCACCCCACGCCAGCGCTGCTTGGCCGCTGAAGTCAAGGAACCCCGCACCGGTGGCAACCATGCCAACAAAGACGGCCACATTGATGGCGGTCAGCGCAGTTGTTACCGGGTAGTCGCGCATGGTGCCGGTGGCAATGGTGCGCCGCGCCCGGCCAGAGGCCACCCCGGCACAGCGGTCACATAAGACTGGCGCAACTCCCTCTTCATTTACGGGCAGTTCCGCGCCGCATTTCAAGCAATTAGGCATTGGCTACAGGATAACAAGGAAGTCAAAAGTTTGGGGCATGGATGAGCAAGTTGCCTCCAAGAGGCGTCGATCTTTTGCATTTCAGTTTGGTTTGGCATTACGACATTCAGAAGTGCAATGCCCCGACAGAGGCCTTGGTAATGGCTTAGAATGGCTCCCATGCAGGTGTACCGAATTTCGCAAGAGATGGTCAAAGCGAGGCTCGAAAAGACGCGTCTCATACGTGTACCTGTCGCGGTGGCCTCGGCATCTGGCGCGCACCTATTCGTGGTCTACAGGCTCTTACATTATGACTGGCGTTTGGCCGTTGGTGGAATTGCGGTGATAGCAGTGTTGGCCGCGTATTCAACGCGACGGACCTTGCGCAAGGATGCGACGAAACGAATGGAGCTCTTGCGCGGCTACGAAATTGAAGATGACGGCGTCACACTCAAGAAACGGCAGTATGGGAGGCCGGACGTAACTGTACCCTACGGGGAGATCCGAAAGCTTGAAGAAATTCGCGGTACGGGACTGTGGGTGAGAACCGATGAGCGCCGGCGAGATCTATGGATACCGATAGTGCTTGAAGGGTACGAGGACCTTAAGCAGAAGTTAAGAATGTCAACGCCGACAGAGATCGTGCTACGCAGGAGGTTTACGCCGGGAGCGGTGCTGCTGCTGCTGGCCTTGTGCGCGGCGATAGTGGTGATGGTCGCTTCACAAAACAGGATTCTGGTTCCGGCAGCAGCGCTGTTCTCAATAGGATTTTTTGTTTGGGGAGTAATCTCAATTTTCCGCAGCTCGCAATCCAGCCGAAAACTGAAGTGGCAATCGATCGCCTTCTTAGCCCTCATCAGCCTGGCGTGCATTGGGCGCGTCGTGTTCCTATGGAGGTAGTCAGTTCTGCCGGACCCTGCAAACCGATGCTAATCTTGTTAGAATTTTCTTGTGGAACCTTCTTTGCTGAGCCGCGACATCCAGAAGCGCCCTGACAGGTGCAGGTTTGAGGGCAGAATCCTTTTTTTGACTGAAGATCCAGAGCTGATACGCCGCCAGCTTGCGGGCGAAGACCTGCCCTGGGACACCAGGAACCCGCAGAACAATCCCAAGCTGCGCGACGATATCTCCACCGATGAGATCACGCCGGCGCACATCTGCTTCTTTTTCGATGAGAAGCTGGGTGAGTGGCCGTATACCGGCCTAAAATGCGGCAAAGAGGTCCCTATCCAGCGCGGCGACGTGAAAAAAGGCGGCTTTGTGGCCGCCGTGAGCGGAAAGCGCCGCGGCAAAGGATCGAGCAGGGAGCAATCGCCTTATGCTGAGCTGTGTGCCGGCATCAAGCTGGTGATCGCGGAAAACATTGAGCGCATTTACAAGCAGAACTGCCAGAACCTGGGTGTGCTGACCTCGACCGACTTCAGCCTGATTGATAAGGTGCGCGCCGGTGAAGAGATTCCGCTGAGCAAATTTACCGAAGGCGAAGACGACATTACGCGCCAGGTGATTGAGTATGGCGGGCTGTTCCCGTTCAATGTGGCAAGGATGCAGAAGAAAGTTTTTCTGCCGCCGATTGCGACCGGCAAACGCGCCATGACCATTGCGGAGAAGATCTTTGCCCGGCACATGCTGAACGCGCAGAACGAGCCGGGAGTTGGCTACGTGAAGCCGGGCGATTCAGGCTTTGCCCGCACCGATCTGCGCTTTAGCCATGAATATGTGACGCCCATGTCGGCCATCTTTTTTGAGCATTTTGTGGGCAAGGAGGCCAAGGTCAACGATCCTGCGACCATCCTCTTCTTCCGCGATCACCTGACTTTTCTTGACGAGGTGATTTCAGAAGAGAAGAAGAAGATGGGGCTACTGGACCTGGCCGGCCAGCTTAAGTACAAGCAGGAAGATTTTGGCAAGAAGCAGGGAATTAAGCTGCATGGCGAGTTGAAAGACCGCAAAGGCTCTGAAGGCATCTGCCACTCCATTGTGGCGGAGACTTATGCGCTGCCGGGACAGCTTAACGTGGGCTCTGATTCCCACACGCCGCATGTGGGCGCAGTAGGCTGTATTGCGTTCGGCATTGGCACCACAGACGTTTTTAACTCATGGATCACCAAAGATGTGCGGGTAAAAGTTCCAGAATCAGTAAAGGTGATTGTGCGGGGCAAGCGCCGACCCAACGTTACGGCCAAGGATTACATTCTGCTGCTGCTGAGCATGGAGTACATCCGCAGCGGCAAGGCGCTGGCCAAGGTGATGGAGTATTCCGGCGAGGCGATTGAAGCGCTGAGCGTGGATGAACGCGCAACGATGACCAACATGGCGGCGGAGATTGGCGGCTTTACCGGCATTGTTGCGCCAGACCAGAAGACAGTGGAGTTTCTGATGGAGCGGCGCGGCATGTCACGGGCTGCGGCGGAAAAACTTTGCCAAGGACTCTTTAGCGATCCGGACGCGCAGTATGCGCATGTGATTGAACTGAATGCTGACGACATTACTCCGATGGTGGCTACGCCGGGCGATCCCGGTAACGGCAAGTTTATCCGCGACCTGAACACGCCGGTCCCGGTTGAGATTGCTTATGGCGGCACGTGCACTGCCGGCAAAAATGCCGACATGGATATGTATGCGCAGGTGCTGTCAGAGGCATTGCAACAGGGCAAGCGCGTGGCGGATTCCTGCAAATTCTATATTCAATTTGGCTCGCAGGAGACGCGCGAATACTGCGTGCGCAAAGGCTATCTGGATATCTTTAAGCGCGTGGGCGCTACGGTGATTGAGCCAAGTTGCGGCGCGTGCATCAATGCCGGCCCCGGCGTTTCCACGCGGCCTGATCAGGTGGTGATCAGCGCGCAGAACCGCAATTTCCCTGGACGCAGCGGCCCGGGACTTATGTATCTGGCCAGCCCATACACAGTGGCAGCCAGCGCTGTGGCAGGATACATTGTGGAGTATGAGCCGCAGACGGAACCTGCGCGTCCTGATTTGGCGATGCGCAAGTAGCTGAGGGCTTGCTGCCTATTTAATTCCAATGATTTGATTGATGCTCAATTCCACTTGGATATTCCCGGCAAAGTGAACGAGATTCTGAAATCCGCAAATGGCAACTCAAAGTAGTTACAGCAATTTCGGAACAGTGCGTCTGATTGGCGTCGCAGGAATTAGGAGATAGGGATTAAACAGAATTCCTCCCCTTCTCTAAGTGATAAACTGCCGTTATACGAGGAAAAGCGACTTATACTAACCAAAGATGCCAATCGCACACACGTTTGGCCAGACTTGTGTCACGTCATTCCACCTCAGTTGGCAGAGCTTAAAATGAACGTATTGCACTTAGCTGAGACATCACATTTTTGTCCCGACCTCCCGAATGATTCGCAATCACCGCAGGGTGGTGAACTGGAACAGAAGCAGCAGCCTTCCTCGAAGATAAAACGTGTGATGGTGGTAGATGACGAGATGCTGATTGCGGAATCGCTTGCGGACATTCTACGCGGGGAAGGTTATCTAGCAATCGCCGTTTCGGATGGAGCGGCGGCAGTCAAGTGGGCTGAGTTTTTACGGCCTGAGGCGATTATTTGTGACATCGCGATGCCCGGCCTGGATGGCTTTGAAGTCGCAAAGCAGGTTCGTGAGCTGTCACCCGATTGCCGGATCATTCTTTTTTCTGGCCATGGCGGCATTCAAAACAAGATGGCGGATATGCTACGTAAGGATAATGATTTTGAGTTTATAGCCAAGCCAGTTAAACCTGAAATCATACTTAAGATGTTAGGCGATCTCAAAACCAACTGAACCGGCAAGAACGAATAATTCAGGCTGGCTAAAAAATCGTCGGCATCCGCCGGCAGAAGAACCCTTCCTAAGAGTGAGTTCTGAAAAAGCCGCAATCATTTGTGAACCACGGAACTTCCCATCGACCGGCGCAAAAGATCGTACTTAAGCGCGCTCCTCGGACAACTCACGGCGACGGCCCTCAGTCTGATTTAAGAGAATTCCGGGAGGCAAAGTGAGAATCACCAGAGATGACGACGGACTAAGATTCGTCGGGGAATGTAATAACCGCAAAGGGTTTGTCCCTGGTGATATTGAATGTCTGCGCTGCGGGCGCCGAATAGACCCTCACGATAACGGGCGGGACATTGGCTTGGAATGCGCCGGCTGTCACACAAAAATCAAAATATTCTGGTCTGAGGCGGATATGCACGTTTATCTGGCTGAGAACTGGAACCGCTTGCGTCAGGCGTGTACTCACCCCTCTGTAACAACTGCTCAAAGCTCCAAGTGAGAGTTACTCAACTCGCCGCGTCTTTTACCTTATATGCTATTGGCCGCTGTATTACAGGCTGCGTTAGATGCTGCTGAAGAATGTCGACCGACTCGGAAAGCGACTGCATTCCTGCCGACTGCACAGTGATTAGGCCTCGTTCAATATCGCTACACAGGTTCTTAACGAGTTGCTGGAACCTGCGCAACCTTTCAGCGGAGAGGAAGGCCATAACGGTATTGGGGTCTTTCTTGATGCGTTCCGCGTCGATGAGTTCACTCACGCTCCAGGCCGTCAGTCTTAGATTGTCCACGGCATGGCGAAACTCATTCAAAGCCACAGGATCAGGCGCGGCCTCTGATTTGAGGCGCTGCTCCAGTTGCCGTAGCTCGGCAGTGGCATGATGAAGGGCGAGGGTCAGGCTGTCAGAATTCTTATTCATGGCGGCTTCTTTAATGCAACACATTCTAGCTTTGTATGCTGTTCTACCCGGAGCGCAGAGGTTGAGCGGAAATGACTTTGGTAATAGTTAAAATTCTTTCACACGTGAAACAACTTGCAATGTGAGTCCTGCCCTGGCGTATTAAACTGTATGCCTCTTACGTGCAAAGGTAATACCGAATTCTTTGATCTTGCAGACTTTAACCGCATGAATGATAGTTTTGCGTTACCATTTGACGGAAGACGCGGTGAAAGATGCGCAAGAAAACATCCCACGTTAATGACGACAACGAACTCTGGGTGGCCCCGCGCTACACCTTAAAAGGGCCACAAGGGGAGCGTGCGTGGGACGCGCGTCCGGGTGGCCTTCCCCACAGCAGCAGATTCCTGGAACTTGCCGACATTGCGCTGGGGCTGAAAAAGCCTACGCCCAAAAAGAAGAGCAAGCAATTTAAGCACGAGACCGTCAAGAAGGAACCCTACTCCACGGAACCCAAAATAACAGGCAACGGTAGGAGCTAAGTTGTGGCTCTGGTGTTATGCACTGGTATTGATTTGGAATTGCTCGCAACCAGGAAGCTCATTCTGGAGGGAGACGGGCACACTGTTGTGTCCACTATGGATCAACGCGAACTGGAAAAGGTCTGTGCGGAACAGAATTTTGACATTGCAATCATTGGGGAGGCGATGTCGCCAAAGGTGAAGCGTTGGGCCAGCCAGCTTATCAGGGAAAAGTGCCCTTCGTCGCGGATATTGGAGCTGTATAACTCTTATGCGGACAGGTCACTTACTGACGTTGATGCCTGGCTCGCAATGCCAAGAGAACATCCAGAGGAATTCAAAGAAGTTGTGAACTCTTTAGCTCCGCAAAGGCTGAAATAATGAAGGAAATCACATTGCCAGAGCGAAAGGTCAATGATGCTTCCTGGGGCAGCCGTGCGCTTTCTCTGCAATCCGCAATGCTTCCGTCTTGTCGCTAGCGGCAACGAATTTCTTACAAAGAGTGCAATAAGACTCAACTCGCTCCTTCATCCCCCGGACAGGACGGTGCTCGAATCGCGGGTTGTGCGATTTGGCTGGCATAGCTTTTGGAAAATGGGGAAGATTGTAGCCCAGAATTGTATGAACGTTAGAAGAAATGAATTTCGTTTGGAATCTCAGAATTTTCGGCGGTTAATGATGGGAGCAGATTTGCGCTTGAGTGTGGTTCTATCGTCAGGCAACACTGGATAGGCCCAGATACTTGCATTCTTTGGCCGTCAAATCGCGTCCAAGGTCTACCCGGAATTTGGCCGGGATGCGCTCAAGCTCTATTTCAGATAAGCTCTTGGGCATCGCAATACAATGCGGTGATAGTAGCATGTTTCGTTTTGCCCAAGCTTATAATGAACTCGCACAATGAAAAACCGTATCCTCTCAATCTCTTACGACCCTTCGTTGCTTACGACTCGCCATTGGATTCTGGAGCAGGCAGGGTATGAGGTTTTATCTGCTTTGGGCTTTGCCGAAGCGTTGGAAGCATGCCAAACCCGCCATGATTTTGATTTGGTATTGATGGGCCACTCAATGCCGCAAAAAGATAAAATGGCCCTTTTTGATGCATTGAAGCAAAATTGCGAAGCACCGCTGCTGTCCATTTTGCGGCATGGCGATTCGCCTATACCCCATGCAACTTACGCCGTGGAAGCTAATGATGGCCCTGAAGCTCTTTTGGAAGCGGTGAAAAAAGTTTTGCCAGTCTGATATTTTCGGTAGCTTGTTTTTCGGATTGAATGACGCAACCTGGTTCGCCCCGGCACATCCAACACTAAATCCCGGTGGCCCACAGGGCTGCCCCGGACCAATAGCGCCATGGGTGAAATCTGCGAAATTCCGCACTCGTGTACCACAAAGCGGTGTATCGGGTGGTGCATCACAAGTACCGTCTTATGCATGAAGTTACTCTGCTGGTAAACGAAAAATTTCCATGCTGTAGAAAGTGCGTGATGGCGGTGCGGTTTTTCTTGCTGCGTTCGGTGGATGATGAAAATGTGTGGCCATTTGGGGCTATTCTTGAGCGATGTCAATAGAGCTGCCGTTTTGGCACGCTGTTATATAAGAAGAGTACGATTGCCCCAGGTCACAATCTGAAGACTTTTCGTCAACGCTGAATTCTCAGCTTCGTCTGAGCCTTCCACTCACCGCTGGAGGCTCAATTGTCGTGGGCACTCTTACGTTCCATCATCATCTCGGATTCAAAAAAATGATTACGAATTCAAAAGGACTCGCCGCCATATCACAACGATTTGAGAACAAAAGTCAGCCGGCATAGTCAATAGAAGCTATTAGGAAAGCAATCAGGATTTGGACGGCAACAATTTTTTGGTCGGAACGAAGCAGCGTTCGCCGGGGAGTTGCCGCCGTGAGCTTGGCGTTATTTGGCTTCCAGCGTAACCTGCTCCACTTTATATCCTTTGTCGCGGAGCAGCTTAGCGATGCCTTTTTCACCGATGATGTGAGCGGCCCCGACCACGACAAAGGCCGGCTCATTGCCTTTTAAGTATTCATCGAGCCGGGCGGCCATGGTCAGGTTGCGATCATCGAGAAGTTTTTTGGTGAGGCTTTTGGTGCCCGCGTCAGACTCTTCATCCATCACTTTTTGCAGAGTTTCGGGATCGCCGGAGACGTAAGCGGAATGGATGCGCTTGATCATGTCCTTGATCTTGTCTCCCTGCTTAAGAGTGGATTGCAGGAGGCCGAGCTGCTCTTCTTCAGTGGCGTCGGCAAAAAGCGAGAGCTGGGATTCCATGGATTCAAGCTCATCGATGCGCTGAGGCTGCTTGCTCTCATTGAGAAAGTGCATATCGATGCCGAGGCTGGGGTCTTCACCGGCTTCCTTCCAGGAAAACGCAGCGATGGTCACAGCCACCACCCAAGGTTTCAGCTGTTCAATGCCGGTACGCGGCAGCCCATGCTTGGTGCAGAAATCTTGCAACGCAGCGGAGGTTTCCTTGGTCAAATGTTTTGACAGGGAATCGCCAGAACCATACATGCCATATTTCTGCACCAGCTGCAAGGTCTTGGCCTCATCAGTATTCTTGATGTTGATCTCCACGGCCAAAACTTTGGCGGCAGCAAACGCTGATTCGACTTCCTGAGGCAGAGGATACATGTTGCTATCGCCAACGTGGATTGAGCCAACCAGATAAACGGTTACGGTAGGCGAAGTGGCTTTCCACATCAGAAAACGACGCGGCTTGGGTTGCGGTTGAGCAGCAACCTGGGCTTGAGCCGCGCCCAGCAGAGCCAGCAAAAATATTAAAATCGCAGAAATGCGAAAGCGCCTGAACATGGAGTCTCCGAAAAGATGAGCTTGTCAGCGATTATAGCCTGTATCAAGACAGGGCTGAGTGCCTGGATGTAATGAAGACTTAATCTTGTTGGGAAAGCAGAGAATATTGCTGATAGAAAGAAAGAGCGGGTTGTTACACCCGCTCCTGGTTATTTCCTTTATCGATTTCCGCCGCCACGTGGGCCCCGATCTCCTCCCCCGCCCCGGCCTCCTCTTCCGCCTCTGCGATGTCCACCACGGCCTCCTCTTCCGGCGCCACCACCGTGGGGACGTTCACCTCTGGGGCGATCTGGTCTTCCGTGTCCTGCATGCACAGTCTCGCGATTAGCATCCTCTCGATTGAAGTTCGGTTCGCTTTCGTTCTCATCAAAGTTGCCGCCACCTTCAAACGTGATCGTTTCCTCGCCTTCGCCGCGCGGAGCAGCACCATCACCGCCTTCGCCACCACCATCGCCGGCCGCGGCGGCTTCGCCCTCAGCCTTGGGTTGTGATGCCTGCATCTTGGCGCGCTGTTCGCGCAAAATCGCTTTGCGTGACAGCTTAATCCTGTTCCCTTCAATTCCCAGGACTTTCACCAACACCTGGTCACCTTCTTTCAGCTCGTCTTTCACTTCTTTCACGCGATGTTCGGCAATCTCGCTGATGTGCAGCAAGCCATCGGTTCCAGGAATGATTTCGACAAACGCGCCAAACTCTGCCAGCCGCACCACTTTGCCCAGGTACGTCTTGCCGACCTCCGGCACTGCCGTGATGTCATTAATGCGCTGAATCGCCTTCTGCGCGCTCGGCCCATCGCTCGACGCCACATTCACCTTGCCAGTATCGTCCACATCAATCTTCACGCCGGTCTCTTCAATAATGCTCCGGATCATCTTTCCGCCCGGCCCAATCAGGTCGCGAATCTTGTCCACCGGAATCTGCAGCGTGTAAATACGCGGCGCAAAGCTTGAGATGTCCTGGCGTCCGCCGGTCAGCGTCTCTTCCATCTTCTCCAGGATGAACAACCGTCCACGCCGTGCCTGCTCCATCGCCTCTTGCATAATTTGCGATGTCAAGCCGCGCACCTTAATGTCCATCTGTAGCGCCGTAATGCCTTTCCTCGTTCCGGCGACTTTGAAATCCATATCGCCGTAGTGGTCTTCTGCTCCGGCAATGTCCGTAAGGATCGCGTAAGAGTCTTCTTCTTTCACCAGTCCCATCGCCACGCCCGCCACAGCCGAAGAAAGCGGCACGCCGGCATCCATCAGTGAAAGTGACGCTCCGCAAACTGAAGCCATTGACGACGATCCGTTTGACTCCAGAATGTCTGAAACCACGCGCATCGTGTAAGGCCATTTGTCGACATCAGGCAGCACAGCGGAAATCGCGCGCTCTGCCAGCGCTCCGTGTCCAACCTCTCTGCGGCCCACACCGGTCATGCGGCCTACTTCGCCCACTGAAAACGGCGGGAAGTTGTAGTGCAGCATAAAGCGCTTCTTCGTCTCGCCTTCAAACCGCTCAATGCGCTGTGCGTCGTCCGGCGTGCCCAGCGTGGTGGTAACCAGCGCCTGGGTCTCGCCGCGGGTAAACACCGCTGAACCGTGTGTGCGCGGCAGTACGCCAACTTCAATCCAAATGGGCCGTATCTCATCAAATGCTCGATGATCTGGCCGCACGCGCCCCTTCGTCACATTCTCGCGGAAGATCCGCTCGCGCAGTGCTTCGTAGTAGTGTGAGAGCTTTGTCGCTGCCTCGTCATCATCCTCCGGCAGCTCTTCTTTCAACTTGGTCTTGATCTGCTTTACCAGGTCGTAGCTTTCCAGCTTCGGATGCTTCTTGGTATCCAGTGCATCCGCCAGCTCTTTGCCCACCTTCTTTTTCAGGCTGTCGTAATAAGCCTGGTCAAACTCCGGCGCCTTCACTTCCATCTTCTTCTTGCCGCCGCGGCTGGCCAGATCATTGATTGCCGCGCAAATCTTCTTGATCTGCTCATGCGCAAACTCAATCGCGCCCAGCACCTGCTCTTCTGAAACTTCCTTCGCCCCAGATTCCACCATCACAATGCCTTCAGCCGTTCCCACCACCATAATGTTCACCAGGCTGTCGCGCATCTGCTCATACGTTGGATTAACCAGGTATTCGTCGTTGATCAGCCCCACGCGCACCGCGCCCACCGGACCATGAAAGGGAATGTCGGAAAGCGTAAGCGCTGCGGAAGCTGAGTTGATGGCAAGTACATCAGGATCGTTTTCTGCGTCGGCGGAGAGCACCAGGGAAATCACCTGCGTCTCATTGCGGAAACCTTCGGGGAACAGCGGGCGGATCGGCCGGTCAATCTGCCGGGCTGTCAGGATCTCGCGTTCCTGCGGCCGGCCTTCTCTCTTGATAAAACCGCCGGGTATCCTGCCGCCGGCGTACGTGTATTCGCGATAATCCACCGTCAACGGGAAAAAATCTATGCCTTCCCGTGGATCCGGCGCGGCGCACGCTGTGCCCAGCACAACGTTATCGCCCTGCCGCACAATGGCTGAGCCTTGTGCTTGTTTTGCTAAATGTCCGGTTTCAAAGTGGAGTGTTTTGCCGCCTGCAAGTTCAACAGTGGCTGTCTGCTTCATGTATTCCTCTCTTCCAGAGGGGACCAGCAGTGCTCTTAAGCTAGCTTTCCATGGAAAGCGAAAAGTCCAATGCAAATACGAATCAGGCGGAATACACGTATTCCGCCGGCGTCACGCGTCGTTATCGGTAATCGAGTTTCAGTCGATTATTTACGGATTCCAAGTTTATGGATAACGTCTTTATAACGCTCTGTATCGTACGTTTTCAGATAGTCCAGCAGGCGTCGGCGCTTGCTGACCATCATCAGCAGACCGCGCCGGGAGGCATGGTCTTTTTGGTGGCTTTTGAAGTGCTCGTTCAGCTCTCCGATTCGCTCACTCAGTATGGCAATCTGTACTTCCGGGCTGCCCGTATCTGACTGATGCTTACGGAAGCGGTTGATCACGTCGGCCTTTCGCTCTCTCGCTAACACTGAATTCTGGTCGACTCCTTATCTAAATCTCGTCCTTTAAGTGACTTATAAAGACTACCACGACAACTCAAAAAGCGCAAAATCCCAACTTCGCATGCAAAGCTCCGATCTTCGCCATGTGCAGCTTCAAATGAGCCCGTCATCCTGACGCCCGTAAAGCGAGCGCGCGTTGTAATCAGCGCGCGAGTAGGACGGAAGGACCTTGCGTTTTGACGCCCTTTTCCAATTTCGGCGATCCTGGGATTCTCTCAATCCATTCTGGATTGTGGATCGCAGAGCCTGCCCTGAGCTTTGTCAAAAGGTGCCCCCACCTGCGAGCGGTCCCGCTCGGCTTTCTCGATCCGTGCGATGTCCCGATGTCTCGATGTCCCGCTTTCCCGATGTTTCGATGTCCCCGATTACCCGATATCCCGATCTACCATCCGCAGCTTCAAATTCAGCTTTTAATGAGCCGTCATCCCGTCTATTAACTCCTGTCCCAATTATTAAGATTCGTCATCCTGACGTCCGTAAAGTGAGCGCGCGTTGTAATCAGCGCGCGAGTAGGACGGAAGGACCTTGCGTTTGACGTCCTTTTCCAATTT
>DATEHN010000107.1:0-11708 GCA_035279585.1 Candidatus Angelobacter sp. | reverse complement strand
TTGCTTCCCTCATCGCAGCCATCAAAAAGTATCTTGCCATCCACAACCGCAACCCAAAAATCTTCGTATGGACCAAGGATGCCGAAACTATCTTGGCAAAAGTCGCCAAATGCAAAGAAGCGTTAGGGACGCTACACTAGGCAAGATTGAACGCTTTATTCCACGCTTTTGGCTTGGAAGCACACTTATGCTTGCGCAGCAAAGAACTGGAAATGCGAATACGGGATCGTCGGTGTGAAAGTTGTATGGGAGTAGGATTATGCGAATGTTTCGCTATGTTTTCGTCAGTTTTGCATAGATCAAAGTCGGGCCGGTGATCAGGTTGGGCGGAGCGTCTCACATTGTGGGGTTCCCTGTAAGCGATTTCTATGCTTGCGACGGTTTGGAAATCAGTACAGATCAGAGTTTGACCCCATCTTGGCACAAGCAGCTATTAATCGGGGAGGGTATTGCTAGGGGGAACACGCATTGAATGAAGCACTTGGCGAACGGCCATCCAGCTACAAGCGTGCATTTTCCCTCAGAGTGTGATACTTTGGAGTTGCGTTAGAATTGAATTGTTGAACTTCTGCAAGAAGCTCTGCTACCTGCCGAATATCGATAAATCTTTCCAGCGTCAAAAAATCAATACATCAGGAAAAAGCAAAATGGAACAAGGAACAGTTAAGTGGTTCAACGCCGCTAAAGGATTTGGTTTTATCTCACGTCAAAACGGGGAAGATGTTTTTGTGCATTTCTCCGCGATTCAGTCTGACGGATACCGCAGCCTGCAAGACGGCCAGGCGGTTGAATTCACTGTGACTAAAGGAAAGAAAGGCTGGCAGGCAGAGAACGTTCGTCCTCTGTAACGCACAGTTTGTAATTAACAAAGCGGCCCCGATGGGCCGCTTTTGATTTGTGGGATAAATTCAACTCGAGGGGGATATCCATTTGATCAAGCTAATTTTGCGTTTGTTGTTGTGTGGGGCGTTGTCATTGGCTGTGCAAGCCGCGCATGCGCAAGACCAGGATGCCGAGGGTTGCAAGGATTCAACGCTGATAAACAGGATGCCCGGGAGCACGATCCATTCCTGTGAGAACAAGGAATTCGACCAGGCCAAGATGCCGCTGGGCAATGACAAGGACGGCAATCCCCAAGAGAAGACCGTGGAAGGCGAATACCACTACTGGGATTACGGCACGCGCGAAGGCGTGAGCGAAATACAGGTTTTCCGTAATTTTGAAACAGCGCTCAAGAAAGCGGGTTTTACCCTCGATTACGAGGAGTCTCCGGGCACCATCACCGCCCATAAAGGTTCAACGTGGTACTGGCTGCAGAATAGCGGCAGTTATTACTACCAGACAATCGTGATGGAAAAGCAGATGGAGCAGGAAGTCACTGCCGACAATCTGGCGGATGAGATCAATAAGAGCGGGCATGTCGCTGTATACGGGATTCATTTCGATACTGGCAAAGCAACCATCCAGCCAGATTCAGAGAGTATCCTGAAGCAGATCGTGCAATTGCTGCAACAAAACCCCGATCTGAAGCTGCGAGTGGAAGGCCATACTGACAGCCAGGGCAATGCCGCAGCGAATCAGGCCCTTTCACAGAAGCGCGCGCAAGCGGTGGTGGCGTGGCTGACGGGCAAGGGAATCAGTGGGACGCGGCTTGCGGCCAAAGGATTCGGCGCGACCAAACCAGTTGCAGACAATGGAACGGAAGACGGTCGCGCGAAAAACAGAAGAGTAGAGCTGGTTAAAATGTAGAGATTTTTTGAAGGTTGATGCCTGAAGCAGGAATGCAGAAGGCGCGCTGAGGCGCGCCTTCTAGTTTGTTTAGAGACTCATTGAAACCTTCATTTACTAGTTTGCCTGCGCTCTGCCTGGTGGCTGGGAAGCGCAGTTTCTGCCTGACGGGCAGTAATCATCGGCGCAGGCATGCGTATTCCAAGATAAAGCCGCGCGGCCAGCACGCCGCCGAGCAGGGGCGCGACAATAAAGAGCCAAAGCTGCTCTATGGCCCATCCTCCAACCCAAACTGCAGGTCCAATGCTGCGCGCAGGATTGAATGATCCATTTGTGATCGGAATACCCGCCAGAATGATGACGGTGAGAATCAAGCCGATAGGAATTCCGGCAAATCCTGCTGGTGCGCGATCATCTGTCGATCCCAGAACAGTCAGAACCAGCAGCATGGTCAGAAACATCTCCGCCACAAAGCACGCCCACAGACCATAGTGGCCGGGAGAGTGATCGGCAAAGCCGTTAGCGGCTCCAGCCAGGGAGGCCAAGCCTCCTCCGGGAGCGCCTTTGGCAATAAAAAGCACCAGGCCAGAAGCAATAATGCCGCCGATAATTTGCGAGATCCAGTAACCCACGGCGTCTTTGCCGCTTATGCGGCGCGCCAGCAGCATACCCAGAGTTACGGCGGGGTTGATGTGGCATCCGGAAATCGGTCCCAGGGTATAAACCATGGCCAAAAGGGAGATGCCAAACGCCAGCGCAACACCGACGTTACCTACCTGTCCGCCGGCAATTACGGCCGTGGTTAGCCCAGCAAAGACCAGAACGAATGTGCCCAACAGTTCTGCGGCATATTTCATTTTGCGCGTACTCCTCAAAGTCCTGAAATAGTTGTGCTTTCCTCAGACTGGACAATCTGCGGTATTTGCAAAAAATTCGCAGAACTTGTACCCGTCTGAGGTTGATAAGTTCAGCGGGCAATTTTACATGGCAGCTTTTGTTTTGACACGCACAAATCCGGAGAATCGATAGCAGGCGTCTCCAGCAAACAAACAGCAATTTTCAGTCGCGGGCGAACCCAAGAGTTTTACTACGCAATAGCGCTAGGCCATGGCACCAATGGCATCTGTTCCCGCTCTCAGCCAGCTTTATATATTAAATGAATCACGCGCAACTCAGTAAATCGTAAGCCACTCTAAACAAATAGCTTACGCCAATTAGCGCTGGAATTTCAGCCTCGGAGTTTGGCCAGTGATCAAGGTAAACACGAAGATTTTCAAGATCCTTTACCGCCTTACTCTCCCCGGCAGTCTTTTGCTCATCATCTCGGCTTTGTTGATCCGTGTTGGTGTTCTTGCGGACCCAAAATCCAGCATCGTGCAATTTTTCCCGGTGGTAGTCTTTGGCTCCGGGCTGGCCTTGAGCGCGTTTTTTCGGCGTAGCCGGCTGTTCTTTGCTCTGCTTGTACTTGCGCTGGCGCAAGTGAGCTTTACCTGGGTGATTCCGCATTTGTCTCCAGTGACGGCGCAGATCACGGCAAACACGGTCGCGCTTTTACTGCCGTTGAATCTGTTGGTTCTGGCCTTTTTGAAGGAGCGAGGTATCATCTCGCCAACCGGGCGCAAGCGGCTGGCGATAGTGGCCGTGCAGATAGTTGCTGTATGGCTTCTCTGCCTGCCGGCATTCGGGCAAGCCGCGCAGCAGATTGGTCGCACTTTTGCTCCGCCAGCCTTGTCAAACTGGAGCGGACTTGCTCAACCTGCGCTGGCAGCTTTCGTACTGGCTGCGGCTGTGATCATGATTCCGTTGGTCCGGCGATACAAGGCAGTTGAGAGCAGCTTGCTGTGGAGTCTGGTAGCAGCATTTGTGGCTTTGAGCGCGGCTCGCAGCAGCCATCTTGAAGGCATTTATCTTGCTGCCGGCGGTTTGGCGCTGATCGTTGCGCTCATAGAAACTTCATACGCCATGGCGTATCTGGACGAGCTGACGCAACTGCCCAGCCGTCGCGCTCTCAATGAGGCGTTGCTTAAATTGGGCGATACGTACAGCATCGCCATGATGGACGTAGACCACTTCAAGAAGTTCAACGATAGCTATGGCCATGAAGCGGGCGATCAGGCTTTGCGCCTGGTTGCATCCAGGCTGGCACGCATTGCTGGTGGCGGACGCGCTTACCGCTATGGCGGTGAGGAGTTCGCTGTTGTATTTCCAGGCAAAACGTCCGACGAGGTGTTTGTCTATCTGGACAGGATGCGCAAGATCATTGAGCAATCAGCCTTCACCGTGCGGGGCAAGGACCGCCGCAGAAGAGGGAAGACCGGCATTGGACGCGGCAGCAAGAAAGAGATTAACGTAACAGTAAGCGTAGGCCTTGCAGCCCGTAGCGGAGAGCACCTGGCGCCAGCAGAAGTGCTGCGCATGGCTGATCAGGCGCTTTATAAAGCGAAAGCGCGCGGTCGCAACTGCACAGTCACGGCAAGGCTGAGCAAAGCTCCAGGTTCGGTGCAGGCATTGAAAACTGCGTTGAGCATCTAATGTTCCTTGCTGGGCGATCCGCGCAACTTTGCACCATAAACTACTGGATTGGTTCCAGTCCCGCCTCACGCATACGCTGCGTGTGGTTGGAATAAGAAAGCGCCTGAATGCGGTCGCGGTCCAGGCCAAGCGGGTTGGGCGTGAAAATAATGTCGGTGCGGCGAGGAATGTTAGCGGCTTCACGCTGAAACAGCTCGCGGACCGGATCCGCATATTCCGGGTGCTGCTCCAATTGCTCTCGCAGATAATCCATGCCGTGTACCAGGTGACGGCCTTCATCGGCGCGTATGAGTTTTATCCCTTCCAGCAGGCGGGGAAACATGCCGGTCTTGGCCAGCAGATCTTCAAAGAATTCGTATCCCGTGAGCGCCATCACGCCTTCCACTACGCCCATGTAATGGGCCGCAAAAAGGGTCAGAGACAAGCTCAGATCGCCATTCTTTCCGTTCGTGAGTGCGGTCCCGATAGCTTCACCGCGCTGGCGTAACTCATCGAGCAGGACACCCTTATATTCCGGCACTAGATATGCTGTAGTATCAATAGACCCACAGACTTCCTGAAAGTAACGCTCAAAGAATTCAGCGTGCTTTACCTCTTCAAAGATTTGCGTGGAGAGAAACATTCGCCGTTCCAGTTCCGGCACAGCAAGCATGAACCACGCCAGCGTGTCAGAGACGCTGACTTCTCCCTCATAAAACAGGGCACATACCTTGATGAGCTGCTCACGTTGCTCCGGGTTGAGCATCTGCCAATGGCCTTTGTCTTCCGTCAGGTCAATCCTGGCGGGGTCCCAGATGCCCATGCTTTTGGCCATGGAATAAAGCTGGCGGGGCGATTTGGAGCTATGCGTGGCAGTGGACAAGAAACACCTCCGAACCCGTTTACGGTAGCAGAAGGCGCTCAGGAATGCGAGTAGGGAAAGCCTGCAGCGGAGATAAAGCGGTAAAACATTTTGCGCCTCTTAATGAGTACAATCATCTGATTAACGATGTTAAAGGAGGTATTATGGCTGCACAGCCCCATTCTTTCCCTGCAGACAGCAAGAATCTGAGCCAGGCCCTGCTTCCCGAGTTCGACCATGAGATGGCAAACACCCGCAAATCACTGGAACGTGTCCCCGATAACAAGCTGGCCTTCAAGCCGCACCCAAAATCATCGAGCTTGGGAGCCCTGGCCACGCATTTAGCTACCATCAATCACTGGACTGATGCGATCATCGGGACAGAGTCGTTTGACGTGAGCACTGCGCCGCCAACCGAAGAGCTTAAATCGCGCGCTGCCATCCTGGCGGAATTTGATAAGAACGTGGCGACTGCGCGTAAAAGTATTGCCGGCGCCACCGACGCACAGCTTTTTAAACCCTGGACTTTGCTCTCAAAGGGCCAGACCATCTTCACCTTGCCACGCATTGGCGTGCTGCGCAGCTTTATCATGAGCCACACCATCCATCACCGCGCGCAACTGGGCGTTTACCTGCGCCTGAATGACGTTCCTGTGCCTTCCATTTATGGGCCATCGGCGGATGAAGGGAACATGTAAGCCAGAAAATTCCCGCCAAAAACACTACAGGCCTCGGCGTTTACCGAGGCCTGTTTTAATAGCCCTTTCTGGTTGGGTGCTTTCCCCCGAAACCACCAACCAGATTGTTAATGCACAGTGATCATCGCAGGAGCCGGGCACAGCGACAAGAGTACGTAGGTAATCGAGGAGATGGCTTATTTCAACGTACGACAGCGGAATGCTCAGATGCCGTGCCTGGCGGAAAACAGAGCAAGCTAACTCAGTAATTTCCCCTAAACTACATTTACCTGCGCATAAGGAAATGCGTTACGACGTGGGTTTTCAGCAACGGGGCTTTTTGAGCTACCGGAATCAAGCAAAACGACCAGGGCTGGAAACTCTAAGCTCAGGCTGTGGAAATTTCAAATTTCTTTATAAATTTTATCGGAACTAATGGTCGTCAACGTTGTTAATAAAGGAGTTAAGTAATCTTAAAGATTAAAATTCCTAATTATCTTTTCATAGTATTTTAACAATCAAAAGTGCAATATGGTATTTATCGTGCTTCGATTACATTCCAAATGGGTGCACTGCGTGTTGGCCGCTTTGCTCTATACGTTTGCGGTCACCGCAGACGTTGTAGTCAAAGCGGTGGTGGATGGCGCCGGACATGACGCGAATCATCCCATCATTTGGATCGAGCATAAGTGCGCAGGGCACTTTGGTAAAGCGACGCAAACACCCGTCCAGCCGCACGTAACGATTGCAGCTGCTTTAACCCTGACAATTCATTTTTTCATTCCCTCCGAACCTACTCAAGCAGTAAGGAATTTAACCACCCGGGAAGCCGTGGCGCCCATAGGTCCACTTTTCAGTCTTCGTTGTTGATTCCAAACGCCGCTTTTCACCAGTTCCCCTCAAGGAACCCGAAAAGTCTGCCTGCGCTTAAAACCTGAGGCTGCTAACACCGCGCAACGGCACAAATGCGTGCCGCGCAGCCTCCAGGAGCTTTCAAAGCGCTTGGTCGGGTTCCTTGAAGGGATGCCTTCAACAGATGAGCCAGATGATCCGTACCCGCAAAAGCCAGTTATAGGCTGGACTCTGTGGTGTAACGGATCAGGGTTGGAACCTAAAAAATGACGAAGAAGAAAAAAGTGGAGCAACTGGAACAGGGTATTGAACGTGTCTTTCTGGAATTCAGCATTGTCGTATTGATCATTGTGCTGGTGGCAATGATGGTTGGAGCGCATTACGCGAAATAGGTGTACTGGCGTAGGTTGAAATTGCACCACAACCCGAATAAGCCCGTACGACAACACATTGTAATATGCAAAAGCGTTATCCTCTATCGTTCTGAAAAGAGCGATGGGGGAACGTATGCAGAGCCGCGTATTAACGTTAATAGCTGGCGCAATGCTGATGAGTTCGGTGTCGGGACTTGCTCAGCAGAATCCGCCTGAGCCCAAAAGCATTCCTGACTCAATCAATTTCATCTGGAAAGATGTTGAGCATGATTTCATCGCTTTGGCGGATGCCATGCCAGAAGATAAATGGAGCTTTAAGCCGACGCAAGGCGAGTTCAAGAACGTCCGCACCTTTGCCGAGCAGGTAAAGCACGTGGCTTGTAGCAATGAGGCTTGGGCAAAGCAGATATCGGGTGAGAAACCGCCGAAACGCTGCGACCTTGGCGGTCCGAACCCCGCGAAGAGCAAAGCAGAGATCATGGCATATTTGCATGATTCGTTTACGCAGATCGATAAGGTCATTGCCGAGACGAACTCTGGAAATCTGCTGCATCCAAACCCTGGACAGTA
The DNA here is from genome assembly GCA_035279585.1 of Candidatus Angelobacter sp. Classification (GTDB taxonomy): domain Bacteria; phylum Acidobacteriota; class Terriglobia; order Terriglobales; family Acidobacteriaceae; genus Angelobacter. Next base: position 4,134 of record DATEHN010000107.1, on the reverse strand, counting down.
TTGGGGCCCTAACCGGCTTGCGGCACTGACGGCAACGGTGTGGCACATCTCAGATCATTATGGGCAACTGGTGGAGTACCTGCGCATGAACGGCATTGTGCCGCCGGCAAGCCGATAGACAACAAAAGCGGCTGTTTTTCCGGGAAAGTGCTGCGGCGACGAAAAAGCCTGCGACCGGGGTAGCGTCCTAAGACTGAGGCGCTAGCTGAACACTACTCAAGCCTGGGCATCAGTATTCATCAGCGCTGAATGTTTGCTACAATCGCGCGAGTTTACTGATGGCCCGCAAAGTCTCACTCTTCGTGCCGTGCTTTGTCGATCAACTGCAACCGGAAGTGGCCGTTGATACGGTGAAAGTCCTGCAGCGCGCAGGCTGTGAAGTGGACTATCTGCCGGAACAGACCTGCTGCGGCCAGCCTGCGTTCAATTCTGGCTTCTGGAATGAAGCGCGGCCGTGTGCCGAACGTTTTCTGCGCGTGTTTAAAGATGCTGAAGTCATTGTGTGTCCTTCCGGCTCATGCACAACCATGGTGCGCGTCTTTTATCCTGAGCTGCTGGCTTCAGGCCCGGCGCATGAAGAAGCGGTTTCATTAGGCAAGCGTACGTTTGAGCTTTCAGAGTTTTTGGTGAAAGTAATGGGCGTAACCGACGTGGGCGCCACGTTTCCGCACACGGTCACTTATCATGCCTCCTGCCATGGGCTGCGCGAATTAAAGCTGCGCGAAGAACCCCTGAAGTTGCTGCGCGGCGTGAAGGGTTTAAAGCTGGTGGATATGCTGCGCTTTGACGAATGTTGCGGTTTTGGCGGAACGTTTGCCACCAAGTTTGAAAGCATCTCAGTAGCCATGGGCGAGCAAAAAGCTGACAGCGTGGCCGTAACTGGCGCTGAGTACGTAACGGCGATTGATCCAAGCTGCCTGATGCATGTGCAGGGAATTCTGGGACGGCGGAAAGATCGGGCCAAGGCAATTCATTTGGCAAGTATTCTGGCGAGCGAGGCGTGATGCAGATTTCATCACGGAGACACGGAGGCACGGAGAGAACAGAAATAAAGCCGTGCCCTGACACTTTCCCCGCGATACAACGAGGCGCCGCATGAGCGCTTCGCCTTCCAAACCAGTCATCGAAACATCCGCAGCGTTCACTCCAGCGCAGAAGTTTCTACGCGATGCTGCCATCAAATCGGCTGATCTGGTCCATCGTGAAATCATCCGCAAGAACATGGAGAGCTACGATGCCGCACACCTTCGCGGCCGCAGCCGCTTTAAAGACTGGGAAGCTGCGCGCCGGCGCTGCCAGGAGATCAAGCGCGAAGCCATCAATCACCTGGACCGCTACCTGTTGCAATTTGAGGAAAAAGTCATCGCGCACGGCGGCCATGTTTTCTGGGCGGCCAACGGGGATGAGGCGTGCGCCTATATCAGAGATCTGGCGGTGAGCCGTGGCGTGCGCACCATAGTGAAATCAAAATCAATGGTGACAGAAGAAATTCACCTTGGGCCTGTGCTGGAAGAGAAGGGAATCAAAGTCTGGGAGACCGACTTGGGTGAGTTCATTGTGCAGCTTCGCAATGAGCCGCCGTACCATATTGTGACGCCGGCCATGCACCTGAATAGGCAGCAGATTCGTGAGCTCTTTCGCGATCATCTGGGAGAAGACATTGCTGATGCCGATCCGCAGAAGTTGGTGGCATTAGCTCGGCGCAAGCTGCGGGAAGCATTCTTTGCCGCGGAGATGGGAATTTCTGGCGCAAACTTTATCATTGCCGATTCCGGCGCGGTCGCGATCTCAACCAATGAGGGCAATGGACGGCTGAGCACCAGCCTGCCGCGAATTCACGTGGCGATCACGGGAATTGAGAAGGTGATTCCACGGCTGGTTGATCTGGCCACGCTTTGGCCGACGCTTGCTACCTCCGGCACCGGCCAGCCGATTACAACCTATAGCACGCTGGTTTCCGGGCCGCGCAAGCCGGGCGAAGCTGATGGCCCGGAAGAGTTTCACGTTGTTCTTCTCGACAATGGGCGGAGCAGCCTGCTGGGCAATGCCGAAGAGCGCGAGGTGCTGCACTGCATCCGCTGTGGAGCGTGCCTGAATATTTGCCCGGTGTACCGGAATATTGGCGGGCACACGTATAACACCACGTATCAAGGCCCAATCGGCAGCGTGCTTACACCACATCTGCGGGGCAGCGAGTTTCAGCATCTTTCTTATGCATCATCATTGTGCGGTGCTTGTACCAGTGTCTGCCCGGTGAACATCAATTTGCATCACCACCTGCTGCATAACCGCCGCGATTTCACTTATGCTGCCGGTGATGGCGCCAAAGGGCGTACACAATTCAAGTTATGGCGCAGGGCCATGCTGAATCCTCGCTTGTATGCGTTCGGCGGATGGATGATGCGCCGAGGCCTGCGTGTGCTTTATGGGCTAGGCCTGGCAGGGACAGCCGCCGATCCTCTGCGTGCCTGGAGTAGAAAACGCACCCCCATACCGCTGCCATCGCAGCCGTTCCGCAAGATGTGGAAGAAGGGCCTGGCGCAGAAGAACACAGGGAAAAGGTAGAAAGGAAAACCATTTTGGCAGCCAGCAATCCAAGCCGGGAACAGATACTGGAGCGCATACGCGCTGGACTGCAGGTGCCTGCGCTGGAGCATGATGACCGAAATTTTGAAGCCCAGATTTTTGAGCCGGTACAGGATCCTCTGGAGCGCTTCCAGCAAGAGTGCAAAGCCAACCTGATGGAGTGTCTGTTGGTAGAAGGCCAAGCTGCCAGCGCACAAATATTGACCCAGGTGCTGCAAAGCTTGCCGCAAGGTGAGATCTACGTACAAGATGACCCCGGATTGCGGCGACTGATTGGTGCATCAGGAACAAAGCAGGCGGTACGCTGGTCGAGCGAAGGCGCGCCCAGGGAAAGCTCACAAGCAACTATTACCCTGGCAGATGCCCTCATTGCGCAGACTGGATCGGTTTTTGTAAGCGCGTCATGCGGAGGCCGTGGAGCATCCGTGGTTGCGCCGTGTCACATTGTGGTTGGACGAGCTTCACAGCTTGTGCCTGACCTGGAGACGGCGTTGCGCAATGCCACGGCGGAACAACGCCTGGAGAAAAATTCGTATGCGTGCGTTATCAGCGGTTCCAGCCGGACCGCGGACATCGAGAAAATCCTGGTGCAGGGTGCGCACGGGCCTATTCGCCTGGTAGTGATCGTAGACACCGGAGCATAACTTTCCGCCGCAGGTTTTTCTTTCCAAGGGCGCGATTCCGCCCAACTTTTCTCAAAAAATCCATCCATTCACGAAACTATCCAGCGAAATAAAACACTACTAAACAGCTTAATGGAATGAGACCCTGCTTAAAGCAATCGCAGTTTCTGCAGCGGTCTTAAAAACGGATTTGTGTCCAAAAGGAGTATGGGTAGCAGATGAATGCGCGGATGAAGAAAGTTGTACGGCCCCATGGCGGTCCGTTTGTGATCTCTGCCGGCAAGTCGCGTGAAGACTTGCAGCAAGGAGGACGGATCAGATTTCAGAGAACCCTGGAACGTATCAGGCTGCTTTTAAGTTCACCAATTGCTTCTTTTCGCTGGGCCATCGCCAAGCGAAGATCGGCTGCCGGAAAGAAGGGAACAGGCCTGCCAGCAAGAAAGGGTTGGTGCAGCACCTTTGCGGATTATGAGCGGGATGGGATTGTAATGGGTTATTGATCCCATGCCTGTTGTTTTGATGGCCTTCCGGTATCGGGACAAGATCGGAACGATTTACGCCCGATACCGTATTACTAAAGCCGGATCAGGCGGAATTTCCGGGCCCTTCCAGAAATTCATGAAATAAAAACCATAAAAGCGCTTAAACATTTGAGACCGCTTTTTAACCGGACTTCCAAAAGCGTGAGCCGGAATGAAAGCTGGTAACAACCGTGCTAAGGAGAAAAGCATATGAATACAGCCACCAAAGTTGTTCAAGTTCGCGCCATTATCAGCCGGGAGCCTTCCAGACCCTGGATCGCGAGAACCGTTGAAAAAATCCAGCTCTTCCTGATGAGCTCCAAAGCAGACGCGCACAAGCGGTTTGAGGACCAGAGCTATAACGACTATCTGGAAACGATGGCGAAATTGACCGGCTTCTAAGC
>DATEHN010000106.1:0-21592 GCA_035279585.1 Candidatus Angelobacter sp. | reverse complement strand
TCAACATTCATATCGCAGACGGGGTCTTTTGCAAGGGCCCTTTCCGGATTTGCTTTGCCTGCATTCATTTTTTCTGGAGTCATGTCGCGTGAATCGTTTCCCTTTGTTGAGCCTGCGGCTTTAGCGTGCGTGACGGTAGAAAAGCTCGGTCAATTCGTCATAAGTCCGTTGCGCCTGTTTGGCGTCGCCGGAGCGCAGGGCCTCAGTGGCGCAGTGCTGCAGATGGTCTTTCATCAGAATTCGTTCCACCGCGCGCAATGATTCATGGATAGCGGACATCTGCACCAGAACGTCCGGGCAGTAGCGTTCATCCTCCACCATTTTCTGGACTCCGCGGACCTGTCCTTCAACGCGGCGCAGGCGCAGCAGCAGGCCTTGCCGTGCTTCGGCTTCGCGCGGCATGGCGCGGTGCGGTTCCTTGTGCGTGGTTTTCTTTGGCATGCCCATACGTCCTCTTCAGATCTGCCCTGTTGGTCATAATACCCCTGGGGGGTATAGGCAGTCAACAAGTGCAAGAAGGGAAGAAAGAAGAAGGACGGCCAGGCGGGCATGCCAGGAGCGAGTGAAACCCGGAGTTTGTTATAATTAGTTTCCTTTTTCTCCCATCCGGCGATCAACGCTCAAGTGGGTGTAAACAGGCCCAGAGCGGAAGTGGTGGAACTGGCAGACACACCATCTTGAGGGGGTGGCGCCGAAAGGCGTGGGGGTTCAAATCCCCCCTTCCGCACCAGAATTTTGTTAGACCAGATTTTTGAAAGGATGTTGAAATAGAATGCTGATTGCTTTTCTTATACTGGTTCACGTGATTGTTTGCCTGGTGCTGATCGTGGTGGTGTTGCTGCAGCACGGCAAGAGCGCCGATATCGCCGCTACCTTTGGCGGCATGGGCAGCCAGACGGCGTTTGGTCCGCGGGGCACGGCAACCGTTTTTTCCCGCGTGACTACATGGTGCGCCATTATTTTTATGATCACCTCCATGGCCCTCACCTATCTCGCCAGCCATCGCGGCGGATCGTCAGTTATGGACACGGTGCAGACCCCAGCCAGCCCAAAGAAGTAATCTTTGCTGCATAGAGATTTTTGGGCCGTCTGCGGACGGCCCATTTGTATTTCTGTTCACGCCTGCCATAACCATCTTGCTGTTTCCACATGTTCCTTTGAAGTCTTGTTGCCATCGGAAGCCCAGGCCAGGGTCTGCCCCAGGGCCCACAGGCGGGCGCGTTCACGATTAAGGTTCAGCGCGCTTATGAGCCTATCTAACCGAGAGATGACGTCCGCGCGACTGTGCCCGAAATCGTAGTCACGGATGATCGGCGCCAGTGAGAACTCTCTTTCTCCAATCAATGGCTTGGGATCGATCACGAGCCATGGTTCGCGCGTGGCGCGTAGAACGTTGTCGCCATGCAGGTCCTGATGCACCAAGACCTGCTCGCCTTGCGTGCTGCGAAGCCTGTTAAGAGCTTCCAACGCAGCTTCAAGCAACGCAGTCTCAAAGGGTCGTCCGGCACGTTCCCAGACCAATGGCAACTCGGCAAGCCATCCCGATGCTTCATCCATCACCGACTTAAAGGGCTTCCCTGCTCTCACCCAGAGCCTCGGCAAAGTTTCGATGAAAAACCTAAGCGCCTCGTCAACTCCGGCGCGGGAAAGATGATCGCCCGGCTCGCATCGCTCCAGCAACAGCGCATGTTGCTCTGGATCATAGTCAAAGAGCCGCACCGCGCCTTCTCCATTCCAGAGTCGTAGCGCCTCTTCTTCATGATCTGATTCCGGATGCGGATACTGGATCTTCAACACTCGCGGCGCTCCATCCGCTGACCTGGCAGGAAAGACAATCGAGACAAACGACCGCTGATATGGCGTCTCGAGGCTCAGCTTCCATTTGTCAATGCAGGCTTTCACTCGCACAGGAAGATCGCGCAACCATGCCTGGCCTTCAGGCGATCCTTTGAGCCAGTCGAGTGCGGGCGGTATCTGGAACATTGACATTTCTAGTCCGTCAAAATCGCCGGATACTTGAAAATGCCGAGCAACGATTGGCGTCCGGCGGTCGCAGCTAGTAGCATATTCCTTATGATCCACAAGATTCTTCCTGTCGGATGGCTGCAATGTAATTGCTCCGTAATTGGCGATGAGCAGACGCACGAAGCCATGGTGATCGATCCTGGCGACCAAATTGATGACATTCTGCAAATCCTGCGCGAAGAAAAGCTCTCGCTGAAGCAGATTGTCATCACGCATGCGCACATTGACCATGTGGGCGGAGCTATGAAGCTCAAAGCCGCCACCGGCGCGCCAATCCTGATGAACCAGAACGATTATGCCCTGCTGAAAATGCTGGATATGCAAGCTTCCTGGGTTGGCATGGCCCCGCCGGGAACAGTACAGGTGGACGAAGCCGCGGGGCAAGGGCAAATTTTAAAAATTGGCGGGATCTCATCCAGCGTGATTCATACTCCAGGGCACACCGAAGGAAGCATTTGCGTTTACTTTCCTGCTGAGAAGAAGCTCATCGCAGGCGATACACTCTTTGCCGGCGGCATTGGCCGCACAGATCTGCCCGGAGGATCAATGGAGAAGATCATGCGCTCGCTGCATACCCAGGTGCTGGCGCTGCCGGATGATACTGAAGTCTTACCCGGACACGGTCCCCTCACCACGATTGGCGAAGAGCGCGAGACGAATCCGTTTCTGCAAAAGTAATTGGATTATGGATTGATTTTGATTTCTCTTCAGGATCGAGCATCATCGCAGTGCGCTTGACTTCCATGGGATTACGCGTGCAATCTAATACTTGACATGCGTTACGCTCCAAAGCACAAGGCGAGAACACACAAAAGAATCGTCAGAAACGCTTCCCGGCAGTTGCGCGCCAAAGGCCTGAACGGGTCTGCGGTATCCACGTTGATGAAGGCTTCCGGCCTGACCCATGGCGGTTTCTACAGGCATTTTGGGAGTCGTGATGACATGGTCGCCGAGGCGATTGAGGAGAGCCTGCAGGAGCTTCGAGACCGGCTCATCACCGCAGCGAAAGATGCCAAACCCGGCGAAGGCTGGAGAGCTATGGTAAGGAGTTATCTGTCTTTGGATCGGTGCGACCATCTGGATGACGGCTGTCCCATCGCTGCCCTTGCCCCCGATATTGCCCGGACGCGGCCAGCAGTGAAACGGCGGAGCTCCGCTGCAATCCTGAAATTTCGCCAAGACGTCTTGCCATTCATGCCCGGAAAAGACACAGAAGAGAAGGCAACGAACTTTCTTGCCATCATTTCGTCCATGGTCGGGGCCATAGCCCTTGCACGCACAATGCCAGACCGGGCTGTCCGGCAAAGAATATTGGATCGCGTCCGGGATCATTTGCTCGCAAGTTTCTGAAAATTTTTTTGGACCAATAGGATGATAATTATCATCTTAACCGGAAGAGTCCTGCTAAAAGTTAGATGGCACTCATCATCTTACAAGTGGGAAATCTACCAGGAGGTTCAAAATGTCGCCGGAAACTCTCTTCCGAATACAGCTCGTTTTAGGTTACGTCGCATGGCTGCTCTTCTTCAGGGCATACGTCATGCCAAGGTTCAGGACGATGGGCGTAGTCGCGGCCCAACGCGCCATCGCCACTCTGCACAGCTTCCGTTTCTTCGGACTGGTCTTTATTCTTCCAGGCTTCGTCGGCCCCAATCTGCCGGCCAGTTTCGCCACGTTCGCTGCCTATTGGGACTTTGCAACAGGCGTGCTCGCAATCCTTGCGCTCCTCACGGTGAGGATACGTCCGCTTTTTTGGCTGTTCGTCGTGGCCTTTAATCTCGTGGGAGCGATCGACCTCATCGTCGACTATTACCACGCCATCCAGTCTGGCCTTCCTGCAATCGCGGGGCAGTTGGGCGCAGCATACGTAATCCCTGTAATCTACGTGCCGCTGCTGATGATCACGCATGTCGCCGCATTCTATTTGTTGCTGCGCCGGCAACCCAAAACAGCTCAGGCATTTGTTGGTGAAACAGCTGCAGCTTGAGATCACGAGCTCTGCGAGACCCATGCCGGCAACGCCTATAACGTCGCCGGCAGGCCTCGCGTCTGCTCGTTACACACTCAGGTCGGCATTGTGGATGAACTGAGAACCGTATCCCGACTTGCCGCCATCACTACGCTTGGCGAGGAGCGCGGGAGAAATCCGTTCCTGAAAAGATAGTTATTTCGTATCCGGCTTTTTGGTACTGTGCCGGATGATCGGATCCTCACCGGCGCCTTCATTCTCGGCGGGATTGCGCACCTTGCCTGAAATCAAACAGGTTGAGCCACGGCCATCATCGCTCATTCGAACATTGCGAGTGGCATCTGTGCAATAAGCTCGAGCACCAGCTACCGGGGATACTGGTTCGGCAACCAAATGGAAGCTCTCCGCTGGCTTACCCTGGCAGCTATTGAGGGAGAATTTGTACCCCTTGTAGGGTTCGCCTTTAAAAATGCGATCATCCGCTTTGAGGAAATTGAATTTTGCCAGGTCAGAAAGTATGCAGGTAAAACCAGCATCCGGATGGCTATTGGCATAACTTACTTCAGCGAATGCCATCATGCTTACAGTTTGCTCGATCGGCAACTCTCGTGACGATGCGCTCTTGCCGTCATTACCCATTGCAATCTTTCCTCCCACCATCCCGCCGCCGGTCATGTTCTTCTCCATGCGTTCCAACAAGCTGGGATCGCCCACTGGCACCTTGAGGTTGATGGAGATCTCGTTCAATCGCCAGATACTGGCCTGGCGCTTGAGTCCGACGGTGAAGCGCGAGAGCAGCCCTGCATAAGGAATGTCCTGCTCCACGCCATCCTGAAATTGATGAAATGAGAGGTCGATATTGTCGGTATCACCGCTCAGGTCATCGCTGTCCACGTGCACTTCAAACTTCTCGTTCTTACCAGGCTCACTTGCTGCAAGCAATACCTGGCCCGTTTCAAAGACCTGCAGGTCGGCTCCAGACGATTTGATCTGGCTCAGCACATCCAAATCAGGTAATACGCTTTTCGTTTCGAGACTTTTCTGCATTTCTAGAGTCATGTGACGCTTCATTGCTTCCGATCCGCCGGTCATCATTTCGACCAGCGCCTGACGTGCAGTTTGCGGAGGGGCATCTTCTGCCTGTTCGGTTGGTCCGGTCGTTTGTGGTTGAGCAAAGACAACTGCGAGCAAAAGCAAGCAGAAAAGAAGAATGGCACGGAACTTCATGGCTAACCTCGCGCAAAAATTCGTAGATAGGTTAGTCCATCAACCCAATTTTGTCTCTAACTTTAACCAAGGCTAATCCGCCAGATAGCTAACTTCAGTCCGCCGGATCCTCATGCAGGCAAAGACAAGGATGGCAATGCTCAGGCATACAAGACCGGGAATTGCCAGCCAGGGCGATACCGGCTCGGCAATCACGGTAAACAAAGCCATGATGCCATCCGGCGGGATGGTGACGGGACACAGTTGCGTCAGATAGAACGACACGCTCAACTTCTGCAGCAACGGGGGAGCTACCGCGTGGAAGGTCTCCCAGAGCAGAACAACGATGCCCGGCAAAATGGGGTTTTTGAATACCAAACTAAGCGCCAGAAAGAGCGAACCAAATCCCAGGCAAGCCAGCATGGTAACCAACAAATAAGACATTAGCTGGCCAAAGCCGGGGCCATTGAACACAAAATCATTGCCGGCCTTGCCGTATTGGCTGTATGCAAAGGTAAAGCCGAGCAGGATGGAAGAGCCAAAAACCAGTGATGCCGCGATCAGACCGGCCGCGAACTTCGCTGTCACCAGAAGCTGCCGGCGGACAGGTGAAAGGAAGTAGTAATGCAGGCTTTTCTCCACCACTTCACCACGAAATAGCCAGGTAAACAGGCCCATACATCCAAAGAAGATAGCCACTCGTAGATAAAAAATCTGGAAGACATAGGCGAAAATGCGCGTTTCATCTGCAATACCTATATTGGCGTTACGACCCGCCGGGATCATCAAAGCCTGAATGCCAAATAGCACCGTTGGAACAAAAGCCAGCAGATAAATCCAGATGCTGCGGCGCATCCACAGGTTCTTCCTGATCTCAATGCGGAGTATGGCCATGAACTGTGAACCCCAGAGCTGCCACGGAGCTTCACTCAGCGATTTGCGTGCGCGGGCTATGGCGGCTGTGCTCATACCGTGCCTCCACCGCCGCTGCCAATCAGGTATTGATAGACGGAATTCACATCGTCATCATTGGGCGCAACGGCTTCCAGCGGAAAGTCTTCTTCCACAACAATTCGGTTCAGAAGCTGGTAGAACTGCTCGGCATCTTTGGTCCGCACCAGAACGCCTTTGCCATCACTGTTCAGTTTGGCTTCAACTACATGGTCCTGGGAGAAAAGTCTTGACGCCAGCAGGCCAGGATTCGGACAGCGGACCAGAATCTGCATGGGATGTTCTTTTACTTCGCTTCTTACGCCGTGAATCTGGCCTTCAGCCACTACGTAGCCATAACTCATGAGCACAACCTGATCAGAAATCTTATCGACTTCATGGAGAACATGGCTGGAGATCACAACATGCATTCCCTGCTTGCCCAACCCTTCAAATAGCGCGATAGATTCAGCGCGCGCCATGGGATCGAGTCCGTTGAGCGGCTCGTCCAGCACCAGAACGGTGGGATGGTGCGCGATGGCCTGGGCCAGGCGGATACGCTGGCGCATGCCCTTGCTGTATCCAGCAACCCGGCGATGCGCTGCATCTCTCATGTTCACGCGCTCAATAGCTTCCCCGGCCAGGCGCGCTGCCTCGGCTGAACTTAAGCCTCGCAGCCGCAAAAACTGACAGATAAATTCAAAGCCGGTCACGCCTTTGGGAAACGAATCAAATTGAGTGCAGTAACCTACGTAGCGGAAAAAATCTTCAGGCTGATCGGCAGTCAAACCCAACACGCTGATTCTTCCCTGCGTAGGACGAACCAGGCCTGTCATCAGGTTCATAAGCGTTGTCTTGCCTGAGCCGTTTGGGCCAACCAGGCTGGTGAGTCCGGACGGCAGAGAGAGATTCACGCGGTTCACGCCCAGAACTTCGCCATAAAACTTGGAGACATTTTCAAAAACGATTGTGTTGTTGGAGGTGGTCATGCGCGCTCCACCTCCCGCGCACGCAGTTTGCGATCCAGCAGCCAGACGCAGAACACACACACGCCCAGCAGCGCCATCCATGCCGACCAAAGCGGAACAAGATCAAATCCCCCGTGATGGCGATTGAGTGCGTCAAGCCGGAATAAGTGCGCCCAGATCATGGAGATTAGATATCCAAAGTTGAGGAGCATGCCCCACCGAGTCCGCAGAATTGCGTTAAACACAAGTCCCAGCGCGGGTAACAGGAAGAAAACAGCCAACATGAGCGCTGTCGCGGCAATGCGCCACCTGACCCACACAGCCACAGCCATCGAGATCAGCGAGACAATCGCTATCCACATTAGGCAGGCAAGGATGATAGAACCCATCATCCAGAAGTTCTGCCAGAGCCAGCCGTTTCCTTGCAGTCCTGCCTTGATGAAAAAAAGAATCAGGGCAGGGATCCAGGTAATGCAGGAAAGCAAGCCTGCCAGCACTGAAACCTTGCCGAACAGATATTCAGCTCGCGAGATGGGGCGGCTAAGATAGAGTTGCACGGCATGATTGGCAAAATCCTTCGTAATCATGCCCGGCCCGCTCCACGCCGCTAGCAGAAAACCAAAGGCCGCTTCCCAGCCTAAAAAAACAACAAACCAGCTATTGTTGATCGTTCCAGGCAGGGAACTCGCCGCTTGCACTCCCAGCATGACCTGAACCGTGGAGCTATGTACAAAATAAATAAAACCCAGCCCGCTGAGAAAAGGTAAAAAGCAGATGACCGTGTAGGCGGTAAGAGGCCGCGAGTTGAAGAGCGTCTGTATGCCGTAGCGTGTCAGCACGCTAAAGCGCGACCAAGCTGGAGTGAGCGCCCCTCGGTAGGCTTTGTAGGTACGTTTATAAACGGCCATTGGCGCTCCCTTGCGGTGCCGCGACCGCTTGCGGCTGTGGCTGGCTGGCCATGGCTTTCAGGAAAATATCTTCCAACGTGTCTCTGCGATAGTTCATACGGCGAATCTGCACGTCATGCTGCGCTGCCGCGCGGTAGATCTGGCGAAGATCAATGTTGTCCGGCAGGATCACGCGTACGCGTCCAGCGCCAAAGCTGGCGCACTCACAGCCCAGCCCGCGCACCGACTCAAGAAAACCATTGCCTTCGGTGACTTCAAGTTCCAGGAACTTCAAATTGGCTTTGCGCTCTTCTTCCAGATTGCAAATAGCGGCAATCTTCCCTTCTTTCAGGATCAGCACCTCGTCGCAGCACTCTTCTACATCGCGCAACAGGTGAGATGAGATCAGGACGCAGACTTCGCCGGTATCGCGAATCTCGCGCACCAGTTGCAGCATGCGCTGGCGAGCTTCAGGATCGAGGCCGTTGGTTGGCTCATCGAGCAGCACCAGCCGCGGCCCGTGCGCGATAGCCTGCGCCAGTTTGGCCAACTGCTTCATACCCAGAGAATATGTCCCCAGCTTGCGATAGCGCGCTTCACCAAGACCAACATAGAAGAAAGCTTCATGCGCGCGCTCCATGGCCTCACTCTTCGGCAGACCGGAAAGCTCAGCCATATAGCGAACAAAGCGCACGCCGCTCATATCGGCAATAAAGGCGTCGCTTTCCGGCATGTAGCCGATCATGGCGCGCAGATCGCGCAAATTGCTTTGGACTTCTTTTTCAAAAATGCGGGCTGCACCCATCGCAGGTTTGTAGAAGCCAAGCAATGTGTTGATCAACGTGGATTTGCCTGAGCCGTTGGGGCCCAGGAGGCCTATGCAACGGCCAGACAGCGCGCCGTTCAGCCGGTCAAGGATGATCCGGTTGCCCAGACGCACTGTCAGGTTTTGCATTTCGATAATGGGCTGCATCGTTCTCTAATCTATCCTGTGGCGCGGTGAAGCCACCTTCAACAAGGTGGACAACGCCAGTGTGTTCAAGTCAAAACCGAAGAGCCGGCTGCTGGTGGCCACGCGAATGGCATTGTCTTCACCATACGCGCAGACCACGCTGGGTTTGCTCTCCGCGGCAAGCTGCTGCAATGACTGCAACTGTGAAGGCGTAAGCTGCTGGGCAATGGGCGTAATCACCGGCGCCAGGTTCTGGTACAGCACCGCGGAAACGTCAGGGTGCTCATCCTGCGGCAAGAGCGCGCGGAACTCCGCTGAATTGGCCAGCGAGTTTCCGCTTTGGTGAATTGCGATTGCGTTCATAACCAATGCCTTGCTCGGCCCCAGGACCATATAGCCGTCAGTGTATGTATACGTAAGCTCGACCGGTTTTGTTGCATCCAACGTGCGGATCGTATAAAAGGTCAGCCCGTTGGCGGTTTCCTGGTCCAGCGCAAGCGCTGGATGATCGCTTTTCTGGTGGTCGTTCACGTCCGTGACCAACTGCTGGATGGTAGATTGCAAGCGGTTAGGATCGTGCACCTCAGCAATGATCTTCCACGAAGGCGTAGGCAGAATCGGGCCATCAAGCGCGAATGTAACCTCGCCGCCCAGAGTGTCAGCCAGGTCCTGGTGGAACTGGATCTTCAGCTCTGACTCGCCACGCGCGATGTTCTCTGTAGCGTTGTGACCAGAAGCATTGGAGATGTTGAGAAGGTCATCCAGCATGGCCGATGGGCTCTTGGAGATGAACGCAGCGGCCACGCCCGCGTCTTTAGAGACAAAATCCAGCCCGCCGATAGGCGCCGGCGCTGCCAGCCATGAAGCCAGCCCGCGCCGCTGGCTCTTGAATGTGACCTGAGCGTAGTTTTGTAACTGCTCACCGCTGCCTTTACGTTCGGCAATCAAATATTCCACGTCAGCAAGGCCGCTAAGTTCATAGTTGCGGCCTGGGGCAACGTCACCCTGCGACCGGTGGTTGGCCGCCATGGTGGCAAGATCGGCGCCAAAAAGGAGTTGCACACCATTTTTGTACTCGCCCGCCATGCGCTGCCCAAACTGCGTTGCGGCAAAGCCTCCACCGCCCTGATTAAGACCAGCGGCAAATTGCTTGAGTGTGGCCGCATCACAGGCAGCGGCAACAAAATCAGAGCGGACCAGAATCAGAAGGCCTCTCTTGTCTGAAGAAAGCTGGCTCAATTCCTGGTCGTCAACCACATGCACATGCTCTTTAGCGCCATACTGGGCGGCTTCCTGCTCGATAAATTGCTTCAGACCATCATGCTGGACCTGCGCTACCACCAGCGGATGGCCATCATGTCCGTTGAGCGACACGGAAAAAACGATCTCATCTCCCAGATACTGGCTTAGATCGTGGACGTAATTGATCAGGTCGTTAAATTCAGGCCCTTGATGCCTGGAATGCGATTGCGCCTGCGTCCACCACTCGCGCAGCACAGCGGATTCCTGCAGTTCCTGCTGGAAGAGTTTATTGGCCTGTTGCACGGCATCACCCAGATTAGGAATGCCGCCATAGATAACGGTGTTTGCCGGAAGCGTAGGCAGCACATGGCTCTGATAGCGCAGCCCAGGCAATTCCACCTCTTCCAGCTTGTTGCTGAAATGGGCAAACTCAGCCAGCAACGCCAGATGCTTGTCCAGGTTCTGGCTCCACGCGATCTCCTGCTTCACCGGCACAGTTCCAAGGCTGGCGTTGGTGGAAAGCTGATCTCCGGGATGGAGAACTTTCTCCGCACCGGCTTCAGCCACGCGCACCTCGCCTTCAATCACTGAAACACGCGAGCCTTTCATGCCGGCGTTCACAGAAAACACTGTTCCAGTAACTGAGACGCGGCAATCCTGGGAATTTACGTAAAGATGTCCGCTGGTGCGCTTGGCGGCTTGAATGATGATGTTGCCGCGTGTGAGCTGAACCGTTGTATCTTTGCGGCCCATATCCACGCCGAACTCGGCCCGCTCGTTCATCTCCACCAGTGAGCCATCGCGCAGTCGAAGCATGGCGTGTCCGCCGCCAGCGGTGCGAACGTGCTCGCCTTCAGTCACTTCGTCGCCGACTTTCAACGGCTGCTCACCGCTGCTGCCTACGCGGAAAAGCCCGCCGTTGAGCGATTCCACACGCGCCCGCATTCCCGAAGGGCCGCTGAAATACCATGCTTGGGCGAAATACGTGGCGATGCCAAAGACCACTACTGCCGCAGCCGCAGCAACCCAGCGGAAGCCGGTGTTTCTTACCTGCGGAAGCTCCTGCTTCCAGGGACGCAGAACGCTGCGCTCCGGCTGGCCGGTTTCCAACTCGCGGCGGCAGCCAACGCAGTCATGCAAATGCGATTCCACCAGCAAGGCGCGGGCGGGAAGGAGTTCACCGCCGCGATATTGGACCAACAGTTTTCTTACATCTTCACAACCGCGAATCGACTCCACGTGCACACTGGCCGCGGCAGAAACTTCCTGGCTCAATCGCTGCCAGACACGCTCAGAAGCAGCGCTCATGCTCGCGCTCTCCGGATGTTCAGAGCGCAGAGCTGCGGTCGCCTGGTTAAGAGCGTCTTTTGGATTCACGGCAGGCGAATTCATTGGGGGGGTGTCTTTGTGCTTCATCGGGTTTGCCTCTTCAGTCCTTGAAAGTCCTTCTTTAACAAAGCACGCGTACGATGCAGTACCACAGCAACCACCGCCGGCGAGGTTTTCATAATTGCGGCTATTTCACGATTGCTGTAATCCTCTATAAAGCGAAGCACAAACATCTCCGCCCAACGGGAGTTCAGCCGCGCAAGAGCGTGGCGCAGCCAATCCCGAAGCTCAGCCGAGTGCGGGCCGTGGTCTTCGACGGCAGCATTGGGCTGATCTGGGTTTTCATCGAGCGAGAAGGTCGGTGAATCTTTTTTTCCACGCAGCAGGTCAAGAGAGGCATTTACGGCAGAGCGGTGCAGATATCCCGGTAGATTGGAAATCTCAGGGAATTTTTCCAATCGCACCAGACGAAGAAAGACGGTCTGCAGCACGTCTTCCGCGTCAGTGACGTTTCCGGTGACGCGATACGCCGCCCGGAATACCAGGTCCTTATGCTCAAGGAAAATCTGCTCCAGCCCCGGCTTGAAGTCTTCTCCGGCCATGGCTGCCGTGTTCGCCTGCGCTATTTGCATTGTGGCCTGCAATTGAGTACGGTGCTCCTCTCAAGAACAAGGACGAGAGAAGAGGGCCGTTATTAACGAAAGCAGAAGAATTATCACCTCTGGCTTCTGCCCTGAATGTAATTACGCTTCTGCGGGCGGGGAAGTTCCGTTTATATGGCTGTTTTGACGTGTGGGCGACTCAATCTATAATCAAATGCAAGCGGCTGATTCCATAGCATTTATATATCGCACAGGTTTTCCATCAGGGCGGCTGGCGCTTATGAGATCAATTCAATTGCCGGAAACATTTAACGTGGCCACACATTTTGTGGACCGCCACATTCATGAAGGGCGCGAGAGCAGGATTGCCTTTGAATGCGGCGATGCGCGGGTTACGTACCGGCAACTCTATGAGCGGGTAAATCGCGCAGGCAATGCGCTCAGGAAACTCGGTGTACGGCAGGAAGAGCGGATCGGGCTGCTGCTGCTGGATACACCGGAGTTTGCCTACTGCTTTTTTGGCGGGATCAAGATTGGCGCCGTGCCCATCCCCATCAACACCATGCTCAAGCCGCAGGAGTATGAATACATCCTGAACGATTCCCGTGCCCGCGTGCTGATTGTGAGCGAGTCTCTGCTGCCGCAGGTGCAGGCCGTTGCCAAGGAAAAGCTGCGATACCTGAAGGCCATTCTTGTTTTTGGCCAAGCACCTGAAGGGACATATTCCATGCAGCAAGTGCTTGACGAAAGCTCGCCGGAGCTTGAGGCTGAGCCAACTTCAAAAGACGATGCAGCGTTCTGGCTTTATTCGTCCGGCAGCACCGGCTTCCCCAAAGGCTGCGTGCATCTACACCATGACATGGTGGTCTGCTCAGAACTGTACGCCAAAAACATTTTGCAGATCACGGAAAAAGACCGTTTTTTCAGCGTGGCCAAAATGTTTTTTGCTTATGGGCTGGGAAACGGCCTTTACTTTGCGCTCTCAGTGGGCGCAACCAGCATTCTGTGGCCGGGATCCCCCTCCCCGCCGAACATCTTTGCTGTGATTGAAAAGCACAAGCCGACGCTCTTCTTCTCTGTACCTTCAAACTATGCCAGCCTTCTTTCCTACAAGCACGAAGGCGGGCAGGAGTTTGATCTTTCTACAGTGCGACACGGAGTTTCCGCCGGTGAGGCCCTGCCAGCCCCGATCTTCCATCGCTTCAAAGAACGTTTTGGCGTGGAGATTCTGGATGCCATCGGATCGACCGAGGCCCTGCACATGTTTATCGCCAACCGGCCCGGGGCGGTGCGGCCGGGATCGAGCGGAGAGATCATGCCCGGCTATGAGGCGCGCATTGTGGATGAGAATGGCAAGGACGTTCCCGATGGCGAGGTCGGCAGCCTGCTCATCAAAGGCGACTCCGTTTGCGCCTGCTACTGGAACCAGCATGAGAAGACCAAAGAGGTCATCCAGGGCCACTGGATCCGCACCGGCGACAAATACTATCGCGACTCTGATGGCTATTACTGGTACGTAGGCCGCAATGACGACATGATGAAGGTCAAGGGCATGTGGGTAAGCCCGATAGAAATTGAGAGCACGCTGCTGGAGCACCCCATGGTGCAGGAGGCGGCTGCAATCGGGCAGCCCGACGGCAACCAACTGGTAAAACCTGCGGCCTATCTGGTGCTAAAGGAAAGCGTGAAGGAGACGCCGCAATTGATCGAAGAAATTCGGCAGCATGTCTCAGGCAAGCTGGCGGCGCATAAATGCCCGCAAAAATTTGAAATAGTAAAAGAGCTTCCTAAAACAGCCACGGGCAAGATCCAGCGCTATAAGCTAAGGCAGTTGGTCTTAAGCCAGCCCCACCCACAAAAATAAGAAAAAATAAATTGAAGACTTCCGGGAACCTTCCTAGTCCAAATGGCGTATATAGGATGCAAGGAGGCGTGTATGAAAAGACTCCTGCCTTTCTTACTCGCTCTGCCGGTTGCTGTTGCTTGTGCCCAGAACAACCATGAACGCCGTTATGAGCTACGGCCTGATCCTGACTGGCCGCTGGCCATTGAATTAGGTTCAGGCGACTACCAGATTGTTCCCAGCGAATCTGACTGCATCGCCGTTGTCTACGAGGAAAATACGCCTGAAGAAACGCGCAAAGTGGAGGTGCAGATCGCCTCTGGCCATGGCCAGAACACCCTAAAAATTGCTGCGCCGAAATCAACTTTCCACGCCGTGATTGAAGTGCCTCGCAAAACCGATCTGCGCGTGCGCATAATGGCTGGGGATTTGCACGTAGGCGAAGTTGAAGGCAACAAGGACATTGAAATGGGCACAGGTAATCTGGAGTTGACCGCGATTCGGCCCCAGGACTACGCCAAAGCCGATTTTTCTGTCCGCGTAGGTGACCTGAACGCCCCCAATCTGAAAACAGAAAAGAACGGTTCATGGCGGTCTCTGCAAACACATGGTCCAGGAAAATACCGTCTTCATGCATACGTGGGTGTCGGCGATTTGATACTGCGGACGGACAGGATTTAGTTCCCTGGACATCGAACCCAATGGCACTGTAAGCAAAAAATACAGGCGCAACCATGTGGCTGAAAGCGACACTGGACAGTTGCCCGACTGCGCATCCCTGGAGGCATATTGCGTAAGCCCTGGAAAGAAGCCGGCCTTGGCCTGCTAAACCTGGTTGTCGTCATCTTTGTCGTCGTTGCAGTGCAGCCTCTGTTGCATAGATTCTTTTCGGATGCGGTAGGAGCGGCCGTGCTGGCTCTACTCGTTCTCGCAACCTACATTGCTGCTTCCAGGTGGATTGAGCAGCGCGCTCTTTCTGAATTAAGCATCAGCCACCTGTTACCGGAGACGGCTGGGGGATTCGCCGGCGGATTGGCGTTGTTCGCCACGGTTATTGCAATTCTGTGGATTGCAGGCGTCTATCATCCGGGCGGCCGCGGCGCCGCAATCGGACTCGCCAGCGGTTTTGCTGCCGCAGTGGCCGCAGGGGTGGTTGAGGAAATATTGTTTCGCGGATTACTCTTTCGCCTGATTTCAAAGATCGTGGGCACATGGGGCGCCCTACTGCTTACGGCAACACTATTTGGTGCGGCACACGCCTTCAACCACGGAGCAACCTTCGGCAGCTCACTTGCTATTGCGCTTGAAGCTGGGGTCCTTTTGGGCGCAGCGTATGCCGCCACGCAACGCCTTTGGGTACCGATTGGACTGCACATCGGCTGGAATTTTGCTGAGGGCTCAATCTTCAGCATGTCGGTTTCAGGAAATACGGTGAAAGAGGGTTTGTTTCGAGGCTCGTTGAGCGGGCCGCAATTCCTAACCGGCGGGCAGTTCGGGCCGGAGGCCTCCATTGTGGCTGTGATTGTCTGCATGGCCGCTGCCTTATACTTCATTCGCCGCATGGTTAAGCGGCATCTCACGGAACCGCCGGCATGGAGCAAGCAGCAACCGGCAAGCACTGCTACAGCAATGGCAACTGAACCGCAAAGCTGATCGTGAGATGCTTTGCGTTGCTCGATTGGTCATCCTCAAATGACAGAAAGCATACGGCGTGCACCTTCGCGGAAATCCGATTCCGGTGCGATAAGGCTCAGGACAAGATATCCGTCTCCCGGAAAATTGAAGAAATGCCCCGGATGCACATATACGTTGTGTTTCTCCAGTAAATCAATGGCTAGATCTTCATCGGAGCGGGTTGCAGGCACGCGCAGCACGGCATACCAGCCGCCCTCAACCTCCAGCCGGGATACGTGGCTCTGGCCAGCAAGTTGAGAGTCAAGTTCATTGAGATTCGTCTTCACCCGCGCCGTAAGCTGCCGCTGGAAATTGGTGCGCTGCTGCAGCAGGACCGGCGCAGCCAACTGAATGGGCGCGTTCATGGAGAGATAAGTGTCAGCAATCAACTCCAATCGGGCCAGCGCTTCCCTCTTTAAATTGTCCGGACCGCTTACGGCCAGCCACGCCAATTTCATCTGCGGCAAACCAGAAATTTTAGAAATCCCGCTGAGCGTAAACGTTAGCGTATCTTGATTAGCGACAAAGCTCGGCTGCGCGGCGCCGGCCAGATCGAAATCGAGAAAGACTTCATCGGCGATTACGGCCATTTTGTTAGCCGAACAGAGCTGATTCAAACCCGCCATCTCAGCCGGTTTTGTGTAATGTCCGGTGGGATTGTTGGGGTGGACCAAGATCAACCCGCGGGTGTGCGGCGTGATGGCCTGTTCGAGCGCGTGAAGATCAATATGCCAGCCATGATCGTAAAAGAGCGGATAGCGGGTGAGCTTGACGTCATTCACGTCAGCCAGAAAATCAAAAAGAGGATAGCTGGGCGTGGGAATCAGAAGCTCATCGCCAGGATTACAGAGCAGGCGGAAAACATACGAGTAAGCTTCACTGGTGCTGACCGTGAGAAGAAGATTGTCAGGACTGACCTGATCTTTCCGCGCTGCGTAGTATTCGCTTACCGCCTTGCGGGCGGAGAGAAGCCCGCGCGGCTCAGGATGATATTGCAGCGCTGAAGGATTGCACAGAGCGCGCACGATTGCCGGAGCGTCATAGTGAACTCCGCATTCGGTGGGATTGGACGCCGCAAGGTCCAGCAGCTTGTGCCCGCTGGAACGATGGCGCGCCAGCGCATCTGCCAGGCGGTTGGTCTTGAGGTCCCAGTTGGTGCGCGAAGCAAACATTTTCTTTACGACCCTTCAATTTGCAAAATCGGCTTTGCGGAGACTCATGACGCAACGGCAGTTTACCGCTTCGCTTTCAATTCGGCAGCCTCTTTACCTTGCCGTGAAAATGATAATCACGCAACCCGTCGATACCGGTCCAGGCGGAATGATAGGCCGTATATCCGCCGTCATCATCCTCTACCCAGGCACCATCAGGCTGCTGGGTGGAGATGAGGAATTTCATGCCCTCTGCGACTTCAGGATCGTGCTCAAACCCGGCCGCTTTGAGGCAGTCCAGCGCTTCACCGGCCATTTCAGGGTCTTCATTGGCGATGGCAGCTTTCAGTTTGCGCCGAAGAAAAACAATCTCATCAGGCAGAAGTCCGGCGGCGATTCTGCGCTCGTTATAGTGGTTCAGCGTATATGGAATTTGATATTTTTTACGCGATCACGCACGTCATCTATCGTCATCGTGCCCGTCGTACGAGCGCAGCCGCGGCAGCCACTTCACCACGTCGCGATAATGCGCTCCCAAAGTGATGCCGTAAGCATCACCCACGTAACTTTTAATCAAAGCGCCAGACCAAACGTCGTAACGCTGAGGATCGTCGAGGCTGGGCGGTTCAAACGCAGCGTCAAAACCCAGGTAATCCTTAGCGCTGAATTTAACGGCAGCCCGGAGCAGTTCAGTTTTGAATTGGGGATCCGGAACACCAAGGTGATCCGCAGCACAGGCGCCCATAACGAGTTGATAAATCTCCTCGGGGCTGGCTTCGGGCGGCACATGTTGATGAGTCTTGCGCCAACGAAAAGCAAGCTCGCGCCCCATGCGCGCCGCGGATTCGCGAAGCTGACGCTCGCGGGCGGTATGGGAGATGGAATAGAAGGCCCACAGGAGATCGAACCCATGGCGCGAAAAGATTTTCTGGTCAGAGGCGCTGCGGTAAAGAAAATCAAGGGCACGATCGATGGCGGCGTGGCGAGGATCTTGCGGGGCAGTCAAAGCGTTTGCGGTTGCGAAACTTATGATGAGCCAAACCAGCAAGAAGCGCATAATCGAGTTGTTTGGGAGCGTCTCTATACCTTCTGCACCGCCTGCGTTAGATTGGTAAGGCTGGCTTTGGCATCGCCGTAGAGCATGCCGGTAACGGGCTTGAAGAAGAGCGGATTTTCCAGGCCAGAAAAGCCTTTTCCCTTGCCGCGTTTGAGCACTACCACTGATTTTGCCTTGTCCACTTCTATGATGGGCATACCAGCGATTAAGCTCTTTGGGTTATCGCGCGCGTCGGGGTTCACTACATCATTCGCGCCGATCACCACAGCCACGTCGGTTGAAGGCAGCTCAGGATTGATCTGCTCCATTTCATAGAGCGATGAATACGGCACGTTGGCTTCTGCCAGGAGCACGTTCATGTGTCCCGGCATACGTCCGGCAACGGGATGAATAGCGTATTTGACTGAGACGCCGCGTTCTTCCAGCAAATTACCCAGCTCGCGAACAGCATGTTGCGCCTGCGCAGTCGCCATGCCATAACCAGGCACGAACACAACCTGATTGGCATAAGCAAGCTGCACGGCAACATCGTCCAACCCAACTTCTCGCATGGTGCCGGAGACACTGGTTTCAGCCGAAACTGGCGCGCCAAAGCCACCAAAGAGAACGTTGGTCATGGAGCGGTTCATGGCCTTGCACATCAGGATGGAGAGAATGAAGCCGGAAAAACCGTCAAGCGTGCCGGCGATGATCAGCACGTTATTGCCCAGCACAAAGCCAGTCGCTGCCGATGAGAGGCCGGCATAAGAGTTCAGCAGAGACATCACCACCGGCATATCCGCAGCGCCGATAGGAATGACCAGCAAAACGCCAAACACAAAGGCGCAGCCAACCGTGGAATAAAAATATCCTGCCCCGCCGGGATGAATAAGCCACATAATAAAAGAGCCGATCATGGCAATAAAGAGGCCCAGATTCACAATCTGCTGGCCTTTAAACATGATTGGCGTGCCGCGCATCATCTCCTGCAATTTAGCTGCAGCAATAAATGAGCCAGTCACGGTGAGCGAACCAAGCATTACTTCCATGCCCAGAGCGCCCATCTTTATCCCGCCCATGTTAGCGCCGTGAATCACATACTCTGAAATGCCTACCATGGAAGCCGCCAGTGCGCCAAAAGCGTGGGAGAGCGCGGTTCGCTGTGGCATGGCGGTCATCGGCACCATGGCCATGGGAATTCCAATGAGTGATCCCACAATCATGCCGATGGCGATGTACAGATAGTTGTGAATGTCTGGATGGAACAGCGTGCCAAAAACCGCAGCAGCCATTCCGGCTGCAGCCAGGATCATGCCGCGACGCGCCGTATCCGGATGGCTCAGGCTCTTGAGGCCAAGCACAAACAGGATGGAAGCGATGAGATATGTGGCTTCAATAAAATATTGGGCGTTGGTCACTTTTTCTCCTCCGCCTTCACCGTTTCTTTCTTGCGAAACATCTTGAGCATGCGGTCAGTAATCAGGAATCCGCCGGTCACGTTGATCATGGCAGAAGTCACGGCGGCGCAGCCCAAGATCTCCGCAAGGGTCTGGTGCTGGTCATAGCGTGAGCCGGCAATCACCAGCGAACCAATCAGTGAGATACCGGAAATGGCATTGGTCGCCGACATGAGCGGCGTATGCAACAAGGGCGGCACGCGGGAGATCACCTGATAGCCAAGGAACGCCGCCAGCACAAACACATACAGCGATGCGATCAAAATTGCAGGGTTGAAGTGCAGAGTATCTGCCGGCCCTTCAAGCAGGAAAAAAGCACTGATGAAAGCCACCGGATTGAATAATAAGTGCTCCATTCCACTCTCCTTTTTATGCCACGGGATTGCCCAGGGCTGCGGCCACTTTAGGATGCACGCTGCCGCCCTGGTAGGTGACGCAAGCGCCTTTTAGGATGTCATCGTTCATGTCGATCTTTAAATTGCCTTTGTCATTGATAAGGCTGATAAAGCTGGTCAGATTGCGCGAATAAAGCTGGCTGGCGTGTCCGGCCACCGTGGCGGGAAGGTTCAGCGGCCCAAGAATAAGCACGCCCTTGTGGTCCACCTCTTCACCGGGCTTGGTAAGCGCAACATTGCCGCCGGTGGAGGCAGCCAGATCAATAATCACACTGCCCGGTCGCATGGTGTTCACAGCTTCTTCCGTCAGCATAAGCGGGGCTTTGCGCCCCGGAACCTGCGCTGTGGTAATCACCACATCAGAAACGGTGGCGCGCTTGGCCACCATGTCTCGACCACGTTGCAGCGCTTCCGGTGAAAGCTCTTTGGCGTAGCCGCCTGCATCCTGGGTCTCAATGCCGCCAAGATCGACTTCCAGAAATTTTGCCCCCAGCGATTTCACGTCTTGTCCGGCGGCAGCGCGGACATCATAAGCCTCAACCACTGCGCCAAGCCTGCGCGCAGTAGCAATGGCTTGCAGTCCGGCAACGCCTGCCCCCAGCACCAGGACTTTGGCTGGCGGGACTGTCCCGGCAGCAGTCATCAGCAGCGGGAACATGCGCGGAAGCCGTTCTGCGGCCATGATCACGGCCTTGTAACCGGCGACGGTTGCCATGGAAGAAAGCGCGTCCATGGACTGTGCGCGTGTGGTTCGCGGGACCAGCTCCACGGCAAAAGCAGAGAGCTTTTTGGCGATGATTGGCTCCAGAGCGGCAGGTTCATCCAAAGGTTTAAGAAAGCCGATGATAACGCAGCTAGCTTTGAGCTTGGCAATATCGTCAAGCTCAGGGCGGTTCACACAGGCAAGAATGTCGGCCTCCGGCAGCAGATCAGAACGGCCCATCACGCTGGCGCCTGCAGTCTCATATTCCGCGTCAGGAAATCCGGCGTGCATGCCGGCGCCGGTTTCAATCCCGATCTCCACTCCGGTTGCCACCAGCTTTTTCACCGACTCAGGCGCCAACGCCACCCGGGCCTCGCCGGGCTGTTTCTCCCGTGGGACAGCAATTCTCATAGGGCCGTATCCTCTCTACGCAAAACTGGTCTCCGCAAAACTGGGTATGGTACACCGAAATTACGATGAGAGACATTATTCCTAAACACGCGAATTTGTGAAAGTGCAACTTTACCGGACAAACAGAAGATGAACCGTGACCAACATCACAGAAAGCGTTTAGGTGAATTCGCAAACATTCCTGGGAAGGCACACAGGCTGGGCAAACGATCAGACGTGAGCGGTGGCCTAACCGTCATCGCTGGTAAATAATCCAGATTTTGTTTGGCAAACCGTGTTATAATTAAAGCTCCAGTTAAGTGATTCACCAGCGGTCAGCGAGCCGGTCCAGCCTCTAAAAAGCGACAACCTAACTCACGGTAACCAGTCAATCTTCTCAGCAGGAAATATCAAAAATTTAAGGAAACAAACAAATGGAACAAGGAATTGTGAAGTGGTTTAACGACGCAAAAGGATTTGGATTTATTACCCGCAATAGCGGCCAGGGAGATGTATTCGTGCATTTCTCCGCCATCCAGTCCAGCGGTTTTCGCAGCTTGCCGGAAGGCCAGGCGGTGGAATTCACCGTTACCAAAGGGCCAAAAGGCCTCCAGGCAGAAAACGTAAGAGCTCTGTAAACCAAATCATCAAATCACTGCCCGGACGCGTTGAGTGCTCCGGGCAGTTCTGCGTTTAAAGCAAATCTAGAGTTGCTGTATCCCGATCCGTAGAAGAGCGGCCCTTTAGGGCCGGGGTCCCCAACACGCGCCGGTTTTGCGCGTGCTGGGGTGGAAGCGCCGCGTTAAGGTGACAAAAAAGTCTGGGCTTCAGCC
>DATEHN010000105.1:0-100033 GCA_035279585.1 Candidatus Angelobacter sp. | reverse complement strand
CAGATTGCCGCTCAACGCCTTGCGCACCAGACGGTCAATACAGATGAGAAAGGCAGCCAGCGTCTTGCCCGAACCGGTAGGCGCGGAGATGAGCGTGGTGCGCCCCTCAAGTATGTGCGGCCAGCCTGCTTCCTGCGGCTCAGTAGGCGTTCCAAATTTTTTGGAGAACCACTCCTGCACCAGGGGATGCGCCCAGGCCAGGGATTCAGGAACGGGGAAGTACATCTAGTGATTATAAAGCAGTTTCGTTAAAAATTCGCTGACCCCTTCCTGAAGATAGCCTTATCTGTGATAACCTCCATTTTCCAAAATGATCAAGAAGACTCTATGAGCTTATTGAAATTCTTCCTCGATCATGCACCCGTCGTGAGCGCCTTTGTAGCTGTTTTGTCGCTGGTATTCACAGCTTCCGCGCTCTACATTCAACGGGCACACTTCCGCCGTTCCGTTAGACCCATCGCAAGTATCCCAGTTGCGGATTATGAAGATAGGGTAGGCGTGATGCTAAAGAACAAGGGCATCGGACCATTGCACGTGCTGCAATTTCAGGCAACAGATGGCAAAAAAACAGAAAACAATCTAATTTCCTGGATGCCAAAACTTCCTGCTGGAATATCGTGGGAGACTTTTTACGAGGATCTGGACGGATTATGGATTCAACCGGGAGAGAAAGTGATTGTACTTCAATTGGCGGGAGATGTTGATAGCCCTTCCTTTTCTCAGGGCCGGGACCTGTGCCGCAAAGCCCTCGCCAAACTGACCATCTCTATTGAATATGAAGACATTTATGAGAAGCGGATGCCAACCTCCAAACGCGACCTCGCTTGGTTCGGGCGACACTTCGAGAATCATTAATATGAATACGGTTCTCTGTCTATTTCTCCGCCACCACTCCCTGCTGTTGCGCACGGTATGCAAAGACGGTCAGGGCCTCTTCCACCATAGGAATCTTAAAATCCAGCAGGCG
The DNA here is from genome assembly GCA_035279585.1 of Candidatus Angelobacter sp. Taxonomy (GTDB): domain Bacteria; phylum Acidobacteriota; class Terriglobia; order Terriglobales; family Acidobacteriaceae; genus Angelobacter. The sequence continues at coordinate 99,066 of DATEHN010000105.1, read as the reverse complement.
CTTGCGGCACTCTTCTGCTTTGGCTTTATCGCCCGCCTTTTGGTAAGCCGTCACCAGCAGCTTCATTGACATGGGATTGATGAAGTCCTGCTCCAGCTCTCCAACAGCATCACGATATTTCTTATGCGCCAGCAAGAGAGTTCCGTCCGCGCCGGCATAAGTTCTCTGGATACTGATGGAACCTGAGGCGGCCATCTTTTCCAGTTCTGCCAGCGTTTTCTTTGCGCCGACAAAATCATTGGCGGCAATGGCCTGTTCCACGCGAACCCGCAGGATGCGCGCCCGCTCTTCATCCAGGTCAGACTTGGCTGCCGCGTCGCTCTTTTCTGCCAGAATGGCTTCTGCGCGGTCCAGCTCAGCCATCGCCAACGCATGATCATGCCGGTACATGGCTTTGATACGATGCGCACGCGCCTCCCACACCCACTGGTCCATCTCGTGGGCTTTCTGAGCGGCTTCATCGTATGCTTTATCGGCCTCGTCAAATTTCTGCTCACGCAGCCAGGTCATGGCTGCTTTCTGCATGTACTCAGCCTTCAGGCCGTTGCTGGGGGCCTCATGGATCGCCCTGGCATATTCTTCCCGTGCACGCTCACCCTGTCCCATGAGCGCATAGGTCTCTCCCAGCTCTTTTTGTGAGATATAGAAAGTCGGATCAATCTTGAGCGCAATGTGGTACTGCGCCAGCGCATCATCAAATCGCCCGGAGAGGCGCAGCATTTCACCGTAAGAATCATGCGGGTTTGGCTCATTGGGCAGGAGCTTTACATATTTCTCCATTGCGTCAATCGCCTTGTCATACTCGCGTGCGCGCGAATACAGATACCCCAACTGGTTGTAAGCGGTAGCATATTTCTGGTCTTCAGCCAGCGCCCTGAGCGTAAATGTCCGCGAGTGCTCGTACTCATCCTGCTTGTAAAGCCAATAGCCGATCAGAAAATTCAGGCGCTTATCGCGGGGAAACATCTGCGCCAAGTCATTCATGGCTTGTATGCCCTGAATGTAGTTGTTCTCATGGACGCCGGCCATCCACTTGATGGCAAGCTGCTCAGCCGGCGTAACTGAATCCAGCAAGGCCTTGGCTGCAGCGCGATCTTTGCTCTCCTCCGCCGGATCAGTGGTGGTGAAGCAGATCCATGTATAAGCCATGGCAAAATTGGGATCGAGTTCCAGGGCTTCATGCCAATCGCGCAACGCAAAATTCCAGCGATGGTTCTCGTAATTCACCATGCCGTTTTCAAAGTAGCGCGCGGCCGCTCGGGATGAGGTGGTTACCGGAAACCGCTCATCTTTAGGATTGTCTGCGGCAATGGCGGCGGCCGGCAAGCTCGTGGCCAAAAGAAGCGCCGGCATTAGAAACAACGAGGAGTGTAAACGTCGTATTCTCATGGCTTTTCTAGGGTATTCAAGCCCATTCATGGCCGCTTAACAACATGACTCTGGTAATCCATCTGATGGCAAAGGATGGTCGTCTGGGGTAACACCTTGCCCAAAACCCCAGACCTAGAGATCTGCCAGTTTGCACCACCAACAGTGCAAACACTCCCGAAAATGCGAATTAAATCAGTCTTTACGAAAAACCAGCATTTGCTGTTCCGCTTCAACAGCTTAGCGTGTCTCACTCATCAAATTGCCAAGCCCAAATGGAGTAGACATGTACTTCGGTAATCCCGCCCATTGCCCTGATTCAGCATCTCACCTCATGCGCCATTCTTCCGGTTGTCTGCTCAGTCACAGCCACTTCTTCCGATGTCTAGTGTTTCGCAGAAACGAAAAATTCAAGGATTAGACAATGGAAGATCTTACAAATCAAATCGCTCGTCTTTCACAGGAACTCAAGGCCCTTGAAACACAACTGCAATGGAGCAGCTTCCAGTGCTGCAGCCCCGGCGACCAGGAGCAACTTATGGATCGCCTTTTAAACGCAGGGCTGGGACAGAACTTGAAACGCACCGTTGACCTGCTGAACCATTTCCTCTGGTGCTATATCGAATCCGTGGCGGCAGGCTCTAACGCTGAAGTGGACTACGCCCAGCAGAGCTCCCGGCTGGCGCAGATCACAGATGTGCTCCGCCTGCTGCATCATTCATCGTGTCCGTTACGCGATTCGCTTGCGGCGGTTGAGCACGCAGCGATGACTGTAACAGAGCACGCCTCTCAATCCAGGCCCCCGGAAAGCCTGGCTTGGGAAAAGAGTGCGTAACCGGGCCATGGACGCTTGGCTTGATTCAGGAAAGCCGGCGCTTCAAATAAATTGTTTTGGCAAGAAAAAAGCGGCTGCGCGCTTTCAAGCAGCCGCTTGTCTTGTCCTCATCCGCGAACTTGAACCGGCTTTACTTTACTTCTTCCATCTCATAAACGTGCAGCGTGTGGGTCTTGGCATCCAGTGTCCCTGTTACTTTCACATTTTTGCCCGCGAACAACTCGCTTTTCACCTGGTCATCCAGCCGGTAAACGTCTTTCTTAACCACCAGCGTATAGCTTCCTCCCATGTCTTTTACGCAATGGAGAGTACAGCTTCTCTCATCTGTGGCGTCCTGGACGCCGCGCTTGATCATCCACTCATGCGAGCGGGTTTCAGAATGGACATTGAAGGCGCACTGGCTGTCAACAATCGCCCCTTGCAATGTAATTAAGTTCTCCTTGGGCTTATCTTTGCCAAACGAGTAGGCACTCAGCATCGCGGCAAGGACCACGGCCGTTGTTATTGCTTTGTGTTTCATGTTTCTCATTTTCTCCAGGATCTAAAGATTGTTTAACGGTCCCAACGCTTTCCGCTTGCATAGCGCTCACGGCACCACCACAAACTTCATACGCATTCCCTCATGGTCATCACTGCAGATGACCGTGCACAAAACCTCATACTCGCCGGGTTCTGCCGGGGCAGTCAGGGTAAATTCCTGCGTGCCCGGCTTAAGCTCAAGGTCCCAGCCGGGAACTTTGGCATGGTCTTTCCGCCGCAGCAGCGTGAAGCCATGGACGCTTCCATCGCGGTTCCAGGTTTTGCCTTTGCGAGCAGTAATTTTCAGTGTTACCTGCTCACCGGCTTTTACCGTGATCTCCGGCTTGCTCATGCCGGCGATCTTAAAATGGCTGTCTTTATCAGCCAGCACCTCAATCACGTGCGATTGACCCAAGACTGGCATCGCCAGCATGAGGCAAAACACTCCTGCCACCCACTTGGCTGCGCGCGCTCTGGCGAAGGCCGAATTTTTGCGGAGATTGTTGATGTTTACTCCGCCATATAGCGCAAAATCAGCCGCATATCTGCGTCAGTGATGGCGGCCCGTACCCGCATGTGGCGGACAATGGTCGCCATCATGCGCGAAGGAAATTTGGGCGGCGCCACATGGCAGCGCCCGCAGTTGGAACGAAACCGCTTCTCTCCCTCTAAATGCAGGTTCTCATCCTGTGTTGAACTTGTCGCCGTGGTTGAACTATTTGCCCTCGCAGTTGCCGCGGTTGAACTGTTCGCCGTTGCACTTGCCGGCGTGGTGGAATTCTTGCCATCATTGGTCTTGGCGGCTGCTCCAAGCGCCAGCAACATGGCCATTGCCAGGAGAGCCGCGGATAATGTAGTGCTCGTCCTCATAAGTGGTTTCCTGATGGCCCCAGCGGCATAACAAACCGGTACGTCATGCCTATGGTCCAGAGATTGGTATTGTTGCCCAGAACAAATTGGCGTCCATAGCTGGCGGAGGCGCGCACATCACTGCGGAAGTAATAGTTCAGCCCAAAGTCTCCCTCTCGCGTGTCCTTACCCAGGGCACCAAGCTTCTTGATTGTTGCCGCGCTCAGGTTTGAAGCAGCAAAAAACTGCTCTCCGCGGCCTACAAGCTCCAGCCGGCGCAAAGCAGGTATCTGGCTCAGCCGATATGCGGATTCAATCCAATATGCGGCGCCCCTGGTGCCGGAAGAACGCACAAGCTCTGAACGCAGGCTCAGCGGCACACGGTTGGGCTGCCAGATAAAATAGCCGCCGGCAGCATGGGCGCGGTCTGCTTGCAGCACCTGCTGAAATGAAGCGCCCATCTCCACTCTTGGTCCAGGTAAAAAGAAACCCACTCGTCCGCCGGTCGAGCGATCTGTGGCCAGCAAATGATGCGTGTTATTGGTGGAAAAATAGAAGGCGTAGGTCAGGTTCATCTTGTCATTGGCGGGAAAGCCGCCGCGCAACATTCCGCCCAGAGCGGCGCCGCTGGTCAAAGGCGAAGTCAGCGGCGTAACCTGCAAAGGGCGTATCCAGTTGGGCGCCAGACGCTCGCCATAAATGTTGAATGGCGTAATAAACCGCCCAGCCGTGACGGTTATATATTTCGTGATGTAATCCACCTGCGCATAGCCAATGCCGTAAGAATTATGGCCGGTGTAGTCACTGTTAGCGCCTTTGCTGAAAGTGTCAGAGTCAACGCCTTTGGCCTCAAACAGCAACTTATCGCCGATAGGCAAAAGCAGAAGCGGGCTGATGGATGGAGCGTCCTGGTACTGGCCGCCGGTCACCCTGGTGAAATAGGCGCCTGACCCGGTGAGAATCGGGATGGGCTTCAGGTTGATATCCAGGTCCTGGTCCTGCCCCTGGTTTGCATCCTGTGCCAGTACTGCGACCGAGACTAATAAAGTGAGACCGAGAAGACCCGCTTGCGCGACTTTCCTGGGCCATAACATGGAACTGCAAATCATCGTTCTTGTCCTTACCTAAATGCAGTCAGACGTATCCCGGAAGTGTTTCATTTATGCTGCAAAACTCTGCACTCAACAAGAGTACCTAGGTAACCGAAGGGCTAATTCCTTGAGTGAAGACCCGGGTTTCGTCTGATATTCGCGCTTGTTTGCCCGAAGCCTGGGCAGGCCTCAATCTCTCAGCGAAAGCGGCTACGGTTGAAACGCCCACTCAGCTTGCAAATAAGCTGCGCCTTCTGCATCGCAGGCAAATCCAATGGTGTACAGTTTGGTTCCTTTTTTGGATCAGGGAGATCATTTTGGTCTGGCGAGAGACCAGTAAGACTTGAGGGCAGGGCATTATATGATGGTTGTCCCAGCAAATTGAACCGAGGTTTCCTGAGAGACTTTATGCCGCGTTACGAGTACCGCAACCTGCAACCGCTGCCCGCAGCGGACAAGGTGTTTTTGGAGTGGATCCAGAAGCTCGATGAACAGTTTTCCAACCGTAGCATCGAGCATCGCTGTACCGTGGTGCGCAATACGCTTTATGAAATTTACCTTGGCCGCCCTTATACCGAGCCCAGCGCCAACGCACCGCTGGCAGAGCAGGCGCTGGTGCACAGTTTTGATCCCCGCAATGCCACGCTGGAGCCTGAGTATTACGGCGATGTGGACGCTCAGAAATATGCGGAGCGCAAACCGCTGATCTGGTTCTGGATGATGTATGACCGCTCTCCGCTCGGCTTGAACCATTGGCTGGGCTATCGTGTGCGGGCGATGATCGCCAAGCATGTGCTCAAGCACATCGGTAAAAACGTAAAGATTTTTCACGGCGTGGAAGTTTCTTACGGCTACAACCTGACCATTGAAGATAACTGCACCATCCACAAATATGTGCTGCTGGATGACCGGGGCGAGATCGTGATTCATGAAGGCAGCTCCATTTCCGATTACGCCAATGTCTATTCACACGATCACGACCTGAATGACGGCATGATTGTGAGCAATCGCAAGACGGAGATCGGCCCGCGCGCGCGAATCACTTATCACGCCACCGTGATGAGCGGCGTCCGCGTGCATGAGCATGGCCTGATCGGATCGCTGGGCGTGGCTACCAAAGACGTTGAACCTTACAACATCTCAGTGGGTATCCCGGCCAAGCCGGTGAAGGTGAAGACGATTGCGCCGCAATCCAAGGCTGCGGGAGATAAGACGGGGACTTAAGCTACTCTCAGGCAGAGGTCTGCAAGGATTCAGCTTTGCTGTGGGTCAGCCTCTGCCACACGATTACGGCTGTCCATGCCGCCAGCACAACGGCGTTGGCAATCAGGTGCCAGGGCAGTGCCGATCGAACGCGACTGGTAAGAATCGAGACAAGAGGAACCATCACCAGCGCCACACCCAATCCCCAGGCAAAGCTTTTGAAAGCTTGCTGGTTCTCCGGCCGGTAGAATTTGAACACGAGAATACAAACAATCGCAAAGGCCGGCGGAGGCACAAACATCAGGGCCATCAACGAGTAGCCAAATTGGTTGAGGCCGGTAAATTCACCACTGCCGCCGGGAGTAACAAAAAGAGATATGCAAAGCGCTGCGAGCAACAGCAACTCAATCGTAGACAGCGCAGCAATCACAAGCGCATAAACTGCTTTCATCTCGATAACAATGATGCGCCAGCTAAATCCGCATGTCAAAGCGTTGTTTGCCGGCTTAGCGCGTCGAATTGCCCCGTTAGCGCGATGCGAGATCTCTCTTCTTCTGGGATTTAGAAGAGCCGTCCACCAGAAGATACGGCTCTTTGCTAAACTGCTATAAGTTGGGGTTTGAAGCGCCGCCGCACCCGATAATTCAATGACAGATCAACCTTCAAAAATTTCCCGCTCACGCGTGCTCAGCGGCATGCGTCCCACAGGCAAGCTGCATTTGGGCAATTATGTTGGCGCGCTGCAGAACTGGGTGAAGCTGCAGCACACGCACGACGCCTTTTTTTTTGTCGCCGACTGGCACGCTCTGACTACCGATTACGACGACACCTCTCACCTGGCAGATAACACGCTGGAAGTGATTATTGATTTTGTGGCCGCCGGGCTTGACCCGGAAAAATGCGCGATCTTTGTGCAGTCGCACGTGAAGCAGCACGCGGAATTGTATCTGCTGTTTTCCATGATTACGCCGCTGGGCTGGCTGGAGCGTGTTCCCACCTACAAAGAGCAACAACAACAGATGCCGAATAAAGACTTGCACATGCACGGCTTTCTCGGCTATCCCATGCTGCAAGCGGCAGACATTCTGGTCTACAGGGCCGATTTCGTTCCCGTGGGTGAAGACCAGGTCAGCCACCTTGAACTCACCCGCGAGGTGGCGCGGCGCTTCAATCATTTTTACAAGTTTCAGGAAAAGCCTGTCTTCCCTGAGCCGCAAGCCTTGCTCACCAAGACTCCAAAACTGCTGGGCACGGACAAACGCAAGATGTCCAAGTCTTACGGCAACTCCATTCTGCTGAGCGACGAACCAGCTGTAGTGGAAGAAAAAATCAAGAACAGCGTAACCGATCGCCCAAAGCTGACCGACAAAGGAAGCCCTGACCGTTGTCCTGTCGGCAACTTGCACCAGATTTTTAGCGATCCCGCACGGCTGGCTCACATCACTGAGGGCTGCACCCAGGCCACCATCACCTGTGTGGAGTGCAAAGCGCTTGCGATCCAGAGCGTGAATGCGCATCTGGCTCCAATACGCGAACGGCGACAAAAGCTGGCGCAGAATCCCGCGCGGCTGATGGAAATTGTGCGCTTCGGCGCAGAAAAAGCCGGCAAGGTTGCCGAAAAGACGATGGTCGCCGTGCGCGATGCGGTTGGGCTGCTGCGCATTGACACAGTCGAAACCCTGGCCATTAAAGATGAAGGCGCAAGCCGGCTGCGCGTTCCTGAATCAATTGCCGCCGCTAAAACTGAAGAAGAACGGTGGACCATACGAACTGCTGACTGGCTGGAGCGCATCTCTGTAACCTATCCGCTCAAGAAGGACCGTCCACGGACGTTTATCACCCGCAAAGGACGAAAGGTTGGCGTGTACGCGGCGGCGGAAACAGATGGAGTGTACAGGTTTGAATTGGAAGATCGTCCTCTGAACGTGCTGGTGCTGCTCACACAGGCAACCGACCGGTCTTTGTACGACTTTATTCTGCCGCCCAAAGTGCTTCAGGACAAATGGAAGAAGTTTCCGCGTCAGAATGGCAGTGTTCTGGTCGAATTGCACAGATCGAGCAACGGCGCTTCCCTCTCACTGCCTGAGGGTGATCTTTCCATTCAGCAATATGAAGGCGATTACAGCGCGCTGCAGTAATTCTCACGAAAAAACCGTAATCCACAGCGTAAGAACACCCACTCACATTTAGAATGTGTATGTCGAACTGTTAATGTGTTTTGTTTCGGATGGCAGAGAACCTACAATCCGCGAGGCCGCAGGCCAGCGAGTTTCCTTTCGCGGTCAGCGTGGCCAAGGTCTATGACGGCCCGCTTGACCTGCTGCTGGACCTTGTTCGCAAGCAGGACATCGACATATACGATATCCCGATCGCCAAGATCACAGCGCAGTATCTGGGATATGTTGAAAATCTGAAGCAGCTCGACGTGGACATTGCCGCCGAGTTTATCTATATGGCGTCGCTGCTGATCCACATCAAGAGCAAGATGTTGCTGCCGCGCGATCCCGATGCGCCGGCGGGCGAGCAGGAAGATCCGCGCGAGGAACTGGTGCAGCGCCTGCTGGAACATGAGAAATTTAAGAACGCCGCGCAGATGCTGCTGCAGAAGCAGCAGATTGAAGACGCGGTAGTCAGCAATCCTTCCATGAAGGAATTTAAAGATGCTGAGGGTACGGAGCCAGAGCTGGCCGCTGACGTGGTTGACCTGGTGCGCACCTTCCAGCAGATTCTGGAGCGCGCAAAATCGCGGCCCATCCTTCAAGTGGATGAAGAGACCGTGACCGTAGGCCAGATGATTGAATATTTTCGCCGCCGCTTGTTGATGGAAGACCGGCCTATTCGCCTGAAGCGGCTATTGCAGCACATCACCTCACGCAATGCGCTCATCTCATCATTTCTGGCGATGCTGGAGCTGGTGCGGCTGCAAGCAATTTTGCTGCGGCAGGAAAAAGTTTTTGGCGAGGTCCTGATCAAGAAACATCCGATGTTTGATACGGTCATGGGTGAAGGGGCGGCGATAAGAGATGATTGGAGATAAAGCAGTTAGTATTTAGTATTTGCCTGATCTTTGAAAAGCAACGATTTTGGTGGCTAGCGCCCGAACGGTTTGCTCTGATAGAGATGTAAGCTAAGTACCAAATACTAAATACGGAAGGACCAGCCTTATTTTTGGCGGGCATGGATCACCGTAAAATAGATCGTAATGATAGAGATCCCTCGCTCCGCTCGGGATTCAGAAAAAAAACCAAGTACTAAATACTAACTACTAAGAGCTAATGTCCATCAAATCCCAACTCGAAGCTCTCATTTATGCGGCGGAAGATCCCATCACGGTTGACCAGATGGCTGCGTTGCTGAAAGAAGATTTGCTGGCGCTGAAGAGTGCCCATGAAACAGCCGCAGAAACCCCGGCAGACGGCGAGCAACCACCGCAATCGCAGGCCGAGCAGGCGGAAAATCATCTCGGCGCGGTAGAAGATGCCCCCGAGCCTCGCGCGGCCAAGCGTGGCAAAGAGAAATCAGAAAAAGTAGAGCTGCGCGGGCTGCTCAGGCCATACCTCGATGAACTAATCGCCGACTTCGCCAACCCTGAGCATGGCATTGAAGTGCGCGAGGTGGCCGGCGGCTATCGCATGTCCACCAAGCCGGAGCACCATGATGTGGTACGCGCATTTTCCAAGAGCCTGAAGCCGCCGGTGCGTCTTTCGCTGCAGGCGCTTGAAACGCTGGCGGTCATCGCTTACAAGCAGCCGGTAACGGTGCCGGAGATCAGCGACATCCGCGGCGTTGACGCAGCTGGCGTGATTGGCACGCTGCTGGAACGCAAGCTCATTACCACTGCAGGCCGCAAAGCCGTGGTGGGCCGGCCCATGCTGTACAAAACCACCAAAGATTTTCTGCTGCGCTTTGGCCTGCGCGATTTGAGCGAACTCCCCAGCCTGGAAGAGTTTGAAAAGCTGGCCGCCGGTGAACTGCAGATCGAAGATGAGCTCTTTTCCGCGGGTGAAAGCGCGGTTGCAGACGCCACCGGCATTCCCGATACTTCCCAAGAAGACGACGGCGGCGTGGAACAGATGGCCGAAGACAAATCTGAAGTCCCCCAGAACGTGACCGAGCCGACCGTCTCTTCTGATCCGCAGCACAGTGAAGCCGACGAGCAGGCTGCCGGGCAGATTGCTTCTGAAAGCACCGGGGGCTGACGTGCCTACGGAGCGATTGCAGAAGATCATTGCCGCTGCCGGCATCGCGTCACGGCGCAAGGCAGAAGAGCTGATCACCCAGGGACGCGTGAGCGTGAACGGCCACACGGTGACCGAACTGGGCAGCAAGGCCGATCTGGCCACCGACCACATCAAAGTTGATGGCAAGCTGCTGCGTGGCGCAGAGCGCCACATCTATCTGCTGCTCAACAAACCCAAAGGCTACGTGACTACGGTTTCCGATCCTGAAGGACGCCCCACGGTCATGGACCTGGTAAAGAATGTGGGTGCGCGAATTTATCCGGTAGGACGGCTCGATTGGTCAAGCGAAGGGTTGTTGCTTTTGACCAATGACGGCGACCTGGCCAGCCGCCTGACACGAGCAGCATCGCATGTGCAAAAAACATATCTGGTAAAAATTGCCGGGCGCGCTACAGAAGAAGATATTGGCAAGCTGCGCCGTGGTATCCGCATTGGCGCCAAGCCCGAACCGGGATCTTCAGCGCGTAACAGGTTCGGCGGAGAACACAAGTTGAAGCAAGTATTCACCGCGCCTGCCCAGGTCCGCCTGACGAAAGATGCCGCCAATCCCTGGTATGAAGTTACGCTGATCGAAGGCAAGAACCGGCAGATTCGACGCATGTTTGAGGAGATCGGCCATCATGTAGAAAAAATCAAACGCGTTCGCTACGGGCCGCTCACACTTGATGTTGAGCCTGGCGAATCGCGCGAACTTACGCCGCATGAGGTCGCGTCCCTACGCAAATCGGTGCGCGAACCGATGTCAGGCCACTCAGATCGAATGAAGCACCGCGCGATGAATATGCCAGGCAGTGCCAAAAGAGGACGCCATCGCCGCGCCTAATCCTTTTGCACGTGGTTTCTTACTGTACCAAGCACCGCAACAGAAATTGTGATACAAACTTCTGTTGTACTCTCATTTGTGATGAAAAAAACGGTTCTCGCGCAGATACCCGAACACATCAGGGCCCTGGCTGGATATATTCCCGGCAAACCCATGCGTCAGGCGCAGCAGGAATCTGGCGTTCCCATGATCAAGCTGGCGTCCAACGAGAACCCGTTTGGGCCATCGCCATTGGCTATAGAAGCCATACGTGCAGCCTCTGCTGAGGTCAATCTTTATCCTGATAATGACGCCAGTGAACTGCGCGCAGCACTGGCTCAGCGCCATCAGTTGGCTGTGGATCAAATCTTTATCGCCGACGGCTCACTCGGCATTCTGGATGTATTGGCACGCACCCTGCTGGTTCCTGGAACGAACTGCATTACCAGCGAGAGAACCTTTATCAGTTATCCGCTGGTCACGCGAACTACCGGAGCGCGTCTGATACAGCTCCCGATGCGCAATGACGCTTACGATCTTGATGCGATTGCGGCGGCAGTTACTGAGCAAACCCGCATCATCTTCCTGGCGAATCCCAACAATCCCACCGGGACCATGTTTGATGCTGATGCCACCGACGCTTTCCTGGCCCGCGTTCCAGATGGCGTGCTGGTGGTTTTGGATGAAGCTTACTTCGACTTTGCTGAATATTTTGCCCGTGAGCGCGGTGTGGTTTATTCGCGCTCGCTTGCGCATATGCGCGCAGGGAGGCAGAACCTGCTGGTGCTCCGAACTTTTTCCAAGGCCCATGGTCTGGCCGGAATCCGCCTGGGCTATGCCTGCGGCGAGCCGGAGTTGCTCCGTTATTTTGGCAAGGTGCGCAACTCATTTTCAGTATCAGGTGTGGCGGAAGCGGCAGGCCTGGCTGCCATCCGCGATGAAGCCCACATTCGCCGCACCGTGGAAAACAATGCTGCCGGCGCAGGCTGGCTGATGGAGCGCTTCCGCGAAATTGGCATTCACGCAGTTCCTACCAGCGCAAACTTCATCTATTTCAATATCGACGAAGACGGCAATGCCTTTGCCAAACGCATGCAGGCAGAGGGCGTGATTGTTCGCTCGCTGGTGCCGTGGGGCATTCCGAACGCGATCCGCGTGAGCATTGGCACGCCGGAGCAGAATGAGGCGTTTGTGCGGGCACTGAAGAAGGTGGTGAAAATAGCGGTTAGCACTTAGCCAGCTAAAAGCAACTTTCCCGTAGAAGCTCAGGAAAATTTGCAAATTTCCTACGAACCCTGCGATCTATCATGGCAAGGAGTTCCCAATGAGACTGAACTTTTTCGATCGCGCAGTACTCGCGCTGGCGACAATTTTTCTCGGCACCATTGCTCTTCGTCCTCTATTTACGCCCGAGGTGGCACGGGCCCAAAGCAATGTGGACCATCTCTACATCGAGCCCGGAATCAAGACGCTGCTTTCGCCGGACCGCTCACGCCAGGTCCAGGGCAAAGTCGTGGTCGACCTGACGACAGGAAACATTTGGGGCTTTCCCACTTCACAGGACGCGCCCTATCCCATCGATCCGACAAAGCCGCAGCCGGCAACGTCTTTGCCCATCTATCTGGGCAAGTTCGATCTGGCAGGCATGCACCAGTGAGTTGGAGCTAAGATTACCCAGATGCAGCTCGCGAATACCTGGAACACCGCAGCAGCACTTGGCCGGCGCAACGTGCTTGCGGCGGCAGGCATGGTGATGGTGGCAATCTTTGTAGGGGTGGCCTTGTTCGCGCCGTGGATTGCGCCGCATAAGCCCAGCGATATCGACCTGCCTTCACGGCTCCAGCCGCCCAGCTCATCCCACTGGTTTGGCACTGACGAACTGGGCCGCGATATTCTTTCTCGCGTGATTTACGGTGCGCAGATCTCCATGTTGGTTGGCACCAGCGTGGTAGCTGGATCGCTTCTGCTGGGATTGATTTTGGGTTCGATTGCGGGCTACTACGGTGGCTATACCGACAAATTTTTCAACGCCATCCTGATGAATGCCTTTCTATCTTTTCCGGGGATCCTGCTAGCCATTGCCTTTGTCGCATTTCTTGGCCCGGGGGTTTTCAACCTGATCCTGGCCTTGTGCATTGGCGGATGGGTAGGCTACGCGCGGCTGGTTCGCGCACAGGTGCTGGCGGTAAAAGAAAAAGAGTTTGTGGAAGCAGCGCGGGCACTGGGCGCAAGCGATTGGCGCCTTGTCACACGGCACATTCTGCCCAACATTATTCAGCCGGTGATCGTGCAAGCCGCTATTGGCATGGCCGGCGCAGTACTGGCGGAAGCGACTATGAGCTTCCTGGGTCTGGGCGTTCCTCCGCCCACGGCAAGCTGGGGATCAATGTTGAATGATGGCCGCGCCCACCTGTTTGATGCGCCGCATCTGGTGATCTTCCCTGCCCTGGCGGTGATGCTGGCCGTGCTCTCATTCAACTTTATTGGCGATGCACTGCGCGACTATATGGACCCAAGATCGCGAATTGAGGCGGGGCTGTGAAAGAGCCATTAGCCATTAGCTTCTGAAATCACGAGCAGCCGAGGGATCGCTACAGCCACGAGCGATCTTGAGAGCGAGAATGAGGATACTTGATCTCCAGATTTGCTTCGTTTGAAGCGAGTTCACCTGCTCCCGTATTCATCGTTGAAGAAGGTAGGGATCCCTCCCCTTCGACAAGCTCAGGGTCGGGACTTCGGAAAAAGCTTCAGAAAAACCATGATCATCGGCGTCATCTCTGATACTCACGGATTGTTGCGACCGGAAGCGCTGGAGCTTCTGCGCGGCTCAGAACACATTATTCACGCCGGTGACATCGGTTCTCCCGATATCATTCCCGCTCTGGAGAAGATTGCGCCGGTAACTGCGATTCGCGGTAATGTTGACACTCAACCCTGGGCGCGGCGCTTTGAGGAAACTGAGGTTGTAGAACTGGCAGGGCTTCACATCTATGTAATTCACGATCTGAACGCGCTCGACCTCAATCCCAAAGCGGCAGGTTTTGCCGCGGTGATCAGCGGCCATTCACACCAGCCGAAACAACAGATAAAAGAGGGCGTACTGTACTTCAATCCTGGAAGCGCTGGACCGCGAAGATTCAAGCTACCTATTAGTGTGGGCCGGTTGGAGATTTTGAAAGGCAGGATTGAGGCAAAGATACTTGATCTGCCGCTCTCCGCCGGCCGATGAACTTCAAAAATCTTCTGTGACCTGGTCGAGTTCCTGAATTCCCCCGATATTGTTGTAAAGCACGCTCCGGGGATTCTCGCTGGCTTGTTTCCCGTAGTAAAGCAGCCCAACGTCCTTGGTAACCACTTTGCGGAGCCGCTGGCGGAGTGAGGTCCCTTCCTGCTCGCCCGGGTAATGCAAATCCATGCGCGCGGTTGATACCACGGCTGCCAGTTGCTCCTGGTCGCGCCAGCCAAAGCAGAAACTCCCAATCCTGGCTCTTGGGATAGATATCGTCTGCGGTGACGCCGATGAGTACGTCGCCCTTGTTGGCGCGGAAATCAGAGTAATTCTCCAGCAGCGTTTGCACCAGATTTTCTGCGATCAACTGCTGCCGTATCCGGTCCACATCCTGAGAGCCGGGCTTGATGCCGGGTAAAATATCGGCCTGAATGTCGAATTTTTCATGGTAATGCTTGGCCAAATCAATGATCTCATCCGCAGGCGCATCACCAATGGGAACAAGATAGATTGTGGGAGCTTTCTAGCAGCCGGGAACCAGAAGAAACACAAAGATGAGAGGCAGAAGTTTCCGCAGGACCATGATGAAAGCTATTTAGCACATCAGAATGCCAGAAACAGCTTACGAAGGTGTATGACAACCGTTATGGCGACATACAGCAGAACTAACTGTATTGTTGCAGGAAACGGAATTTTTCTGTTGCAGGAATCGTATTTTTCACTCGTAAATTGGGGTGATCAATACTATCTTTAACCAGCCCCCAATACATTTGGAGATGAGAGAAGATGCGCTATTGCAATAGTGTCAAACAGAGACTGGGCAGACAACACGATTCATGGAGAAAACGGCAATTTCTGTGCCTGCTCGCCGTTCTCGCCCTCACACTTCCGGCGGTTTCACAGGCAGCACTGGGCCAAACCAAGGCGCCGGCTAAACGCGCGCCGAATCACGCAGCCGCGACATCTTCAACAACAAAAAAGCCGGGCGCGGCCAAATCTGATCAGGACATGGCGTGGCTGCAGGATGCGTTGAAGAATCCTGAGCTGATGAATGAACTTGGGCGCTTGAGTGACAGGCTGACCAAGGAGATTCAGTATCCGCCGCTACGCACGCAAAGCGCGGTGCTACCGCGGCTTTCGCAGAACACAGTCTTTTATGCTGCACTACCAAACTTTGGGCCACAACTGCGCCAGTCACTGGATATCTATCGCCAGGAACTGCAGGGCAGCGCTGCAATGCGCGACTTCCTGCAGAAGAACCATCTCGATACGTCTGAGCCTAAGTTTGAGGACGGCATAGCAAAGTTTTGCGATTTCATGGATTACCTGGGCGACGAAGTGGTGATCACCGGCGGATTTAAAGGCAAAGAGCCTAATGGAGTTCTGATCGCTGAAGTCAAAAAGCCAGGCCTGAGGGCTTTTCTGGAAAAAATTGATCAGGAGCTCAACGCCTCGTCCACCGAGCATTTGCGCTTCTTTGATCCTCAACAACTGGAAACGGCAACAGACCATGCCGGCCAGGAGCCGGTGGTACTGATCCGGCCGGATTTTGTTGTGATCAGCACCAGCACAGCGACCCTGCGGGCCTTCAATGCTCAACTGAATAATGGCGGAGCTTCATTCGCTTCCACCGGATTGGGCAAGAGGCTGGCGCAATCCTACCAGTCCGGCACCAATAGCGCGTTTGGTGTGGATCTTCAACAATTAACAGGCTTGATCCCGGAAAATCCGCCACAGACCCGGATGATACTAGAGAAGACAGGTTTTGCTGACGCCAAATACGCTGTGATGGACGGACGCCTCTCCAAGGGACGCGCTGAGGCCAAGATGGAGCTGGCTTTTGGCGGCCCGCGGCGCGGAGTGGCATCGTGGATCGCCACACCTGGAACTCTGGGAGCACTGGATTTCATGTCACCCAAGGCTTCGATCGGAGAGGCCTTCAGGCTCAAAGGCCTGGACCAGATGTTTGACGACATCGTTGAGATTGCCGGCCCAGGCGCACTGGCAATGCTGCCGCAGATGGAAGCCCAGCTCAACATCAACCTGAAACAGGACATCCTGAGCAAATTCACCGGCGAAATGGGATTTGAAATGTTAGCCCCGCCCATTCCACCAGCCGGGCAAGCGGGTATGGCGTTGATGCAGCCCAACTTTAAATTCATTTTGGGTGTTTCTGATCCGGCAGGGCTGCAACAGGCACTCAAACGCCTGCTCACCCAGGCGCCCATGCAGAGTGGTGAGTGGCAGGAAGATGGAGTAACTGTTTCCACGCTAACTTCTCCTTCCGCAAACGGCCAGGGGATGGAAATTAATTACTTCTTCATGGATGGTTACCTTGTAATAGCGACCAACCGTGACCTGGCTCGCGATGCAGTGCATGCGCATCGCAGCGGAGAATCGCTGGCCAAGCTGGACGAGATTACCAGCGCCGCCGGCCAGCCGGCGAAAGCGTCGGCGATTGTCTATCAGAATACCGGCCTCTTCCTGGCCAGCATACTGAAACAGCTTCCGCCAGACATGGCGAGCCACCTTCCGCAAGCACTGAATACCGGAGAAACCAAGCCCAACATCATGGTCGCCACAGCCGATGACACTACCGTGCGGGCAACCACAACAAACGTCATGACGACCAACGTAAGCATGGCGTTGATTGGGGCAGCTATAGTGATTCCCAATCTGCTGCACTCACGGAATGCCGCGAACGAATCTGCCGCGATGGCAACGATGCGCACTGTGAATACTGCCGAGATCACCTACAAAACCAGCTATCCCCGAAAAGGTTTTGCCCGCACGCTGGCAGCCATGGGGCCAGCCCCGGGCGTGAACGCGAACGATTGCAAAGACAGCAATATCAGCGCCGCGCACGCCTGCCTGCTTGATGGCAAGGTAGGAAATGCAAGTTGCATCGCCGGCAAATGGTGCGAGCACAATGGCTATCGCTATAGCATTCGCGCGGTTTGCACCCAAACCAGTTGCAGCAGCTATGTGGTGACCGCCATTCCTATCAATGAAAGCGCCTGCGGAAAGAGCTTTTGCTCCACCACAGACGCCGTGGTGCGCTCGCATACCGGCCCTCCGGTGGCTGAGCCGCTTACCATGAAGGAGTGCAAAGCCTGGGAGCCGGTGATGTAACCGTTACCAAGCGAAAGCAAGGAACCCTGCGTTTCAAGATTCTTTCATCTTGCAAGGAAGCGGAATTTTAGAACGTAGGGGTCCCTCGCTTTGCTCGGGATTTCAGACAAATTTACTGCCGTATGCGCGGGTTGGCCAGCGAATACAGCATGTCAGTCATAAAGTTCACCACTACGTAGGTCAGGCCGATCATCAGAATGCAGCCCTCCACAAGGTAGTAATCGCGGTTGTTGATGGCGCTGATGGTGAGGCGGCCAATGCCCGGCCAGGAAAAAATCGTCTCAGTCACAATAGCTCCGGCCAGCAGCGCGCCGAATTGCAAGCCAATCACCGTCAACACCGGCACCAGCGCGTTGCGCAGCGCGTGCTTGTACACCACCACATTTTCTGAAAGGCCTTTGGCGCGGGCCGTGCGGATGTAATCCTGCGCCAGCTCTTCCAGCATCGCCGTGCGGACCATGCGGGTAAGGATCGCGGCCAGCGATGCGCCCATGGTAACGGCAGGCAAGATCAGGTGCGCCACCGAGCCTGATCCTGAGACCGGCAACAGCCCCAGCTTGATGGCAAAAAACAAGATCAAGATCGGCCCCAGGGCGAAGTTGGGAAACGAGAGTCCCCAAAGGCTTACAAAGCTAAGCAGGCGGTCGTCCCAGCGATTGCGCCGCCGCGCCGAGCGCACCCCGGCAGGAATGGAGATGAGCAGCGCAACAATCATGGAAGCAATGGTCAGTTGCAGCGTCCACGGATACCGCTCCAGAACCACCTTGGAAACCGGCTCATCAAAACGCAGAGAGCGGCCCAGATCGCCATGCAAAACGCCCTTCCAGTAATTCACATACTGCTGCGGCAGCGGGACATCAAGCCCGTAAGCATGGCGAGTGGCTTGTATGTCTGCTCCGGTGGCCTCCTCTCCCAGCATCTGCTGAATGGGATCGCCAGGAACAAGGTGGATCA
Source organism: Candidatus Angelobacter sp. (assembly GCA_035279585.1). GTDB lineage: Bacteria > Acidobacteriota > Terriglobia > Terriglobales > Acidobacteriaceae > Angelobacter. Next base: position 80,843 of record DATEHN010000105.1, on the reverse strand, counting down.
AAAGAAAAACCACCGACACCACCAGCCAGAGGACGGGAACCATGTAAAGCAGGCGGGTTGCGATGTAACGGAGCATGGGGAACTGTTAACGATACCATCCCCACCCCTCTCCGCTCATCCCCGAAAATAAGGACATAATATGGATCGATCCCCAGAGATAACTTCTGGTTTTCCGATCTCCCGATACACCGATGTTCCAATGGACCGCCCTTCCCCTTGTATCTGTAATTGAGCGGCGCTCTTGATAGAGAATGTCGCTGCGAGGGACCCGAGGCATCGGATCCCTCGCTCGGCGGATGACGCCCGTCCCCCCTCAGGTCTGACGACCGCGGGGGAGCTTTTGGGATCACCGCCGCTGGCACGCACGACCGAACAGTCGCCAGACTTCTCAATCGCACGTACAAGGCAGGTTACCGTGACCAAGATCATTTGTGGAATCGATGTTTCCTCTGCTTCTTTGCAGGCCCGGATCGGTAGCGATGGGCCGGAGTGCTGTTTCCCTAATATCATAGAAGGCATCGCTGAGCTGGCTGACTTCTGCCACCAGCACGGCGTCGAACTGGTGGCCATGGAGGCTACCGGTGGATATGAAAAACAGGCCTTCAGCCAGCTCTGGGCTTTGGATCTGGCGGTAGCCATTCTCAACCCGCGCGCGGTGCGCCGCTTTGCCGAAGGCATGGGGTGGTTGGAGAAAACCGATCGCATCGATGCTGGCGTGATCGCCCGGTTCGCACAAGTCAAACGTTCCCTCCCCTGCACTCCTGCTTCGGCCCAACAGGAGCATCTGCATGCGTTGGTGACACGTCTCCGACAGTTGACCCAACTGCAGACCATGCAGCGTAACCAGCGTCTTCTGGGTCACCGATCCCACTGTGTTGGCCTCCTTTACTCAGCTGCTGGCGCTGCTGGCTGCACAGATTCGCGCCTTGGCCACTGCTATTTCCCAGCTGATTGCTACCGATCCACTGTGGCAACAGCTCGACCAGGCTTTCCGTTCCATCAAGGGCGTAGCCGATCGCACCGTGGCCTGTCTGATGGCAGAGATGCCGGAAATCGGTACTCTGTCGAACAAAGCCATCTCCAAACTAGCCGGTCTGGCTCCCTTAGCTCGCGACAGCGGAAGTTTCAAGGGAAAACGTCCGGTCCGTGGCGGTCGCGCCGAGGTGCGCGCGATCTTGTTTGTTGTTGCCTCCGTAGTTCGTCGTCATGATCCAGACTTCGCCGCTTTTGATCGCCGCCTCAATGCCGCAGGAAAACCCAAAAAGGTCATTCGTGTAGCTCTGGCGCATAAACTTCTGGTGCGTTTGAACGCAAAAGCTCGCCAGGTCCGACACCAGGCCAGGGAAAACGCTTCCGGTGTCTTGGTTCCTAGCTAATTTAATGCCATAGCAGCCGTAGCCGAGTTTGTGGGAAAGTGGGAAACGCCAGCGGCGTTTTCCAAGGCGGCGTGTCTTTGCCGCCGGCTTTTCCACAAACTGCGCTCTACTTCGCCCTTGACAATCCAGACAGCCGCTCCCCCGGTTTCGACCCAATTCGACCCCAGCCGACCCAAATCGACCCAATGCTGAGAGCATCGGCAGAGGGTCGCAAACCCCACCCCCCTTCCGCACTTTTGTTGAAAACAAAAGCTGAAGCGCCATTCGACCGAACGGTGACCGAACGGTCGAATTTTTGTTTTACCCATTTTCTGCTTCTGATCTGGCTAGGAACTAGAGGAGCCAGCAGCTAGCAGCTTGTTTTCAAATATCTTCATCCAACTTCACCCCTGAGGGCGGCCAGAGGATAGCAAAATTCCATAGGAGAAGCAATTGCGAAATGAGCCATTGAACAAAATCGCGAGACGGAGCAAAAGACCACTGAGACAACAACCAGAGGGAATCACTAAAGCGTAGGCGGGTGGCAAGATAGAAAGAGCGTAGTAGCAAATGAGGTTATTTCAAGATCGCCACGATCGCGCATGACTGGAAAACTCGCCCAACAAAATGCTTTTCCATTCGCCTGATTTGTGTCACTCTAATTTTCCCCCTTGGTCTGTCCTGATCCAAAGTCAGCGGCAGTTGGAGCCCTAAATTTTGTCTTCCGCAATCGGTACATCCACACCACAGTCACGGCTGGAAAGAGTCACAAGTCTCTATGACCATAACCTTTTCCTGCAGGCATATGAGGAATGCAAAGCTTACTGGTCGAGTGAAACGCGGCTAAACGATCTTTCGATTGACGAGTTGATTATCGGCTTACGTCTTGCTTCCCGGCTGGGAGCCTCAAGATTGTCCCGGTGGCTTGGACGAGAGCTGGTTAAAAGAGATCCTCTGCATCCTAAAGTGCGCTATTTCACATTGCACGCGCATGTCCGCGGCAAGCGGTACTTTGATCACATGCGTGAGATCGCGGCCAAGCCAGAGCTTGAAGCAGCAGATACTGACACGCAAGCAAGCTGGCTGGCATACTCAGCGGTGTATTGGGCCTACATTCGCGATTTTGATCATGCTCACCGGTGCCTTGATCTGGCCCACAAATGGAGCCCCAATGATGCCTGGGTTTTAAGCTGCGAATCCGATGTCCTGGCGTCTGAAGACCGGTGGGAAGAAGCGCTTACGGCTGCTGAAGCTGCATGGGCAATAAATCCCGGTACACCGTTCGGCGCCAGAAGCCTTGCTTCTTGTCTTCTAAACCTGCGTCGTGTGGAAGAAGCCGCGGAGCGCCTCACTGCGGCAGCAAAGGAATCTGAGTCATACGAGAATGCGCTGACTGCTTGTTGGTATCTCGCGGCGCTGGCAGAGACGCGTGTTGGTGAAGAGCGCATGCGCGCAATCGCCACTGCGCAAGAGCTGGTTGAGAGAGCATCCGCTTTGGCGGTCCTGGCCGACCGCGAAACCCGCGCTGCCATTGCTCGTGTCCGGCTCGATATCGCTGAGTTAACAGATGATCATGCTGCCATGGAGCATTGGGCGCACAAGGTGAGTTCTCCATTTCACCGGCGAGTGCTGGAAAATCTCCATAAAAACCCCACCGGCACTCGCATTCGGCTGCCGTTCCGTCATGCAGTTCAAAAGCATGACGAATGCCTGCCCACCAGCATCGGTTCGGCAATGGAAGCCATGCAGACTCCCATTGATGCCGACGCAATGGCTGCTGAGTTGACCTTCGGCGGTACCCAGGAATGGGCGGCAGCGGAGTGGCTGGAAAGGCAAGGTTATGTTGTCCGCTTTTTTGTTGCCACGCCTGAAGTTACAACCGTGCTGGTTAAAAACGGGTTTGCTTTTGTATTTACGCTGGAGTGGGACACGAGCGCCCATGCTGTGGCTGTAGTTGGTTTGGATGAAGCGGCGGGGACCGTCCTGGTGCACGACCCCAGCAGCTTCCGCAGCTCTGAGTATTTGCTCGATTACTTGGGGAAGAATCTCGCGCCGCTCGGACCAAAAGCAATGGTGGCTGTTCGCCCGGAACGCGTGCCTTTGCTCGATCAACTGCTTCCATCGGTGGATGTGCAAACAATGTCGGCGCGGCAGTCCTACCGCCGGGCAGAATTCATGCAGGGGCCCGCGGCAGCTCGTGAAGTTGTTGCCGCACTTGCAGCCAATTTCCCTGCCCACCCAAACACTCGTTTTTTACAAGCTTTGCAGGACCATGAAGACGGCAAAATTGGTCCGGCGCTTGAGCAATACAAAAAACTGCTGGAAGAATTCCCCGCATCTGCGGCTGTGCGTTCTGACCTTCTGTCATGCTGCCGTTCACTGCGAAACACTGCATTGATGCGAAAGACGCTGGAGAATGTGGTGGAGCGTGGGCTCTTGCCAGGCGTTGAATCGCAGCAACAGTGGCGGTACCCACCTCCGGATTATGTGAGTGAATATGGTGACCTGTTGCGTCTTTCCGGCGCAACCAGCGGCAAAGCACGCGCTCTGTTTCTTTCACTTCTGTCTCGCGCCAACTATTGCGCGTCCGCATGGCACAACTTTGCTGACTTGTTATGGAATGAACGCGAGTTTGAAAGCGCTGTGCTGGCCTATCGCATCGCCTCCTGCCAGGCGGATCGCAATGAACATTACGCTCGCGCTTACTCTGATGCGCTGGGCCGTCTGCGCCGCGAAGAGGAGGGGTTTGCATGGCTGGGCCTGCGTGCCCTGAAGTTCGGCGACGCTCTTGGAGGAGTAGCAACACGGCTCTCTTTGGTCAGAGCGCTTGAGGAGGCCGGCTACCCCGAGCGGGCGGTGGGTGTCGCACAAGATGCGGTTCTGGCGCAAAGCGGTTCTGCTGATCTGCTGGGCAGCCTGGCGCCGTTTCAGGCCCGGATGGGCAACTGGGAAGAGGCAGACGACCTGCTCAATAGATTGAAGCAGACGGGGAACACTGCTCTTTTCCATCAGGCAGCCGCTCATCTTCATGGTATTCGTGGAGAGTTGGATCAAGCCCTGGATCATGCAGAAAAATGGCTGAGTGATCTTCCGCTTTCCATGACTGCGCGGGAAGAAGTGGTAGATCTGATTGCACGCCGAGATGGCGTTAAAGCCGCCATAGCCAGGGCCCGGCAATGGCTGGCTGAACGGCCGGGACATGAAAATATTGAAGAACTTTATTGCCGCCAGCTAAACCGCATCTCCTATACATCGTGGCAAAAATATACGGTTTTGCTGCGCCGGGTGAAGCGCAATCACGAGGATAGCTGGGCATGGCTGGAGCTTGCATTTTGCGCGATCTATGATTTCGAATCAGCAAATCAAAAATTGCGGCACAGGCTGGAGCCGCGGATTCGTTATCTCGGCGAGTGTGACCGCACGTCACCCGGAGAGGCCTCCACACTGCGTGCTCATGCTCTCTGGTTGGAAGCGCGCGGAGAGTGGGCGCCGGCGGTCCCACATTGGCTTGAAGCAATTCATCGCGATCCAGCAAGCATGTATTCACACCGGCATCTGTGGGATTGCGCAAACAGACTGACTCATGAAGAGAGGCTCTCAGTCTGGCAAAAAATGGAAGCTGCGCTCATAAACGAGCCGGGACATTCCTCTGTTGCGCGCGACATCATCATGCTTGCTGCACAGAGGTTTGGCGTGCGCATGGCGGAAGAAGCGATTGCCCGCTGGGCCAAGCTTCGCCCGGACGACCCAGCAACCGTGGAAGGATACATCGATCTTCTCTTGACCCACGGCCATGGCCGCACGGATTACGAACGCGCTTTGCAGCTCCTTTTGCCGGAGTTGAAACGCTTTCCGTTTCATCTTGGCCTGCGTTTGTCCCACGCCAATGCGTTGCAGAATCTCGGCAGATTTCAAGAGGCGGAGGAGGTTTACCGTGAAATTGTTCGCCGGCATCCAGACAACTCATGGTCGCGCGTGCGCCTGGCATGGATGCAGCAGCGGCGCGGGGAAACCGAAGCAGCGCTGCATGATCTTGGGCAAGCGGCTGTACGCGATCCCCGCAACACTACAATCTGTAAGGCCAAGGTAGAAATCCTCATTGAAGAACAGCGGTTTGCTGAAGCTCGCACGATCATCGGCAGCACATCTGAACGATTTCCTGCCGAAGTTAGTTGGCGAGAAGACGCAATCAAGCTCTTAATTGAATGTGGCAACCTCGATCAGGCAATTACCACCGCGCGCGGTGGGGTCGTCGAACACCCTCGTGGAGCCTATCTATGGCTTCTGCTTGGCCGGACGCTCTCGGAATACCCGCAGTTCGCGGCGCCAGGGGAGATTGAATCCTGTTTGCGCCGCAGCCTGTCATTAAACCCACATTTGTCGGAAGCGGCGGACTATCTTGCCATGTTTCTGGTGGAGCAGCGGCAGTATCAGCAAGCCGAGCAGGTGCTCAGGGAATTGGAAAAGCGCCTGACTGATCCCTCGCCAGTGCTGGGGCGGCTGGCATGGATTCGCCGCCGCAAGGGTGAAACGCAAGCCGCAGTAAAAGACATGGTCTCTCTGGTCCAGCAATTTCCCTGGTATCGCTGGGGCTGGGGAGTCCTGCTCGAATGGCTTAATGAGGATAAATCATGGGACGAAGCCAGACGCATTCTGGCGGAAGTGGTTCCTGAGCAGCGTACGAACACGCGCTGGCGGCAGAAACGTCTGGAAATTTTAGCCCATGCCGGCGAGAAGGCCGAAATCATGGACAGCGAATGGAACAGCCTTCTCCATGACTTTCCGGAAGAGATGTCGCTTCACCTCATTCGCTATGACGCGCTGTGTGATGGCAAGCGCTGGGCTGAAGCGGCAGCCGTTCTGCAACATATCCGCGCACTCTATCCTGACAGCCCTTATGTGCTGGCGCGCTGGGTTGAACTACAGGTGCGCGAACAGGAAAAAAACGCAGCCATCTCTAACCTATTGTCCCTCTTCTTTGCTGAGGCGGAGCCATCCGTGTGGCCGCCGAACCACGCTTGGGAGATGATCCAAAATGGGCGCTATGAAGCGGATGCTTATGAGGCAGTTCTTACCCAGTTGCGGCAACAAAAACATCCAACCACCCGCGCAATCTCTCTCCTTGCTGACTATGCCATGGATCGCTTTGGTACGGAAAAGCGGGACCGACAACACTTTTTACGCACCTTGTTTCCCAGCCGTGGTGCGCGGGAAATCCTGAAACTGTTGAAATTGATTGACGCAATACCTGGGGACAACAGCGTCCACCGTGCAGCGCTCTTAAAAAAGCTCTCCGATTTCGGTTACGAGAGGCTGGTTGTCAGATATTGGAGGCGCCACAGCAAACAGGTCGAGGCTGGACTGGGGCCTTGGTCTGAAACCGTACGCGCCTTAACTGGGCTTAAAAAGTATCGGACAGCGCGCAAAGTATTGGCAGGATGGCAGGAGCGCCAAGGGGTGGCCATGTGGGTGCTTGCCAACTATGTGGTGTGCCTTGCAGGAATCACCCGCAAACGGTTAACAGATCTGCGCTCCACGTGTCATGAGGCGCTGGCCGGACTTCCTCACGATCACTGTGCCCGCTACCTTGCCTATCGTGAAGCTGAGGCTTGTGCCCTGCAAGGCGATCAGGCGGGATTTTCCGAATGCTGGGGCCGTCATCGCGAATATTTTGATAGTCAACCGGAAAAAGGTGAATGGTTCGAAGCAAAGCGACGCTATCTAATGACTGATCTCCCGATACTGGCGCGTCACCTCGAATCCGGCGAGGTCCGCAAGTACAAAGCGCTCGTCAGAAGCCTGCGCTGGCAACGGTTTAAATCAAATTTACCTTCGCTGAGTCTTCCGAAAGGAATCCGCCGCTGGTGGTGGCTGATCTGGTTCATCCTTATGCTCCTGCGGATATTCCAGGATTCAAAGTAATGTTCTTTGCATGAGTGAAGCTAAATCGCCGTCTCCAGACTCGTTGGCTGGTTCAAGCTCTCAATCTTTACGCGCACAATACGGTGGCCGTCCATTTGCAGGACGGTATAGCGGCGGCCATCGTATTCAAAGCGTTCGCCGGCCTTGGGGATTTTACCCAGTTGGGACATCACAAATCCGGCCAGGGTTTCAAAGCCTTCTTCGCGCGGCAGCACGATTTCATACTGGGTTTCCAGGTCGCGGAGGTTGGACCCGCCGTCAAGCACCACAGCGCCCGAAGCCAGCGGGATAGCGGCACGCTGGGCGACATCAAATTCGTCTTCCAGCTCACCCACAATCTGCTCCAGAACGTCTTCCACGGTAACCAGGCCGCTGACGGAGCCAAATTCATCCACCACAATGGCCAGATGGCGCTTGCGGTTTTGAAATTCCTGGAGCAGGTCGTCAATCGTCTTGGATTCCGGCACAAAGAGAACTTCACGCATAATGTGGCGCACTTTCAGCTCGCCGGTCTTGCGGGAAAAAATATCTGCCGAGGAGAGACGCAACTGCATCATGCGGGAAAGGTCTTTGGAATAGAGCAGGCCGACAATGTTCTCTCTTCCCTTCTCCGGATCGTACACGGGCACGCGTGAGTGCTGTTCGTCTACCACCTTGGCCATGGCTTCTTCCAGAGGCATCTCCGCGGAGAGCGAAAAAATTTTGTGCCGCGGCACCATGATCTCGCGCACGGTGGTATGCCCCAGTTCTAGGGCGTGGTGGATCATCTCTTCTTCGGCCTCTGGCAGCAGACCGAGCCGGCGGCTGGCGGTGACGATCAGCTTGAGTTCATCCGGGGAATGGGCGCCGCCTTCCCGCCGCAATCGCGAACCAAAGCCGCGCAGCACCAGGTTGGCCGACTTGTTCATAAAGACCAGGAACGGGTGGGCCAGGGTCATAAAGAAATCCATAGGCCCGGCAACTGCAAGAGCAACCCGCTCCGCGCGTTCTAATGCCAGGGATTTCGGCACCAGCTCGCCGAGAATCACCAGAAGATAAGTAATCAGGATGAAAGCGAGGGTGGCGGCCGTTCCGTGAGCATAGAACCTGGCGTAAGGAATATTGCCCATCCATGGCTCAAGGACGTGGGCAATGCTGCCTTCGCCAACCCAGCCAAGACCAAGGCTGGCCAGGGTCACGCCAAATTGGACAGCGGGGAGAAATTCATCGAGCCGTTGCTGGATTTTGCGGACGGTACGAGCGCCGATGCGGTGCTGCTCAATCAGCTGCTGGATGCGCGTATCGCGCACGCTGACCATGGCGAACTCCGCGGCGACAAAAAAGGCGTTGGCTGCCACGAGCAGCACTACCAGGATGATCCTTAGTAGGACCAAGGTGACCATGAAGCTTTAATGATATACCGTCAGCCCTGAAGCTGAGTACCGGTGAAAGTCCAATGCTTTCACAGACTTTTGCTGTCTTTTTCAGTGACGAACGGTCTATATGGTTGTCTTATTGAAGAGAATAAGTGTGTTTTCCGGGAACTTCTTTGTTTGACCCGGCGTATTCACAAAAGACAGAAGTAGGCGGAGAGGTGGCCGATGCCAAACGGCAAAAAAAAGAGCAGACGGCTCATTTATATACTGGGCAGTTTTGCAGTCATTATCGTTATTGTTGTTGGGTTGGTAGCCGCCACCCGCGGCAGTACAAAGATTGATCCTTCAAAGCTGGCCAAGGTGGAGCGCGGTGACCTGGCCAAGAGCGTGGTCGCAACCGGCAAAATCGAGCCTATTACCAACGTAGAAGTTAAATCCAAAGCCAGCGGTATCGTGCAAAAACTGTTGGTGGATTATGGCGATCCCGTCAAAAAAGGCCAGATATTGGCTGAATTGGATAAAGAACAGATCCTGGCAGAGGTGGACCAGCAAAAAGCGTCTCTGCAGGCGGCGGAAGCTGCTGCTCGCGCCGCTGATGCCGATCTGCAACATGCCAAGGTTGACGCCGAAGGGCCGGATATCCCGATGCTGAAACGCGCTTATGAGCGGGCACAAAGCATGGCCAAAGAAGGCGTGGTGTCGCAATCCACGCTGGACGATGCGCAAAAGAATTATGAAATGGCGGTAAACAAGCAGGCGTTAGGCCGCGCCAACGTGGTCTCTGCAAATTCAAAGCTGAAGCAGGCGGAAGCACAGGTGGCCCAGGCCAGAGCGCAGCTTGATGAAAAGCAAAAAGAATATGAGAACTCCACGATCATCTCGCCTATTGATGGCGTTGTCCTCTCGCGCGATGTTGAAGTCGGCACGGCAGTCAGCTCCATTCTGATCTTGGGTTCTTCCGCGACGCTGGTGATGACGCTGGGCGATATTCACCAGGTTTATGTTAAGGGAAAAGTCGACGAATCTGATATTGGTAAAGTTTTTTTAGGCCAGCCCGCCCGAATCAAAGTTGAATCGTACAAAGACAAAACATTTTCAGGCAAGGTAACCAAGATTTCCCCCATGGGCGTGGAGAAAGATAACGTCACCACGTTTGAAGTTCGCGTCTCCATTGATAACTCGTCTGGCGAGCTGAAATCGCAGATGACGGCCAATGCTGAAATCCTGCTGGAAGAACACAAGGGCATATTGATGGTCCCGGAAGGCGCGCTGATCTATGACAAGGATCGCAAAGCGTCGGTCCAGGTGCCCGATCCAGCCGCCAAAGACGGGCGCAAGAAGGTGGACGTGAGCGTAGGAATTTCCAATGGCTCCAAGACGGAGCTTTTATCCGGCCTGAAAGAGGGCCAGCAGCTGATCCTGCAGTAAATCAAAAAATCCAAAAATCGGAGGCCTTTATGAAATCAGCCAAAACTCTGGTCTTCCTCGTTGTAGTGTTAGCATTCTCCGCGCTTCCGCTCTGCGCCGCCACAACCGGCCACTTTGAGCGCACGCTGCAGGTGAACGGCCCAGTTGACCTTGAGGTTATGTCAGGCTCAGGCAACATCACCGTTCATACGGGTAACAACGGCTCAGTTTATGTTGCAGCCAAGATCCATGCCAATAATGGCGTTTCATGGCTCTTCGGCAGCGGAAACGTAGAAGACCGCATCCATCGCATTGAGCAAAATCCGCCGGTCGTACAGAACGGCAACTCCATCACCATTGGCAAGATTGAAGATCGCGACCTGACCCGCAATATCTCCATCGATTATGACGTCACCGTTCCAGCGCAGACACATGTAAATTCGCACTCCGGCTCCGGCGACCTCAGCATCAGCGGCTTGCAATCGCCTGCCATCGCCAAGACCGGTTCCGGCAACGTTACGGTAGAGCATGTAAATGCTGAAGTGCGTGCCAGCTCCGGCTCCGGCGATCTGAAAATCTCCTCCACCAAGGGCCTGCTTTACTGTGACACCGGCAGCGGCAACATCCATGCTGAAGACATCGCTGGCGACGTGTTCGCCAATACGGGCAGCGGAAATATTGAGGTTCGCCAGGCCGGCGGCGGCAGCGTGAAGGCAGAAACCGGCTCGGGCAATGTGAAGTTATATGGCGTAAAAGGCGGTCTGCGCGCCTCGGCCGGCAGTGGTGATATCCATGCTGAAGGCGAGCCGACCAGTGACTGGCAACTTGGCGCAGGCTCCGGCAACATTACGCTGAGAGTTCCTACGCAGGCTTCGTTCAACATTGATGCCCGCACTTCTTCAGGATCGCTGAAGGTGAATCATCCGGTAACCATGCAGGGTTCGCTCTCGCACAATCACATCCACGGCAAGGTGGGCAACGGCGGCGTATTGCTCGATGTGCATACAGGCTCCGGCGATATTGAGGTTGATTAAAAAACGATCGCCATTCCAGCTTGACCAAAATTGTCATCTCAGGCCGCTGCCAGTTTGCAGTTATCCACAAGCTAATATGCAGCGGCCTGCAGATTTTTCTAAAGAATCAGCCATATTCCCAGCCTATTACAGCTATTGCCAGTACTCTTCGCTGCCAGACTTACCGCCTATAGCTGCCAGCTCCGGCGTTGATACCTTCAGGCAGAGGCAAAAACTATGGCTCAAATCAAAAAATATGCGATTCTTAATAAGTCTAATCTCCTTCCAACAAAGCTTTAATTCTGCAAACGCATTCTGGCATTGTTCGGCGGATTACTTTAGTAATTGCGCTGTGCCTGTATTTAGAGCCATAGGCCCAGCCTATTTCAAAGTTTCATTTGCGCGCTGATTTTGCGCGTAAATGGGCAGACTCAAAAGTCCCCCCGCTCCGGGCAATCAGGCTAAAAGCGGGCTTGGTTGTAAAGGGTGCTGAAGAGTGCCAGGGATTCGTGTGCACGCAGAGTAGTGAAACTCTTGCGGCCTTTTGCGCAGTCCCCAGCAACATCTCAGTTTTTTCCCCATCCACAATCACCTGCCGGCTGTTAGTGCATGACCAGGTCGGCCCTTGGTTTCTTGGCGCCGCAGATACAGCTGCGGCAGCAACAGGAGACGTGTGTTCCCTGGCCTGCCCTAAAGAACAGCATTGAAAGGATGGAGAGCAGCCATGACGTATCTCAGAGGAACCACATATAGAGAACAAACCGCCACGCGGCAAATCGAACTGTGGCCTGAGCCGGCAGCTTTACGCACTCCGGTGCGCACCGGCGTAGCTAGGACTTGGGTCCCAGCATTCCTGCGCGCAGCCATGCAGACAGTCTCGCCTGCGAACGCCAAAGAATTTTTCCGTGAGATGTATGTCAAAGATCGCACGCTTTCGCTTTTAAGCTGGTCGCTCATGGCGGTGATTCCGGTTTTTGCCACCTTTGCCTTTTTCGCTTCCGGCGCAGGACACGCCATGGCTCCGGCAATCAATCCCTGGATCAAGCCAATCAAATTCTCGCTGTCCTTCTCCACCTTCGCTTCCACCATCAGCGTGTTTTTGCTTACGCTTGCAATTCCTCAGTGGCAGCTTAAGCTGGCGCGGTATGCAATCGCCGTGAGCGTGGCCCTTGAGATATTTAGCCTGGGCGCGCAGGCCTGGCGCAGCATTTTTGCCGCCGGCAGTCATACGTTTACTGATCGCGTCTTTACCCAGATGACCAACAGCATGGTCATGGTCAACACCGCGGTTGTCACCTGGATGCTGGTGCTCTTTTTCCTGAGCCGCGTAAAGACTCAAATGGTGGACCGCCCAATGCTTTTTGCCCTGCGTTCCAGCATTGTGATTTTTCTTCTCGGCAACGCGATTGGCGGATACATGCTGGCCCGCGGCTCTCACACGGTCGGCGCTTCAGACGCTGCTCCTGGTCTTCCCTTTCTCAACTGGAGCATCATCGGCGGTGATCTGAGGATCGCTCACTTCATCGCCATCCATGCCATTCAGATCGTGCCGCTGTTTGCTTACATTCTTTCCCAGATGGCTCCTGTACCGGCGCACAAGCAACGCAAATTTGCTATCGCGATTGTGGCCTTGGCCGTGGCAGCCGCAGTGGGCGGAACATTTGTGCAAGCCGCGCTGGGACATCCGCTGATTCCCTGGGTGCGATGAAAGCGCGTGAGATTATTTCAAGTAAAAAGCACCCATAGTTTCAAGATTCTCTAACCCCGAAAGTTCAATACCCTTTGTTTCTGGCTGGACCAGGGACGGCTACTTTGGATCAGCCATTTATTGAAGTCTGCTGTTTCTAGTGATTGATATTGAACCTTTTGCGATCTGCTGGCTGCGCTTTATTGTTCTTATTGGAGTTGGAGATTTTTGCCGGCTTCAAAACAGGCCCGTAGTGCAACTAGCATTTCAGATCCGAATGCCCTCGTCTTATGCTTTTGCTGTCTTTGCCGAACGGTTATATTCTTCGCTGAAGTGAGTCAACTCCTCCTCGTAACTCAGAAATTCCTTACGGCATCTAGTGCCAAAATAACCCACCAGGCCCGCTAGCGCTATCTCCAAGAGTAAGCGGAACGCCACCCAGCCATCATAGGCGCCACTCGTAAAGACCAGTTTCTTGATTGGGTCTTGCGAAAATCCATAAAGATCGAAGCAGTCACTGATCACAAAAAAAATTGCGAGAACTGGTAGGCCCATCGGCAAGAACCGCGCGGCGAGTTGCATGGGCCGTGAGGCATCCTTGCCTATCAGGATAAACTGAAATTTGAGCAAATGACCGACAAGTGACCACCCCTGTTTTTGATGAAGGTAAGTAAGGCATTCGTTTACCTTCCGGCTATAAAAGAGCAACCACAGCAGCAAAGCAAGAGCAATTATCAATATAGCCACGGGAAAATCAGGGCTTGACACTCTCAGGTGCAGAAGAGGAACCTCAAATTCACGATTATGGTGATCATCTTCCAGCTTCCCGGCCGACTTCTCCATATTTTCGACAAGCTGCGGATCATCTTTCAGATTCGTGGCTATCTTCTCCATTTCTTCGGCACGCTTCGGATTCTTCCCTTTCAGTGCCGCTGCCGCCTCCTCCAGTTCCTCCTCTTTTAGCTCCGCTGCTATTTTCTCCATATTTTCGACAAGCTGCGAGCCCTCTTTCAGATTCGTGGCTATCTTCTCTATTTCTTCGGCACGCTTCGGATTCCCTTTCAGTGCCGCTGCCGCCTCCTCCAGTTTTTCCTCTTTTAGCTTCGCGGCTATGTTCTCCATTTCTTCGGCAAGCGTCGGATCCTTCCCTTTCAGATCCTCGGCTATCTTCTCAATTCGCCGGATCTCGGCAGCGACAGCCCGCCGTCCTTCGGCGCGAGTCATTTCAAACGAGAGATGCCAGTTAAACAGGAAGAAAAAACCAAGGCCAATGAGGGCAGATATCAACAAAAGCGTCAACCGGACATGCGCTATGGCTGCTTTCGCGGCTTCATAAGCAATCTCGACTTCCACCGACATTTGTGCCTTATCCATGTTCTAACCTTCCGATGTGAATGATTTGATAACGTGCAGAATCTCCTGGGCTATCTTGCCTTCTTGTAATGCGCTTAATTTTTCTCGAAGTGCTTGAACAGCGTCCAAATCCTCTCGATCAGCATCAGCCCAGGCTCGCATTTGCTTGGCATCCTGTATGACCTTCTCGAGCATATCGGCAGTGATAGGCAAGCTGCCAAACGCTGCTACATAGTCATCTAAGTTTCTGTGTTTAGCCAGTACAAGCAGCATTTGCAACTCGCGATCCATCAGGTATTCGACAAGCACCACCAGGTTATTGAGCCTTTGCTGGGGATTATCGGCAGGCGCCTTAAGGCGGGCCTCCATGGCCTCGTACATATTCACGTCGATCGAAATGTGGGTCAGGTATTCTATGTCGTTTCTGAAACCGTCAGCGAAAAACTTGCCACGCACCGTCAGCTGTACCTTGTCCTCCGGCAGGGATTCGATCCACAACTGCTTTGCAAGCCACGCCAGCTCATTGTCGATATCAGCAGGTTCGCTGTGGAGAATCTCCTTGATGTTTGCCTTAAGATGCTGCACATCGAGTGTCCCCTCCGGCTCCTTTCGGATGTACTTCAAAATAAGCAACCTCAAATAAGGCCCAAGATGGCTCAAACTGCGGGTGGTGCCAAAAATATTTCCGATCTCACGGCCAGGCTCATAAATCTGGCTGTTATTGAACATAAGCGCTTTTACGACGATGGCATAGGGTATGTGGCCGCGCCACAGTGAGGGCACGACTTTTTCTACTGGAGATAGCTTCTTGAGTATCTTTCGCGCATCCAGGAAATGGGATGAGTAGATCGTATGGGCGCAGTGCAGTCCCTCGCGGACAGAACCGTTGGCAATGCCGTCCAGAAAAGCGGAGACGCGTGGGAGCGACAAGCCTTTTGCCAGGACCTCGCTTAATTCTGGGGATTCAGATAGCTTGGCCATGAGGGCCCCCTCCCCAAGGGAAATGTCTCCCAGCTTGCTTTCTTCTTCGAGCAACGCTTGGTCAACTCTTTTTTTGATCACCGCAGCCATACTTGGAGCGTTGACATACGTCTCCACCACGATGCTGATCGCTTCCGGGTGGTTCTTCCTGAGTGCTGTATCCGTAGAACGCCTGACTGCTACTATGGTTTTCACCCGGCAAGCGGTGCTGAGATGACTTGCCAGCGTTACACCTTGAAACTGAACGTCATCGTTTAGCGGGTCAAGATTGTCGAGAACGACCACAACTCGTCCCTTGCCAAACTGGCGCACCAGGAATCGCAGGTTCACCAGTAAGTGTTTATTCGCATCTGCAGCGAGGGCCTCCTTAACGCGTTGCCGACTGGCAGGGGTGAGACCAGCTTCTAAGCTGCGTAGCCTCTCGAAGTTCTCATCGTCCCTGAAGACCATGTCATAGAAGGAGTCTCGGTCGATTCCCTTTTGTGCCAGATAATGACCTGTTACTCTGGCGACAACATTGGATAGCGATTCAATCAGATCCTTCTTTGTGTGTACATCCAGCAAAGTCTGATTGCCGTCGTAGTAGATCCAGGCAAAATCGTCCTTTATTCCATCTTTGACTTTTAAAACGGTTTCGGCAAAATGGTTGAGTGCCGAACTCTTGCCCACTCCGTATTGCCCAACCATCAAAAGGGTCCACGGATCTTTCGGTCTTTCGAGGAAGTCAGACATGTCGTCCGACAACTTCTTATCAGACTCTCCCAGACATGGTTCAACATACAGCGAGCATTTGTATTCGCTGTTTAGAAGATAGTCTGACAGGATCGGCTGAGCTTGCCTCCAGAACTGATTTTCTGCAAGTTTTTTCAGATTAACGTGATTTATTCGGCGACATAGCTTCTGCATCATGCCATCAGCCCCTTCGATGGGGAATCCGAAATTTGCCGGTCCAACAAAATCAACTCCACAGATAGACGGGGGACGTATCGGTGCATAACAGTGCCTTCAAACCTTTCAGTATCCAGCAGAAATGGAAAACCTTGGGAGTGGCGAAAAAAGGAAGAGTGTAAGTGCCTATTAGCGGGAAGCGGCTGTAAAACAAGTATTGAAAATAATAAAAAAACGACTGCGGTGCCTTGCTTCATCTAACGAGGTAGGCGCGTGCGGCGCATTTATCCTTGAATTTTAATCAGCAATAGGAACCCGGGGCCGAGGGGATGTAAGGAAAGTTATTTGAGCATCTATCTCGTTATCTGTCAATGGTATTTTGACATTGAAGACTGTTGAGCTTTGCGCCAATAAAACTACCAGGTTAACCCCGCGCCCCCTAATGTTATGAGTATTTCAGAGGGGATATGTTTCCAGAGCAGATGCAAAACTCAGCAGGCCTGCCAGTACAAGCATAACGAGTTGATTTTTAAATTGAATAGCTTGGAAGCTGGATGATTGCGATGTCAGTCGAGCAAGAAGTCAATTTTGGTAGCTGGCAAAGCCGCAGACTTCAACAGCCCTCAACATTAAGTTTCTCTTAAATTGTTGGGCTCTGAAGAACTTTTATTCCACTTTCACGCTTCCATGGAAACAAAGCTGGCATCTGGATCAGCTTCTTCCGGCAACTGCTGGTCTTTGGTGGCGATGCGAGGTAGTCGCTCCAGGAGGGAAATTCTGACTGCCTAGCTTCGAGGATCTGCCGTGACGATCCGCGGGACTTCCGCGCTGGGACATCCGCTGATTCCCTGGGTGCGCTGAGGGGCAACGATTGTTTCAAATAAAAAGCACTGATAGCTTCCAGGGTTGTAGATATTCGACGAAATAGAACTGACGGAGTCCCGGCCCAGGAAATCGAAATAGAGAACGTCCTAGACTACGCACAGATGGTCCTAACAGATGCGTCGAACCTGTAGAAAGCCGCGTCATCTGAGCAGAAGCAACGTTTCCAGCAGGTTCTGTTCCCGAAGGGTGTAGCGTATTCAGACGGGAAATATCGAACCGCTGTAACCTGTTTACTTTTCAATGGAATACAGAGCGACGGAGTCAAAAATTCAGGTTTGGTAGCGCTACCGGGAATCGAACCCGGGTTTTAAGATTGAGAATCTCACGTCCTAACCCCTAGACGATAGCGCCACGCCTTCTGAGTAGGATCAAGTATATCAGACGTCATTTTTACAGATCAGCAGCTTTACCTGGCCTTTGTGCTCTTCAAAACACATGCACTTAATCTCGCTTTTAAATTAGTGCACCAAAAATACGCCTCCCTATATCAATAAGCCTCCCTATCTCCGTGCACACATCAAGTGTGCCAGTCCGCCGCCCACACGCAGTCCGTCAGCGCGTCCGGAGAAGTAGCGCACGTTGATCTCATCTCCGTTCAGGTCCTCAATGTGCTTGAAGCCCATCTGCTGAAGTTCGCGAGACAGCGCTTCAGGATCAAAGAACCCTACAAACGGTTCTCCCGCAGCGGCTACACGAGCAGCCAGCGCGTCAAAGGTTATCCGATGAAAAAATCCCAGCGAAGATCGAGGCACGGCATAATCAAAAGCCACACCGCTATCTGGACACGACGCAATCCATTGCAAGGTAGCCAGGACTGTCGCTTCTTCAAGATAGGGGGTTACCCCAAGCCATGAGAAGAATGACGGTTCGTTGGTTTGAAATCCCGCCCGGCTAAGCCCTGCATGAAGCGTACCCTTCTCAAAATCAATGGGAGCAAATGTCAGAGTTGGAGGAATGGGGATATCAGAAAGCCGCAGCCGCTGGCGCTTCCACGCCTGTGTGGCCGGATAATCAACCTCATACACGCGCAGATCGGGATATGAATTCCGGTAAGCAAACGTATCGAGGCCGGCGCCCAGGATCACGTACTGTTTCACTCCGCGCAATACTGCCTCCGCAAGATGGTCTTCGGCAAAGCGGCTGCGTGCCACCATAAACGCACGCAAATGGCGGGAAGGTAAAGAGTCTGACGGCCTGCTTGCCGCCAATTCCGCTCTGGCATCTGGCGGAATGATCTTTAAAGCAACTGGATCGTCAAAAACTTTGGGATTGTCCCAAAGCTGATGCGCTGCGCGGCGCAAGGCCACGCGATGAGCAGTTTGGCTGGGCTGATCTGCAAGCATGGAGATATTGAATCAGATAGAACGTGCAAAACAAACCTGGGAGTAACACGTCTATTTGAGATATGGTTCACCGCCCACTCGATCCGGTTGAGGTTAAGCGGTTAAGATGCAGCCGCCGGCAAGCAATAGGCGGCGATGTAAGGAGCCGTCCCGGCATTTTGCGTTATTCGGTTCCAAAATTCACAATTCAAATTTACAATCTCCGCAAATGCTCACTAGCTGGCATACGGTTTTTGGGATTGTGGGGCGGACGGCAGCAGTGTATGTGCTTGTGCTGCTGGGGATCCGCCTGACGGGCAAGCGCGAAGTCGGGCAGATGACCCCGTTTGATCTTACTCTGCTGCTGCTCCTGAGCAACTCTGTGCAAAATGCCATGACCGGCCCGGACACTTCCTTGGCAGGCGGAGTAACTGCGGTGCTCGTGCTGCTTGCGCTGAATTTCCTGCTGGCAGAGTTTTCTGGGTTGAACCGTCGGTTTCGCAAGTTGATTCAGGGCCAGCCTACCCTCTTGATCCACAACGGCGAGTGCATCACCCCACACATGGCAAAAGAACATATCTCCATGGATGAGCTTAATCGCGCGCTGCGCGAACATGGCGTCGCCTGCGCCAATGATGCCGCACTGGCTGTACTGGAAGTTGACGGTTCCATCAGCGTTTTGAAGTATGACGATGTTCCAGACCATACCCGGCCCCAGAAGAGACTCAAGTTCCTGCATCGCAATTGATGCTCAGCACCCGGCAGATGCGCTGCGACGCTTGCCATTTGGGAAAACCAATAAGGATAGAGATATGAACGTAGAAGAACTTAAAGAAAGCACAGAGCACGCGCACAACAAAGGCGAGAAGGCGATCGGCTTGACCATGACTATTGTGGCTGTGTTGCTGGCAGCAGCCGTACTCATGAGCCATCGCGCACATACAGAAGTGGTGGTTCTGCAGACAAAAGTCAACGACCAGTGGAGCTATTACCAGGCTAAGAATATCCGGTCACACATGTATGCGGCGGATGCCAGGCTCGCCGGATTAGCGGCAAACGGCAAAGAGCTGGCTACGGATTTCAGCAAAGATTCTGAAAAGCAGAAAAAAGAATCCGAGGATGTCCGTAAAGAAGCCGAGAAACTCGACAATGAAGCCAAACTCCTCGAACACCGCGCCAATTATTATGATTCGGCTGAACTGTTCCTGGAAATCTCAATTGTGCTGTGCTCTGTGGCGTTGCTGGCAGAGCTGAAGCTTTTTTGGCATCTCTCCTTTATCACCACCATTCTCGGCATCGGCTTGGCACTTTGGGGGATACTTGGAGTGCATTAAGTTCGCACGGCTAGCGCGTTGGATCAATTGCCAGGCCATTAATTGCATTCACATTCAAACCGGTACTTGAGCCACTAATAGATCTGGTCGGGGTTGCATTTCCCGTGGTCGTAAGCACGCTGGTAAAGATCAAGATACTTCCGCCCAGCGGCTCAGCGACATATAACTCCCCATTGGATACCTGGGCGTTCAGAGCGATTTGCCCCGGTGCCTGAAGCTTAGTGTTGCTGCCGCTGAAGACAGCTGCTGGCACTACGTCTCCATTGTTCACGCTGGCGCTGGGATACGCGGTAATACTCACAGGATTTACCGAGTTGCTGACCATGATCCTTCCCAAGGAATCCAGCACTACGCCGCGCGGCTGTGATAATTGCGTATCCGGGCCGGCAAACGCGGCGCCTACAATCCCAACCACATCCTGCGTACTGGCGCTGTCAAAGCGGTCAACCGCCTGGTCACCCGGATCGGTAACATAAAGCTGATTGTTGGTTGAATCCAGAAACATTCCGCCAATCGTAAATCCCAGATTGAAGCTGCTCACAGGCGCCGCATTGCCGTTCACGATGGAAGCCGGTGAAAATACTTTGACCGTGGTGCCGTCGGCAACATAGAGCAGGTTGTTAACGGTATCCACCGCAACGTCAATGGGCGATACCAGAGTAGTTGCATTTCCGCTGATCACGCGCGCCGGAGTGGCAGCGCCAGTCAACGTAGAAGCATTGTTAAAGACCACCACAGAGCTCCCACCCTGATTGGCAACATATAAAGTGTCTGTGCGGGCATCCAGGAGTAAATGTTGCGGAGATGCAAGCTGGCTAGCGGTAATAGTTCCTACTGGAGCTACGTTTCCGTTAGAGCTTTCTGCATTGCTGAAATGCAGGATTCCATTCGGCGTAGCGACATAGAGCTGGCCGCCGGTGTTGCCGCCACCACCGCCGTTGCCGCCGCCACCGCCAATTGTACGTCGAGGTGAAATCTGGCAACCGGCAAAACAGAAAATCAAAAATAAAATTGCGTAAATCCGCAGCATTCCCATTAGACTCCAGTATTTTTAAGCTCCCGCGCATCCAAGCTATCATGATAACCAAATGATTGATCCGCCTAGAATCTTTCTGGCAACCTTAAATCCAGGCAAGGTACGCGAATTTCGCGAGGCCGCCCATGCCATGGTCTTGAAACTTGATCCCTTGCCCGGCCTAGACAGCCTGCCTCCAGCCATTGAAGACGGCTCAACCTTTGCGGACAACGCCCGCAAAAAAGCTGAATATTACAGCCGTCACGTCCCCCATGAGCTAGTGCTGGCAGAAGATTCCGGCCTGATGGTTGACGCGCTCAATGGCGCTCCCGGCGTTTATTCCGCGCGCTATGCCGCCATGCTTCAATCTGGGGCTGCTTCACATCAAAACTCCGGCGACCAGGAGAACAATCTCGCTCTCATTCAACAGTTGGAACGTTTGCCCAAGGGAAAATTTGCAGGTAAATATGTGTCTGTGATCGCTTTGGCCCGTAATGGTGCCACGTTGGCCACATTTACCGGCCAGGTCCAGGGAGAATTGCTTACCGTCCCGCGTGGCACTCAGGGCTTTGGATATGACCCGCTGTTCTACTTCCCCGCCCTGGACCGCACTTTTGCCGAACTCTCTCTGGAGCAAAAACGAGAGCACAGCCATCGCGGCAACGCTTTTCGATCTTTTCTGGAGTGGTACGGAAAAAACGCAGGACCGCTCTGATTTTCCGCCAATAGGTCGCGGCATTTGCCAAACGCGTGTGTGCTCATAGATTCCGGTTGCGCTGGCCTGCAAATCCAAGTAAATTCAAGGCTTCTCTCATGCCTAAACGGTCCTCACAAACTGCTGCCCGGCCAATGAACGGCGCTTCAGATAAACACCAACGCATTCTTGATGCTGCGATTGAAGTGATTGCAGAGCATGGTTTTTTTCACTCCCGGGTAGCTGAGATTGCGGACCGCGCCGGGGTGGCAGATGGCACAATCTACCTCTATTTCAAGAACAAAGATGAGCTACTGATGGCGGCCATTGATTCCGCGTTTCATCGCTTCATCCAGCGCGCACGCTCGTCACTGGACCAGGTGCCTGACCCACGAGAAAAGCTGCGTCGTATGGCGTTTCTGCACCTGGAAGCTCTCGGATCTAATCGCAGTCTGGCCATCGTTTTCCAAACCGAACTGCGGCATAGCGCCAAGTTTTTAGGACAGTTCTCGCACAACCTGCTGGTTGAATACTTTGATGTAATCAAGGGCGTTTTGCATGAAGGCCAGGAAGCAGGGGTCTTCCGCGCCGATATTTCCGTAACCATAGCGGCGCATTGCTTCTTTGGCGCTGTGGATGAGATAGTAACCACGTGGATCCTCTCCGAGCGTGATCGTGATCGCGACTATCACCTTTCCAGCCTGACTGATTCGGTGGTGGCCATTGTCTTGAGAGGAGTGGAAACAGGCTCGTAAGTTATGGAACCCAGGACCCTGGTCGATATCTTTTACGCTGCTGTCGTGCATGATCTGGAGCGCCACGTCATGTTCAAGCGCAGCACGGGTTGGCAGGTCATCTCATCCCGCCAGTTATATGGATATGTGGTTGCTCTGGCGCACGTTCTAAAGCAATGGGGCATCAAAAAGGGTGACCGAGTCGCTATTCTGAGCGAAAATCGTCCGGAATGGATGATCGCTGATTTTGCCTGCGCCACCAGCGGCATAGCTGACGTTCCCATCTATACCACCCTCACTGCAGAGCAAACTCTATATCTGTTAAAAAACTCAGGTGCGCGCGTGATCTTTGTATCTACGCTGGAGCAACTGCGTAAGATTCAATCGATTCAGGCACAGACGGCGCTGGAAAAAATTGTTGTGATGGATGATGTTGCGGACCTAAATGTGGTTCGCATGTGGTCGCTGCTGGAAGGGGCGTCAAATGATCCTGACCGGAAATTTGATGAGCTTGCCCATCAGATCCAGCCGGACGACCTGGCCACTCTGATCTATACCTCAGGAACCACAGGCACATCAAAAGGGGTGATGCTGAGCCATGGTAATCTGACCTCATGCGCGCTCACAGCCAGCAAAAAGTCTGAGTGGGAGGAAGGCGACGTTTATCTTTCCTTTCTGCCTCTCTCGCACGTTACAGCCCGCCATGTGGATTACATTTGCTACCTGGACGGCGTCACCATTGTTTACTGTGCGAACTTTGACCAGTTACCGCAGATGCTGCAGGAAGCCAAGCCCACCATCATCATTGCCGTGCCCCGCGTTTATGAGAAAATCCGCCAGGAAGCCGAGCGCCGTGCAGGCCATGGGCTGAAACGCAAGATCTTTGACTGGGCCGTGCATGTGGGCGAAGGGCACAAAGAGGAAATCGCTCGCGGTGAAACACCCAAAAGCGCGTCCTGGAAGCTGGCAAATAAGCTGGTCTTTGAAAAGATTCGCCAGGGATTTGGTGGACGCAGCCGCGGCTATTTCTCCGGCGGGGCGCCTTTGGGCAAGGACATGGCAGAATGGTTTTGCTCGGTCGGGATCCCCATCATGGAAGGCTACGGACTGACGGAAACTTCTCCTACTCTCTCCGTCAATCGCCCGGGTGAGTTCAGGATTGGCTCCGTGGGCAAGGTAAATGAAGGATTGCAATTAAAAATCGCAGAGGACGGAGAGATCCTGGTGAAAGGTCCAACTGTCTTTAAAGGCTATTGGGAGATGCCGGAAGAGACACGCGCCTCTTTTACCGATGGCTGGTTCAAGACCGGGGACGTCGGCGAACTTGATAGCGACGGCTTTCTCTATATTACTGATCGCAAGAAAGACCTGATCAAGACCTCTGGGGGAAAGTTTATTGCCCCGCAGCCAATTGAAAATGCGCTGAAAATGAACGTTCTGATTGCGCAGGCCGCCGTGATTGGTGACAAGCGAAAATATGCTTCCGTGATCATCTCACCGCACTTCCCTCTTCTGGAAGATTGGGCCAAGGCCAATGGTGTTACCTTCAGTTCGCGGCAAGAGCTTGTGAACTCAGAGAAGGTGCGCGAACTCTATCGCGGGATTATTGAAGACTTGAACAAAAAGCTGGCGCATTTTGAGACCATCAAGAAAATCCTGGTAGTGCCGGATGAATTCACCGTTGCCGGTGGGGAGATCACACCAACGCTAAAGCTCAAACGCCGCGTTATTGAAGCCAAATATAAGCAGCAGATCGAGCAAATCTACCAGGAACCGCATCCCCTTGAGACCGCGCCGGTGGGATAACGTTCCAATCTAGCGCGTCAAAATTCATTACAATAGAGTTCATGGATCCTCTCATCATTGCCGGGCGGCAATTTCGCTCGCGCCTCATCGTCGGCACAGGCAAATACAAATCAGGGCATGAAACGGCGCGCGCCATTGAGGCCAGCGGAGCGGAGATGGTTACGGTAGCTGTCCGCCGCGTGAACCTTGACCGCAGCAAAGAGTCGCTGCTCGACTTTATTGATCCGCAAAAATACTTTCTGCTGCCCAACACCGCAGGTTGCTATACAGCAGACGAAGCCGTTCGTGCAGCACGGCTAGGGCGTGAAGTGGGACTCTCTGATTGGGTGAAAATTGAGGTGATCGGCGACCAAAGAACGCTCTATCCCGACGTACAGGCAACGGTTGAAGCCACCCGAATTTTAGTGAAGGAAGGGTTTACAGTTCTTCCCTATACCTCTGATGACATTGTGGTTGCTAAAAAGTTGATCGATGCCGGCGCCAGCGCCATTATGCCTTTGGGCGCACCCATTGGCAGTGGCATGGGCATTCAGAATTCGGCCAATATCCAGATCCTGCGGGAGATGATCTCTGAAGTTCCACTGATCGTGGATGCCGGTGTTGGCACAGCTTCAGATGCGGCCATCGCCATGGAGCTTGGCGCTGATGCCGTGCTGATGAACTCCGGTATCGCGCATGCTGAAAACCCGGTTCTGATGGCGGAGGCCATGAAACATGCGATCATCGCTGGGCGGCAGGCCTATCTTGCCGGCAGAATGCAGAAAAAGCTTTATGCTACAGCCAGTTCACCGCTACAAGGCGTTGTTCGTTAAAAGCCAGCAGGACTAACGTGTTCGATCCAGAGCAACGCCATGGGGCGCTCCAGCAACAGTGAGAGTGGTGCCTGGACCAAAAATAATTCGGTTAGGCGCAATGTTTCCCGTGGAAGAGCTGAGATTGCTGAAGATGGCAACGCGGCCGATGCCCGGATCGGCGTTGTACAGCGTTCCTGAGCCAGTGGTATCAATCGCACTTTGGCTTGGAACGCCAAACCCTGTGTTGCTGCCAGAAATTTCGGCAGAGGGAGCAAGGTTTCCATTGGCCGTAGCAGCGCTATTGTAAATGGTGATGCTGGGGGCTGAAGTTGAAGCGTTGCTCACCACCAGTCTTCCTCCGCCATCAATCTGAATCCCATCAGGTGTGGCCAAATGCGTGGCTGCGCCTTGAATCGTGCGGGTGGCGGTAATGGGGCCGGTGGCCAGTGCGCTGGCATTGTCATAGACTGCAATGGCATTATTTGCGTCGTCTGCCGCGTAAAGGCGGTCATTGGTTCCATCAATAAAAATCGCTGAGACGTGAAACTGCGCGTCAAGAGAGCGCGCTGGCGCAATATTTGACGTAGCGGTAGAGGCTGAGGAAAAGACCTCGATGTTAGTGTCGTCTGCCACGTAAAGCAGATCGCGTCCCTTGTCCAAGGATACATCGGTTGGAGAACTCAGCAAGGTATTAGAGCCGCTAATGGTCCTCTCCGGTGCAACATTTCCGCTCTTGGTGCTGATGTTGTCAAAAATCAGGATGGAAAGATCTCCATTATTGGCCACGTACAGCCTGTCGGCTGCGGTATCAAGAAAGATAAAAGCCGGCGCATTGAGTTGGCTATTCGTTCCGGAGATTTTTGCACCGGGGACAATGTTTCCGCTGGCCGTAAGCGCCTGATCAAACCGCACAATAGAATTATCGCCTGCATTGGAGACGTAAAGCTTGCCCTGCGGAGTGCCGCTGGGTGTAGGAGTGGGCGTGGGACTCCCCGTGGGAGTTGGGGTAGGGGTTGGCGTACCGCCGCCACCGCCAAGGGTTCTCCTGGGTGAGATCACACAGCCGGAAATAACTAATAAAAGAACCAGCGAGGCGGCACAAAGCCATCCCCAAATTAAGTTGCGGTTAAACCCGAATACCCGGAGCATTATATGGCCATAATAACCTGTTTTGCTGGATTTCCAACCAGCGATTCTAAGGAATAAAGCAGGCACTAAAGTAACGTAAGCAGGGCAAATTGAAAGGCGGCCAGCAAGGACCGCCTTAAATTCAAAATAAAGAAACGGTGTTGAGAACCGCTATTTCTTTTCAGGTGCTTGTTTGAGCATGGAGACATTCGTTACGTGGAGCGTGCCGTTATCCACTGTTCCGGTAACTCTCACGTGGTGGCCTTCATGACCTTTAAGGGCGTCCTGGTTATCGACATTCAGTACGCTCTTGTCTTTTTCCGATACAAAAACAAGCTTGGAGCCGGCTTCAGCGCACTTCTTGGCACAATCGGCATTGTTGATGTCCTTGGCTCCGCACTTCTCATCGCTGACCCAGCCGTTCATCTTGGTGGATTTGGGGGCCGCAAACGAGACCGCGGAAACTGAAATCAGAAAAACTGCTGTGAGCAACATCGACATGATTTTCTTCATTATGAGTTTTATCTCCTCAGAGGATTTTGTGACCGGTAAAACGGTCAGAGAATAGCTCTCTTTGTTGAGACTACTGAGTGCGCTCAACAAAATAGGTTACAACAGTTGGTGCAAACTATCTCAGAGGGCTTCTCTCTCTTGAATTTGCATCGCTTTTCTTTTCTTTGGCAGGCGTTGCCGGGGTGGTAGGCAGGGTAAAAACTACTTCCCCAGGGCGGGTATATCGAAGATGCTCCCTTGCTTCTTTTTCAATAGTTTGCGGGTCAGTCTTTAAAGCTTTAATTTCCTGCTGCATGGCCTCATTTTGCTGCTGCAGGGTCTTGATCTGTTGATCCAGATCACGCGATTCGTGGCGTTTTTGCCGATAAACCAACAGGCCATTGGCGCTGAATACGACGTAGTAAGCCGCAAAGACAAGCAGTATGGCGATGACAGGCGTGGTCAGCCTGCGCCGCCAACCGTGAACCTGTTCTTGGACATTTTGGATCGATGTATCCATGCACTCCCTGGTTTTCTATCCACTGCGGGCAGCCGCAGCCAACTTTTGCAGATCCGCTCCGTCTTCGCCGCAGAATAAACACGGACGACCGGCTCTCTGCCCAACATGCGACAGCAAACCCATGAGCCATCGTCCAAAACCTGCTTCACCCGTACGTACGCACCGCTGCTTTCCCCTACGACCAGAAACTCTGCCGGATCATTCTTCAACTTACTAGAACTTACTAGTGAACTTCGCTTTCACTTCCGGCGTCAAGCGGAAGTTCTCTCATGCGGATAAAAGGAACCAACTTTGCCAAATAAATCTTTGATCGGTTCTCCAATTGATTTTTTCCACCGATCCACAGCTTCGCAGCACTGTAGCCCGGCAATGATTTCCGTCTTTTTCCAAGAATGTAACCGGTCGGTACTTCTTCCCTACAATTGATACACTTTTCTCCGCTGGAGTTTCCCCATGATTCAAATGTGCGTGGTGTTGACCACCGCTGGTTCTGCAGAAGAAGCAAAAAAGATTGCGCACGCGCTGGTTGAGCGCCGTCTGGCAACGTGCGTGAACATTGTTCCGCGAATTGAATCTGTGTATCGCTGGAAGGACCAAGTGGAAGCGGCTGAAGAGTGGCTCCTGTTGATCAAGACCAGAAGCGATGCTTTTGAGCGTGTGCGTGACGCAATTGAGGAATTGCATTCCTACGAGCTACCGGAATGCATCATGCTGGAAGTTGCTGAAGGAGACAAGGCCTTTCTGGATTGGCTGGCGAAAAATACAGACTGACAGCGCAACCCGGATCTGTGTGTGCGTATGTGCCCTTGCCTGTTCATTTAGATCGCTGCCAAAGCCTGGTCTAGATCAGCCAGCAGATCATCCACATCTTCAATACCTACCGAAATTCGCACCATGCCGTCGGTCAATCCAATTGCTTTTCTTCCCTTCTCTCCGAGCGCTGCGTGCGTCATGGTTGCCGGATGCGAGATTAGCGTTTCAACCCCGCCCAGAGATTCACCCAGCGTGCATACGCGCACCCGTGCCAACATTTTCTTGGCGTTGCTCAGAGACCCGGTCTCAAAGGTAATCATCGATCCGAAGCCGCTCATTTGCCGTTTAGCCAGCGCATGCTGCGGATGATCGGAAAATCCCGGATAGAGTACTCTCTTCACCTTACGATGGCGGCGCAGGAACTCAGCGACTGTCCGGCCGTTCGCATCATGCTTCTCCATGCGCACGGCCAGCGTCTTTACGCCGCGCAGCACCAGCCAGCACTCAAATGGCGAGAGTATCGCCCCGGCGGTCTTCTGCATAAAAGCCAGTTTTTCCGCATGGATGGGCTTGGTTGCAGCAATTACGCCTCCCAAACCGTCGCTGTGGCCGTTGAGAAATTTGGTGGTGGAGTGCATCACCATATCAGCATCGAGATCGAGCGGGCGCTGGAAGTAAGGCGACATGAAAGTGTTATCCACCACAAGCTCTGCTCGACCGGCGTGAGCGATCTTTGCCACTTCCTTAATGTCCGTGAGCACCATGAGCGGATTGGTGGGTGTTTCCACCCAGATAATCCGGGTATTGCGGCGCATGGCCTTCCTTACCGCGTCAAGGTCAGAAGTATCAACGTAGCTGAACTTAATGCCATAGTTGGCCAGTACCTGGTTGAATAGGCGAGGAACGCCACCGTAAACGTTGTGGCCGCAGATCAGGTGATCGCCCTGCTTGAGAAAGCATTGCGTCAATGCCGTAACTGCTGCCATGCCGCTGGAAAACACATGCGCGGTAGCTGCGTTTTCGAGCGCCGCCAGGTTCTGCTCAAGCCGCGTTCGCGTGGGATTGGAAACGCGAGCGTATTCGTATCCTTTATGCTTGCCCAGTTCTTGCTGCGCAAAGGTGGAGGTAGGATATATCGGCACGACCACAGAGCCAGTCTCTGGATCGGGCTCCTGGCCAAGATGGATCGCCTTTGTGCCGAAGCCGGAATACAGTGGTTTCTTTTTCATGATGTTCTGATTTTCAAACTATTCTCCGCCTTCAAATATCTTTTTTGACATGTAGCGCTCTGCCGAATCGGGAATCACGGTCACCACACGCTTTCCGGCACCAAGCTTTTTGGCCACCTGAAGCGCAGCAAAAACATTGGCGCCGGCGCTTGATCCACCCAAAACACCCTCCAACCGGGCCAGATTCAGGACAGTATCAAATGCGTCTTTGTCATTGACCTTAATGATTTCGTCGCACACCTTGGGATCAAACGTTTGAGGAATAAAGCTGGAACCTATCCCTTCTACTTTATGCGACCCTTTTGGCCCTCCGCCCAGAACTGATCCTTGCGTTTCCACGGCAGCACAGTGGACGTGCTTGAGCTTATCTTTCATGAATCGCGCCACACCGGTAAAAGTGCCACCGGTGCCTACGCCGATTACCACTGCATCCAGCTTACCTTCCATCTGGTCAAAGATTTCCGCAGCGGTAGTTTGATAGTGAAAGTCAGGGTTGGCGGGATTTTCAAATTGGAGGGCGGTAAATGAACCGGAGATATTGGCGGCGAGATCCTTAGCTTTCTGGATGGCGCCTTGCATCCCCGCTTCGTCCGGCGTGCGGTGGACCTCAGCGCCCAGAGCACGCATGATCTTTACTTTTTCCTCAGCAAATTTTTCCGGCACGCAGAGTACCACGCGATAGCCCTTGTTGATGCCGATTAGCGCCAGGCCGATGCCGGTGTTCCCTGCCGTGGCTTCCACAATCGTTCCACCGGGTTTCAGCCGCCCCTGCTCTTCGGCTTTCCTGATAATGCCGATCGCAGCGCGGTCTTTCACGCTGCCCCCCGGATTCAGGTATTCCAGCTTGGCAAAGACGTCAGCCGCCTGCGCGGGAACAATGTGGTGGAAATGCAGGAGCGGTGTCTGGCCGACCAGCTCGGTAATGTTTTCAGCTATTCGCGGACGAGGCATAGCAAACTTTTTAGAGTACGGGAGGAAGCGTGATGCGGTCAAACGGGCTTCGAGCAATCCTCTTAACGACTCCAAGCCCTTATTCATTATAATTTCGTGCAAACGCCTGAGGCGGTCAGAAATGCAACGAAAGGTTGCTCTATTCGCGGGATACAGTCTGCTAGCCCTCATTATCATCGCGGTCGCTGGGGCGATCTGGGGCGCTTTAATCCTTGTGAACTTGAAGACCAGCCCGTCATTTCCGTGGTGCTTCCCGGCATTGTTGGTAGTACTGTGGCTGCTTTGGAATTATCTGGGTGGGAAAGGGTGGCCGCAAAGCACAGCTGAAAAACGCCGCCGTCTGAGGCGCGCCAATCCGGTAAGCCGCACTCGCTTCGGCTGGACAGCCCTGACTGGCGCACTGGCGATTACTGCGTTGTCAGGAATTTGGATTGTATTCTTCCAATTGTTTCCCACACCGCCAAACCGCCTGCTTCCGCAGAACTTTACTTCTTCGGGCCTCTTTACCGCAGCAATCATCGCCGGCGCATCCTTGCTGGCGCCGATTACCGAAGAAAGCTCTATTAGGGGATATCTACAAACCATTGTGGAGAGGGAGTTTTCCCCTGTCACAGCGGTGATCTTATCCTCAGTGGTGTTTGCGGTCGCGCACGTGTCGCAAGGCGTGACTTTGCCCAAATTGCTGGTGTACTTTCTGGTCGGGCTCACATTTGGAACAATGGCATACCTGAACAATTCTATTCTGCCTGTGATTCCTGTTCACATGGCTGCTGACATCACATTCTTTCTCCTGGTGTGGCCAAAGGATGCAACGCGAAAGCTGGTATCAACAGGCTATGCAGATGGTTGGTTCTGGTTACATGTTACGCAAGCGACTATCTTTAGCGTGCTGACAGTGCTCGCATTCATGCGCCTAAAGCAGCTACAAAGCGACGCTCGAGTTCTGCAATGGTGAAATAGGCTTCTCGGGTTTCCTGTTAGTAAAAGTTTCCAATCTTCAATTTACTGTTTCGTCGATGCCGTGTGTTTTTCGTCGGCAAAGTAGCCATCGCGAGTACGGACTTGCAGGTCTTTATACCCGGAAGCATGAGCTTCAACATGCACCTTGCGGTATCCGCCGTTGCTGCGCGGATTCGTAGGCTTATAAGTGATGCTGTATTGGTTGCGAATATCGCGCGCCACTTCCGAGCTGATCTCGTCTACCTCTTGCAGATCTTTGGGAAAGAAAGCCACGCCCCCAGTCTGATCAGAAAGGGCTTGCAGCGCTCGCTTGGCCCGTTTGGTGCCCGGCTCATCGCCCAGAATGCCAATGGAATAGATGGTTGGCCCGCTATCACTCTGCACAGATCGAATGGCGCTCTCCAGCGATTCCCGGCTTTCGTTATCAACGCCATCAGTCACTACCAGCAGCACTTTCTTCTCTCTCTTGGCGCCTTTGGCCAGATGATCAGCGGAGGCGATTACAGCGTCATAAAGAGCTGTGCCGCCGCGTGAATCAACGCGATCCATGGCTTCCCGTAATAGGTCGGTTTTGCTGGTGAAATCCTGGTCCAGGTAGGGATCATCATTAAAGTTCACAACGAATACTTCATCCTGAGGATTGCTTGCCTGAATCAGGTTAAGCACGGCTTTCGTCAGCGCGGCGCGTTTGGTGCGCATGGAGCCGGAATTGTCCACAACAATGCCAATGGAAACAGGAATGTCTTTGCGGATAAACGAAGTGATGTTCTGTGGCTGCCCATCCTCGTAGACAACAAAATTGGCACGATCAAGATTGGTAACCAGGTGGCGCTTGGCGTCGAGCACGGTGGCTGAAAGCGTAACTTCATTCACCAGGCTGCGGTAAGTGAATTCGCCTTTGGCGTCGCGGGTTACCTCGCCAATCGACCCTTCAGAAATCGGCGCTTCCCCTGTCTTGCCGGGCGGGTTTGCTGAAGCATTGCCGGTGGCGCCAGGCTTTGCAGTATTCGCAGATGCAGGCGGCTGGGCTGGCTTTTCCCACACGGGTAGCGCAGGATCATTGGGATCAACATCTGGCGGGAGCGGCGTTGGTTGAATGCTCTGCGTCCCTTGTTGCGACTTTGGTTGGCTGGACTGCGCCTGGGCCTTTACGAAAAAGGCTGAAATCAGCAGCAAAAGTGATAGGGCCCCTACTACCTGTTTATTGCGAAGGTGCATAGTATCCCGCTCTGGCATATACGTTTAGATGCGGCAGACCCTTTGGCGGATTGAGCTTTACCTTAATCTTGCGCCAGCGGCCGTCCTTATTCTTGTTGTTTGGACGGTATCCGAGCACATATTGGTTGCGCAGCTCTATTCCAATCTTAGTAGCCACATCGGCCAGTTCGTTGGGATTACTGATCGTGAACATACGTCCACCGGTTACCTGGGAGATTTCGGTCAGTAGCGATGGCCCATTGATCTCTTCTGGCTGGATAGGCGACTGGCTGAAAATACCGATGGAATAGATTTGCACATCGGCCTCTTTTACCAGTGCCTTGATCTCGTTTTCCGTATATCGGCTGTGATTATCGCCACCATCAGAAATGATCAACAGGGCCTTTTTGCTGTTGCGGGCGTCCTTCATCTTGCTTATGCCCATATAGATCGCATCCAGCAGGGCGGTACTGCCCCGTGGCACCGTATAAATCAGCTTGCCCTGGATATCATCCACAGACTTGGTGAAATCCGCGCTCAGTTCGGGACGATCATTAAAGGTGATCATGAAGAACTCGTCCTGAGGATTGGCCGTCTTAAAGAATTCAATCACGGCCTCGCGAGCCTTGGCAATCTTGTCACTCATGCTCCCGCTCATGTCAAAAATCACGCCCAAAGAGATGGGAGCGTCTTCACTGGAAAAATGGCGTACTTCCTGTACCTGGCTGCCTTCCAGGACAGAGAAATTGTCCTTTTCCAGGCCGGTGACAATGCGGTTCCAGTCATCTGTGACGGTCACGTTCACCAGCACCAGATTTACGTCAACCTGCATCGGCTTGGTGTGGTTCTTAAAGTCAGACTCAGCCTCTTTTACCGCGGGGTCTTTGGCACCGGGTTGGGGGGTATCAACGGGTGGTCTGGGCTGGATATGGACGTTCACGTCCTGAGCACTGGCAGAAAGAGTGAAGGCAAAAATCAGCAACAACGCCAACGCACAAAGGCCTAGCGCCGTGCGTTGCGACGCCTTAAAAGAGAGCTCGGGGGAACGGCATGTACCATATCCGCGGCGTTCGGAGCGGGTCATATGGAACCTCTTTTCAGGCGATGTTATCACAGCCGCGCTGGACTTAATACAGGTAACTTAGCCCGGGTAGTTCGTCCCGCCCATATCGGCCGTCGTTCAAAGAACTTAGATGTCTCCGCTGGGCGAAGGGGTTTACCCGCCATGCTTGATAGAATGCAATAAGCTGTTGTCCATCGTCCATCCATGGCTGAAATCATCCCATTCAGAGCGCTTCGCTATGACCCCCACCAGGTAAAACTGGATGACGTGCTTACCCAGCCGTATGACAAAATTACCCCGGAAATGCAGGCGAAATATTACGAGAGAAGCCCGCATAACCTGGTACGCATCATCCTGGGCAAAGCCGGGGAGACCGATACTGATTCGTTCAACGTCTATACACGTGCCGCCGAGTATCTGCATGACTGGCGCTCCGGGGGCCTGCTTAAGCGCGATCCCGAACCGGCCATCTACATTTACGCGCAGACCTTTACTATGCCGGGAACGCGCGACCTGGCAGAACGCCGCGGCGTGATTGCCCTGGGACGCATCCATGATTACGCCGTGGGAGTTGTTTTTCGCCATGAACAGACGCTGGCCAAACCTCGCCAGGACCGGCTAAACCTTCTCCGTGCCACCCAGGCGCATTTTGGCCAAATCTTCATGTTGTATAACGATCCGCAAAATGAGATTGCGGCCTTGTTGGAAGCCAGGATGCAGCAGGAGCCTGAAGCGTCAGTCCTTGATGAGTTTGAGACGTTGCATCGGCTTTGGCGGGTCGACCATCCGGCGATTATCGCGGCACTTCAGGCCAAAATGCACGACAAAAAACTGCTGATCGCTGACGGCCACCATCGCTATGAAACCGCGCTGGCCTATAGAAATGAACGCCGGTCCCAGGCCGCGACGGCAGATCCGAATGCTCCTTTCGAATATGTGATGATGACGCTCATTCCCATGGAAAGCAAAGGGCTGGTCATCCTGCCGACTCATCGCATTGTGCACGGGCTGCCGGACTTTGACCGCGAGCGCATGTTGGAAGGAGCTGAACGCTTCTTTAATATTGATCGCATCGATTTGCGAACCGAAAGTCGCAGTGCGACAACTTTGCTGGACGAGGCCGGAAATAACGGCACTGCTTTTGTCGCCGTGACCCGGCAAGGGCCATATCTCTTGAAGGCAAAAAAGGGGCCTATTCAAGACGCGCTGGAAGGGGTCTCTGCGCGGCAGCGTGAGCTGGACGTGGTACAGCTACACAGCATTATGCTGGAACGTGTGCTGGGCATTTCGCAGGAAGCGATTCGCAACCAGGAGCACGTGAAATATGAACGCGATGCATTCCAGGCAATCTCCTGGGTGCGCCAGGGCGCCAATGTTGCGTTCCTGATGAACGCCGCAAAGATCGAACAGGTGCGTGATATTGCTTTTGCCGGTGAAGTGCTGCCGCAAAAATCCACTGATTTTTATCCCAAACTTTTGAGCGGGCTGACAATCCATGCGCTGGACTAAATTGCTTGTTACGCTTGGCCTGGCAGCAGGCTTTTGCTGGCCGCTCACCATCTCCAGTGCTGTTCCTGAACAACTCACGGTGTACACCGC
Source organism: Candidatus Angelobacter sp. (assembly GCA_035279585.1). GTDB lineage: Bacteria > Acidobacteriota > Terriglobia > Terriglobales > Acidobacteriaceae > Angelobacter. The sequence continues at coordinate 46,406 of DATEHN010000105.1, read as the reverse complement.
ACAAACCAGTTATTCCCTTCCCGTAATGGAGCGCCAGGGCAAACCTTATATCTCTGTGTCGGATTTGCTGTCTCCGCTGGGTGCCTCTGCTCCAAGGATGAAGGGCAAAGAATGGAGAGTGCTGCTCAACAAATCTGAAGCGCGGCTGACGGAAGGCAAAGACAAAGCCATTATCCGCGGAAACCAGTTCGATCTCGACGGTAAAGCCCTGGTGGAGAACCAGCACTTGCTGGTGCCGATGGTCGCCGCCTTACCTTTGCTCACGCGCCTGTTGAACGTGAGCGTGGATCTCCATCAGCCTTCGCGGCGGCTCTTTGTGGGTAACGCTCTGGCGCACTATTCTGCTGCGTTCACACCCGGAGATACGCCTTCACTGACCTTGAGCTTCAGCCAGCCGGTTCATCCGGATGCCAACCAAGAGGAAGACCGTGGACTCTTTATTCACACTGACCGTACGACTCTTACCTTCAAAAAAGAGCCGCTGATCTCAGACAGAGACAAACAGCAGTTTGGCCAGGGAGCTATTCAATCGCTCGCGTTCACTGAAGAAAACGGCAAAGCCTTTCTGACCATCACTGGGAACGCGCACCTCAATATTGTCCGCAGCGACGATGGCAAAACAATCACTCTACAGCCGGCCGCGCCCGCTGCTTCGGCTTCACCGGGCCAGGGACAGAGCACACCAGTGGCAACAGATAATCAGCGGCATGGCCAGGAATTCTTTGTCATGATTGATCCCAGCCATGGCGGCTATGACAAAGGGGCAAATTTCGGCGGCAAGCTGCTGGAAAAAGACGTCACTCTCAAACTGGCGCGAGAGCTGCACAAGGAATTGGATGATCGTGGAATCCCATCGCACATGTTGCGCGACTCAGACGTTGACGTGCCCATGGAACGTCGGGCTGAGATCACCAACGAGCAACGCGCCGGCATTTACATTGCCCTCCACGCGGGCTTGCCGGGTCACGGTGTTCGCGTATATACATCTCTGCTGGCAAATCCACAGCAACCCGCCGCTGGGCGTTTTCTACCCTGGGAGAGCGCACAGGCAGCAGCGCTGGATCGAAGCAAAGCGGTGGGCCAGGCAGTCACCAGTGAGCTGCGTAAGAAAGGCATGACCGTAACAACGCTCGTACTTCCAATCCGCCCCTTGAATAACATTATTGTGCCGGCCATCGCTGTGGAGCTGGCGCCTGAGGGGGACGATCTGCAATCGCTGGAGAGCTCCAAGAGAAATGCCGGGATCGTTTCAGCAATTGCGACGGGAATCGCTCAGATACGCGGACAGATTGGAGCGCGCCCGTGATACCACGCCATTTTCAAATCACAATGGCGCTGGTGCTGGTCGCTATTTTGATAAGCGGACTGATCATCATCCATCTTACCCATCGGGAAGAGGCCATGGCCATGCATGCAGCCGATAACGCGCCGGTTGCGCCAGCAGTTACTGGAAAACAGCAGCAGATTCAAGTCCTGGTGGCTTACGATGGAGACCAGGCGTTGCGCTGGCGCACGGTGGATGCATTTTTGCCTGCGGATCGCGGCTTGCGCGCTAAAGAAACGCTGCGCGCTGTGCTGGCACAATACCTGCAGAATCCTTCACCGCATCCGCTGGCCCAGGGAGCTGATATCCGCGACGTATATTTCATCGGGAATGACACAGCAGTCGTGGATACCACCGCGCAGTTTGCTGACGGACATCCTTCGGGAATCCTGCTGGAAGAGATGACCCTGGCTTCACTGATTGAAACGCTCACCGTGAACGTGCCAGGAGTGAACAAAGTAAAATTCCTTGTCGAGGGCAAAGAACGTGAGACCTTGGCGGGTCACGCGGACCTGATGTCTTTCTACCAAACCAACGCCGTGCACGAATTGGCCAAGGAGTTTGAATAAGAATGGCCCCCACGATTCTGCCCCAGAGCACGCAAAACCGGCGCATTCCGGGGGCCCGTATTGGAGTGTTTGACTCCGGCTTTGGCGGCCTTACTGTCCTGCGCGAACTTCGCCAGGTTCTGCCCGGCGCCAGCTATCTCTACTTTGGCGATACAGCGCATCTGCCTTATGGCGCTAAGTCGGTGCGTACTGTAGCCAAATATGCCATTTCCGCGGCGCATTTTCTTGAACAACATGGGATTGACATGCTGGTGGTGGCCTGCAACACCGCAACTGCCCTGGCTTTTGATGAAATTCGCACAGCCATGAGAGTCCCCGTGGTCGGCGTGGTAGAACCGGGCGCATCGCGTGCAGCGGCGATTTCCAAATCAAAGAAAGCTGCTGTAGTCGCAACCGAGGCCACCGTCGCGAGCCATGCTTATAAGAAGGCTTTGCATCGGCTTGGACTGGAAGCCACAGAAAAAGCCTGCCCGCTCTTTGTGCCTTTGGTGGAAGAAGGATGGGTGGAGCATCCTGTAACCGAGCAGGTAGCACATATATATATGGATGAGGTCTTTCGCGATGGCGCTCACGATGCCGACGTTCTGGTGTTGGGATGCACGCATTATCCTTTGCTCAGGCCGCTTTTGCGCCGGGTGGTGCCTCAGCGGGTGGAGATTGTGGATTCGGCAGAATCCACGGCGGCCAGAGTGGTTGAGCTTCTGGGAAAAAAAGATGAGCACTCGCAGCCCGGTGGGTTACGCTGTTACGCTACTGATTCCGTAGAGAAGTTCAAGCGGCTGGGAGGAAAATTCCTGGGCTGCGCTATTGAGAACGTTGAGTTGGTTGACATTGAAAAATAACAAAGACATTTTTTTTCGCTCTGATAACCGCTCACCGGAGCAGATGCGTCCGGTAAAGATTGTGCCGGAATTTATCTCCACCGCAGAAGGCTCCGCGCTGATTGAGGTGGGCAACACTAAGGTCATCTGTACGGCCTCCATTGACGAAAGCGTTCCAGGCTTTATCAAAGGATCGGGCAAGGGCTGGGTCACGGCTGAATACTCCATGCTGCCGCGCTCCACCCTGACCCGCACCCCGCGCGAGGCCAGCCGAGGCCGGCAGAGCGGACGCACGCATGAAATCCAGCGATTAATTGGGCGGGCCATGCGCGCGGTAGTTGATCTGAAGCAACTGGGCGAGCGCACCATTACGCTGGATTGCGACGTTATCCAGGCCGATGGCGGCACACGCACGGCTTCCATTACCGGCGCATTTGTAGCTCTGGGGCTGGCCATGCAGAAACTGGTTGAAGCAGGTACGCTCTCCGCTGCGCCAATTCGAGATTTTGTTGCCGCCATCAGTGTTGGCATTGTCGAGGGAGCGGTCTTGCTTGATTTGTGTTACGAAGAAGATTCCCAGGCGGAAGTTGATCTGAATTTTGTCATGACGGGGGGCCGGAAGATCGTTGAGGTCCAGGCCACAGCAGAACAGCACCCGTTTGATGAAGCGCAGCTCAAGAAGATGATGGACTTCGCCTCCAAAGGAATTGAATCGCTGATCGCCAAACAACGGGCGGTGCTGGCCCAGCTTCCCTTGCGACAGTAACCGGATACTCCATGCGGCCTCATCGTGCACATTAGCGTTGGTGCCGAAAGCATCCCTCTTTATTTCGTGGCCCATCGATAGCTATGTCCTTGCAACTATCATGGTTCGCACCTTCATTGAATTCTATTCATCCTCAAGCCAATGCATTGACTTTAAGCAAACGGTATTTCTTCGCGTCATCTGCATAAAGGATGCGCTGCAACGGATGCAGCAACGAGCTACACCGGAGAGGATGCATTTTGCGACGAATCGACGGTGAAGCATCCGCTCGCCTCACTGAAATACCATGTCTTGGGATCCGGGCGATTCCTCCTGCGCGGTCTGGATGGGGCGCAGAGTGAGATCAGCCTTGCCACGATGGCGTACAACCTGAAGCGAATGATCAAGGTGCTGGCTGCTCGTTGGTAGCTGCAATGACAACCTAAATCCAGCCCATAATCCCTGACACAAAAACAAAAACGATGTTGGAACCCCAAACAATCTTTTTGTCAGTTTCGGGCCGTCAGTTTCGTAACAGACTGCTAAAGCTGGCACTTTTTATTTCTGATCGTTAGTTCTAACTTTTCACTCAACTCCATCGTCTCTCAAATCCTCTTCTGTTTTAACAGTCATTTAACACTCCTTTGATACGTTCATCTCGTACACGTGAGGAGGAGCAATGAAACTGAAGCTTTGCATGGCACTGGTGCTCACCGCCGCTTTGGCGGGTGTAAGCAGTGCTGAGACCAACCTTAACGGCGCGGGCGCAACCTTTCCTAACCCCATTTACCAGAAATGGTTCAGCGAGTATCACAACGCGCATAGCGACATACAGATTAACTATCAATCCATCGGCAGCGGCGGCGGCATCAAGCAGCTCCAGACCGGGACAGTTGATTTTGGCGCCAGTGATGGGCCCATGACCGACGAACAGCTTGCGCAGACACCGCAAAAGGTCTTCCATATCCCGACCGTGCTCGGTGCGGTAGTGCCCACTTACAACATTGAAGGGGTCCGCGGCGAATTAAAGTTTGCCCCCGATGTGTTGGCCGATATTTATCTCGGGAAAATCAAGAAGTGGAATGATCCTCGCCTGGCCAAGGCGAATCCCGGAGTGAAGTTTCCTGATGAAGACATCGCGGTCATCCATCGCTCAGATGGCAGCGGCACCACATATATTTTTACTGACTTTCTCAGCAAGGTCAGCCCGGAATGGAAAGACAAGGTCGGCAAGAGCACTTCAGTAAATTGGCCGGTAGGACTGGGTGGCAAAGGTAATGAGGGTGTCTCTGGAATGGTGAAGCAGACGGAAGGCAGCATCGGCTACGTCGAGCTGATTTATGCCCTCTCCAATAAGATGCCCTACGGCAGCGTGCAGAACGCCGCTGGCGTATTTATTAAAGCGAGCCTGGAATCGGTAACGGCTGCCGCCGGCTCAGTAAAAGAGATGCCGGATGATTTCCGCGTCTCTATTACCAATGCGCCGGGCAAAACTGCTTATCCCATCAGCAGCTTCACCTGGCTGCTGGTTCCCGCTGAGTGGTCTGACGCCACCAAAGAAAAAGCGTTTGTCGACTTTCTGAACTGGATGGTGGATAAGGGCCAGACCATGACAGAACAGCTCGCCTACGCACCTCTACCCAAGAACGTTGCGGCTAAGGTGAAGGCTCGGATTAAAGAAGTAAAAGTAAAAGGACAAACCGCCAGGAAGTAGGGCGAACGCAGCCTGAGGAATATGAAACGCCGGCTGCATTGGGCTGGCGTTTCACTTCGCTTTCATTTTAAGAATCTCTTCCTTAACTCCTGTAAAGCGCTAGTTTTACCAACTGGCGCTCTTTTTTTAACAATCTGTTAACAATCGTCTGCTAGCTTCCAAACATGCAGATCCTGCCTAATCCCAGGTCTTCACAAGCCTCAGAAGAACCGGAAGAACCTGCCACCGCGGAAACTGCCCCGGCCGCCCATGAAGAATTGAAAGTCGTGCCCAAGAGCAGGGTTGGCGCCAAGGAAAGCTTTTTTGCTGACAGGGCATTTCGCGGCGTTGTAGTGCTCTGTGCTCTCACTGTGCTGGCTGTAGTGGGCTTGATTTTATTTGAGCTTGTTACGCAATCGCGCCTCTCCATGAGTAAGTTCGGCCTTAAGTTCCTGTTTCGGCAAATTTGGGACCCCGTGGCTGAAGATTTTGGCGCGCTGCCATTTATTTACGGCACGATTGTTTCGTCATTCCTGGGTTTGCTCATTGCCGTTCCGCTCTCGGTGGGGACAGCTCTTTTTCTTACCGAACTTTGCCCCCGGCAGCTTCGTGGAATTCTCTCTTTGCTGGTTGAGCTTCTAGCGGCAATTCCCAGCGTGATTTATGGCCTGTGGGCCATCTTTGTTCTCTCCCCCTTTCTGCGTGTCCACGTCGAGCCGTTCCTGGCCAAGGTCTTTGGCTGGACCGGCCTCTTCAGCGGGCCAAAGTACGGATGGGGCATGTTAGCAGCAGGAATAGTCATTGCCATCATGATTCTTCCGATCATCGCTTCCATCACACGCGAGGTCATCACTGCCGTTCCGCGGGTACAACGCGAAGCGGCCCTCGCCCTGGGCGCTACTAAATGGGAGATGTTGCGGATGTCAGTCCTGCGCAACGCCCGCCCAGGAATTTTTGGAGCGATCATCCTTGGCTTGGGACGCGCCCTGGGTGAAACCATGGCGGTGACCATGGTGATCGGCAATCGCCCGGAGATTGCTAAATCTCTCTTTGCTCCCGGATACACGCTGGCCAGCGTAATCGCAAATGAGTTCTCTGAAGCTGTAGGAAATACCTATCTGAGCGCGCTGGTGGAAATGGCGCTGGTCTTGTTCGTTATCACCCTGATTGTGAATGCCCTTGCCGGATTATTGGTCTGGTCTATCACGCGGGGAATGCCTGCGAGGACCCTTGCCTAATCCTTTGCGAACCGTCTCTTTGCGGCGCAGGCTTTCCAACTGGCTTGCGCTGGGCTCAATCACGCTGGCTGCCCTTGTGGTTACGGTCCCGCTTTTCTTGATTCTGGGGACTGTGCTCTTCCGTGGCTTGGGTGAGCTGAACTGGGCTTTTTTCACGCAAATTCCCAAACCGATTGGTGAAGAGGGTGGCGGCATGGCCAATGCCATTGTTGGATCAATCATGCTGCTCAGCTTGGCCAGCATTATTGGCGTGCCACTGGGAATTGGCTCGGGCATCTTTCTGGCGGAGTACGGGCGAAATAAGTGGGGAAACATTGTCCGCTTTACCGCAGACGTGCTGAATGGAGTGCCCTCAATTGTGATTGGGATTACCGCATACGCGCTTGTAGTGGTGGTGCAGAAGCATTTTTCCATGCTCGCCGGCAGCGTTGCTCTCGGCATCATGATGGTTCCCACCATCTCGCGCACAACCGAGGAAGTTCTGCTTCTGGTGCCGCAATCCATCCGTGAAGCCGCGCTTGGACTTGGTATTCCCAAGTGGCGCACCATCCTTTCCGTTGTTCTGCGAACGGCGAGCGCAGGCGTGGTTACCAGCATCATGCTGGCTTTTGCCCGCATTGCCGGAGAAACCGCTCCCCTGCTGTTTACCGCTCTCGGAAACCAGTTCTGGAACGTAAATCCCAATCAGCCGACAGCCGCGCTGCCTCTGCAGATTTACTTATATGCGCTTATGCCTTATGACCAGGCCCATGCACAAGCCTGGACCGCAGCCCTGGTACTTATTTCTATGATCATGCTTACCGTCATTGTTTTCCGGTTCATTGCCAGCCGGGGCGCCGTCAGGGGGGCCAGCTAATGGATGCCAGTATTCACGTAGAGAAGCTGAATGCCTGGTTTGGCCCAAAGCAGGCGCTCTTCGATATCGGGATGGAGATTCCGGCCAAAAAAGCCACAGCCATCATCGGGCCTTCAGGCTGCGGAAAATCCACCTTTGTCCGCTGCCTGAACCGTATGCATGAAACGCTTCCTGATACCCGGGTGGAAGGTAAGGTTTCCATCGGCGACCTGGATGTTTATGGCAAAGGCGTTTCCCCGGTCTGGATCCGCCGCCGCGTCGGTATGGTTTTCCAAAAACCCAACCCGTTTCCTACCATGACGATCTATGACAACGTCGCCGCCGGGCTCAAGCTGAATGGCTTCCGCAACCGGCGAGAACTTGATCACGTGGTGGAGCGCTCGCTGAAACACGCCGCGCTTTGGGACGAGGTCAAAGACGATCTGAAAAAAAAGTCAGGGGCCAGCCTCTCCGGCGGACAGCAGCAGCGCCTCTGCATTGCGCGTGCCCTGGCCGTGGAGCCGGAAGTCCTGCTCATGGATGAGCCTGCCTCCGCTCTTGATCCCATTTCAACCGCTAAAATTGAAGACCTGATTTTTGAATTGAAGAAGGAATACACGGTAGTCATTGTCACCCACAACATGCAACAGGCAGCGCGCGTGGCAGACTTTACCGCATTCTTTCTTATGGGCAACATGGTGGAGCTGGATAAGACTGAGACCATGTTTACCAAGCCTTCCGACAAGCGTACGGAAGACTATATTACCGGGAGGTTCGGATGAGCCGTACACGGTTCCACCAGGGACTTGACGATCTGAAACAAAAACTGCTGGCCATGGGCGGCCTGGCGGAGCAGGCCGTGGAACGCGCTGTGCGCGCCTACCAGAACCGCGATCTTGCCCTTTGCGAACTCGTATTGCGGGATGAGTCCAGGATCAACGCCGCAGAGCGCGACGTGGACGAGCTTTCCGTCGATCTTCTGGCCATGCAGCAGCCCATGGCTGTTGATCTGCGCTTTGTAATCTCCTGCATCAAGATCAATGCCGATCTTGAACGCGTGGGCGACCAGGCAGTCAACATCGCTGAGCGCGTGATGGACCTGGCAGTGCGGCCGGACTCGGCGCTTGACGTCGATATCCCGCGCATGGCCCAGCTCAGCATCAGCATGGTCCGTGACGCGCTGAATGCTTTCCTGACCGCCGATGTCGATATGGCGCAAACCGTGCTTGAGCGTGACGACCTGGTTGACAATATGAACCGCGAAATTTTTGAGACCGTGGATTCAGGCATGGGCAAATCAACCAGCAATCACAGAAATCTGCTGGACACGCTGATCGTGGCCCGTAACCTGGAGCGCGTGGCCGACCACGCCACCAATATCGCTGAAGACGTTATCTTTTGGGTTCGCGGCGCTGACGTTAGGCACCATGCGCAAGGCTAGAATCATCATTACAAATAAGGAATAAACATAAAGTAATACATTAAGTCTGTAATTAGTGTGCCCGGCAATGCCTTCTGCCTGAGAAGTTACAATGGATCTGCGGCGTAAGTCCTCCAATAACGGCGCCAAACCTGATGCTTCTTTGCGCATGAACCGCTCCGTTTCAGATCCGTCTCTTTACATCAATCGCGAAGATTCGTGGTTGGCATTCAATCGCCGCGTCCTGGAAGAAGCAAACGACGACCGCAATCCCCTGCTGGAGCGCGTCAAATTTCTTGCCATTTCAGCCAGCAACCTGGACGAGTTTTTTGAGGTCCGTGTAGCCGGCTTGCTGCAACGAATTGAAGAAGGGTTTATTGATGCCGGTCCTGATGCTCTTACCGCTCAACAGGAACGTGAACTGATTGCCCGTGAGACGCACGAGTTTGTCGAAGAGCAGTATGCGTGCTGGAACAACAAACTACTGCCTGCCCTGGCAAAAGAGAATATTCGCGTGCTCGATCTCAAAGACCTCTCTGCTGATCAGGAACGCTTCATCGATACCTATTGTGAAAAAGAGGTCGATCCGCTGCTTACGCCGGTAACGGTCGATCCGGCACACCCATTCCCGCGTGTCCTGAACAAGGCATTATGCATTGCTTTGCTGTTAAAGCGTAAACGGCGTGCTAGTGGCACATACATGGGGGTCATTACCGTTCCCCGTGCATTGCCCAGGCTGGTGCACCTGCCCTCGCAAACCGGTGTAGATTTTGTTTTTCTTGCCGACCTTCTCATCTACCACGCTGCTCGCATGTATCGCGGATACGACATTCTTTCCGCGGCATCATTTCGCGTCACCCGCAACAGCAATCTTTACCTGGAAGAAGAAGAGACGCGCAACCTGCTGGAATCTGTACGCACGGAATTGCACCGCAGACGCAAAGGTGACGCTGTTCGACTGGAGATTGACGCCAGCGCCAGCGCGGAGATTGCGCGACGCCTGCAACAAACTTTTGAACTGGAAGATTGGCAGATTTTCTATACGCAAGGCCCGGTCAATCTTTCTCGTCTGTTTAATTTTTACGATTTGGAACGTCCCGGTCTCAAATACCGGACTCTTGTTGCGCGCGAACTGCGGCTGCCGCCCAGCAGCAACAATATTTTTGTCGAGCTGCGCAAGCGCGACATTCTCCTGCACCATCCGTTCGATTCGTTTGACGCAGTGGTTGACTTTATTGAAAGCGCAGCCAGTGATCCTGATGTGATCTCTTTGAAGCAGACTATTTATCGCACCAGCCGGGATTCGCCTATTGTGGAGGCCTTGATTTCGGCGGCCTCGACGGAAAAAGAAGTCACGGCAGTATTGGAACTCAAAGCCAGATTTGATGAAGCTTCAAACATCCAATGGGCCCGCATGTTGGAGGATGCAGGCGTGCAGGTTTACCACGGTCTGGTAGGGCTAAAGACGCACTGCAAGCTCTGCCTGCTGGTGCGCCATGATCCTGACGGCGTAACGCGGCGTTATGCCCATATCGGCACAGGAAACTACAATCCAGCTACGGCTCGCTTCTATACTGACATAAGTCTGCTCACGTGTTCGCCTGAAATAACTTCGGCAGTGCACTCGATTTTCAATTACCTCACCGCTTACTCTGAAGCTTCGAGCTACGCACCTCTGGCCATCTCTCCCGTTGATCTTGCATCCACGACTCTGGCACAGATCCATCGTGAAGCCGAGCATGCCGCCAGTGGCCGCCCGGCACGCATCCTAGCTAAAATGAATGCTCTGCTCGATAAAAACGTGATTGAAGCCCTCTATCGAGCATCGCAAGCAGGGGTAAAGATCGATCTTACGGTTCGCGGCATGTGCTCTCTGCGTCCGGGCGTACCTGGGGTGAGCGATAACATTGTGGTGCGGAGCGTGGTAGGCAGGCTGTTGGAACACAGCCGTATTTTCTATTTTGAAAATGGTGGCAATGAGGAAATTTATATCTCCAGCGCAGACTGGATGCCGCGCAATCTCTATGAGCGTGTTGAAGTCCTGTGCCCGATTCTGGATGAATCACTGAAACAACGCATGAAAAATGAAATCCTGGCGGCTTACATGGCTGACAACGTAAAGGCCCGCTTGCTTGATCGCGATGGCCAGTACTTACGGCTGCCGCGCAAGCGCGGACAAAAGGATTTCTCAGCACAGGACTTCCTGATTGCCGTGGCGGAAGGGACGGCCAGCGCTGCGGACATTCCCGCCCCCGCAATACTTCACCGTCGCGGACACACCACGGCGCGCAAGAAACAGCTTGTACACCGATAAAAAGCTATGATCGTTTATTTTCTCAGACACGCATCTGCCGGCAAGAGCATGCTCAATCCGCAAAAAGATGAGCGCCGTCCCCTGGATGATGAGGGCATTCTCCAGGCCCGTTACATTGGCCGCATGTTGGCCAACGTTGATGTGCAGGTTGACCAGATCATCAGCAGTCCGCTGAAGCGCGCACGCCAGACTGCCTCATTGGTAGCTAATGAGTTGGCATTTGAGCAGGCTGTCCAGTTGGATACTGCACTCCGCCCAGAAGCCAAGCTGGAGCAATTCCAGGCCATGCTGGCGCGCTACAGAAAATATGAAGCGATCATGGTCGTAGGCCACAACCCCAGCCTTACGGAGTTCCTGGCCAAATCTATCTCCGCCAGCGCCCGCGATGCGCATATTGATTTCAAAAAAGGCGCAGTAGCCAAGGTGGAGATGAATGGCCGCCACGGAACAATGCAATGGCTGGTTACATCCAAGATTGCACGCTCTCTTCAATCCAGCTTGAAGATAAGTTCGCGGCCAAAGACTTCTCGAAAATAAGGGACTTCTTTTTTCCCCGCCCACAATTCCAGGTCGGCGCCGCCTCGGCCAGCGTTGACTGCAACCGTCAACTCTCCGCTGCGCCCGCTGGCGCGAAGCGACTGCACTGCAGAGCGACGGCCCTGATTCAAAGCTCGTGCCACACGAAGAATAGCTGTGGCTCTGATTACGTCTGAACGCATCTGTGCAGGCAGCACCTTGATCAGGCGATCGCGAAGCTGCGGTCTTGAGTTTCCTTGAAAGCGCGCGACCGTGGCAATGATCGTCCTTTGCAGTGGAGTGAATCCAAACAGCTCAGAGCGGGAAATCACGTAATAAGCATGGCGGTGCAATCCTACCGGATTGATGTACATTCCCACCTCATACAGCATGGCCGCAGCCGCAATCCACTCCCGGCACTCATCATCCAGGCCATGCATACGCCGCGTCTGATCAAACAATGAAAGTGCCAGCTTGCGCACCTGCATGGCATTTGCCAAGTCCACTTTGTAGCGCTTGGCAGTCTTAAGCAATACATCCTGGCGATCAGATTCCAATTGGCGGTGCGAGCGTGTGTGCTCGTCATACTCAGCGGCCATCTGCGCCAGCAGGCCGTCACGCAAGCCCAGCGGCGAATATCGAAAGCCCTTCAGTCCACAAGCATGCAGCACGTGCGCATAAACGGCCGCCCCGGCAACAATAATCTGCGCGCGCTTAGGATTGATGCCTTTAATGCCTGCGCGCTGCCGCGCTGTTAACTTGGCCAACCGTTTAGCCAATTTGGCAGCAACCGATTGCGATACTGCTCCGCCCCGTCTCAGCTTGAGTGATTGCGCAGCTCCCGCCAGGGCAGCCGCTGTGCCAGAAGTTGCGATCACTGAGCGCGCATCTGCCCGCAGAATCTGCCGGGAAACATGTGCTACCTCCTGCACAATGAAGCCGTGCAACCGCTTTAGTTCATCCTTGTTTGGCGGATCATGATGAATAAATTCCTGCGTCAACCGGACCGCGCCCAACGGCAGCGTGACCAGCTCCTTGATGTGGCCTTTCTCTGAAAATGTAAGCTCGCAGCTTCCGCCGCCCAGATCGATCAAAAGCAATCTTGAAGGCGGCGTGCGCAGGCTGGCGAGCACACCAAGGTGAATCAGCCGGCCTTCTTCCAGGCCGGTGATGATTTCAAGCTTCCATCCGGTAACGGTTTTAAGCCATTCGGCGAAAAGGCGGCCGTTATTGCTGTCGCGTAGCGCGCTGGTGGCAACCACGCGCGTTCGCTCCACGGCATAGCTTTGTACAGCACGATGGAAGCGCCGGAGCACTTTAAGCGTCTGGGCCATGGCTTGGGGGCTGAGATTGCCATCGCGAAAAACGCCTTCACCCAGGCGTGTGACTTCGCGGTCCTGATGGAGAGGAATCAGACGTCCACGGCGCAATTCAGCAATGCTGAGTCGCACCGAATTGGAGCCGATATCAACCGCGGCAAAGACAGGCATAGCCTATCAGGCCTGGCGAGCAAACGAACGGAGAGATGAAGCTGTGGCCGGTGGCTTCTTTTCCGTCGCAACGGACGCTGCAAACAGTCTGGTAACAGCGGAAACTGCTGCTGATTCCCGTGCTGCAAAAAGCGCACGCACCTCGCGCAGCAAAGCGCAGTCCACACGATCAGCAAACTGTTTTTCCGCCAGCTTGGTCAGTTCCTCCCAGTCATGCCATTCACCCACGTCGTCCTGCACGGCCTTAAGCTGGGCCAGAAACGTCTTTCGCGTACCGGAGTCGTCAGCCAACTCCCCCAAATAACGAATCTTCTTGAGCTGGATGCGTGCTTCGTGCAGGCGGTTTGGCTTGAGCGCTTTAGCTGCCGGATGCGAAGAGAAATCTGTAGCCAGGCGGCTTAGCTGCAGGCGCGCTTCTTCCAGAGGTGCAAGCGGTGGATTATCGCGGAAAAGCCCTGTCCCAATCTTTTCTGCAACTCGCTCCAGCCGCGAGAAAAGCTTGTCACCGCCATGTCTGGTTAGCGCGGAACGCAGCCGCTTCACTTGACGGTCTCGCTTTTTCTCCAGAAGGCCAGCCAGTGTTTTTCTGTCTTTTGCAGTTGAGCCATTTCCAAGCTGGTCTAAGAGCTTGGTTTGCACGTCAATATCGCGAACTTTCCCTGCCCGCTTCCGCAGCTCTTCCAGCCTCTCCAAACCCCGTTCCAGCTTTTTTCCCAAATCGGGATTGGCATAGCTGATGAGGCTTTCAATTCGGCGGATGGTGGTGCGCAAGCGGTGCACGCTCTTTGGAGCTGCGTCTTCCGAAAGGGTGGAAACAACTTCGGACAAGTCTCTGGTGAGACCTTTAATCTGTTGTTCAAGAAGAGCCATGCAGAGGGTCAATTAACCGTTCAAGTTCTAGCGTTATATTTTAGATGACATGCTTCAGCCAAAACGCACAGTTTATTGTGCACTTGTGGAAAAGATATATACCCAATGTTTTGTATGACATACAATAGTTGTCAACAAGGTTTTGCTTATATCGCAGGGCAGGTTATATTTACTTGTATTAGGCGATGGAGTTCGCCTTTAACCGCCCATTGCGGCTGATGACTCCTACTCACAATGGACTAAGGAGTCATTGCCATGCGATCTCTGATTGAGTGGAAAGCCTATCTCTGGATCTCACTCGGCGCTCTTTTGGGCGCAAACCTGCGTTATTTCCTTACCCGGATCATTACTCGTTTTAGTGACGCCTCTTTCCCGTATGGAACGCTGGTCATCAACGTAACCGGCAGCCTGATCCTGGGCTTCTTCCTGGTCTGGACAACGGAGCGTGTGCTGGCTGATCCGCTTTGGCGGCTGCTGGTAGCGATCGGTTTTTGCGGATCGTACACCACCTTCTCCAGCTACGCTTTTGAGACCATGGCTTACTTTGAGCAGGGTCATTGGGCATTGTTTGCGACCAATATTCTCACCAATAACATTCTGTGCCTGGGTGCGGTACTGGTGGGAGCAGCAATAGCACGTGCGATTTGAAGTCCAGTGCACAGCGTGTAGAATTTTTTTTGAGAGGAAATAGAGCTGCACAAATGAGCCAGCCTCGTATTGCCGTCCAGATTTCCATCTATCTGAATGAAGCCGACGAGTGGCATCACAAGCCGCTGCATCTGGAATTGCTCAAGTACCTGCGTGAACAGGAGATTGCCGGCGCAACGGTGCTTCATGCTGTCGCCGGATTTACTGGCCGCGGGCGGGTCAAGACAGCAACGCTGGTTGATGCCGGAGGCAAGCTTCCGCTGGTGCTCACCTTTGTCGATACGGCAGATCACATTGACCGCGTTCTGCCTCACGTGAAAGAGATGGCCGCTCACCGGTTGATTGTGCGCGAAAACGTCACTATTGAAGCCGGAGACTTTGAGTGAGCACGCCTCATCTGGATGTTCTGGCCATTGCCGCGCATCGTGACGACGTGGAGCAGACCTGCGGAGGCACTCTTCTCAAGATGGCCCAGCTTGGCCATCGCACCGGCATTCTCGATCTTACCCAGGGCGAGATGGGAACGCGGGGTACAGCCGATGATCGCGCCCGAGAAGCCGCAGACGCAGCAAAAATTCTGCGGGTGAGTTTCCGGCAGGCGCTTGATATTCCTGATGGCCGGCTGGAAAACACCTGGGAGAATCGGCTCAAGATCGCACGCGTGATTCGCCAACAGCGGCCGCGCGTGGTGATACTTCCCTATTGGCAAGGCCGCCATCCTGACCACTACACCTGTTCCATCGTAGGATATGAAGCCTGCTTTCTTGCCGGGCTGAGCAAATTACAATTGCGTGAGGAAGCTGCAAAGCAGGCTGGAACATCACCTAAGGCCAGCGCGGCCCACGAAGACGAGTTATTGGACCACCCGCATCGTCCTTTCAAAATCATCTATGCGACGCTCTACTATGACATACGGCCGACGTTTGTTGTGGATATAACCCAGCAGTTTGAAACCCGTCTGCAATCCATTTACGCCTATAAATCGCAATACACTGACCAGGCAGCGGGCCGCAATGACTTTCCCGCACATGCAGAAATCCGCGAGCGCGTTGCCACCATGGCAGGTTTTTACGGGCTGCTGGCAGGCGTGAAATACGCTGAGCCGTTTGTGCAAAAGGAAATCGGCTTGGTGGAAGATGTAACCGCCATTCCTGTTAAGTCAATCTAACGCTCTGCTCTTTGCTCTCTATTGCAGCGATTCTTGCATTACTCTGGCCCTCGCGCCGGAGTGGCTGCATGGTGCGGCAAAGCATCCGGCATCTCTGAGACGTTCCAGGCCCAGGCCGCCAGGAATGCTGCACCTTCATTGATCTCATTTGGAATCACCTTGTCAAAAGTGTCCGTTTGGCTGTGGTGGGCCTCGCGATAGTGCGCCGGTTTTTGAATGCAGAAGTACGCCGGCACGCCGGCACGCAGGAAAGCAACATGATCTGATGATCCAAAATACCTGGTGCTCAACGGCTGAAGACCAAAAACTTCACGTAAAGGTTCATAGATTTCTGTCATCAACGGGGCCGTTGTATAGAGATTTTCCAGGGCGATGCTGAAAACCTTGCCGGTGCCGGTATCGTGAATCAACGCGGCATCCATCTTGGGAATTTCAGCTGCGTGGTTCTTCATAAAAGTATCCACACCAACACCACCTTGCTCTTCCCCTGTGAACAGAATAAAAGTAATTGTCCGTTTTGGTTTCCAGCCCAGGGCTTTCAACGTTCGCGCTGCTTCCAGTACAGCCATCGATCCGGTTCCGTTATCAAGCGCTCCCTGCCCCAGGTCCCATGAGTCCAGATGACCGCCAATGATGACTCTTTCATCCGGAAATTCACTGCCGCGAATTTCGCCAACGGTGATCGCCGCCGGCACAGGCCCGGGGCTAAACGTTCCCGTGAGCTGCACTTTCATGGTGACCGGGCCTTTTTCTGCCAGGCGATAGATCAGGCTGAAATCCTCATGCGTAATGAAAGCCAGCGGAACTGCGGTCGGCTCATAGCGGCTGAAGCTGCCCATATTGAAAAGATTGTCAGTCTTGCCGCTATCAAGCAGGATCGCCGCAGGCTGCTCCTGCGCGATCTGGGTCATAATTTTGATTCTTTCCCGGAATCCGATCTGCGGCGTATGCGGTATCCCCCGTTCCGGTGGAATCACGGCATCGTAAGCGTTTTCCTCTGGCTCGGTTGGTATCTCTAAGGGCTTGTTCAACAGAAGAATTGCACCCTTCAGCTTGCCTTTAAATTTTGCAAGGTCATCCAGCCTTTCTATCTTCGTCACAGTTACGGTGCCAGATACTTCGCCTGGAGTGGCCTTGCTCCAGCCAAGCGCATGAATCCCAATTCGGCGTGAAAGAGGAGTGACGATCTCAGCCGTATCATTGCCGCGATAGTAAGCATGAGGAATCTCTGTGCTTTCCAAATGGGCATCGATGCCGTAATCGTGGAAGCGCTTCAGCGTCCAATCGCTGGCTTCCTGCATCTGCTTCGTCCCAGTCAGGCGCGGCCCAATCTCAGTGGTCAGGTATTCCAGATTTTTCATCAGCTCGGAATGAGCAATTACCTCTTCGTCAATCTTCTGGTCAGCCTGTTCCATGGCTGTTTTGTAGGCCTTCTTGGCTTCATCAGTGCGATCATTGGCAGGAGCTTGCGCAACCAACGCAGAACAAAAACTGGCTAACGCCAGAAAAGCAAGGAGATAAAGCCGCGAAGTTTGTTTCATTAGTCTTAACCTCGGGTCGGGAATTTGTCAGAAATTGGGACGGTCACATCAAGTAAAGTTCACCAATTTGAAACCGAAAATTATAAATGACCTTCAATATCCTGATTACCCTGATCGCCGCAAATGGATGATACGGGCAGATGCGTAGTTGCAAGCTGCAGAATATTTTTCGATTTTGGTGAAACGATTGCGCAGGCTAGCGCACTAACTGGTAAGGGAACCAAAGAAGGCGGCAGAGGCCCTTTCGTAGCTCCTTCGCTTACCTCTGCAACCTTCTGTTTTTCTTTCCTTGGTGGGGTCTTCGCGATCGAACGCCGGTCGCGAAGACTTTTTTATTCCAGTAAAAGTTGCTCTTAAAGTTCTGCCGATAACGGATCAGCCACCGCCTCCAGAATACGATCCACGTTCACACCTGCCGGCAGCGTGCCAAAAGTCTGCCCGTGCCGGCCCGCCAACCGTGAAGTAATGAACGCCTCAGCAAACTCGGGCAAGCCATACCGCACCAGCAATGAGGCCTGCAATGCCAGGGCGAGCTTTTCTGTGAGTTCTCTTGCTGCATATTCCGTTGCGCCGTAGTCGTGCCGCGACGTGTTGCTTGCCTGGTCGCTAAGCTGCTTGTGGATGCCTGCCACATAATCGTCCAGCCGCTTGTCAGCACCCGCTGTGGATTTCAACTCCTGAACCAGCGCTTCATTCGTGGCGGGCTCCTTGGCCAGGGCGCGCAGTACATCCAGGCAGATCACGTTGCCTGAGCCTTCCCATATTGAATAGAGCGGCGCCTCACGATAGAGACGCGGCATAATCGATTCCTCTACGTAGCCATTTCCGCCCAGGCATTCCAGCGCCTCACCCACCTGGACCGGCGCGCGTTTGCACAGCCAATACTTTGCAATAGCCGTGGCAATGCGGCAGAAGGCGCGCTCCCGATCATTGCCCTCACGTTTATCGAACGAGCTGGCCAGGCGCACCATAAGCAGCGTGGCAGCCTCTGATTCCAGGGCCAGATCGGCAAGGACGTTGCGCATCAGCGGTTGTTCAAGCAGCAATTTGCCAAAGGCACGGCGATGGCTGGCATGATGGACAGCCTGCATTAGCGCTTGCCGCATCAACGCCGCCGCAGCAATCACACAGTCAAGCCGGGTGTGGTTTACCATTTCAATGATGGTCTGCACACCTCTGCCCTCTTCGCCCACCAGGTGCGCCCAGGATTGAGCAAATTCCACTTCGCTTGAAGCGTTAGATCGGTTACCCAGCTTGTCCTTAAGCCGCTGGATGTGGAACTTGTTGCGCTCGCCTGTGTGCGTCCAGCGCGGCAGCAAAAAACAGGAAAGGCCCCTGGCGGCCTGGGCCAGAACCAGAAAAGCGTCACACATAGGCGCAGAACAAAACCATTTATGTCCGGTGATCAGGTATTCGCGCGAGCTGCCGATGCGCTCCGCGCGCGTGATATTTGCCCGAACATCGGAGCCGCCCTGCTTCTCCGTCATACCCATGCCTAGCAGCACGCCGGCTTTCTCTGTTGCCGGAGCGAATTTGGGATCATAAACAGGAGAAAGAATCCGTGGCTCCCACTCCCGCGCCAAATCAGGTTCAGCCTGCAGCGCTGCTACAGCGGAAAAAGTCATTGAGATAGGACAAGTGTGGCCTGCTTCATTCTGAGCAGTCAGCACCAGGAGAACGGCCCGTGCAACGTGCGCGCCTTTTCTTTTTTCCACCCAGGGCAGGCTGTGCAGCCGGTGCTCAACCGATGTCCGCATCAACTTGTGCCATGAGGGATGAAACACCACTTCATCCCGGCGATTGCCATAGCGATCGTGCGTATGCAGCACAGGAATGTTCTCATTCGCATCAAATCCGCAGCGCTGGACTTCATCTGTGCCCAGCAGCTGGCCAAGCTCGCGGATCTGCTCACGAGCCCAAGCCGCTCCCTCACGATCTATAGCTTTCACCAGCGTGCGGTCGCTCAAAAAGAGATTGTAGCCAGTAAACGGCGGGACTTGGTTCTGCGCCTGCTGATCAGAAATACTTTCTGCAGCCGGTTTTGATTCGACTGAAGTGGACTGATTCGTCTGTCGGGTTGATACCGCCATAGCATCTCTAATTATGCGCTATGGCTGTGGACGAAGGAGGATTTTGTCTTTAAGAAAAGATCGCTGAGCCATCGCCGCCATTAAACGCTACCCCGATTCCTTAATGCGCGGTTTGACAGGTCATTGGTTAGCAACAGCGCTCCGCCGGACATCGCCAAGGCCACAAGGCCGCTCGTCCATTCATTTGCGTTATGGAAAGCCAAGGCGATACGTGGCACATGGACGATGACAACCCATAGAAAAAACATCAGTCCCAACAGCGCTGTGGCTAGAAAGGCTTGGATCTTAGCCATAAGGCTGATGCTGGCGGCAAAGAAGGCTGCTCCCACAAAATAAGCCCAGAACAGGCGGGCTGGGATCCATGCAGGCACCAAAGTGGCCACAAACCGCGCGTACATGAAGTGCTGTAAGCCAAAGACAATTAAGGGCAGTGCATACAAGATGCGGCTAACTTCAGCAAAAGGCGCTTTGCCCGGCCCCGTTGCCTGAACGCTTGTGTTCGTTCGCGGCTCCATTCCAGCCGTCACCAGCGCTGCACCACACATACAAAGAAGCTCCGCGCCGCTTGTCCAATTGCCGGGGTTGCGGATGTTGGCGGCTATGCGAGGATCGTAAATAATCACAACGTAAAGCAACAGAAGACCGGCTAATACATATCCGGCCAAACTAGGCTTATAGCCAGTGGCGATGCCCAGACCAGTCAAAACCAGCACAATGCCGATTACCGCAACAAAAACCGAGCTGCGCAAAATCCATGGCGGTCCAAATACCAGCCCGGTTCTAAAAACTGCATACACGCAATGCTGCAAACCAAAGACAATCATTGTGATGGAGAAGAAGCAGCGTCCAATCGTCGCGAGCCGGGGGAGCATGCTCTTCATTCTGACACACTCATTCCAGGAGCAAGGCATCCTTTGACGTCCGCGTGGATGACGTCAGCTTGGGGGTCCGCGAGCGGCCTGGTTCGCCCTCTGACAGCTCTTGCCTAAAACAATTACAATAAAGGATTCAGCCTCACTCTCCAGGCCCCGCTGGACGGCTGCTCTTTGTAAGGCGGCCCTTACAGCAACCATTCTCGGAGAGAACGATGGACGCGAACGAACCGGATCAAAATGGCAGTATCTGAAAACGTAGCTGAAAAACAAAACATATCGGAAAGCGAAAGCATCATTGTCCGCGGGGCGCGGGTGCACAACCTCAAGAACATCGACTTTGAGGTGCCGCACAATTCCCTCACGGTAGTGACCGGGGTCTCTGGGTCGGGCAAGTCTTCTCTGGCCTTTGACACGATCTATGCCGAAGGGCAGCGGCGCTATGTTGAATCGCTTTCGGCTTATGCGCGGCAATTTCTGGAACGAATTGAAAAACCTGATGTGGATCTGATTGACGGCATTGCACCTGCGATTGCCATCCGGCAGAAAAACTCCACGCGCAATCCACGCTCCACTGTGGCCACCGCCACTGAGATCTACGATTACCTGCGCCTGCTCTATGCCCGCGTAGGCCGCACGTTTTGCCGCAACTGCGGGCAGGAAGTAAAGAAAGATACTGTCGATGAGGTCGCGCAAACGATCCTGGCGCTGGGTGAAGGCACGCGGCTGAACGTTCTCTTCCCTGTGCAAACCTCGGCTGCGCCTGCACCGCAGGAAAAAAAGCCGCGTGGGAGAAAGAGCGCAAAAGCCGCTGCGCTGGCAGAATCTGCTGCTACCGCCATGAAGGAGCGGTTGTTCGATCTGCGCAAGAAAGGCTTCAACCGCCTCTTCCAGAATGGACAGATCTTTGAGTTCTCCACACCCGAGTCGCTGCTGGATATCGACTTCAGCAAGCCGCTCTACGTGCTGGCAGATCGCCTGGTGGTTGCGCCAGACCAACGTTCGCGCCTTGTGGACGCGGTGGAAACCGGGTATCGCGAAGCCGCAGAAACAGCATTTGAAACTGCACCGCGGGAAGGCGAAAAACTGCAGCAGTGGCGTTTTTCGCAGAAGTTCGAGTGCAAAAACTGCCACATCAAGTATGAGGAGCCGGAGCCGCCGCTGTTTTCGTTCAACAATCCATTTGGCGCGTGTCCGCGCTGCCAGGGCTTTGGTAACACCATTGATTTTGACCTGAACTTGGTGATCCCAGACGTTTCCAAGACACTCAGCGAAGGCGCAATTGAGCCTTGGACCAAGCCCAAGTACCGCGCCTTCCAGAGCGAGCTGCGCAAGTTTGCCAAGCAGAGCAATGTGCCCCTAGATGTTCCCTGGCAGGACCTGACGCAGGAGCAACAGCAGTTTGTGATTGAGGGTGAAGGCAAATTCCCCGGCATACAAGGTTTTTTTGCCATGCTGGAGCGGAAAAAATACAAGCTGCATGTGCGGGTTTTTCTCAGCCGGTATCGTGGCTATGCGCAGTGCCCAGAATGCGGCGGCGGGAGGCTCCGCGCGGACGCGCTGCAGGTAAAGATTGAAGGCAAGAACATACGCGAGCTAACGGCAATGACTGTGGAAACCGCAGCAGCGTTCTTCAACGACCTGAAGCTTTCGCGCGAGCAGACAGAAATTGCAGGAAAAATTCTTGAGCAGCTTCAGGAACGGTTGAAGTTCCTGAACGATGTTGGCCTGGAATATCTAACGCTTGACCGCCTGGCCTCTACGCTTAGCGGCGGCGAAGCGCAGCGCATTCAGCTTGCCACATCGCTTGGTTCGCGGCTTGTGGGAGCGCTCTACGTACTGGACGAGCCATCCATCGGTCTGCACAGCCGCGATACCGCGCGCCTGGTCGATATCCTGCACGAGCTTCGGAATTTGGGTAACACAATTCTTGTCGTTGAACACGATGCCGAGGTCATGCGCGCGGCTGATCGTATTCTTGATCTTGGTCCGGGCGCAGGTGAAAACGGCGGGCGTGTGATGGCCGCAGCCACGTATGAACAGCTCAAGAAGATGCCGCAGTCGCTCACGGGACGCTACCTGAACCAGGACCTGCGCATACAGATTCCGCAAAGCCGCCGTACGCCGGGCGTGCCGATGATCCGCGTGGAAGGCGCCCGTGCCCACAACCTGAAGAACCTTTCGCTGGAAATTCCGCTGGGCATGCTGGTGGCGATCACCGGCGTGTCAGGCTCCGGTAAATCCACGCTGGTGCATGACGTGCTTTATCAGGCTCTGGCGGCAGAAAAAGGTATTACCGCGGGCCCAGGTCCGGCAGCCAGCGGCTTTAAGCGCATCACCGGCGGTCAATATATTGCTGACGTTGTCCTTGTAGATCAAAGTCCAATCGGCCGCACGCCCCGCTCCAATCCGGTAACGTACATAAAAGCTTTTGATTCCATCCGCGAAGTTTTTGCTTCGCTGCCGGAAGCGCACAAGCGCGGATTTGGCGCCGGCCATTTTTCATTCAACATACCTGGCGGCCGATGTGAGACATGCCAGGGCGACGGTACTGTAACGGTTGAAATGCAGTTCCTGGCCGATGTGGAGTTGATTTGCGAAGAATGCAAGGGTACCCGCTACAAACCTACGATCCTTGATATTCACTACAAAGGAAAAAATATTCATGAGGTCCTGAACCTCACCGTGCGTGAAGCGCTGCAGTTCTTCGCCGGACATCCCAAGATCACTGACAAGCTGCGCGTGTTGGAAGAAGTTGGCCTGGGCTATCTGCGCCTTGGACAATCCGCTACGACCTTGAGTGGCGGCGAAGCGCAGCGCATGAAGCTAGCGGCTCATTTAGTACCAACGGGCCGCACGCAGGGCTTCGATCCTGCCACGCCGGAAGAAAAAGAAGAGCGCAAGAGGGCCCGCGCCGGCAAAGGCGCACTCTATATTTTTGACGAGCCTACCACCGGCCTGCATTTTGACGATGTAAGCAAGCTCCTGGCTGCCTTCCGCAAGCTGATCGACGCGGGCGGCTCCGTGCTGGTCATAGAACATAACCTCGATGTCATCAAGGTGGCTGATTGGGTAATCGATCTGGGCCCTGAAGGAGGCAATCGAGGTGGGCAGGTGGTGGTGGCAGGCTCGCCTGAAACTGTGGCAAAATGCGCAAAATCGCACACTGGAAAGTGGCTGGCACGCATCTTAAAGAACGGGAACTCTGGCTCGAATGGTCATAAGTAAGTCCATCCCGGCATTGTTGCTCGCTTGGAGCGCCGTGTTGACGGTGGCACAGGTTCACTCCGCGCCGCATCCGCGTCCCACGGCTTCAGCCCCAGACCGTGCTGCGGACGATCTTAAAGACGCTGAAGACCTCCTGCAAAAACAGCAATACCAACAGGCTGAAGAGAAACTGCAAACACTCGTCAGCAAGCAGAACGATAATCCACAGGCATGGTTTGATCTGGGATTCGCGCAGGCCCGTTTAGGACAGACCGCAGACTCAATCACCGCTTACAGAAAAGCTGCTGAACTGAGTCCAAAGTGGTTTGAGGCACAGCAGAACCTTGGGCTTGCTTTGGCTAAGTCAGGTAACTTTTCCGGCGCTGCTGCGGCGCTCAAGATTGCAGTTACTCTCAAGCCGACTGCCGGAGGGCAACAGGCTTTGAGCCGCGCATGGTTATCACTGGCGCAGGTAACCGAAGCTAGCCAGCCTCAAGAGGCGCTGGCTGCGTATCAAAAAGCTGCTGAGCTTGATCCAGCGAATTCTGATGCGGTCCTGGGCGCTGCTAAATTAACGGAACACTCCGGCAATCTTGCCGCGGCTGAACAGCAGTATTTGAAACTTGCAGAATCAGGCAACAGTGAAGGCATCGGCCGGCTTGTGGGTCTTTACATCCAGCAAAAGCGCTACGCTGATGCTGAGACTTGGCTGCACAAATATATGGCCGCGAACCCCGGCAACATGGCAGCGCAAATCGAGTTAGGCAAGCTGCTGGCGGCCGAAGGTAAAACACAGGACGCCATTGCTGCATTGCAGCCGGCTTATAACTCAGCCCCTGATCCCAGCCTCGCACGTGAGCTGGCCGGGCTCTATCTTGATGCCAAGCAATATGATGGGGCGGCAAAGCTACTGCAGGGATTGGTGGCTCAAAACCCTGCTGACGCGCAGTTTCATCTTGACTACGGCCAGGCTCTGGTCCACTTGCATAAATATCCTGAAGCACAAACAGAGCTGCTTAAAGCTCTGCAGCAGAATTCGAGCCTGATCGACGGATATTTTGACCTTGCTTACTCGGCGCAGCAGAATAAGAATTACGAGCTGGTAATCCGCGTTCTGGATGCACGGGCCAAGCTCCAGCCGGAAACGCCAGGTACCTACTTTCTTCGGGCCACGGCTTACGATAGTTTAAGGATGTACAAACCTGCGGCAGAAAACTATAAGCATTTCCTGGCGGTTGCCGCGGGCAAATTTCCCGACCAGGAATTTCAGGCGCGGCATCGCCTGAAAGCAATTCTGCCGGACTGATGCGAAAAAGCGCTTCCATTCTGATATTGCTGATCCTGGCCCTGCTGACGGCGGGTGGCGAAGAAAAGACCCTTGACCAGCTTAAAGCTGAAGCTGAGCACAAAAGCAGCAATCAAGCCAAGATCTGTGCAGAAATTGCCGACCGCCTGGTAGCCGTGGCTGACAATCAATTCACTATCGGCCAATCAGTGAGCGCCCATGCCACCGTGGATGAGATTCTGCAATATGCCACTCGCGCCCACGACCTGGCCATCAAAACCAGAAGAAGGATGAAAGACACTGAAATCCATTTGCGGCACTGCCGCTACAGCCTGGAAAACATGCGCAAAACCCTGGCCGCCGAAGACCGCCCTGCGGTTGAGGCCGTTGAGAAAAAGCTGGAACAGTTTGGCGAAGACCTTCTGGAGGCGATGTTTTCTCCTCCGAGGAAAACAAAAAAATGAAAACTGCAGCAAAGATACTCCTGCTGGTTCTGCTTGTGAGCTTGGTCGCCAATGCGCGCCGGCGCGATCCTCTTACTGAAGCTGAGGCCGACCAGCTCCGCGAAGTGGCCATGGAGCCTTATCGGCGCATCACGCTATTGATTAAATTCACTGAGGCCAGGCTGACAGCGATTGATGAGTTGCGCGCTGATCCAAAGCAGGCCAACGGCCGGGGCAAGCAGATCCACGATTTGCTGGAGGATTTCAGCAGCATCATGGACGAGATCAATGACAATCTTGATCAATATGAAGCGCGCACCATGGATAAGGACACGGCCAAGCAGTATCACAAAGGATTGAAAGAGCTGCTTGAAGCTGATGAACGCTTTGACCTAAGGATTAAAGCCTTGCAATCGGCGGCGGAAAATGATCCGCAAACAAAAAAAGAATTTCCCGACTTCCGCTTTGTCCTGCAGGATGCTCAGGATTCGCTGAAATCAAACGCGGATGTGGTCCGCGATTATATGAAGTCAGCGCCTGAAGAAAAGAAGAAGAAATGATTCTCTGAGCTAAAGGCTTTCGCGTAAAATTTTTCTGCGCTTCCTACTCCGTTTCCGGCAAGCTGCAATAGCGCGTCCTCACCGTACATGAGGACGCTGATGAAAAGATGACTTCAAGCCTCTCTCATATCTTTGTTCAAGCGTATCGCGATCTTCGCCCTATTGCTCCGGTACCGGAGTTTGAAGTCAGTTTCTATCGCTTCGCCAACATCAACAACACGATCCGTCTGCGCCAGGGCCGCCTCTTTGTGCGTCTTTCTGATCTGCTGGAGGGCGTGCCAGAACAGGTGCTTTACGCCATCCTGCACATCCTGATTGCCAAGCTGTATCGCAAGCCCATTCATTCCGCGCATGCAACTCGCTATCGCAAGTTCACCGGCAGCAAGGTTATGGCAGAAAAGTCTCACTTGATCCGGCAATTACGTGGTCGCAAGCGCATTGAAGGCCCAAAGGGCAAGCACTACGACCTGGATGAAGTTTTTGATGAGCTAAACCTGCACTTCTTTCATGGCCTGATGGCCCGGCCACAGATGACATGGAGCGGCAAACAAGCGTTGCGCAGACTTGGCCATTACGATGCCGCACATAACACCATTGTCGTCAGCAGGATCTTTGATCGCGCTGTGGTGCCACGTTACGCCATTGAATATCTTGTTTACCACGAGATGTTGCATCTGCGTCATCCGGTAAAGCTGCGCGGCAGCAGACGATCTGTCCATCCACCAGCCTTTCAGGAAGAAGAAAAGCTTTTTCCTCAATTGGCCGAAGCCAAACAATTTTTAAAACACCTGGGAAGCTTGGACTAGCGCGGCCAGGTCACTCACGCTGCTTGAATTGCCTCACTTCGGCCTGCCGCTGCGAGTTCTTCAGCCCTCGCTCCCAACCGATAGAGTTGCACCGCACTCGTGGCCAATCTCAGCTTGTACGGCTGCTCACCTGTCATGTAATCGCAATCCAGACCTGCCTCCAGCGATTGCCGCGTGACTTCGTAAATCAAGGAGAGTGCTGGAGAATGTTTCTCCAATTCGGGCGCAAACCATCCGGTATAAAAACGACGGCAGCCATCTTCACGCAGTGTCACAACCGCAGCAACAATAGAGGCCTCGTCTTCAAGAGTAAATATCTCAAACGTGTTGGGCAGTATTGTTGCCGCATTCACCATGAACTCAATTCGCAAAGGATCGTGGAAGAGGCTGCTTACGCTCTGCGCTGCTTTCTTCTGATAAATAAATCGCAATAACCCTGGATAGTCTCCCTGGTAGCTGTGCAACGCAAACCCAAGACGGCCCAGGCGTCGCAAGTTGCGCGCCAGTCGCAAGTGTTTTAGGGCAAACTGTTCTGCCGAAATTTCTCGGCCAGAGGTGGTCGGCGCGACACAAAAGGAGACCAACGGCAGTTCCTGGGGTAAGGTGCTGGCTTCTTTTTCTCTTAAGGCCACAACCTCCAATGGCAGGCCGCGCTCGGCCAAGACAGCTAAAGCCGCGCGCAAAACTCCCGGTTCACCCTGGTGAAGAAAGCAACGATAGTCAAATAGCTCGTCTCCCAGCAAACGCAACGAAGCACCCGCATGGCGAACTACTGCGGGAATGATTACGGCTCCGTAGGAAGCTTCAGCACAAATGATGTAAGGCTGTTCTCGGCCGGCGAACATTCTGGCAACAAGCAGGTTAAGGCCAAAATTTTGAAAGAGCGTGAAATGACCCGCTGTACATATTCCTTCCCACATCGGGCGCAAGCGCAGCAGCCCATCTGCTGAGGTCAAAGTCTGGATTTGCAAGCCTGGCACAAAAATAAGAAGCGCTATTCCCAGAACAGGATGCTCGCCAGAAGCTCTGGAATCAACATGTTGATAGACTGGGAGCCATAGATATGCCAAATCCACGTTTCTCCTGCATTTTCAATTTGTTGACTCTGCCACTTCCAGCTGGGTACAATCTCTAATTGAAATTGAAATTGAAATTCATTTTCAACTAGACCACCGATAGCCCATGTTTTCTGCCCTTGTGGTGACATTGCGGGAAGGCGTAGAAGCCGCGCTCATTGTCGGCATTACCCTGGTGTATCTGGCCAAAATCGGACGCCCTGATCTGCGCCGCATCGTCTATGCAGCCTTGATTGCGGCCCTGGTTGGGAGCGTGGCCGGCGCAATCGCTCTATCGTATGCCCCCATTAACCAAGATCAGGTTGAGGGCTGGGTCATGCTGATTGCGGCGATCTTCGTGATCGGCATGGTCATTTTCATGATGCGCACGGCACGCAAGCTGAAGGGCGAGATTGAGAGCAAAGTCGGATCGCTGGCCGGCGAGGGTTCCAAATGGGGGCTGTTTGCTTTTGTCTTCCTGATGGTCTTTCGCGAAGGCGTTGAAACCGTCGCCATCCTTACCGGCGTCTCTCTCAATTCTACTGAGCTCATGAGCTTGCTGGGGACGCTTATCGGCGTGGCCCTGGCCGTGGTCTTCGGCGTGATGTTCGTCAAGGGCAGCGTGCGGATCGACCTGCGCAAGTTCTTTCGCGTAACCACCGTCATTCTCTTCTTTGTGGCTGCACAATTGGTAATCTCCGGCACGCATGAGCTTTCTGAAACCGGAGTGCTGCCGAACAGCAAGCGTGAGATGGCGGTCATCGGCCCAATCGTGCGCAATGATTATTTCTTCCCTGTCACCATGCTGGCGCTGGTTGCGTTGATGATCCTGCTTGAGTATCGCCGGCGCAAGCCAGAAGGTGCCCCCGCGGTCAGCAAGGCTGACGAACGCAAACAGCAGTGGACAGCGCGGCGCGAACGCCGCTGGGCCGTTAGCGCTTGCATCACTGCATTCATCTTTATTTTTATGGTTACGGCGGAATTTATTTATGCAAAAGAAGCTGCGATTTCGCCCGCAATCGCTATAGCTGCCGACACAAACGACAGAGTCATGATTTCAACCAAGGGATTAGCTGAAGGTGACTTGCAGCGCTACAGCATCAACGTGAATGGTACTCAGGTTCGTTTCCTTCTTTATCGCAAGCCCGATGGCAAAGTAGCTTCTGTTTTTGACGCCTGCCAGATCTGTGGCGGCATTGGTTTTTACAAGGCTAGCAGCGGAATCGTCTGCAAGAACTGTGCTGCTCCTGTTAACTCGCAGAGCGTGGGCCAGGCCGGCGGCTGTAATCCTATTCCCCTGGAATCTACTCAGGACGGCGATTCAATTGTGATCTCTGTCACTGACCTGGCCAAGCAGATTGGGCAATTTTCAAAATAATGTTCCTGCGATTGTTGTTTGAATCATTCCGGCGGCAAAAGCGGCGCAAAGGCGTGGCGCTGCTGGCCATCGTACTTGGCATGAGCATTGCCACGGCCATGATTGCCGTAGGCACGGATATCGGCGATAAGATCAGCCAGGAGTTGCGCACTCTGGGCGCGAATTTGGTGATTACGCCCATTGAAGACACGCTTGATGTGAATATCGGCGGCGTTAACCTCAAGCCCGCCACGGAAGGCGCGTTTATCCCCGAATCTGACCTGGCCAAGATCAAAGGCACTTTCTGGCGGCACAACATCAAAGGCTACGCGCCATTCCTTTCCAGTGAAGAGACGTTCACCGGCAAGAACGGCCCGTTCAAAGCTGACCTGATTGGTACTTACTTTGCGCAGCGGCTGAAATATGGAAAGGAAGAATTCACTGCCGGCGTACGCATTGTGAACCCGTGGTGGAAGGTGGAAGGTGTTTGGCCCCAGGACTATGCTGACTGGCCCAGCAGCAATCCTCCTGAGATTCTAGTGGGCAGCAAGCTGGCACAGCAGAACGGGCTTGCTATTGGCGATCAAGTTGTAATCGGAGGCAAGGCGCTGGGTGTCAGCGGCATTTTGAATACCGGCGGGGCTGAGGACACGGCTATTGTTGCGCCTTTGCACATCGTACAAAGCATTCTTGGCCTCCCCAATGCAGTACGCCGCGTGACCGTAAGCGCGCTTACCAAGCCGGAAGACGCTTTTGCCCGCAAGGATCCTAACAAGATGGCGCCGGCCGTGCGCGACCGTTGGTACTGCTCGCCCTATGCCAACTCCATCGCTTTTCAAATACGCGAGGTCTTGCCTAACGTCCGCGTAGAACAGATCCGCCAGGTTGAACAAAACCAGGGCAAGGTGCTCTCCCGTGTTTCCGGCCTTATGTTGCTCCTTACGCTGGCAGCATTGCTGGCGGCTGCGCTGGCCGTCTCTGCAGCCATGGCAGCTACCATTCTGGAACGCCGCCAGGAGGTGGGCCTGATGAAATCGCTTGGCGCCAGCAATGTGGCAGTGGCCGCGCTCTTTCTTACTGAGGCCAGCTTCCTCGCCCTCACTGGCGCGCTGGCAGGATTTGTAGCCGGCACATTCCTTGCTCATCGCATCGGGAACAGCATTTTTGGCTCGACCATTGTTGTTCATCCTGTAGTGCTGGCCGTGGTGATCTTTGTTGCGATGTTGGTTACTGCTCTCGGCAGCGCCGGCGCGGTACGCAAGGCCATGCAGTTTGATCCAGCCGTGGTTCTGCGAGGCGACGCATGAGCCGTCGCCAGCTTTTGTTGCGCCTGCTTTTCAAGGCCGCCTGGGTGCGTAAGGACCGCGCGCTTACCACACTGATCTCGGTTGCAGTAGTTGCCACAATTGCTACCGCTGCTCTTACCATCTACTCCGACCTTGAAGGTCGACTCAGCCGTGAGTTCCGTGGCTTTGGCGCTAATGTGATTGTCACCAAGTCTTCTGGCGCGCTGACCAGCGATGAACTCGCCTGTATCAATCAAACAGTCGGGAGTCGGGGCGAAGTTTTGCCCGTAGCCTATGCCGTTGGAACCGAGCGCGAAGGTGGGGCGAGAGTAGTCATTGGCGGAGCCGATCTGGAGAAACTGCGCAGGCTCAACCCCTCATGGTCTTTTACTGATCTGAATCAAGGGAGCGCTTTGGTAGGAGCGCGTGTGGCAGAATCGTTCTCTCATGGAGGCGACTGGCATATCGGCTTTGGCGGCGCGGCGGCCTCCATCGCCCCGCAGGCCGTCTTTCGTTCAGGTTCAGACGATGACAGCCGAGCTTATCTTCCTCTAGCAGACTTTGAGAAATTAACCAATGTGCAGCCCAGCACTGCTCTGGTTCGCGTAGAGGGTCGCCCGCAAGAGATCCAAGCTGCTGTTGCCTCGCTCAGCTCTTCTCTTCCCGGAGTTGAAGTTAAACCTGTACGCCAGATCACACAGGCAGAGAGTGCGGTTGTTGGCAAGACGCGCTCCGTCGTTTTTGCGGCTTCCGCCGTGGTAGTTGTCTTGATCATGCTCTGCATGGTGGCCACGTTTACCAGTTCTGTTTTGGA
The DNA here is from genome assembly GCA_035279585.1 of Candidatus Angelobacter sp. Classification (GTDB taxonomy): domain Bacteria; phylum Acidobacteriota; class Terriglobia; order Terriglobales; family Acidobacteriaceae; genus Angelobacter. Next base: position 15,439 of record DATEHN010000105.1, on the reverse strand, counting down.
ACGCCGCCGCGATTTTGCCGTGATGAAAGCACTTGGTGCTTCAAATGGCGCAGTAAACTCTCTCTTTGCCGCAGAAGCCGCTCTGCTTGCGCTGGCTGGCGCCGCCGCAGGATACATTCTGGGCAGCGCAATTGCTTTCTGGATTGGCAAAGCGAACTTTGACGCTGCCATTCCGCCACAGCCGGTGCTTCTGCTGCCGGTATTGCTGGGGAGCGTGCTTCTGGCGCTGATCACATCCACCGCGCCGCTAAAATTATTGCAACAGATACAGCCCGCAGCGATCCTGCGAGGAGAATAATGCCGATTGAACTCAAGAACGTGAGCCGTGTTTACCAGAGCAATGTAGAGGTGCGCGCGCTGGATGACGTCTCACTCACGGTGGCTCCGGGTGAATGGCTGGCTGTAATGGGTCCTTCCGGCTCCGGCAAATCCACCCTGGTGAACCTCATGGGCTGCCTGGACCAGCCTAGCAGCGGCGAAATTTGGATCGATGGCACAAACGTTTCCAGGATGTCTGCCACAGAGCTGAACCGCTTCCGAGCGGAAAAGATCGGCTTCATCTTTCAGCAATTTCACCTGATCCCGTATCTCACGGCGCTTGAAAATGTAATGCTGGCGCAATACTTCCACAGCATGACGGATAAGGACGAAGCCCTGGCCGCGCTTGGCCGTGTTGGTTTACAAGACCGCGCTGACCATCTTCCTTCACAACTCTCCGGCGGCGAACAGCAGCGTGTCTGCATTGCGCGCGCCCTGATCAACGATCCGCAAATCATCCTGGCCGACGAGCCTACTGGCAACCTTGACGCTCAGAATGAAGAGCTGGTGCTACTCAAACTGCGCGAAATGCACGCGCAGGGCCGCACCATCATCATGGTGACGCATGATCCCGTTGTCGCGCGGCTGGCCGACCGTCGCCTGGAGCTGCATCACGGCAAGATTGCAGCCCAGGAAACCTACTCCATGTCTGACGAAGAGCAGTTTGATGAAGTCCTGGAAGAGCTATGGGTGCTGGCAGAAAATGGCGAACCGGCAGAGCTTGGCCGGGTGGAAGTGGAAGGCGCGCTGCCGATGCGACTGGCGCTCCAACGCATGAAAAGCCTTGACTTGGTCGACCTGACTGAACATGCCTTGGAACCGCATACGCATAAGCGCGTGCTCAATCGCTGCCATGTGGCATTTCGTCCAACCAATGAATACGCCGGCCACGGTGATCACATGATCATCTTCACGGAAAAAGGACGCAAACGCGCAGAGGATGTGATCCGCCGACACCGCCTGGCAGAGCGTCTCTTTACGCAAACCTTCCATATCCACGATGAGAAGGAAGTCGCGGAGCAGGCCTGCAAGTTTGAACACATTTTGTCGCCGGAAGCCACAGAGCGTATCTGCACCTTCCTGGGTCATCCACGAACATGCCCCCACGGCAGCCCAATCCCAGCGGGCGAATGCTGTATTGAGGCAAAGGCTGGAATCAGTAGTCAGCAATCCGCTATCAGCACTCAGAAATAGCTATCAGCTTTTGGCAGTCAGCAATCGGGGGTGAACCGATGATCTCTTCTAACCAATGATTCGTGCAGAACTGAGGGCCGAGTGCCGGTAGCTGTTACTCCCAAAAAGCCAAAAAGGAGAGGCAGGTTTTCCTCTCCTTTTCGCGTGTGTGGATAAACGCAAGTTGTACTCAACGATCAATACAAGTGGAAATCCACCTCTAAATTCATGGCGACGGCAACGGGCGTGCCGTTCTTTTTGCCCGGCTCAAACAACCAGGTTTTTACGCGCTCTACAGCTTTCTGGTCCAGTCCCATACCCAGTGCGCGAACCACTCTGATGTTACGCGGTCTGCCGTCAGGACCAATGATCGCCGCCAGCACAACCACTCCTTGATATTTGGCCCTGCGAGCTTCCTCTGAGAAGTCCGGTTCAGGAGTGAACTTGGCTACCGGCGCGGTTACGCCGATATCGCCGAGTTTGTAGATTCCGCCACCAAATCCACCACCCTGCCCTGGTCCGTGGCCTGGCCCAGTACCGCTACCGATTCCATTGCTGGCGCCGGAACCAATTCCGCCGCCTGTACCGGTGCCATTGGAAGCAGGTCCTGTTACCCGCGCAGACATAGGATTACCGATGTTCGGCATGTTGGGATTGTCAGGCAATTTCACATTTGGAGGCGCAACCACCGTTGCCTCTACCACCAGCTTCGGCTTCTTATTCAGGATCTCAACCGTAGGAGGCGCAAGCTGCTGTGGCGCGACCTTGGGTAGATGGCCTTTGCTCTCGTAGACCTTGGCTACATTGCCGCCACCACCACCACCGGCAAGCACTTTAGGAGCCACCGCCGGTTTCATTACAGGCTGATAATCTGACAGTGGCGGAGCCAGCAGGGTAACGTGGGTTTCCTGCTTGGCTACGGTAGCCATGCGGCCACCCCAAATTGAAAGCGCAATCAACCCGGCAACTGCCATCGCATGCAACGTAAGGGAGCTGCTGGCCGCTTTCTTGCGCCGTTTGGTCGTCCAGATCTCAGCAACAGCCACCGGACGTGATGTAAGCCGCAAAGGCGGTAATTTCTCTGGGAACAAAGCTTCCTTAATGTTCCTGAGCAGAGAGGTCAACATGGATTGGTGGACTTGAGGTACCCGGAACGTAGGTACATCTCGACTGATAAAGCGATTGGGAACGATTACGTTATTCGCCATGGGTCCGACCCGAGCCACCTTTTCGCCACAACTTTCATGTGGTCTGAATTCACTCAATAGGAGATGAAAAAACCAAAGTACAAGTTGCATTTCCCAGAAGAAACTTTCTCTCCTGCACCTGGTCACTCAACAACAGTCCATCACTCAGAGGAGACGGTTTACCAACAAACCCCACCTTTGCCGTCATTAATTTTCGAAGTGGCGCGTAATCTGATTAGATTCAATTTGCGCGTCAGGTTTTGTAAAGTGACTGTAAATCCCAGAAAAATATTTGAGCACGTTGGGCAACGCGGGGGTGTTGATCTTCGGCGGCACTTAGGTGAACTGTTTATAATGAAAGATTCCCTCTTATGGAGCAAAACGGAGCAAAAATGCGGGCGCCGCTTGAATTAAAGAAGACGCTGAATCTTCCTCTAACGGACTTCTCTATGAAGGCCAACCTGCCCCAGAACGAGCCTAAGTGGCTGGAGCGGTGGGAGAAAACGGGGATTTATGCCAAGATTCGCGAATCGCGCAAAGGCGCGCCTGGCTATATCTTGCATGATGGTCCACCTTACGCCAATGGCGCCATTCATGAAGGACACGCTCTAAACAAGTGCCTGAAAGACTTTGTGGTTAAGTCAAAAACCATGGCCGGCTTTGACTCGCCGTATGTTCCCGGCTGGGACTGCCACGGCTTGCCGATTGAAATCAAAGTGGATGAGCAACTGGGCCGCAAGAAGCTGGAAATTCCAGCTTCAGCTGTGCGCCGGGAATGCCGGAAGTACGCAGAAAAATATCTCAACATCCAGCGTGATCAGTTCAAGCGACTGGGCATTCTAGGCCGTTGGGAGCACCCTTACTCCACCATGACGGCGCAGTATGAGTCGGTGATCGTGCGCCAGCTTTTTGATTTCATGGAAAATGGCGCGGTGTACAAAGGTCTGCGCCCAGTTTATTGGTGTATCCATGATAAAACGGCTCTGGCGGAAGCAGAGATTGAGTATGGCAACCACACCAGCCCGAGCGTGTGGGTTAAGTACTGCCTCACCAGCGATCCAGAAAAGATCGACCCTGCGCTGGCAGCCAAAAACGTTTCCACCATCATCTGGACCACCACGCCCTGGACGCTTCCCGCCTCCATGGCTGTGGCGTTCCATCCCGATCTTGAGTACGTCGCTTTGGAACAAGGCGATGATGTCTATATCGTTGCTGATGCGCTGGCCAACGCAACCAAAGATGCGGTCAAGCTGCACCACGCGAACAAGATCGCGCACTTCCCCGGTCGCAAGCTGGAATTTGCCACCTTTGCGCATCCGTTTCTTGATCGTCAGATCCTTGGCGTGCTGGCTGACTACGTGACCACAGATCAGGGAACCGGCGCAGTGCATACCGCGCCTTCTCACGGCGCGGACGATTTCTACACTGGCTCAAAATACAAGCTTGACCAGCGCACCAAAGTTGACGAAGCCGGAAGAATGCAGGAAGGCCTGCCGGAATACGATGGCAAAACGGTTTTTCAGGCGAATCAACCGATCATCGAATTACTGAAGTCGCGTGGCGTGCTCATGGCCGAAGCCAGGATTGAGCATTCGTATCCGCACTGCTGGCGCTGCCACAATCCGGTAATCTTTCGCGCTACCGAACAGTGGTTTATCTCCATGGACGCCAAGGTGGATGGCAGCACTCTGCGCCAGCGCTCGCTGGATGAGATCAAAAAAGTAAAGTGGATTCCGGCGTGGGGAGAAGAGCGAATCAGCAACATGATTGCCGAGCGGCCCGATTGGTGCATCTCCCGCCAACGCGTATGGGGTGTGCCGATCGCAGTATTTTTCTGCGAGGGTTGCGGCAAACAACTGGATACAAAAGAAGCGCACAAAACTGTGGTGGATCTCTTCGCCCGTGAAGGCGCTGATGCCTGGTACACGCGCGAAGCCAAAGATATTCTCCCCGTAGGCACTAGCTGCGCCGGCTGCCACGGCACGAATTTCCGCAAAGAGACTGACATTATCGATGTCTGGTTTGAATCCGGCTCCAGTCATGCTGCCGTGCTGGGCCACGAACCCGGCCTTACCTGGCCTGCCGATCTTTATCTGGAAGGCGGAGACCAATATCGCGGCTGGTTCCACTCTTCCTTGCTGGTTGCGGTGGGCACGCGGGGGCACGCGCCCTATCGCGGCGTGGCCACCAACGGGTGGACGCTCGATCCTCAAGGCCGCGCCACTTCAAAATCACTGGGCAATGGAATTGATCCTATCGAGATCGCAAAGAAACTCGGGGGTGAAATCATCCGGCTTTGGGTTGCTTCCGTGGATTTTCAGGAAGACGTGACCATTTCTCACGAATTGCTGGAGCAGCAGATATCAGAAAACTACAGGAAGATGCGTAACACTTTTCGTTACGTACTGAGCAATCTTCCGGACTTTGATCCAGCGCAGCATGCCGTCAGCTTTGCCGATCTCAAGCCGCTGGACCAGTACTGGCTCATGCGCACAGCACAGATCAGTGATCAGTCGCGCAAATGGTATGAAAGCTTTGAGTTTCACCGCATTTACCATCAGCTAAATGATTTTATGGTCGATCTCAGCCGTGAATACATTGACGTGGTTAAAGACCGTCTTTACACGGCAGCGCCAAATTCGGCGGCCCGCAGGGCTGCACAAACGGCTCTTTGGCGCATTGGAGAGGCCTTGGTGCGGCTTGTGGCGCCCATCATGAGCTTTACGGCAGATGAAGTCTGGGCCTCACTACCTAAAATTTCCAGCAGACCTGAGAGCGTGCATCTGGCATACTTTCCTAAAGCAGAAGAGATCACCGGCACGATTGCTGACGTGGCCAAAGCCAATGCGCTTTGGAAGGACTTTGAAACGCTTTTGAAGGTGCGCGACGTTGCTCTTAAGGCCCTGGAGATCGCCCGCCAGGAAAAACAGATTGGCAGCGCTCTGGAGGCGGTCATCACAGTAACGGCACCGGAAGAACTTATTCCTCTTTTGGAACGGTATCGTGACGATCTTCGCTTTATGCTGATTGTTTCTGGCCTGGAAATAAAACAGGGTTCCGGCGGGAACGGAAACGCCCCATTGCACGTATTAGTAGAGAAAGCGCCGGGTGAAAAATGCGAGCGATGCTGGAATTATTCTCTGCAGGTGGGCAAAAACGAGCGGTACCCCACCGTGTGCGAGCGCTGCACCAGTGCTCTGGAAGAGATTGAACGGGAGTTACCTTGAGGCCTGGCCTACAATGTTAAATCATGTAAATATGGGTCGTAGCCAGCAGAAAAGACGTCTAATTAAGTGACGATGCGGAAATACCACATCATAATTGCCGGCCTGATCGTTTTTTGTGATCGCATGACAAAATGGCTGGTCGCGCAGAAGATCACTCTGCACGATAGCGTTGACGTGATCCCAGGCCTGTTCCGCCTCACACACGTACAAAATCAGGGTGCAGCATTTGGGCTTTTTGCTGAGTCGCCTTCTGAGTGGAAGGTGGCGATGCTGATTCTGTTTTCCCTCGCTGCGCTGGCCGTGGTTTCAGCACTGCTCTGGAAAAACGGAAACGCGCTGAATGCCACCGCTATCGCTCTTTCACTGGTTTTTGGCGGCGCGCTGGGCAATCTGTGGGACCGCGTAGTCAGTGGACGCGTCATCGACTTCCTGGATTTTTATGTTGGCTCTCATCACTGGCCTGCATTCAACATCGCCGACAGTGCAATTGTGGTTGGCGCGCTCCTGTTGCTGAGTGAGATATTCCTGGCGCCTCAGGAAGAAAAGGTCGTTAGCCAGTAAGTCCAAACATGCGCAAGCACCATCTCCCGATCGTTCTGACCGTGCTTCTGCTCGACCGGCTTACCAAGTTTCTGGTGGGCCGTTATATCGGTTTGGACGATTCCATCTCCATCATTCCCGGCCTCTTCCGCCTCACCCACCTGGAGAATACCGGCGCTGCGTTCAGTCTTTTTGCTGACTCCACTTCCCCCTTCAAGACCGGCTTGCTGGTTGCGATCTCTGTGGCCGCTCTCATCATCGTAGGCCTCTTGCTCTGGACACGCCGCCACGACTTCAATACCACCACCGTGGCTCTTTCGCTCATTATGGGCGGCGCGATCGGTAATCTATGGGACCGCCTGGCCGAGGGAAAAGTCACCGACTTTCTCGACTTCTACATCGGCGCGCAACACTGGCCGCCATTTAACGTGGCTGATAGCGCCATTGTTGTGGGCGCTTTGCTGCTCATGCTGCGTATGCTGCGCAAAACCCCGTACGGCGAAGCCGCCGGAAAGTGATTTTACCCGCATAAACACAGCGCAATCTGCTTCTCCGGACGGAGCAGCGCCTATTTCGCATGCCGCTTGAACGCTTCGCACATCTCAAGTAAACCGCTCGTGACAAAATAGAGAGCAGGTTTTCTTTAGAACAAACGTGCAGGCCGAATGTGCCTACGCTCCTCGCCATTCGCTTTTCAAGTAAAAGCTTGCTTAAGACCAATATGCAACCGCATCATTCTTCGCAGCTCTCCTGTATGGGTAAAGCCGCTTTGGCCACCGGCTGCCATTTTCCGTCCTGGCCAAGATGCTCCAGTGCAGTTTTGTGTTGGGCGATGTTATCAGTGATGCGCCATCCACGGCTCTGGTTTGGAATTTCCTTGAAGAAACGCATTCCGGACGCAGTTTTGGGAACGCCCTTTACTTTTTTCAGGGCATGCCATGTTCCTGCCCGATCCAGGCTTTCGTGGAGAAACATGGGATCGTTTTCCTCATAATCGGGGTCGGCAGGAGACAACATCAGATGATTTACCCACGCCAGGAACCTGTTGCCGTCGCGCTCATCCCGGGCCACAGCCATCAATTCGTCATATCCGTCGTAAATTTCGAATCTCTGCCAATCCCTGCTATCGGGATCGGCCAGCAGAATGAAGGGAGAGGAAGCAGGACCTTCAGCATCGTAGTTATCGCCCGCAATCCAGATTTCCCTGCCTGTGTCCAAGATAAATTCGAACTTGCTCCACATCAGTCGCGGTCCGCTTCTGGTCCACGTCTTACCCTCATCCTTTGATACCAGCGTTTGTAGAGGTTGAGTGGCTTCATTGATTTCATCATTACATTTATGAACGGTGGCAAAGAGCAGAATTGTGTCTCCGTGAATCCATATTCCCACAAAGGCCAGGTTCTCCTCCTGGGCCTGGGTACAGACACTTGGGATGGTCGTAAGAAGCACAAAACAAGTCGAGAGAAGGATCCCGGTCTTTAGCAAGACGCCTCCGTTTCAGCTCTGTGGCATAAGACGCCGAGCAACTCAAAAGATTAGCACGCATTTGCTGGAGCTTCGGAAAATACTATTGGTCAGTTGGTGTACAGCAGCTTGTAGAGCGTCGCGTTGCGCATGATCGCCTGCACGTATTCGCGTGTCTCCGTAAACGGAATGGACTCCACAAATTCCTCGACGTCGGTAAAGTTTCCGTTCTTGCGCCAATCGTCCACGCGATCTTCACCAGCATCATAGGCAGCCAGCGCGTATTCCACCTGGCCATCAAAGTGGTCCACCAGATGCTTGAAATAACGCGTACCCAGAAGCAGGTTGGTATTTGCCACCAATAGCTCGTCAGACGAAAAATGCCTGATCTTCATTTCCCTGGCCAGCTTCTTGCCCACGCTTGGCAGCAATTGCATTAGCCCCATGGCGTTCGCACGCGAGATGGCTGCAGGATTGAATTCTGATTCCTGCCGGATAAGTGAAGCCACCAGATCAGGGTCAAGCTGGTTTGCCCCAGAATCTCGTTTAAGTTCCTCCCAGAACGGGCGGGGAAACAAGCCTTCCCACACCGGGCGCGGTATCTGCGGGAGTTCCGCGGCAAAGTATCCGGGGACAGCTCGTTTGAGCGCCTCAATGGCGTGGATGTAGCTGCCCTGCTCGTTATAGATTTCCGCTACTGATCGTGCTTCCCACGCGGGTGCGCCGGGACTGGCCGCCTGCATCTCTGCCACGGCAAAATCATAGAGTGCCGCGTTGGCCAGGAGTTTCGCTTTTTGTGCCCGCACATTGTCTGCCGGCACGTCCCAGCTCTGGGGTGGCGCAGACGGCGGTGGCAGCTTGTCCAGCACTGCGGGATCGCTCGCCTCTTCACCCACTTTGCTTATGCGTTCACGGGCCAGGTTTCCGTAATAGAAATAGCGATAATTTTCTGCGAGTTTCTGGTAGTAAGCGCGCGCCAACGGCTTATCGCCATCATCCTCTGCCATGCGCCCGCGCCAATAAATGGCGGCCGGAACCTCCGCCGAGGCAGGATACATTTCAATCTGTTCTTCAAACAGCTTCTTCGCCTCGTCCTTCTTGCCCATGCGATACGTCAGCCACGCCGTCTTCCAATGGGTGTAAGGCGAGAGGCGGCCATTTTTTTGCCGCTGGTAAATCTCGGCATAGAACGGCACGGCTGTATCATAGTCACGGCGCAGCATGTACATGTTGCCCGCGGAGAGCAGCGCGTCACTCATCCATGTGCTGTCCGGAGCCAGCGTGCGCAACTGTGCGACATAGTCACGGTTCTTTTGCCCATCGTCCTTGTCGCGCGCAATCTCCGCCAGAAAATACAGCGATTGCGCCTTCGCGTCCACTCCGCTTCCCTGGTTTCCAACAATGCTTTCAAACAGATGCTCGGCATCGTCGCGCTTATGCGTACGGTAAAGCGCGGCCGCGAATTCTGCCTGCAGATCAAAGAGCTTGTCCGGCGGAGCCTGCTCAACCAAGGGGCTTAGCTCGTTGAGCGAATCCTGATAGCGCCGTGCCTTGGTCAGCAAAGTGATGCGAGCATGACGCTGATCAAAAGTTCCAACCGGTTGCTCTTCACCCATATTGCGCAATTCAAGCGCGGCAGCCTCGGCTTCAGCGCTGGTCGGCATCTCAAAATAGATTTTGTGGAAGATATCTGCTGCCTTCGCTTTATCGCCCGCAGCCAGGTAGGCGCGTCCCAGCGTGATTTCAATATCAGATTTCATCGGCTGGCGGCGCTGCTCCAGATAAGCAATCGCTTTCTCTGGCTCCTTGCTTGCCAGCAACGCGCCGGCGTAAAGCATGGCAACATCGTGCGCTTGGAGCGAATCAGGATATTTCTGGTCAAACCCTTCCAGCGTCTGCAAAACTGCCGCAGGATTGCTCTCGCCCTGGTAGGCGATTGCGTTCAGATACGCCAGATAGTCACCCAGCAAAGGCTCCAGCGGGTGACTGCGTTGCCATGATGAGCGGGCGCTGCTGAAGTCACGATCAAGATAATGCGCGTAGCCGACCACCAGCCACGCCAGCGGGCCGGCATCGTCCTTTGCGTGCTTGCGGGCATACGCTTCAACGCCTGCATACGCTTGTGGCGAGCGGTTTTCCAAAAGTTGCTGCGCCATGGGCCGCAGATCGGCGGAGGCCACAAAGGCGCGCTTGATGTGCCCCAGCTTCCGCACCGTCTGGGCATTTTTTTGTGATTTAGTGGAATGGGTCTTCTTTCTGGATGTCTGGCCGGAAGATCCCGCCTGGAATGACACCAGAAGCAACAAAAAGTAAACGAATACAGACCGTCTGACCAACACTGCTTTCAATTATCGCGGAAAACCGGCCCCCATGAGTGAAACATCATTGTCCGCCAGAATCCTGACCAGTTCCTGAGTAAAGTAGTCGGCAGAAGCCACGGCAGATTCTGCGTAACGTTTGTCATAAGTGGCCCGGCTCTTCTCAATATCCACTTTCAGGCGATCATACAAATCTTTACGCTGCCTGCCCTCTTCCACCTTAGGTTGATTGTACAACTTAATTTCTTCCACCAGCAGTTTGGCAAACCGCCGGGCTTTCTTATGCAGCTCATCTTCTTCTGAGGCTGGCGCCACGGCGGCAGCAGCTGCGCTAGATGCCACGGCAACTGCATGCGGAGCCTCTTCCACCGCGCCCCCATTTGCTTTGCGCAGGGCTGAAACTTCAAGCCAGATGGCTGCGAACCGGGTCAACGTCTGCAAGGCTGAAGCATCGAGTTGACCACCCGGGGCCGTGCCGCCATCGGCATAGATCACCGCAGCCGTTTTGTCCTTGACCACCAGAGGTAATACCAGACAGCCGTTCTCTGCTGGTGCTTTCACCGCTGAGATAAAGGCTGAGTCAAACTCTCCAGCCGAGCCTGTCGCCGGGGCACGGCCCTGGATCGCCCGGCCAACCAGGCCAGCGGATGAGTTAACGTTGAGGTTCTTGATGGAATCGTTATCTTCAAAGCCGATTCCCTGCCATCCATTGATCGTCGCGCCTTTTACCACGAACAGCGCAACCCGGCCGGCAAAGCGCGCTGAACCTTCCAGCAAGTGCCGCAGAATCTCCGCCTGCGAGCCGGATTCCTGTATTGAGGCTGCAGCGGCATTCAGAAGGTCCGAGGGTGAAGCTCCCGGCGCTGGGGCCAGTGATTCCACCACTTCCACGGCGCGGCGAACGATCTCTGCGCGCAGCTTAGGCAGGGCTGCATCAAGTACCTCGGCAACCGCCTCTTCTATAATGTTCTGGATTTCAGTCGGACGTGGCATTCCCTGGGGCGATTATAAGGTGTACCAAGCCAGTGTCAACCAGCGAGGTTACTGAAGTCTACACAACTAGTATCTTAGTCGTAACCCGGCGCGGCAATCTTTACCGGATCGTGGACCAACGATCTTTGCCCGGAAAGCTCGATTAAATACGCACCGGTCATTCCACTATCAGTTTGGCCTGCATGTCGTCATGGTGTGGGCCGCAGATAATGCCGCAGACAACGTTGTATTCGCCTTTGGCCGGGGATTTCAGCAGAATCGAGGTTGTTTGCCCAGGACGGACCGGTTCCTTGATCCCCAATCCGGGCACGTCGAAACCGTGCTGAACGTCAGCCGTGGTGATGTCCAGTTCAGTGGTCTGGCCGGCCTTTACGTGAATGACTGAAGGTTCAAAAGAGTACTTCTTCATTACGACTTTTATACGCTCGGCGGCCTGATCGTTCTGTTTGTGGCATCCCGCCGCAGATATAAGGAAACATAAGAGGATAAGCAAAAAAGGTCTGTTCATATATGGAAATGAGCCGCTCACGTAACAAAAGGTTACGGCTGGCGTCTAACCAATAATAATTATTTTGGACATTTCACCTGCAAGTTTGCAGAACATAGTAAATTAAATTGAGTCGGGGCGGCATGGAAACCATCCAAAAAAGAGCCGAGGAAGGTATTACCAGTGAGCTGGCGTTAGTCCAGGCAGCCAAAAAAGGCGATCTGGAGGCTTTCAGTGAGCTGGTGAAGCGGTATGACCGCAATATCTTCCGGATTGCACAGCACATCACGCATAATGAGGAAGACGCCCAGGACGTAGTCCAGGACGCATTCCTTAAGGCATATCAAAACCTTGAGCAGTTCCAGGGGAACTCAAAGTTTTATACCTGGCTGGTTCGGATCGCCGTAAATGAAGCGTTGATGCGCCTGCGCAAGCGGCGCAATGACCGGACTGTCTCGCTCGATGAAGATGTGGAGACAGAAGACGGGGCCATTCCGCGCGAAGTTGCGGACTGGTCGCCCAACCCTGAGCAGTTGTACGGAACATCAGAGCTGGGCGACATCCTGAAAAAGACGATTCAGGGGCTTTCACCGGGCTTCCGCACAGTGTTTGTGTTACGTGATGTTGAAGGGCTTTCTACGGAGGAAACAGCGGAAATGCTGGGCTTGAGCGTACCTGCGGTAAAATCAAGACTACTGCGCGCTCGATTGCAACTTCGTGAGCGGCTGGCAAAATATTTCAAGTCCAGAAAAGGCGGAGACGGCCAACAGTGAAGTGCAAAGAATTTTTACAGGAGTTGACCGATTACCTTGACGGTAAGATCGGCGAAAGCCTGAAAGCTGAACTGGACGAGCATCTGCATTGGTGCCACGAATGCCATGTGGTGATGAATACCACAAAGAAGACCATCGAAATTTACCGCGATAACCAGATTTACGAGCTCCCAGAAGACCTTAGATCCCGCCTCCATCAAGCCATCATGACAAAATGCCGCAAAGCTCATCACGGCAAGAAATCCAGCAGCTAGCTGTAGGACCAATGCTTCATTGGCTTAATTGAAAAATTGCGGAATTGACATCATCACGCTGGATGACCGGTGGCAACGCAATAAACCACGCCTTGCTTTGCACAGTCGAAACCTAAGGCACGGTTCAGCCTGGAGTCTACAAATCCGCCTATGCAAAGAGAGCCCAAGCCCTGCGCTGTTGCGAGTAGGCAAAGGTTCTGCGCGACATGGCCTGCTTCCAGCAGAATGTATCGATATCCGCGCGGGCCGTATTTTTTGAGCGTGCGTTCAAAGCACGCCGCGATCAAGATCAAAGCATTTGCATTTTCTACAGCTTTGGGGTCTAACAGGCATGCGGCAATTTCATTCATGCCGGACTTTTTTTGCAGCTTTTCCATGGAGTGATCTAAGAGGTTGTAACGATGCAGGCCTTGTTCCAGTCCCTCTATTTCCTGTGTGGCCAGGTAAAGTTCCAGCGGGTAAAGGGCTCCCGCGGATGGGGCAGCACGAAGTAGAGACTCAATTCCGGTCCCCAGTTGAGTTGAGCCCGTGATGCCACAAGCGCCGCCGAGGAGTGTACCAAGTTCGGCGCGCGTCATTTTTTCACGCGTGTACTGGCGGCAGGAGCGGCGAGATTTCAGGATTCGCACCAGATCGGTTTCCTGCGCGGGAACCGGTAACGCCATAGCGCTCTCCCCGACTGGAAACTGCTCGCGTGGTATCTCATAAATCAGGGAATTGGGGTCTGGGGGCGCCGTGGGCTCAGAGTTGAGATGGTAAAGCAGGGGCAGAGAAAACATGTCTTCAATAGGCAGCATTACGCTTCTCCTGAATCAGACCAAGGTGCGAGGTTGGTCTGTGCCACATCTCTCCAGACCAGCTCGAAACTGTCTAGGCCAGAGGATGCGGGCAGGGGTTGATATCGGCCTGGCTCCTGGTGGCGCTGGAATGTCCCAGCAATTGTGGAACTTCAAACATTCTTTTTCCGCCTAAGCGCTCCAGTCCATATCCAAAGTGCATCGGCTGGAGATGGGTAACCAACATGCGAGTCACGCACAGGTCGAAGTCTCTTATGTCCGGGGTTGTCAAGTCTACACATACCACGCGCAGCCCTGCCGACCGCAGAGCATCCACACAGAAATGCAAATCAGCCTGGACGCTTCCGCGGGAGTAGTCGGGCAAAACTTCAATTTGCTGGATTCGAGGAGCTTGCAGCAGGAAGCTCATCTCATCCAGCGCCTCAATCCTGCTGAAGAACGCGCTGTGATCTTCCAGGGTTTTGATATCGGGAAAAGATTTCACCTGTTTCCGGTCCTCGGGCCGGCCAAACCCGATCATTTCTCCGGAATAGACCTGGCAGACCTCTGTGAGCGCTTTCGTGATTGCCCGCACCGGATCAAGGCTGCATCCTAAACCAACTACTGCGGCGGGCCGGCGTCCGGAACGGTCAACGGCAACTGCCATCATCACATGGATGGGAATATCAACCGTAACATTGAATACCAGGACTTCTATCCCGAAATGCGCGTAATGCTGAACAATTCCGCGAGGCATGCCTTGCAGGGGAGACAGATCAACAAACGGAGAAGGAAGCCGATTCATCCACGAGATCAGAAAAGCATCTCGTTCAATCAGCTCGCAAAGGCCGTTCAGCATGGCGGATTCCAGATTGGGGCCGGCCGCGAGTCCGTTAGAGGTGCCCAGGCATAGCTGCGGCTCCGGTGGTTTGGGAAAATAATTCAGATAGACCAGTGATGCCGGGACCCAGCCCAGTTCGTCGTCGCCAGGACTTTGCAGCGGGAAGCCCTCCCGCTTGTACTGTGCGTCTGAATAGAGCACAAATTCGAAGGGCGAAATTGCCGTTTCCGATAAGTCCTTCCATCGCGCCATGCGCAACAAGCCTGGATCCATGTGATAGGCGCAGTAATGCTCTATGGCTTCTCCAATAGCGCTTGCCATGGCTTCCTCTTCCGTTTCTCCTTTCCCGGACGCACCGCGTTGCAGAGGACCGCTCCGAATGAAATCAAAGTGTGCGAGCACCGCTTGATATAGGACCGGCGGATTAGGCTGCTCCATGCCGCGAGAAACTTTAGACAGGCTTCGGATAATGCCTGCGCGCGGGCTAACCAGCTTGCGCAGCTCTTCGAGATTGCTGGTCTCCGCGCTGGCCCTCGATCGGGATGTGCCGCCTCTGGTTGCCTTCACGGTCGCTTGTTTCCGAAACAGGCAGGGCACCATGGCTTGCGCAAGACCATGTGCTTCTGCAAAGTGAGTTGCAGGAAGTCAACTACGATCAGTTGCCCGAGAGCTGAAGGTGGCGCGAAACCTGTCAGTTGTTTCAAGGCTTCCAGACCAGTCATGTTTCCCATAATGCCGGCGCCAAAAGCCAGGTTTTCGCGCGTTCCGCTGTCGTCCTGCTTGCGGCGGTCGAGAAAGCGCAGATAGGAGAATGCTTCGTCAGGGTTATCGGCGCAGGCGACGGCGCGCATGCCGTAACACATGTAGCAGGCCGTTTCACGGGGGCGAATGGTTGGACCTATTGATAATTGAATAATATAGTGACATTCTTGAATTTCTATGTTATCGTGCGGGCATGGGAAATCCAGTGGGAGTGCGACGCGATTTCGAGAAGCTGGAGCAGCGACGGCTGCAGGCGGCCGATCTGCTGCGCCAGGGAGTTCACCAAGCCGAGGTGGCGCGCCGGGTCGGAGTCCATCGCCAGTCGG
>DATEHN010000104.1:0-23005 GCA_035279585.1 Candidatus Angelobacter sp. | reverse complement strand
CATGGAGGCGGGCATCGACTTTGCTGAAGACGATGTGGCCGTACTTCCGTCTGAAGAGATCGTCTTACGAATCAAAGAGGTGCAAGCACCGCTGGAGCAGCTCCGCGCCTCGTTTGCTTACGGCAAAATCGTACATGAAGGGTTGACTCTCGCGATTGTCGGCCGTCCCAACGTAGGCAAATCAAGCCTGTTTAACCGACTGGTGGAGCGTGAACGCGCGATTGTGACAGCCACACCCGGCACCACGCGCGATCTGGTCACGGAAACCGTCTCGCTTGGCGGCATTCCCATCAAGCTGATCGATACTGCCGGAATCCGGCACTCAACAGACGAAGCAGAGAGCATCGGAATCCGCAAATCGTATGAGGCGCTCAGCGAAGCCGATCTGGTCCTGGTGGTGCTCGATAGCACACAGGAAATCTCTTCAGAAGACAAGGAGCTTCTGCGAATCTGCGTGAACGGCCGTGGGCTGGCCGTCGCCAACAAAACAGACCTTGCTCCCGACGCCATTAAGATCCTTAGTGAATCTCCTAAAGCGTATAAAACTTCAGCAGTCACGGGCGAGGGTATTGATGCATTACGCCAGGGAATTCTCGAAGAAGTTTCTGGACGCTCCGGCGGAGAACAAGAGACGGGCTTTCTCACCAACATTCGCCACCAGCGCCTGGTGGAAGAATCACTCAATGGCCTGGAAGCGGCCTCACGCGCCGTGGAGCATAAGATTCCCCATGAGATGATCATGCTTGATCTCTATGGCGCACTTCGCCCGCTGGATGCCATCACCGGGGAGACGACCACAGACGATATCCTCAATCTGATCTTCAGCAGCTTTTGTATCGGAAAATAGGGCTTTAGACGTCGATCAATTTATTGTGGCAAAACAGCAACGCTCAAGACTCCCCCAATATCACCAGGATTATCGCGGCCCTTTAGAAACGTAACTCCTGGTTGTTTGGCATAGGTATTGGCCAGCCGCAATTCCTTTATTTCAAAATAGCGAGTGCCATTTGCGCCTATGTGCTCGTCATAAGTAATGCCGGTCAGGTAGTAAGGATGCCCCTGCCACAGAAGCAGAGAAACCTGCTGCAGTCTCAAACCTGCAATCAACGCATCAATGTTCACGGGTGCGCCGCGAACAAAGTGCGCCTCCAGCCGTACATGACGCCCATCGTCCATTACAAACTCTTTGTTCACGGCATGGGTCAGGGTTTCCATGCTTGGCAGCTTGTCCAGGCAGAGCTCTCCGCCGCTCATGTGCATGACCCAGAAGTTCTGGTCCAACGCTACTTTCTGTTTTGCCAGCATGGTCTCCACACCGGCGGCCAGCGCCCAGTTTTCGCAGTCCTGCTTCGCTGTAACCAGCTTTACGTCAGAGGAAAGATCAACCGCCTGGTCAGGTTTAACGTAATAAGTCTGTTTTTTTTGATCGGCTGCCTGGAGAGTGATCGACAGAAGAGCACAAAGGATTACGATCTGATGCAGCCTGCGCATATTCAACCCAAGTGTAACCGGCTTTGGGTTAGATCGATGCCCGGCAAAAGCCTCAAGTTCTTACTTTGCCAATGCCGCCATGGCCTTGCGAAAAAGGCTGTCAAAACTCTCGGATGAAACATTGCCCAGCCGGGCCAGCGCCTTCTCTGCCATTCCGCGCTGGTAGCCCAGGTTGACCAGCGCGGAGACAACGTCTTCTTCCACAGCTGAAACGCCAGGCGCTATCTCAGGCGCGATGCCGAACGCGTCGAGCTTATCGCGCAGCTCCAGCACCATGCGTTCAGCCGTCTTTTTGCCGATCCCGGGAATACGCGTCAGCGCGGCTACATTGTTGCCCTTGATGGCGGCTACCATGGCATCTGCTGACATGCCGCTCAGGATGGTGATGGCCAGTTTTGGCCCAATCCCGCTTACGCTTAGCAGCTTTTCAAAAAGCTGTTTCTCCTGGGCACGCAGAAAACCAAACAGCGCCAAGGCATCTTCCCGCACGTGAGTATGGATAAAGAAAGAGACCTCAGCATTCAGCGTAGGAAGTTCAGAAAAAGTAGGAACGCTGATAGTGACGTCATAGCCCACGCCGCCAGCCTCAACAATGGCCTGGTTCGGATGCTTGGAGATTAATTTGCCTCTCAGGTGTGCGATCATCTGTTTTTGTCGCTTCGCTCCAAACCGCCGGAGCTTCTTCACGCTTGGGATCGCATCTACGCCTATTACCCCGCACGCCAGCCTCGCGCGACGCAATCAAACAGCAGCTTGTTTCGGATAAATCTACGCCCTAACTTTTACGCCTATATCGAATATCAAACTGAAAGCCCGGGTTTGGCGGAAAAAGTTCTGCGATCTTCTTTAGCCTTTCAGACAGAGCTGAAGGCGCCAGCAGCGGGTATTCGCGTTCACGCAGCTCGTAATAATCCACATCGAGGCAAAGCGATAGCAGGTAGATGGCAATTGAGTCGGAGAACGTCGCCGCCAGATAGTCCGATTTAATCTTTTCGTCCACACGGCCTGCGCTCAATGATTGCACCTGCTTGCGAAACTCATGGGCGTCAAAACTGGTCTCTCCACGAACGTTCTTTACCGCCTGCGACCACGCCAGCTCCGCAAATTCCGGTGAAATACCGGCCTTCTCCACAAACGCATGGCCTATGTTGATGTAGAACTCAAAGGCGATGGCAAAACGCTCTTCCAGCAGCCGGGTAGAGATGAAGACACATTGAGCATTGCCGGAATCAATGTTGCGATGGCAAATAGCGCCTTCCAGTGGAGGGCCGTCAAAACGCTCAGCGACCAGAGTCTTGTCGCCATCGCCAATGGTAAGCGGCACAAAGTAAAAGGCCTTGCGGTCCAGCGCGGCGGCAATGGTGCGAGGCACCGCGCCTACAATCCGCTCCAGATCATCAGAGGGAAGCATGATCTCGCCGGCCGTGGTGTAGCAAATGCCATTGGGCGCCTGGCTCACCCGCGCTTCGCGAATGATCTCATGGACACTCCGGAGTTGTGCATTGACTGCCTGACTCACGTTATTATTCTAACGTACGGCTGATTTATCCCATCCATATGTGGTCCTTATGAAGAAATTCTTTTTAAGTGCTGGAATTGGCCTCTTTTCCGGCGTGATTACTTTCTTTCTCTCAGTTGCTTTCCTGTGCATCGCCCTATTAATCCTTAGAGAAGCAAGCCACACTCTGCCAGATATGACGCTGGCTTACAAAGTCGCGGTTCCGGTTGCCATTCTGGGCGCGATTTGCGGCTTTATGATTTCCCTGTTTCGTATCGGCCGATCAAGAACTGTTCATTGAGTTCATGCCAAGCCCATCACGGGTAGAAAATATCCCGGGCCGATATTGTCTGCTTCTGTCCATAGCGCCAGGCTCAGGCTAAACAAATCTTCACAACCTACTGTTTGACCGCGCTGCTCTCCGCATATAAACTGCTCTGCCCGCAGTCTGCTTATATCCACCAAGGAGAGAAAATGCCCAGCTTAAAGCGTCTGATCTCGTGTTTCGCGGTTGTCACTCTGTCCGGCGCTCTGTATTGCAGCGCGCAAGAGAAGGTCGATCTGGAAACGATCGGCAAGATCCGCTACGAAGGTTTTCATAATTCCAAGATCATGGAGATCGCCAGCGGACTCATGGACCAGATTGGCCAGCGCCTGACCGGCTCACCCAATGTGAAAAAAGCAAACGAATGGACGCGCGACGAGCTAAAGGAATTTGGCCTGGTGAATGCCCATCTTGAGCCCTGGGGGCCGTTTGGCCGCGGGTGGTCCAATGAATATTGCAACGTGCGCATGGTCTCCCCGGATGTTGCCACGCTCATTGCTTATCCCAAGGCCTGGACGCCCGGAACTGACGGCACGGTAAAAGGCGAGGTAGTGCGGGTAAACATCCGCGGGCCGCAGGACCTGGCGAAGTATCGCGGCAAGCTGGCGGGAAAGATTGTGCTTGCGGGTGACGATCCGGAGATCAAACCTTCTGTCGAGCCGCTTTCAGAACGGTACACGGATAAGTCGCTGGCTGATATTGAGAATTACCAGATTCCGGGTGAGCGCAACGATGCCCGCTTCCGTGAATTTCAGCAGCGTGCGCGCTTCCAGCGCCAGCTCAGCAAATTTTACGATGAAGAAAAAGTCCTGGCCGTGATCGACCACAGCCGCGGCGCCATAGGCGGCGGCACAGTTTTTGTCCAGCAGGGCGGCTCTTACAAGGAGGGACAGACAGTTGGCACTCCGCAAATTACGCTGGCCACTGAGCACTGGACCCGCATTGCGCGCATCCTGGCGGCCAAGAAAGAGGTGGAACTGGAACTGAACGTTAAGAACACCTTTTACGATGGTCCGGATTCAATGACCCAGAATGACACCATCGCGGAAATCCCCGGAACCGACAAAAAAGACGAAGTGGTTATGCTGGGCGCGCACCTTGATTCATGGCACACGGGCACCGGCGCAACAGACAACGGCGCAGGCACCATTGTGATGATGGAGGCAGTGCGCATCCTCAAGGCGCTCGATATCAAGCCGCGCCGCACAATCCGCATTGGCCTGTGGACGGGAGAAGAAGAAGGCCTCCTTGGCTCAGAATGGTATGTTGAGCACCACTTCGGCTCGCGTCCGCCATCCAAAGATCCGGAACGCAAAGGCGATCCCTCTGTTCGCAACCGTACGCTGGGGCCCATGACCATCAAGCCGGAACAGGCCAAGGTCTCAGTGTATTTCAACGTCGATAACGGCACGGGCAAGATTCGCGGTGTCTATATGCAAGAAAACGCGATGGTACAGCCGATTTTTGAAGCCTGGATGAAGCCCTTCCATGACCTGGGAATGGATACGCTCACCATGCGCAACACCGGCGGCACAGATCATCTTTCTTTTGACGCGGTCGGTATTCCCGGCTTCCAGTTCATCCAAGATCCCGTGGAATACGATACGCGCACGCACCACTCAAACATGGACGTTTATGACCGCCTGCAGCCGGAAGACCTGAAGCAGATGGCCGTAATTGTGGCGTCCTTTGTCTATATGGCGGCGCAGCGCGATCAGATGTTCCCGCGCAAGCCGATCGAGAAAGAGCTGCCACCGCCGCCACCGGTTGAGGATGAAAATGCAGCTCCGGCTTCGCCGGTAACAAATCCTGCGGTGGCTGATCGCCCGCAGCGGCCCCGGCCACCGGAAGAAAGGCCACAAGCGCAGCCTAGCCCGACTCCGAAACCGTAGTAGTGAGCTAATCCCTGGTAGAGATGCGTTGCTTCGCATCTCTACCGGGTTCTTCTCTACGACGTCTGGCGCCTGCTCTTCTCTGGTCCCATCCGTTTGTATCCAGGGGTGTACACCCGCCTCAAGTTGCTGTTCTGCGGCAATCTTCTGCAACAGCTCAGTCTGGTTAATTCTAGCCGCCGCGAAACTGCCGCGTTCCCGCGAAGTACGCCCCGTAGTATCGCATCAGGAGGGTACAAAGTGCCTGGCATTTACCGCTTCCTGTTGATTTCTCGGCTATTATCGTCAAGGTTAGCAGGTCTCCATTTCCATCGATACAGCCCTTGCGTCATTAGCACCCTGAACGTCGGTAATGCCTTGGTTTGCGGCGAGAGAAGCTATTCTAAGTATTACTAAATGAGGAGTTTTGTCCCATGAAGAACACTCTGGCCGCACTTGCGCTTATCGCTTTCAGCTTTGCTTTCACGTTGGGCCTTGCCGCACAATCGCGCAACACGCGACGCACCCAGGTTGTCATGGGCAACAACGGCCGTTCTGACCTGAACAGCACCTTGATCGATCTCGATCGCGTTTCTCAGGCCACGCAAAACGATATTGCCAGCATGCAGGTCGAAAACTGGAAATCGGGATGGAAGACAGGCTTCATGAAAGACAACTCGCATACGCAGCAGGCGCAACAGGCTGCGGGTTCTCTGCACCGCAATCTGGCTAACGCCATGCCTGGTCTCATACACGATGTGCAAAGCTCGCGCGGCAGCGTCTCAAGCACCTTCAAGCTGTACGATGATGTCAGCCTGGTTTGCGAGGCTGTGGACTCACTGATTAACGCCAGCGAAGCCGCCGGCCATAAAAACGACGCAGCTCCTCTCCTTGACGACTACACTGCGTTGACGCGCGTCCGCCGCTCGCTCTCTAATTACATTCAGCAGACCGCTGCAGCCTGGGAAACTCACGGCAGGACCGCTGCTTTTGTTACGCCTCCAGCACTGTATGGGTCTCGGACAACCGCACCTTCCTCCACAATGCAAATAGTCGATGACCAGGGCGTCAAGAAGATTATTGTGGATGACACGGTGCCGGAAAAGAAACCAGCCCCAGCGCCCAAGAAAAAGTCAGCCGCTGTTACGCTGACCAACCTGGATTAAAGCTAAATATTTGGGAATATTGAGGATTAAAGAAGCCATTTTCCGGCTATAAGAAAATCTGTAACCAGATTACAATGAAGGACATCCTTCTTTGTTAGCTTGAGAAAGGCCTAATGTCCTCATTACCTTTTCCAATTGCCGCGTTTTTAGCCGGAATCGTATCATTTCTCTCGCCTTGTGTGCTGCCGCTGGTTCCTGGATACGTTTCTCTCATCTCCGGCGCCAGCGTGGAGGAACTCCAGTCTAAAGACCGTAAATTATTGAATACAGTGCTTTTGCATTCAATCATGTTCATCCTCGGCTTTACCTTGGTGTTTGTGATGTTGGGGGCAGCGGCCACCACCGTAGGTCAGTTGGCTCGGGAATATAAGAAGCAGCTTACCTGGATCGCCGGGGCAGTTATCATCATCTTCGGACTCCATCTTACCGGCATTTTCAAAATCAAGGCGCTTTACGCGGATAAACGCCTGCACTCAGTCCAGGGTAGTAAATCTCCCCTTGGCGCGTTTGTGATTGGTTTTGCTTTCGCCTTCGGCTGGTCGCCTTGCCTTGGTCCAATCATCTCTGCCATCCTGATTATGGCCGGCAGTACTGATACCGTTACCAAAGGCATTCTACTTCTCTGGATTTACTCGTTGGGTCTGGCAGTGCCATTCCTGATCACTTCATTGCTGATCGGCAAGTTTCTGAATTTTTACGGACGGTTCCGCAAGTACCTTCATCTCGTGGAGGTGGGTAGCGGCGTGCTCCTGATGGCGCTTGGAGTGTTGATACTAATCGGCCGTTTTACGCTTCTGGCCAGCCATTTAGCCTGGTTGAATAAGTTTTCCTGGTGAGGTTTTCTCGTGAATCGCAATGTCATCGTCGTTTTATGTATCGTAGTTGGGATTACTGTTTTGTTATTGGTGGGAAAGCGCGGATCGCGGCCGCCGCAGCCCAACGCGGCTGTTTCGGGTGGCCAGGTTGCTGATACCTCTGCTCTGGCGCCGGGCGCGGGTGATCCGCCCAGGGGATCAGTGGCCCCGGATTTTTCTTTGAAAAGTCTGCCCGATGGCAAATCTATTGAGCTCTCTTCCCTGCGCGGAAAAGCTGTGTTGGTCAACTTCTGGGCGACCTATTGTGGGCCATGCAAAATCGAGATGCCCTGGCTTGACGAATTGCAGAAGAAATACGGGTCGCAGGGGCTGGAGATACTGGGCGTAGCTATGGACGATAGCGACGAGAAGCCCATCATTGACTTCGCCCACAAAATGGGCGTCAGCTATCCCATCCTTAAAGGCAATAACAAAGTGGGTGATCTGTATGGCGGCGTTGATCGCCTGCCTATTAGCTACTTTGTGGACCGCGATGGGAAGATAACCCATGAGATTATTGGGCTGGTGAGTGAATCCGATATTGAAAATGCAGTCAAAGAGGCGCTGGCTTCCGGCAAAAAGGAAGCTTTGGCTTCCAGTAAGTAGGAACACCATACCAGCGCGATTCAGGAATCCGATCCGATTTCCAGCGATTGGATTTCCAAGTCTTTTCCAGTTGAGGTTTTTTTGAATGAAACGAAGCATCATCCTGGCCGTGAGCATTGCACTTCTTGTTTCCGGCTTGCTTCTGGCTAAATCCGCTGCGCGATTGCAAAAATCGGCCGACTTGAGTACTACCAAGGACCGGGAGGGCCAAACTCCTGATGCCCAGTCCAAGGACAACTCTGCGCCTGCGCCGAACCCCCCGACACCAAAAATCGGTGCTGCAGCTCCTAATTTCACTCTAGCTGACATGAAAGGCGATAAAGTTCAGCTCTCCTCATTCCAGGGGAAAGCCGTGGTGCTGGATTTCTGGGCCACCTGGTGCGAGCCGTGCAAGCTTGAAATGCCATGGATGGTTGACCTGCAGAAAAAGTATGGGCCGCAAGGGCTGCAAATTATCGGCGTAGCCATGGATGATGCTGACGACCAGACCATCACGGAGTTCACGCGCAAGATGGGCGTAAACTATCCTGTGCTGAGAGGCACTGAAGCAGTTGCTGACCTGTATGGGGGCCTGGATGGCTTGCCCTCAACTTTCTTTCTCGATCGCTCAGGAAAGATTGTGGATGAAGGCGTGGGATTGATGAGCCAGTCTGTGATTGAAGACTCTATTAAACATGCGCTGCAGGGGACACCGGCGCATTCGGCCGGAGGAAAATGAAACATCATCACGCAATCTGCTCTGCTCTTGTAACCATATTGTTTGCCGGTCTTGCGTGCGCTCAGGAAAGCTCTTCTGTCTCACAGGGTCGTACTTTTGTAAGTTTTGTATCGGCCAGCAATGCGGTTGTTTCTCCCGGCAGGTCCACGCCAATACAATTCACCTTCCACGTGCAAGATCCTTACCACATCAATTCCAGCAAGCCCCTGGTGGAAGAGCTGATTCCGACGCAAATCCACTTTTCATTGCCCGGCGAGGTTGCTCTGGGAAGAATTCAGTATCCGGCGGGAAAGTTGATGGCTTTTCCTTTTGATCCCTCAACCAAATTGAGTGTTTATTCGGGAGACGTGGTCATCCGGGGCATGGTGGTGGCGCCCGTGGCAGCTTCAATCGGCACGTATACAATTCATGGCGAACTGAAATATCAGGCGTGTGATAACAATGCCTGTTATCCGCCTAAAAAGTTGCCCTTTACTTTCAATGTGAGAGTGGGCAGCCGTGGCCGCGCATCGCACAAAGCCAGCCATAGCTAAACCTGATCTCAAGGCAGGCGCTTCTAGATCCTTACTCCTTTTACTTCTTGGATCTCAGGGAGCTGGCGAAGCTCCTGCAGCCCTTCTTCCGGCGCAGGCGAATCCACTTGCACTACAGAAATGGCCTCAGCATTTTCTCCACGGCCCAGAGCAAAATTGCCGATGTTTACGTGATGACGGCCCAGCAGCGTACCTATTTTTCCTATGACGCCGGGAACGTCGCGATTACGCAGAAAGATCATGTTGCCGCCCAGAGGCACTTCAATATCGATTGCATCCACACCCAGCAGACGCAAAGAATTGCCGCGCATTACGCCGCCACGCGCTTGCCGCTCATGGCCGGTGGTCTTCAGCAGGACTGAAATCGCATCGACTTTGCCGCCATGGTCCTGCTGGTCTTTCTTGCTTTCATGCACCTGGATTCCGCGCTCCTGCGCAATCGCTGCGGCATTCACAACGTTTGTGTGTTCCGCAGCATGGTGGTTCAGCACGCCCTGGATCGCGGCGTTGCGGATCAGCTCAGTGTTCCAGTCGGCGATCCGTCCCGCATAGTGAATCGAAATCTCTTGAATGGAGCCAGCGCCGGGAACCACATTGGCCAGAAACGCTCCCAGCTTTTCCGCCAGCGCAATGTAGGGCTGCATCAGCGTGTACTGCTGATGATCGATGGATGGCATGTTGACGGCGTTCTGGATCACGCCGCGCTTCAGATATTCGCGCACCTGGCTGGCGATCTGTACGCCGACAGCCTCCTGCGCTTCATTGGTTGAACCGGCAATGTGCGGCGTGGCCAGCACATTCTCCAAAGCCATCAGCGGCGAATTCTTTGGTGGCTCTTCAGTAAAGACGTCCACACCCAGGCCGCCTACCTGCTTGCTCGTCAGGGCTGCGGCTAGGGCGGCTTCATCCAGCAGCTCACCGCGGGCGCAGTTGATAATGCGCACACCCTTCTTCATCTTCGCGAGCGATTTTTCATTGATCATGCCGCTGGTCTGCGGCGTCAGGCCTACATGCAGCGTCAGATAATCGGCCGAGGCATAGACCTGGTCAAGCTCCGCCAGTTGAATTCCCTGTTCGCGGGCCACTGAAACCGCGACAAACGGATCATGGGCAATGATCTTCATCTCAAAGGCTTTGGCGCGTCGCGCTACCTCCATGCCGATGCGGCCCAGCCCCACAATGCCCAGCGTCTTGCCGCGCAGCTCCGTGCCCTGAAGTGATTTCTTTTCCCACTTGCCGGCGCGTGTGGTGGAATCAGCACGGCAAAGATGACGCGCCAGGGCCAGCATGAGTGCGATAGTATGTTCGGCCACAGCCACAGCGTTTGCGCCGGGCGTGTTCATCACTGCGATTCCCGCTTTGGTCGCGGCTTCCAGGTCAATGTTGTCCACGCCCACGCCTGCTCGCCCGATGACCCGCAGCTTGCCCGCATTGCGCAGCACTTGCGCGTTTACATCAACAGCAGAACGAACAATCAGAGCATCGGCATCAGGAAGAGAGGCGGCAAGACCATTGGATAGCTGGTCATGCGTAATGACCGTCCATCCTGCTTCCTCTTTCAGAAGCTGTATGGCGTTGGCAGCGATTTTTTCTGCAATGATGATTTTCATTCTTTTTTATCGCTTCGCTCCAAACCGCTTTAAGACCTCCTCCTGGTTAGAGAGAGCAATCAGCCCTGCATCACGCCGCTCGGCGGCCACAGGCCTCGCGGCTTCTTTTCCTCTTCATCGCGCTGCAACTGCAGGCTGCGTGGACTCGGCATAAACCTGCTGCGCTGCGCGCAAGCCGGCGCCCAACTCCACCGGACGGCCAAGCTCAGCCAGCACGTGCTCCAGCGCGCCAATCGCGGCGATGGTGTCAAGATAATCGTAATAACCAAGGTGGGCGATGCGGAAAAGTTGCCCCTTCATTTCACCCTGGCCGTTTGCAATCACAGCGCCGAAGCGAGAGCGGAACGCCTTTACGATGTCACTGGAATCAACTCCACTTGGCGAAGCTACGGCCGTAAGCGCGGCTCCCGGCAAGCTGACCGAGAATAACTTCAATCCCAGCGCCTTGGCTGCAGCGCGCGTCATGGCAGCCGCAGTTTCGGCATTATCCACCAGCAATTTGCGCCCAGCCGCCAAATCACCAGCGCCCTGGTCGCGGATATAATCCAATGCGGCGGCCAGCGCTGCCACCAACGCGGTTGAAGGCGTATAAGAAGATTCGCCCTTGGCTCCATTCTTTCTTTCTTTGCGCAGATCAAAGTAGTAGCGCGGATTTTTGGCGCTCTCCATTCGCTGCCATGCCCGATCGCTCACCGCACAGTAAGCCAGCCCCGGCGGAATCATTACCGCCTTTTGCGAACCGCCAATAATCACGTCAATGCCCCAGCCATCCACGTCAAAATGCGTTGTACCCAGGCCGGTAATAGCATCGATCACTAGCAGCGTGTCCGTGCCCTTCAGCACGCGCGCAATTCCTTCAACATCGTGCCTCACACCCGTGGAGCTTTCCGTTGCCTGCATGTATAGGACTTTATGGTCAGAACTTAATTTTTCCCGCACCTGTTTCGGCGTAACTGTCTCACCGTAAGGTGCGCGCAGGGTCTCCACCTGGCAACCATAAGTTTTGGTCAGGCCTTCCCAACGCTCGCCGAATTTGCCGGCGGATACCACCAGGACCTTGTCGCCGGGAGAAGTAAGGTTTGCCACAGCGGCTTCCATGGCTCCGGTGCCGGAAGCAGTGAACATGATCACATCATTTTTTGTCCCGACAAAGGTCTTCAGATCGGCCAGCACGCGCGAGTAGAGGGCGCGAAACTCTGCCGTGCGGTGGTGCATGGTTGCTGCTGCCATGGCAAGTTGCGCGGACGGCAGAAGCTGAGTGGGACCTGGAGTAAAAAGGCGGCCTTTGCGAATCATCATTCAAAATTCCTTATTGAGTTTTTGTGTCACTCTGAAACCAGATCAATCCTGGTGAAATCTTTGGGGCGGGCAGAGTAGGTTTGCGCGCCGTGCCTCAACAGCACCATGCTTGCGGCTGGATCGTTGGCGTTTTGAACAACCAATAAAGCATCACCATCGGCTTTGAACTCCGGAGGACGCATCATCCATTGTATCTTTGCCAGGTTGCTGTTGGGAACCCGCGCCAGGAAATCTATCTTGGGAAAGATGGCGTCATAGGCCACCGCTTCCCGCGCCAGCATGCTCACGCGATGCCGGCCGGTTGCATCCACCAGTAGATAAGCGGAATCGTCTGCTTTGCCCCGACCGCTAAAATCACCTGTGATGTGGCCGGATGGAACAAGGTTGCGCTCACGCAAAACCCTCAGCGCAGAGTTTGAAAAATCATCAGCCGTGGCCACGTGCCATCCCTGCAGTTGCTGCAGGCGAGCAGCATCCGCAGGCATGATTCCTGTAGGAGGCAGCGGAGGAATGACGCTGGCATTCGCGCCGGCAAGATGGTTGTACGGTTGAGTAAAGAGCAATGCCACCAGGCAAACTAATCCTCCTGCAAGCGCTACCCGTATCGGCCAACTGCTGCCCCGCTGCGGCAACGGCTCAACTTTTATCTGGGTAGCACCAGGCATTTCTTGCACGCCTTTGGCCATGATGAGCATGGATTGGAGATGGTCAAAAACGTGGTTGGCGGTAAATGGAGGTATGGTCAGCTCGCTTAGCTCCATGGTGCGGTTTTTCAGTGAGAATCCGCTCTGCGTGGAACAGCAAAGCTGCTCCAGGCTGCCCAGGACGCTTCCCGCGATGAGCATCTTGAATTCCATGGGGTTATCGGACCGCGCGTTGAATCTGCGGTCGAGCGCCGCGCTGCCAGTGCGCAGCAGCACGCGGCCCTCTGCCCGCGCGGAAGAGTTCCGGGGCATGAGTGAGAAACCAAGGGTCGCCGGAACGCGCATCTGAATATCGAGCCCCGGAGTGTTTATTTTGTGGGAGAAGCGGACGATGGTGGGGAAGCCGCCGTAGTGGCCGGCGATCACAACATCACTGCCCTGGCGATAGGGATCAGTTTTAAGTAATTGCGCCACTTGCAGCACGTCCGGCTGGATGGCTTTGTACCCGCGAAAGACGGCAAAGCGCCGCACCCAGTACACGATGATCCCGACGATGCCGACAATAATGGCGATGTTCAGGATTATGGCCAGGGGTTGCATTGCTTCTCCGGAAGGCAGAATCGATCATAACTTGCAGGCAGCATGAGAATCAATGCGAGCGAAACGCTATAATTCTCGGTTTCAGCGAGGTCCCGCATATGAGCATCAGCGAGCAAGTCCAGAAAGACATGGTAGAGGCCATGCGCAACCGCGAGGAGCTGCGCCTCTCCACCCTGCGCATGGTCAAGGCGGCCATCAAGAACAAAGAAATCGACAAACGCGCGCCGCTCGATGACAAAGAGGCCCAACAGGTGCTCAGCACGCTGATCAAGCAGAGGCGCGACGCCATTGAACAGTTCACCAAGGGCGGCCGCCAGGAGCTTGCCGACAAAGAAGCCGCAGAGATCAAACTGATTGAAAACTATCTGCCCAAAGCCATGGGCGAAGATCAGATTGCTGAAGTGGTGAAAGCCACTATTGCGGAGATGGGTTCACCCAGCATGAAAGAGATGGGCGCGGTAATGAAGAACGTGATGGCCAAGCTCCAAGCCACAGGCGCGCGCGTGGATGGCAAAGTAGTGAGCGAGTTGGTGAAGAAGGGACTCGCTGGATAGTTCAGTGCAGGAATCGTTTACTGATAAAGTCCAAGCGGCGCTGAAGCAAATCGACGTTTTCAGGAGTAGCCGGCGCATTCACCGGAATGCAGTTATCGGTAGGCTTTCCAGATTTTACGGCGTTGGCCCACTCTTGCATCAATTCAACATAGGTTTCCAGCGCTCCCAATGGCGTTGGACATTCATCAACAACCAAGTATGCTGAGGGTAAATCACCAACAATCACCCAAAGCCAACGATCAACCTTGGTTTTGCTGGGAAGAATCTGAAAAAGGAAAACAGCGCAAACCCCGCCGATACCCCAGCCAAACCAGCCTTTTTCTATTTCCTTGCACCACTCAAACGAGAGTAGATATTCCCGGGCCTGATTTGCCATCTTCTTCAGGAGGCGTGTATCGTTCGCGTCATCGCCCTCCATTTCACTGATCTTTTTAAGCAGCGAAAAATCAACCCGATCGTTCATGACCTTCACGTTTTAGCACTCTAGCAGTGTTGCTGCCAAAGTGCAGGGTTGCTCACGAAATTACTTGCGGTTGAGAAACTAATCCGCCAATACTACCGTCATATTAATCAGCGTTCCCCAATTGCTAGAAATTTTTTGTCCGGGCGGTGACGGTGTTTTCTCCCGGATGCAAACAGCATTTGCGCGGAAAGGGGTGTTGAGGTGATTCCTGAATCGAGTTCTTTGCAGAGGTTTTTCCAGGAGGTTGTTGAACGCAATTATGACGAAGTAGGCGTGCGCAGCTCTGAAGTTCATGCTTACGTCGCAAACCTGCTTGCTGAATTTTGCGAAGCAGAAACGCTGTACAAGATCAGAAATGCCGAAGGGCGCCCCTTGAGCGACATGGGCGAGATGCTGCTGGAATCCGATCCGGTTTACGGGCCTGCGCCTTCTTTTGACCGTGAGCGCCAGGTGCGCAAGCACATTGGCGATTACTCGCTCTTCTTTTCCGGCATGTTCCCTGAGGGCCTCAACCACCATCGCCTGCGCCGCAGCCGGCTGGAAGGCCTGATTGATTTTGTGCAGGCCGGCAAAGAGAGCTACTACATTGTTTCAAAGTTTGAACACTTTGAGTACGCCAAGGTAGCGCCGCTCTTCCGCAAGATGTCACAGGAGTTTGAGCGGCTGGTTTATGGCCTGAACCACGTAAAGAACGAACTGGAAGAGCTGCAGCATCCCATCAGCCGCCAGACCAGGGAATTTTTGATGTAAGCGGAATTGGGCGGCGTTATGAAAAGGGCACGCTGGCAGTTTGGGCGTGCTCTTTTGCTTTTGTGGGATATTTTGCCGCAGATTTATGCTGATAAGGCGCAGATCGAGCGGCTGTAGTGCGATCCTCAGCTTTACAAAGACTTTCGGGATGAGATTCTCTCCGTCTCTCATATAAAATCATTCTCAAAACTATTCAATCGAGTTTAATCATGGTTACCCGTCCTTTACATTTTGTGACCCTCTCTGGAGTGCCGATCGACATTGCAGAATTGCAATGGCCTTTTCACTCGTCCACGTCAGGCTCTGACTGGTTTGTGCTTCACGGCCGCGCTGACCTGCTGGGCAGTGACGGCCTTCATGTTGAAGTTGCCGTGGGCATGACCCAGACCATGAAAGACGCGCTCGGCTCGCTGGAGCCGGAGCAGGCGGAAGGGCTGGTGATCAACTCCATCCGCAAGACCATCGACAACGGCCAGCTTGCGTTCGTAAAGTCGGGCAAGCTGCAACCGGTGCACGTGACCAGCCGCTTCTATAGCTTTGTGGCCAGGCAGATCCAATTTCCCACGCAGCCTGACCAGGCCGTGCTGGAGCTGCTGAAGAGCCGGGTTTTCTGGATCGGAGCTAAGTCCAACAAGGGCGCTCCGGTGAGCATTGCCCATCCTTATGATTGCCAGTACGTGAACCTCTCCCGGGAGAAAATGCTGGAGCTGGCCAGTCAGCTTGCGGCGCAGGGCTTGATTAATCTGGAAAGCGAGTTCGCCGTTGCTACCGATGCCTTGCTGAAAGAAGAGCCTGCGTTTGTTGCGGCGATGAATAAGGGCGTAGAGGCGGGAATCGCGGCGAACAAGATCAGCGCTTGAAACTTACCACGAATGGCACGGATTGGCACGGAAGCCTCAGAGTAATTTTTACGGAGATTCTTCCGCGATTTCGATTTCTTGGGGATAGGCCGTACGGTCATAGAGCAGCGCGGTTCGATCGATTCATCAGCCATCTTCCTTGATTGCAATCTTAATTCATCCAGATGCGCCATGAGATCGGCCCGGCTACTTCATTTGTGATCGGGTGGCCCGCC
The DNA here is from genome assembly GCA_035279585.1 of Candidatus Angelobacter sp. Taxonomy (GTDB): domain Bacteria; phylum Acidobacteriota; class Terriglobia; order Terriglobales; family Acidobacteriaceae; genus Angelobacter. The sequence continues at coordinate 6,948 of DATEHN010000104.1, read as the reverse complement.
AACTTGAGGGCCAGCTTTATCTGTCCATGATGGTAGCCTTCGTGCCAGAGCATATGCTGGAGCAAAAGTATCGGGTGGTCATAGTGAGCACTCATTTCCTGGCCCAACTCCACTTTGTTTTTTACCGCATCGCGCACGGCTTTGGCACTTTGGTTTAGCATCTGCGTTAAACGATCAGGGTTGTGCTCCACCGACCACTCTTTCTCAGGCAGTTCTATGGCGAATTCGCGCGCGTCTTCAAGAACAAATATCAAGCGTACGTAATGGATGTGTCCAAACAATTCAGCAATGGACGGGCTGCCCTGCATTGCCCTTACGTCCAGTGCTCCGTCCGGGATGGCATGCAGCAGGTTAACCAGGATGGTATTGTTGCGTCCCATGCATCCAACAGGACTTCAAGCAAGTTTTTGTCCGGTATATGTGGCATGTTCTTCGAAATCGTAACAAGGGCTTGCTTCTTAGAGCACTGTCACGTGGTCTAGTTTAGTCCGGCCTGGCCCTGCAATATGACCGAAGGATCCTCGCTCCTGCATCCCTTCCGCGTACAGAACACACGGCGCTTCGGGGATGTCAGAAAGTGCCTTCCCTTTCGACAAGCTTAGGGTCGGGATATCTATTTCGCAAACAATCCATTCATCTCTGCATATGCAACTGCGTCGTCTGTCAGGGCGTTGTAGGTGCCTGAGGCGCGAGCTTCTTCTGCCATGCGGCGCAGCAGGCCCATGGCGGCGCGGTGCGGGCCGGAGCCGTAGCTCACGCGCTTTACACCCAGCGTGGCCAGTTCTGGAAGAGAAGGCACACCGGGACCGGCAAGGATGTTGACGGGAGCGCCTTTGAGATGGGTGACAAGCGCGCGGATGTGGTCTGGGTTTCGTAGGCCGGGAACAAAAATGCAATCGCCACCGGCCTTGAGATACGCGGCTGCACGTTCAAGGGTATTGCGCAGAGCGATTTCTGGCTCGACACCGGATTGCCAGTAAGCATCGACGCGGGCGTTGATAACGAGATGAATGTTGAGACGTGCGGCAGAGCGGCGCGCGGCCTGAATGCGCTCTATCTGCTCTGGCAGGGGAAAAAGCGGGCCACGGTCGGCATGGCCGGGCACAGCATCTTCAAGATTCACACCTACAGCGCCTGCAGCAATGACTTGCTCAATGGAAGTTTCAAGCTGCTTTGCGTCCGCGGCGAAGCCGGATTCAATATCGGCAGTGACAGGGAGGCTCACGGCTTGCGCGATGCGTTTGATGGCAGTGAGCATGTCTGGCCAGGGAACGTGCTGACCATCGGAATAGCCAAGCGCATTAGCACAAGCTGCGCTGCTGGTGGCGATGGCCGGAAGTCCGCAATGCGCGACCATAGCGGCGCTGGCTGCGTCCCAGGCGTTGATGAGAACCAGCGGCGTGGCGGCGTGATGCAGCTCAAGAAAAGTGTTGGCTTTTTGTGCTTGCGTCATTCTGGGTACCTGTATCAATGATAGATGATATAGATGATCGGCAAGCGGAAAGGAGCGAAGTTGGTTTTCAGCCCTATCACTCCAAAACCAGACGCAAATGGGGTCCTGATTTACGCGCGCTCGCTAAAAACCGGGATGGTGCGAACTAATTGGATTCGGTCTTCAAACTACACACTATGAAAAACTTGGGCTATGAATCGGTTTTCGGATTTTTTTTAGTTTTCAAAACGTGGTTCACGGCGCGCAGGACTTCTTGCGCGCTGCAGGTGGTGGGAAGCAGGGCATCAGCGGGTGCAGTATTTTTTACGCTGAGAAGGTAGATCATGACGATCTTGGTATTGGAGTTACGGTAGGTAAGCTGTCGCGCCATTCGATTGCGCTCCTGTTCAGGCAGGTTGCAGCCCAAAACAGCGGCATCAAAGACATCTTCATCAATCGCTTTATATGCGGCTTGAGAAGTTGAGGCCATTGTTGTCTGATGACCTGCCGCGTGGAAGACGTTGTTGCGCTCTTCCAGAATCTCACGAATATAACCTACAAGCAGAACCTTGGCCATAATCCCCCCGTTCAGATGTTGCACCATGGCTCATGGCATGAGCGGCAGTACGGGCCAATGCAAGAAGAGCGAGGTATCGCCACGCTACTGCCTTGCATGTTCTGGACGGAAGGGTGGAGGTGAAAAAATCTTTCCTCGAGTGCCCATCCACGCCACGTACATTGTCACTCGATACCCGATTTGTTCAACAACCGCAAGCGGCACAGCGGAATCGCCTGAAAGGGGGCTATCAGGCTTGGCCGGAATGTTTCGGCCAGGCAACCCTAACCGAGCCAACTCACGCAATTGGTACTGCGAAGGATATAATACTACAGGTCAAGAAAGATGCCGTAACCCACAGATCTTGCATACAATAAGCACGCTATCTTTTCCGTTTTGAAATTTCCCGTGGAGTGAAGATGAAAACCGTATCACTTGAACAGGAGCTGAATCCCTGGGAGGCACAGGCAGCTCGCTTTGATTTTGCCGCGCAAAAACTGAATCTGGATGAAGGCTTGTGGAAGATCCTGCGCTATCCACAAAGAGAAATTATCGTACACATTCCCGTTTCCATGGATAACGGGACGCTTGAGGTCTTTACCGGCTTCCGCGTGCAACATTCCATCGCCCGCGGGCCCGCAAAGGGCGGCGTGCGCTACTCGCCGGACGTCACGCTGGATGAAGTGCGTGCTTTGGCCAGTTGGATGACCTGGAAATGCGCTGTGGTTAACATTCCTTTTGGCGGCGCTAAAGGCGGGATTATTGTAGATCCCAAGAAGCTCAGCCAGTCTGAACTGGAAAAGATGACGCGCCGTTATACCGCTGAACTCATTGAATTTCTTGGTCCGGAAAAAGATGTGCCTGCGCCTGACATGAATACCAATGAGCAAACAATGGCTTGGATGATGGATACGTATTCCATGCATCTGCGTCAAACGGTGACGGCTGTAGTAACAGGAAAACCGATCAATATTGGAGGCTCCAGAGGACGTCGCGAAGCTACCGGCCGCGGCGTAATGATCAACTGCGACGAAGCTCTGCGCAAGTTCGGCATGGCTCGTGAAGACACTCGCATAGTGGTGCAGGGGTTTGGCAACGTCGGTTCCAACGCGGCCAAGCTTATGTCAGATGCAGGTTACAAGATTATCGGCATCGCTGAATACGATGGCGGTCTCTACAACGCGCACGGCATCAACATTGACAATCTGCTGGAGTATCGTGACCGCAATAAGACCATCAACGGTTTCTCTGAAGCTGAGCCGGCTGATTCCGGAGAACTGCTGCAGACCGCTTGCGACATCCTGATTCCCGCGGCCACAGAAAACGTGATTACCAGCCAGAACGCCGCTGGCATCAAGGCCCGGATCATCTGTGAAGGCGCCAATGGCCCCACCACCGCCGCAGCCGATGAAATCCTTGCCGACAAGAAAGTCTTCGTTATCCCAGACATTCTGGCCAACGCTGGCGGCGTTACTGCTTCCTATTTTGAATGGGTGCAGGATCGCCAGGGATATTTCTGGAAGGAGTCAGCCGTCAACGAGCAGCTAGAGTTCATTTTGCGCGAAGCTTTCGAAGCCGTAGTTGGTTTCTCAGAAGCGCACAGCGTAAACAACCGGATTGCAGCCTATATGCTCGCCATCAGCCGCGTGGCCCATACCATCAAGGTGCGGGGGATCTACGCGTAGGGTGTTAACGGACCCGCAGTGCCTGCCCTGAGCTTGCCGAAGGGGCTCACCTGCGATTAAAGAAGAATGCTTAGTGCAATAACCGCCTGCCAAAGCCAGGCGGTTTATTTTTGTCCAACATTCCAGTTGAAATCGTGAGCGATGGTTGATTTTTTAATTTTGCCAAAGAGCATCAGGGACCATAGAGCGATTGTCTAGTCTCATGCGCCCGAGAATCTGTTCATTAGCAAGAAGCAATGAATCTATATCCCTACCTTTTTTAGAAAGAAGCTTTTTATTGTGCCACAGTTGAAGCCTCTTTATTGCTTACGCTACTAAGAAACGGCTGCAGCATTAGCAACTATGACAAGCGAACAATGGCAGGGCGCGAAATAGTTCTAGTTACTAACTAGTGACTTGCTGGGCGAGCTACTCTCATTTATAACGTTGTCACCGCACCCCTTAAGGAAATTCCTCTGATTTCCTGTGCAACGGGATTGGGCCGATAGTTGAAGCCTGTAGTGAGTTGCGCCGCACCGTCTATTTTGCTGGATCTCAACCTGTCACTTACTTGATGGAGAAAAGTCATGAAATTAGCCCGGCTTGCAGTCATATTCGCAATCATCTTTGCAACAAGCTTTTTGCTCCGTGCCCAAATGGCGCCCAATACCGAAAACGGAATCAAATCATTTGGCAGCTATGAGGGTTCTGGTATCGACACGGTCAATCTTCAGAATGGCAACGTGTCATTCCACATCCCGTTGTTCTCATACCCGCAACGCGGCAAGCTGCCGCTGCGTTATTGGGTGCAGGGAAATTCCAAGAACTGGCAGGTGGGTGAATACTTTGACCGGCAAAACAATGCTCATTATAGGTGGATGCTGGCCTCTCCGGGCGATCTTTATTTTTCCAGCGACTACGACATGCAACTCCAGCGCGTACGCACCATTAGCACTGACGTGAATGGCAACCAGATTGAAAATGATTTTGACTATGGCGTGCGCACCCCGGATGGTTCTATTCACTGGCTGGTTGGCACGGGCGCAAATGGCAGCATGTTGAGCGTTGACGGTTCCGGCTTTCAACTCATGTTAACGCATGGTACTGCTTCCGATCACAGCGACGATTTTGCCGTACTGACGGACGGCCATGGGACGGCGTATCAATACCACCGCATCTGGTGGCCTGCAGGTACAACCGCGCCGATCTGGGGGAAAAACGAGAACATTATCTCCCATGTCAACTTTGTCAATACCAGCGTCCTGGACCCCGCAAATACGATTCAAACCTTCCATGATCGCGGGCTGCCTAGCAGCATTGTGGATTCCAACGGCAATACGCAAGTGATTTTTTCCACGGCTGCGGATGGAGTTACCCTAACGGATCCCAGCTTCGATGTTTTTGGACGCGAACTTCCTTTTGTGCTGGCGGATTTCGGGGCAGTTGCCACCAGCGACTTTAGCGGCTGTGCCAGTTCCATGACCATAGACAGCGCAAATATCTTCAACTTCCCTGGGCCGGACGGCAGATCGTCCACCATCAAGGCATGTTATAGCAACTTCACACCTTCGCCTGCTTTTTCTCAACCCAACGTCGAACCACCAAACAATGATTTGTCATTCAAGAGCTACCCAGAAGGACTGCTGCCGGTCCTGGTCAGTCTGGCCATGCCGGACGGAGCGCATTGGTCGTTTACTTACGACAATTACGAGAACCTTTCCAGCATTACCCTGCCTACCGGAGGCACCATCACTTATACCTGGCAGGAAGTATCGCTGCCCACCTGCCTTGACGGAAGCGGGACTCTGGTAAGCCGGGCGGTGGCCACACGCACAGTCAATGACCTGGTGAACCCGCCGCAGATCTGGCGTTACACCTGGGGAACCGTGCAGCAGGATGGAACGATCACCAATTATGTGCTTGATCCTGACGGTAATGAGACGGCGCATGTTTTCCATTCGCCCATTGCAGATCAGCCTTGCGCTCTGTATGAAACCGAAACTCGCACCTACCAAGGAAGCCATCTAACGAACACGCTGCTCAAGACCGTGGATACACACTACACCGCCGATTACTCCAACAATAATGATCTGAACTTTCCCGGGAATGTTTTTGCGGACACGATCACTACGACACTGCCCGGCAACAAGGTGAGCCAGATCATCCGCCAGCACGATCCCGGTCCTCCCGGTTCATTTGGTGTCAGCACTCTTAGCCAGGTCACTGATGAGAAGGCTTACGACTACGGGAATGCGTTGTTGCGGGAAACGGTGACGACTTACGAATGGCAAGTTAATCCTGCCTACTTTGCTGCCGGATTGATTGACCTGCCTGCATCCGTGGTCATCAAAGACGGCTCCGGTTGCAGCATGGCGGAGACCGATTACACCTACGATGAACCAGGCTATCTCACAACTTATCCCGGCACTCTGCCGGCAGGAACGCATGGCGCTGCACCCGGCGGCACAATACGCGGCAATCTGACCACGGTCACAAAATGGGCTGCGCCCACCAGTTCCTGTAATCCCAAGAGCGGAACCGCCATCATCAGCCACACCAAATGGTATGACACAGGAGTGCCCTATCAGACGTTTGATCCGCTCGGGCACACCACCACCTACAGCTATGATCCGGTTTATGCCGGAGCTTTTGTCACCCAGACCTGCGCGCCTTCCACCGGCGGAGTCTCGCACTGCGTCAGCGGAACTTATGATTCTGCCACCGGCCTGCTGGAGAGCCTGACCAATGAGAACGCCACCACGCAAGCCAGCGGCAACACGCCGGGAGATTCAGCTCATACATCGAACTACAGCTATGACACCTCATGGCGTTTGATTCAGGCTCAGGCCCCGCCTGATCCGGCCAACAGCAACGCCCGCGCCACCACAAGTTTTACGGTTTCCACGCCCAATGTTTTCCCGCTCTCGGTCCAGCATCAGCGCTCTGTCACCACGGCTTTAACAGATACTTCCACGGCCTATTTTGATGGCGCGGACAGGGTGAATAAGACCACCCACGCTCTGCCCAACGGAACAGCTACCGTAATAACCACCTACGATGGCGTGGGCCAGGCGACAAGCGTCACCAATCCGTACTTCACCACCTCTGACCCGACCTATGGCATAACTTACTCGCAATATGACGGTATGGGCCGGGTGACGGGGATCACCAAACAGGATGGCAGCGTCAGTTCTGTGAGTTACGATCTCACCTCATCGGCAGGTCTTTTTGCGGATTGCACCACCGCAATGGATGAAGCCGGCAAACAGCGCAAGAGTTGCGCGGACGCTCTGGGT
>DATEHN010000103.1:0-4432 GCA_035279585.1 Candidatus Angelobacter sp. | reverse complement strand
GTCTTCGGCGCACTGCTCGGCCAGACGCATGAAAAGATCATTCCCGGCCTCCATGTCGCCGGGTGGATCTCGACTGCTTTGTTGACCACCGCTGCCGTATTAGCTTGGCTGGGATTGCGAAAGAAGCCAGTGCAGGAATTTTTGCCTGCGCAATAACTTGCCGAGAAACCGCCTGTCATTCATGAGCTTCGCTCTGGGGTTGCATTATTATCACTATATTGTGCTTCTCACTATAACCAACCATCAACAACCCGCAACGGATCTGGGCTATCTCCTGCACAAGAACCCTTCGCGCTTGCAGAGTTTTGAATTGTCTTTCGGATACGCGCACGTCTTCTACCCTGAAGCGACGAATGAGCGCTGCACCGCCGCCTTACTTCTCGATGTTGACCCAGTAGGACTGGTTCGAGATCGCCGTGGCCCGGCAGGAGAGGGTGGGTCACTCGACCGCTACGTCAATGACCGTCCTTATGTCGCCTCGTCTTTCCTCAGTGTCGCCATTGCTCAGGTTTTTGCCAGCGCTCTTGGTGGCCGCAGCAAGGGCAGGCAGGAGTTGGCAGAAACTCCCATTCCGCTTACGGCAAAGATCTCCGTTCTCCAGTGCCGGGGCGGAGAAGAGCTGATTAAAAAACTCTTCGAGCCGTTGGGTTACCAGCTATTGATACAGCAACATGTCCTCGACGAAAAATTTCCCGAGTGGGGAGAAAGTTCCTACTACACAGTCGAACTCAGCGCTCAGACGCGCCTACAGGACCTGCTCACGCACCTCTATGTCTTGGTTCCCGTGCTCGACGCTGAAAAACATTACTGGGTCGGCGAAGATGAATTGGAAAAGTTGTTGCGGCATGGTGAAGGCTGGCTGGCTGCGCATCCGGAAAAAGAACTCATCGTTAAGCGCTATCTCAAGTATAAGCACAGCCTGGCGCGTGAGGCGCTTGCCCGCCTTGCAGAGGAAGACCAGCCCGATCCTGATGCCGCGGAGAAAGCCCATGCCAATGAAGAGTTGGTCATCGAAGAGCCGCTTAAGCTCTGGGAGCAACGCCTGGGTTCCGTAGTCGCTGTGCTCAAGGCTGGCGGAGCAAAGCGAGTTCTCGATCTCGGCTGCGGGGAAGGCCGACTTCTGCGCGAACTGCTGGACCATCGCGAATTCAAAGAGGTTCTCGGCATGGATGTCTCTTTCCGCAGTTTGGAAATCGCCAGCGACCGCCTTCGTTTAGACCGCTTGCCGCCGATGCAAAAAGAACGCATCCGCCTCTTGCATGGCTCGCTCATGTACAAAGACAAACGCCTTGCCGGATATGACGCGGCCTGTGTGGTTGAGGTGGTGGAGCACCTTGATCCGCCGCGCCTGGCTGCCTTTGAGCGCGTGTTGTTTGAAAATGCCCGTCCAAAGCAGGTTGTGGTCACTACGCCTAACTCTGAATACAACGTGCGTTTTGAAACACTGCCTGCCGGACAATTCCGCCACAAAGATCATCGCTTTGAGTGGACGCGTCCTCAGTTTCGAAGCTGGGCTGGTTCCATTTGTTCGCGTTTCGGCTATAGCGTGCAGTACCTTCCCATCGGGCCTGAGGATGCCGAGGTGGGTTCGCCTACGCAGATGGGAGTGTTCACGCTGTGAAGATTACTCTCCCGGAGCTTTCTCTCATCGTCCTCATCGGGCCATCTGGTTGCGGCAAGTCCAGTTTTGCTCGCAAGCACTTTAAGCCGACGGAAATCCTCTCGTCAGATTTCTGTCGCGGCCTTATCTCAGATGACGAGAACAACCAGGCTGCCACCAATGACGCGTTTGAAACGCTTCATTTCATCGCGCGCAAGCGCCTGGCCCGGGGGTTGCTCATTGTGGTTGATGCCACAAACGTCCAACCTGAGTCGCGCAAACCATTAGTGGAAATTGCCCGCGAATATCACGTTTTGCCTGTGGCCATTGTGCTGAACCTGCCGGAGAAAATTTGCCACGAGCGCAACCAAAGCCGTCCTGATCGCAACTTTGGACCGCACGTAGTTCGCAATCAGACCAATAACATGCGCCGCTCATTGCGCGGTCTTGAACGCGAAGGCTTCCGCCATGTCTTTACTCTTTCGTCCGTTGAAGAAATCGATTCAGCGGAGATTGTCCGGCAGCCGCTCTGGAACAATCTGAAGCACGAGCACGGCCCATTCGACATCATTGGTGATATTCACGGTTGTTATGACGAGCTGCTGCAGTTGCTGGAAAAGCTCGGTTGGGCGAAAGATCAAAACCACGTCTATCAGCCGCCTGCCGGCAGAAAAGCCGTCTTTCTCGGTGATCTCGTTGATCGCGGGCCAAGGATTCCCGACGTTGTCCACTTTGTTAAGTTCATGGTTGATCGTGGAGACGCTTTTTGCGTTCCCGGCAACCATGACATCAAGTTCATGCGCGCCGTAAGGGGCAAGAAGGTCCAGATCACGCACGGTCTGGAAGACTCTTTGCGTCAGTTCAAAGCTGCCGAAGAACTTCATCACGGCTCTTCGCGTATCGCCGCTGACTTCATTGACAAGCTGGTGAGCCACTACGTCCTGGATGACGGCAAGCTGGTGGTGGCGCACGCCGGCATGAAAGAAGCAATGCAGGGGCGTGGCTCCGGGAAAGTCCGCGAGTTCGCACTCTATGGGGAAACCACCGGTGAGACCGACGATTTTGGCCTGCCCGTGCGTTACAACTGGGCGGCTGATTATCGCGGTCGCGCCATGGTCGTCTATGGTCATACGCCCGTTGCTGAGCCGGAGTGGCTGAACCGTACCATCAACATCGATACCGGCTGCGTTTTTGGCGGGAAGCTGACGGCGCTACGCTATCCTGAAGGTGAGCTGGTCTCAGTTCCTGCGCTCAAAACTTATTACGAACCCGCCAAGCCTTTTCTGCCGGTGCCGGAGATGGCAGCGCCGCTCAGCGCACAACAGCAGCATGACGATCTTCTTGATATTGATGATGTGCTGGGCAAGCGCATCATCTCCACACGTCTGCATCGCAATATTACGATTCGTGAAGAAAACGCCACTGCTGCGCTTGAGATCATGAGCCGCTTTGCCGCCAATCCCAAGTGGCTCATCTATCTGCCGCCAACCATGTCTCCTTCAGAGACCAGCAAGCGCGAAGGGCTGCTGGAGTATCCAGACGAAGCTTTCAGTTATTTTCGGCATGAAGGTGTGGGCCGCGTGATCTGCGAGCAAAAGCATATGGGCTCGCGCGCCATCGTGATCGTCTGCAAGGATGAAGCTGCCGCTATCAGGCGTTTCGGCGTGATCGATGAAGGCATTGGCATTTGCTATACGCGCACCGGACGCAGGTTCTTCAATGATCGCAAGCTTGAAGCTGAATTTCTTGCCCGAATGCAATCCGCAGTTTCCGCAACGGGAATCTGGGAGGAGTTCAAGACCGAGTGGCTCTGCCTGGATTGCGAACTGATGCCGTGGTCGGCCAAAGCGCAGGAACTTCTGCGCCTGCAGTACGCTCCAGCTGGCGCAGCCGCGCGCGCTGCTCTGCCTGATTCCATAGCAGCTTTGGAGACTGCAGCGGCCCAGAATTCTGAAGTCACGTTGCTGGTGGAGCACTATCGGCAGAGATTTGAAATGGCGGAAAAGTACGTTGCTGCCTATAGAGAGTACTGCTGGTCAGTTGCCTCTCTCGATGATCTTCGCCTGGCGCCTTTTCACTTGCTGGCTACAGAGGGTGATGTGCACACAAAAAAAGACCACATGTGGCACATGGAGACGATTGCCCGCATCTGCCACTGCGACTCTAAATTTCTTCTGGCAACGCCGTATCAACTCGTAGATCTGGCAGATGCAGAATCACAGTCACGTGCCGCCACCTGGTGGGAGCAGATAACCGCCTCAGGTGGTGAAGGCATGGTGGTGAAGCCGCTGGAGTTCATCGCTACAGGTACCCGCGGAGTGGTCCAACCGGCGCTCAAATGCCGAGGCCGCGAATATCTGCGCATCATTTACGGTCCGGAATACACAGCACATAAGAATCTTGAGCGGCTGCGCGCCCGGGGTGTCGGCCGCAAGCGTTCCCTTGCTGCGCGGGAATTTGCTCTGGGAGTGGAAGCTCTGGAACGCTTTGTTCGCCATGAGCCGCTTCGTCGCGTGCATGAGTGTGTCTTTGGCGTCCTGGCATTGGAGAGCGAACCAGTCGATCCGCGACTATAAATTCAGTCTAAAAATAAAACGCCTTCATTTCCGAAGGCGTCTTATCAATCATCTTTGAAGCTATTGCAACAGCTTCGGCTCTTCCTCTTCTTTCTCTTGCAGCACTGTTGCCGAGGCCACTCTGTCGCCCTCTTCCAGATGCAGCAGTCGCACGCCCTGGGTTGAGCGTCCGGCTTCGCGGATCGTCGTGGTGTCAATGCGAATGATCTTGCCGAATTGGCTGATCAGCATGACCTCAGAAGATTCGTCCACCAGC
>DATEHN010000102.1:0-41484 GCA_035279585.1 Candidatus Angelobacter sp. | reverse complement strand
GGATCAGGCGGCGTGTTTGCCCATATCTGGCGTGAATGGCTGCAGCGCTTTGAGGTTCGGGCGCTGGGCGCAAGGCTCTGCCTGCTGAACTCGTTCTTTATTTTTGCCTCCGTTGAGGTAGTGCTGCACACGCCGGTGTCGCTGGCGGTTACGGGCCGGAACTTCGGCAAGCTCACCATCATCTATCTGGCCGCAGCAGTGCCGTTCTTCCTGACTGGGCTGCTGTTCTCGGTTCTCTTTGCGCGTTCCACCAAAGATATTTCTCAGCTCTATGGAGCCGATCTGGCGGGCGGCGCCGGAGCCTGCCTGGCCGTGGTGCCGCTGCTGAACCTGATTGGCGCTCCCAACGCGCTTCTGCTGGCGTCTGCCGTCATGGCCCTGGCAGCCTCGCTTTGGTCTGCTGATCTTAAGCTGCGCAAAGTTGCTTATGCTGTCGCCGGAGTGTTCGTCCTGCTGATCGCCGCCAACTACTCTGGAAAGCTGGTTGACGTGGTCTACGCCAAAGGCGTCTTCCGCGATCCCAGGTCCATCGAGTATTCGCGCTGGAACGCCATCTCGCGCATTGAGGTCAATAACCAGCAGGGCAGCCGCTACGTGGTGATTGATGCCGATGCCACCACCGCCATCATGAATGCCGATCCGGCGCATTGGGACCAGGACGGCTCTCCAACGCCCACCAATACCGGCTTGCCGGCCAAATCCGAGTTCAACTGGAAGAAGAGCCTCATGTCGGCTGCGCCCTCCGTGGCCAATGTGCTGCGCCCTCGCGGCGAGTTCGCCATCATTGGCCCCGGCGGCGGCGTGGACGTGATGCGCGCCGTGGCCAATGGCAGCCCCAACGTCACCGGGATTGAAATTAATCCGATCATCGTAAACAACGTGATGCGCGGCCGCTACGCCGGCTATTCCTATCATCTGTATGACCTGCCCCAGGTCCACATCCATATTCAAGACGGCCGGTCTTACATCCGCAGCTCGCCCTATAAGTATGACGTGGTGCAGATGACGCTGGTTGACACCTGGGCTTCCACCGCAGCCGGCGCATTTGCCCTGAGTGAAAACAATCTCTATACCGTTGAGGCTTTCCGCGAATACTTTGACCATCTGAAGCCGGATGGCATGATCGCCATCACGCGCTGGGAGTTCAAGCAGCCGCGTGAAGCCTTGCGCGTTGTCTCGCAGGCAATTGAGGCCCTTCACCAGATTGGCGTAATTGATCCGCGCCGTCATTTTGTGATCGTCGCAGACGGCGGTCTGGATGAGGACGGCCGCCCGGTGCTGGTGCTGGCAAAAAAATCTCCCTTCACATTGGCGGAATACACTGCAATCGATAATCACCTCAGAGCGAACCCGAATCTGGTTTGGCTCAATCCCCCGCTGATGGCTGAGCCTTGCATGCCTGACGCATATGTGCCCTGCAAGCCCCCTGAAGATCCAAGAAGGTTTATTCGAAATTATCTATCTTCCCTCAATTCGCCCGCCGCCCGCGCATTTCAAAACCTCATCCTCTCCAATGACCCTCGGGCCTTCGCGCGGCATTACCCTTACAACGTTGCTCCGGTAAGTGATAGCGCCCCATTTTTCTTCTTCACGCTGAAAACCGGCTACGTGATCAAAAACATTCTTGCCGGTACCGGCCACGGTATGGACTGGCGCATCAATTTGGGCGTTGTAGTTCTGGGAATGCTCCTGGTGATTTCCACGGTGGCGGTTTTAGCATTTTTGATTTTGCCGTTGGCGCTGCATCGCCGCAGCAATGCCAGTGGACGCAAGACCGGCCTGATTGCGCTGCTTTATTTCATTGCCGTTGGCTTTGGCTACATCCTGGTTGAAATTTCGCTGATCCAGCGCTTCGTGCTTTTTCTGGGCCATCCCACCTACGCGCTTACGGTTGTGGTTTTTCTCCTGCTGCTTTCCAGCGGCGCAGGCAGTGTGGCTGCGCGGCGGCGGATCACCAGCGCCAACAAAATCCTGGCGCTGCTGGGCGTGATTGCCGGCTTGATCGTGCTGAACGTGCTGGTGCTGCCGTGGCTGCTCGCCGCCGCAGTCGGCTTGCCGTTCGCGATCAAATTATGCATTAGTGCTGTGGTGCTGGCGCCGCTGGGTTTTCTGATGGGCATGCCATTCCCCACTGGACTTCGTCTGGTGCCAACCGTGGAATGGGCGTGGGCGCTGAATGCCGCAGCCAGCGTATTGGGATCGGTGATGGCCATGGTAATTGCGATTCAGTTTGGCTTGACCATCACGCTCTTGAGCGCCGCGGTTGCGTATTCACTGGCCGCTCTGTTTTCGCGCACCTGGCGCGGCGCCGTGATCGCATAACCTTTCAAAAATGCCAGCCTGGATTTTCATCTTGTCTGCTGTTAAATAATGCGGGCCTCACGCTGCCGCCATCAACGTCTGCTAAGGTTGCCGTGATTTTCACGCTGCAACCCAAGCCGGTCAAGGGCGTATCTATACCAAAAACTGTTTGGTTCTAGTGGCTTACAGGCGCATCTGCTATGATTTTCGCGTAGGACTACATACAACTTGCCGAGCCAAAAGCAACTCAGGTGGTCTGAACTTAGGGTCGGAATAACCGTAATTGTAGCTTCGGTGACCCTGGCCGTTCTCGTCTTTCTCATAAGCGGGACGAGCGGCTTTTTCACCAGCCAAATCAGGCTTGTTGCTTACTTCGATAATGCTGAAGGAATCCGCCCCGGCCAGCCGGTTGACTTGCAGGGCGTAGCCATTGGAAATGTAACCAGCGTGCGCGTTGTGTCCGGTCGCCCGGAGACTCCAGTTGAAGTGATGATGAAGGTCAACAGCAAATATGCGGAGTTCATCCGTTACGGCATAGTCGGCAAAGACGGAAAACGCCGCGATGGTTCTACCGCCACGGTCCAGACCGCAGGTGTTTTGGGTGAATCTTTTATCGACATCAACAGCGCCAAGGCTGTTGGTCCGCCTGTAACGGATGGCGTAGAGTTGCTGGCCGGCAACACTCCCGGCTACCAGGAGGTAATTCGCAGCAGCCAGAGCACGCTGCAGAATATTGATGTGCTGCTGAAGCAGGCCTCTGAAATTCTGGCATCGGTACAGAGCAGCAAAGGAACGCTGGGCCAGGTGATTAACGATCCCACCATGATCAACAAGATCAATGGCGTACTGAACCAGGTTCAGGAACTGCTCAACGATATAAAGAATGGTCAGGGAACACTGGGGCAACTCTTTACTGACAAGACGCTCATTGTCAAAGCAAATGATGCCATTGATAAGATGGATGGCCTGATCAATGACGTCAATAGCGGCAAAGGAAATCTGGGAAAACTGTTTAAGGATGAGACCCTCTACAACAACCTGAACCAGACCGTCGCCAAAGCCAACAAGCTGATGGACGATCTCAACGCAGGCCGCGGCCCGGCGGGCAAGCTGCTGAAGGATGAAGAGCTGGCAGCCAAGCTGAAGAACACCATCAGCAAACTCTCTGACATCACTGACCAGCTGCAAGCAGGCCAGGGCACTGCCGGCAAGCTGTTCAAAGATCCTTCTGTCTATAACAACACCGATCAATTGCTGGTGGAAACACGCAACCTGGTTAAGGCCATTCGTGAGAACCCTAAAAAGTATCTGACCATTCACTTCAGGGTGTTCTGAGCCGCAGCTTGTGGACGAAAAGAAAACATAAGAATATCTTTTTAGAAGAGATGAAGCTCTGGGCACAGGGCTGAATTGCACTTTTCAGGTTCCAGGCACGAACACGCAATAAAAAATCCTAGAGAGGCTACTTACCATGCGTTTTTCAAAAATGATCGGATTAGGGCTCTGCCTGATCGCCGCAACCATGCTGGCTGGAGCTCAGGAGCAGGAAAAGTCCGTTCCCAACGCGACAGTCTCCGCCCTGGATAAGACAGCCGATCCATGCGTTGACTTCTACCAGTTTGCCTGCGGCGGATGGACTAAAAACAATCCAATTCCATCTGATCAGGCGATATGGAGCCGTTTTAACGAGCTGGCTGAGCGCAATCGCACAGAGCTGCGCGGCATTCTGGAAAAATCCGCCAAGGCCGGCAATCGCACCCCTGATGAACAGAAGATCGGCGACTACTACTCTGCCTGCATGGATGAGGCTGCCATTGAGAAAAAAGGCATCGCGGTCCTCAAGCCGGAGTTTGACCGCATCAATGCGATCAAGGACAAATCTTCTCTGCCGGCATTAGTGGCCCACCTGCATGTGGAAGGCCTTAATTCGCTGTTCAGTTTCGGCTCCGGCGCGGACTTTAAAAATGCGAAAGAAGTCATAGCTCAGGCCGACCAGGGCGGCCTCTCATTGCCTGACCGCGACTACTATGTAAAGGAAGATCCCAATTCCGTTCAGTTGCGCAAAGCATATGTAGAACACGTCGCCAACACCTTCAAGCTTCTGGGAGACTCGCAGGAAAAGGCTGAGGCAGAAGCCAATGCAGTCATGGCCATTGAGACCGCATTGGCCAAAGGCTCAGGGGACCGCGTGGAACGCCGCGAACCGGAGCGCGTCTATCACAAGATGCCGGTAACAGAGTGGCAGTCGCTGACTCCGGATTTCAGTTTCGCAAAATACCTTACTGATATTGGCGCTCCTTCCACCACCAGCCTGAACGTTGCCGAGCCAAACTTTTTCAAGGCGCTGAACACAGAGCTGGCAAACGTCAGCCTGGATGATCTGAAGGCTTATTTCCGCTGGCACCTGGTGCGGGCACAGACACAATATCTTCCCAAAGCATTCCAGGATGAGAACTTCAATTTTTATGGCAAGACCCTGCAGGGCGCAAAGGAGATCCACCCGCGCTGGAAGCGCTGCGTTTCCGCAGTGGATGGTGATCTAGGAGAGGCCCTGGGCAAGGTCTTTGTGGAGAAATATTATCCGCCGCAAGCCAAAGCAAAGACGCTGGAGATGGTAAAGCAACTGGAAGACGCTCTGCGCCGCGATATCAGCGATTTGCCCTGGATGTCTGAGACAACCAAAAAGCAGGCGCTGATAAAGCTGGCAGCCATCCAGAACAAGATTGGCTATCCGGCAAAGTGGCGCGATTACAGCACGCTTAAGATTATGCCCGGCGACGCGATGGGAAATTCTCTTCGCGCCAATGCTTTTGAAGTCCACCGCCAGTTGGCCAAGATCAACAAGCCGCTGGACAGGCAGGAGTGGCTGATGACGCCGCCAACGGTGAATGCTTATTACAATCCCACGGAAAATAACATCAACTTCCCGGCGGGAATTTTGCAGCCGCCGTTTTACGATTTTAAGGCCGATGATGCCCTGAACTTTGGCGGTATGGGCGCCGTAATTGGCCATGAACTTACCCATGGCTTTGACGATCAGGGAGCGCTCTTTGATCCGGAAGGCAATCTAGAAAATTGGTGGACTCCCGAAGACCAGAAGGCTTTCAAAGAACGGACGCAGTGCATTGTCGATGAATATGACAGGTTTGTTGCCGTGGATGACGTCCATGTGCGCGGCAAGCTTACGCTGGGTGAAAACACTGCTGACAACGGCGGCCTGCGTATCGCCTACATGGCGCTTATGAAATCAATTGCCGATTCAGGCAAGAAGCCGGGGGAGATCGATGGTTACACCCCTGAACAGCGCTTCTTCATCGGCTGGGGCCAGATCTGGTGCCAGAACCAAACGGACCAGATGGCACGCTTGCTGGCACTGAACAATGAGCATGCGCCGGGCAACTTCCGCGTGAACGGCGTGGTGCAGAACATGCCGGAGTTCCAGAAAGCCTGGGGCTGCTCTGTGGGCCAGCCCATGGTGGCCCAGAATGCATGCCATGTGTGGTGATCAAAGGAAATAATTTGGCGGCGAAGGCGGCTCGCGCGCTGGGCCGCCTGCATCACGAGCGGAAAAATCCCCGTTTATGCCAGGAATGTTTAACTGATTGGGAGCGGAGCGGCAGAAATAAGCCCCGTGCTCTCCGCCTGCTCATGGGCGTGATAAGAAGAGCGCACCAGCGGGCCTGACTCCACGTGACGGAAGCCCATCTTTAACGATTCAACCTTTAGGAAGGAAAATTCTTCCGGCGTGTAATAGCGCGTCATGGGCAGATGGTCTTTTGATGGCCGCAGATACTGGCCTACAGTAAGGATATCGACCTTGCGCGATGCCAAATCGCGGAAAACCTCCAGCAGCTCGTCCATGGTCTCGCCGATGCCGGCCATCACCCCTGTCTTTGAAACCATCCCCGGAGAAAAGCGCTTTACGTTGCTCAGCAAATCAAGCGTGCGCTCATAGCGAGCGCCGGAGCGCACCGCGCGATAGAGCCGCGGCACGGTTTCAGTATTGTGATTCAGCACCTCAGGCTTGGCTTCAATCACCACCTGCAGGCAATCTTCACGACCCTGGAAATCCGGGATCAAGACCTCAATCTGGCAACCCGGCGCCTGCCGGCGAATCTCGCGGATGGTCGCAGCAAAAATTTTGGCGCCGCCCATGTTGTCATCATCGCGATTCACGCTGGTGACCACAGCATGTTTCAAGCCGAGCGTGGCCACAGCCTCAGCCACGCGGCGAGGCTCATCCCAATCCAGCGGCTCCGGCTTGCCTTTGGGCACAGCGCAAAAACCGCAGCGGCGGGTGCACAGATTGCCCAGCAGCATGAACGTAGCGGTCTTGTGGTTCCAGCACTCGCCAATGTTGGGACACTGGGCAGACTCGCAAACCGTATGCAGATCAAGGGTACGCGCCAGCTTTTTGAGCTCGTGGTAATTGTCGCCCATGGGCGCGCGGGCCTTAAGCCATGCAGGCTTGGGCTGCGGACGCCGCGGGGCAAGGTCAATCTGGACGAGTTCTACAGGGCTGGCCATAGATCAGAGGTCTGGGTGAATCTCTATTGTACGATGCCCGGGGTTAGAAAGACGATTCATTGGCACTCTGGTAATGCTGCCAATCATGCAATGCAGCAGTACTATTTGACTGTCTGGACTCAGGGTATAAAGAGGACACAAATGATTGAGGGTGCCGGCAACGCTTGGTGGACAAACTGGCGTTCCCTGCTCACGAGGATCGGTTATTACACCAGCCCCTGGCGGCCATGGACGCCGGCCACAGCAATCGTGCTCGCATACCTGGCACGTCAAACGGGCTCGGTAATCCTGCGCGGCATTAGTGCGGTCGCGGCCCTTATTCTGTTCCTGCTGGTATCGGTGGACGCTGCGCGGTCTCTCTGGGAAGTAGACCGTGGGCCATGGGACCGGCAGCGTTACCTGCCTAAAGTGCGTGTCACGACTTTCCAGATACTGCTGGCAGGAGCGCTGGCTGTCATTTACGCTCTTTCCATCTTTTTTCTTCTTGCTTCATTTCTCATCCTGCCATCCTGGTGGGTGTTCATTGTGATCAGCCCATTCATTCTTGTAGTGGCTGGTCTTGTGGCCTGGCACAATGCCCGCTTGTGGTCATTTCAAGCCGTTGAATACGAAGAGATGCTCAAGGACGAGCAGAGTGTGCTGGCTGAAAATGAAAGTCTGAAGCAAATGCGGCGGCCAAGTTCATCCTGGGAAGGGCCGCCAAAGTGAAACTCTTATCCAAGCTATTCTGGCGGATCATAATGCCATTGCTCCTGGCGCTGGTTCTCACGTTTATGGGCCTTCTGGAGGCCGGCGGAGGAGCTGGCAGTCTTTTTCACGGACATAGCATGCGCTTCTACGGAAATATCCGGGAGCGCGATTTGTTTCTCTGCATATTCGCGGTATTTCTCGTGGTGGGCTTCGCCAACGAATTGAGAATTACTCTGAAATGGGGAAAGGAAGCTGAGGAGTTCGAGTCAGAATTGAAAGAGGATAAGGCCGAAGAGGAACACCGCCGCCGATTGCACGAGCGCCAAGTCTGAGATCAGATCGGTGCTACAGCGTATGCAAATACGCGATTAAGTCCTGTAGCTCTTGCTGATCAAGCTGATCGGCAAAGCGGGGCATCATGTTTCGCCCGCGCACAATTGTTTCTTCCACGTGCTCGTCCGTTGGGGTCAGGCCGCTGGGCAGGTACTCTTTTTTATAAAGGTGTTTCAATCCCGGCCCTTTATTGCCTTTGGAAGAATAAGCGGGGTGGCAGTTCACGCAGTAGATATTGAAGACCTTGCGACCCTGGGATTGCTGCTGGTTGAGCCCCAATTCGGCATCCGTCATCTGCGCCGGATCTTTGCCGCAACTGGACAAAATTGCAGCCAGAAATATCATCAGAAAAATGGACGCTATTCGCCTCAAATGACTATTATGTCTTGAGCGCAGCGTTTTGCCAAACCCCTCAGGGCCGTACTGCGGCTGTTTACATGCCGGTTGAGATCAAACGCGCTTATGAAAAACCCTCTCTGGCGGATGGCCAGCGAGTGCTGGTGGACCGCTTATGGCCGCGCGGCATCAGCAAAGAAAATGCCCGTATTGACCATTGGCTCCGCAACCTTGCCCCTTCAAGCACCTTGCGAAAGTGGTTCCACTCCAGCGCCAACTGGGAAACTTTCAAGAAACGCTATTTCAAAGAGCTGAACACGCCTGAAGCTTCCGCTGACCTGCAGCTTCTTTATGGCCTGCTGCACAAGCATGAACTGGTCACCCTGATTTATTCCTCGCGCAATGAAGAGCGCAACAACGCCGTAGCCCTGAAAGAACTGCTTGACGGAATGAGGAAGCCGCCTTCCAGCAGCGGTCCGGCCAAGGCCATGGCAATGCCCCGGCGCATGGCCAAACGGCGCCCAAGCTGATGGTCTTATGATCCTGCGCCCCCTGGAGCCGCCATCTGCCTCAACGGCGGAGTTTCTGCCCGCATGGAGCGTGGTGGAGCGCATACAACGCCAGCCCTACGATGGATGCTGGATGATTACGCAGCCCTCTCACGCCGTGTTGGCCGCTGATTTTGCCGCGAAGTTAACAGCGCCACAGGTTCCCAAAATGGATTCAGCGATATTGCGAGCTATCGCGCTGCATGATGCCGGCTGGGGCGTGCCTGACGCACAAGCCATCATGCAGAGCCGGTCAGTCAGGCAGAGCTGTCCAAAATCGTTTATCCAGTGTTCTACTGCTGAGTTTCTGGCCGCTTGGGAAAAATCCATTGAAGTAGCGGCATCAACCGGCGAAGCAGGCGGATATATGGTGAGCCGCCACTTTGTCCGCATTGCCGAGCAAAGCGCTGCCCGTGTGCCGCCAGCCGACCAGAAGCAACTCACTCATTTTCTGCAGAATGAAGCCGCGCGGCAAAAGCAGCTAGCCGCAAAGCAAGAACGGAGCATTGAAGAATTGGAGTTGCTCACCGATGCTTTGCAGCTTTGCGATCTGCTCTCTCTCTATGCCTGCTCTGGTTCGCGCGAGAACGTAGAGTTCCCTTCGTACTTCGGCATGAAATTCAGGCTGACGATAGTGAATGATGGCTACAAGTTTGATCCGCCGTTGATCGAACCGGGAACAACGCTGAAAGTGGCGGCTCTGCGCCATCCGGCGACAAGACAAGAGTCAGGCAGAGAAATCGAGATCAGGATTTGCTAAATTCTTTCTGCAATCCCGAGCGGAGTGAGGGAAGCTGCCCTCGCGACGCTCCTATAGTTTCGCAAGACCCAATGCCCGTGTCTTGCCCGGACAGCAATTGAGTAATGCGCGTAAATTAAGTCACGAGCCTATAGCGATCCCTCGCTGCGCTCGGGATGTGAGAAAAATCTCAGTGCGCATGAGTCATTCCAGCCATATTGCCGTGATCGTGGTGCGCTGAAGCCGGCTTCTCAAGCTGGCGCTCCACAGACCAGATTTCATCCGGCGTCTTCTCCCACGGATACATGTGCACCATCCAGCCAAAAACGTGAGGCATAAAAGTTCCGCCTGCGGCTTCGCACTCTTCCCGCGTTGTGATGGCGCCATTCAAGCCGAACTTGGGGTTCTTGCCCAGCATCTCTATGCCGCGTCCTCTGGGCGGTCTGCACATATTCACATGCTGGTGCCACTGGGCCACGCTGAGCGGAATGCGTTCATTGAGCGTCTCTTCGCTAAAAGCCACAGGCGCGGTGTACATGGCGCCGATCAGCTTGTAATCATTGCCGTGCTTTTCATAGAGCAATGAGGTGGGTTTCGCGGGATCGAAGCGGAAAGCCTCGCCAAGCGCATATTGATAATTGGTGAAGTGGTACATCTTTTGCGGAACGTTGGGCAGGAAAATTCTGTAGCCATCACTGAGCGCGACTTTGTAATCACGATAGCGCTCCAGCGCCGGCCGGGCTTCATCTACCACTTGCTGTGCTTTGGCTGCGTCCCCAGGCTGCTGCTTGCGCAGCTCTGTCATGTGCATGTGCGCGCCCATGTGCTCATGGCCTTCATGGTGATGGTGGCTCATGGCTTCAGTGGCTGCGTTCAATTCGCCCTGGGCGCCCGGCGGTTGCTGCCCATGATCGGGCTCCTGCGCAAAGAGAAAAATTCCCAGCAAGCCCAATGCTGCAGACAATAGGTACTTCTTCATGGCGCTCCCCGCTTATTTCTGTTTACCTATAAGGTAACAAACCCGAAACAAATGCAAAAGTTACCTTTGGGACGTAAAAAAGAACTTTGCCCGGCGCTGCGGGTTAGTATCGGCCATGACACGATTTCTCTATCGCACTCTGTTCGCAACGCTTACATTGCTGTTGTTTTTATCCTGCGACGCACTGGCACAGCAGCCCCAAGACCAAGGCAATGGCTCGTCTAGCCAGCCGCAAGCTGACAGCCAGAGCCAGCCAAACCGGCAGGGCCGTCGCGCCGGAGCCATGCAACGGCAGCGCCAGCGTATGGCCATGCTGGCCGAGAAGCTCAACCTGACCGATGAACAGAAGGAACAGTTCCGGCAAATCAACCAGAACACGCGCAAGCAGGTGATGGCGCTCCGCCAGGATAGTTCACTCACTGATGAGCAGAAGAAAGAAAAAATGCAGGCCGTCCGGAAACAGGCGCACCAGGAGATGTTTGGCGTGCTGACGCCGGAGCAAAAAGAAAAGCTCAAACAGATGCGCGAAGAGCACAAGAAAGAGCAGGAAAGCAAGACTCCTGGCAACCAGGCTTCAGCGCAGAAGAAAGCCGGAGCCGCCGCCATGGATGATGATGATCCTTTTGCCGGAATGACCAGTGATGACGATGACGGGCCGGGAAACAACGGCGGCGGTTTCTAGATCCGAAAGAAAACCCAGTCAAAAACAATAATTACGGAGCATGGACCGCTTCTTCTGGCTCAAAGAGCGGCTTCCAGGATTCGTCGAGTGAGACCCACTGGTCAAACTCCTGCCAACTGGACTTCATCTCTGGCACGTGCAGCAGGCCGTGGCCATCAGAGCAGACCAGCTCTGTTCCCCACCATCCCAGGAACAAATAGCTTGGCATTCCCACAGAAGCTTCATTACCCAGGCGCTTGAGGCAGTAGCGGCAGCGCCGCGATTGGTCCTGCAGAGACCATGAAAGCGCAATCATCGCCGTGACCAGGAAAAGCCAGGTGGAAACCGGCCCTACTAACGGATTGATCGAGCCGGTGAAAATAATGGAGAGCCGGCTTGTAATCTCCAGCGCGCCGACAAAGCAGGTGGCCAGCAATAACAGGGTCTTGGCCGCAAAAAATCCCCACCACCGCCAGGTGTAATGGAAGCTGAGTTTCAACTTGCGGGTCTTGGCGCCGCCCAGCCGGCCGCTGCCCAGAGCAATACCGCCGAACAAAGACAGCAAAGTGAAAAACAGGTAGAACTTAATGCCCTGGTGTGCGCGCGATTCGAACGACTCCATTTGCGGCCGCGTGTAGCCGCCCTTTTGGGCGAGGCCCTGGAACTCTGCTCCTGCATCGGACAAAGAAACATGAGGTTTCATCCGCAGTACAGCCCCGGTGCGGTCTGCGATGTTCTTTTCGGCGAACCCCGAATGCGGGAGCTGCCAAACTGCCACTTCAGGAAACATGAAAACAAAATTTCCCGGCAGCACGCCAATCACAGTTTTGGGCTGGTCATCCACTGAGATCGTCTTGCCCACAATGTCGCGGTCAGATTTGAACTCCGTGCTCCACATCCGATGAGTAATGACGGCGCAGTTGGGGCACGCGGTTTCATCGCCGGTTGTAAACACCCTGCCCAGCACAGCTTTGCTGCCTAAGACTTCAAAAAAATTCGGCGCGACGCGCGCGCTGACATCGCGGACCCATCCGTCAGGAACGCGAACGACAACCGGATGCCACGAATATGCGGCCGCTGAATCCGTGGTCTTGCTCTGCTGGGCCCAGTCTGCAGTGTTGCGAAAGAGATAGTCTTCGTCATACTGGGTAAAGCCGCTCTGGAAAGAAAGATACGCCAGCCGGCCAGGTTGATGGAAAGGCAGCGGACGGAATGCTGAACGAATGGTGGGCGCGAAACCGGTAACAAGCACCAGAAAGACAAATGCAACCCCGAGTGCTCCCAGGCAAAAACGCGCGTTGCGCGGCGCCTCCTCAAAAGTCTTGACGGTTTTCTTTTGGTCAAAGCGGTGCCATGCAGCGTCAGGAAATGCGCCCCAGCAATGGCGCATCAGCTCCATGGATGATTGGCGGGTCAGCCGCCCTGACTCAGCCAGAAAGTGCAGCCAGTGCCAGATTTCTCCATACCACTCCTGGTACCAGGCAGCGCGGGCAGGCTTGGGAACAAGCAGGCTGGCAGTCCGCAACACTGCTTTGCATTGCCACATCAGGCCGCGAATTTGAGGATGGGGCTGCACAACACTCCCTTACCGGCGCGCCGCTTTCTCCTGCGGGGCCAATCTGGCCAGCAGCGGATAACGCTCCACCGCCCCGGCAAGCGCTTCTTTTCCCTGGCGCGTCAGCTTGTAATAACGCCGCGGAGGACGGTCCTGGCGGATGGCGGTCCGCCTGTCTTCCCAGTCGCCGCGCACAAATGAATCCTTCTCGAGACGGCGCAGCGCAGGATAAATAGTTCCGCTCGGCAGTCCCGTGATCTCCATAATGTCAAACCCGTATATATAACCCGAGTTGATGGTCTGCAGGATCAACGCCGACGTATGGGAAATTTTGACCACGGGCTCCATGTTTGAGCTCTGTCCACCCTATGTAGTATTCTTTATATGTAGCATTCTTCTTTGAATGCCATCTATTGCAAGTTTACCGGATTTCGCACTGGCTGGAGCAGGATAATTTTCTCCGCGCGCGGGAACCGGACGCTTGTATACGGTGTCTTTAAAAAAAACGGATTGGCTCCAGGGGAGGCACCAGATGCTTGAGGCCCGGGGTCTTACCAAGCGTTACGCCAGCATTCCTGCGGTAAACAACGTAAGCTTTGCCGTCAGGCCGGGAGAGATCCTCGGCTACCTTGGCCCCAACGGCTCGGGTAAAAGCACTACCGTAAAAATGATTACCGGCCTCATGGAGCCGACCTGCGGTGAAGTGCTCTTCCATGGCGCCAATATTAAAAACGACCTTCTCACCTACAAGAAGCTATTGGGCTATGTGCCTGAGGAAGCCCTGCTTTACCCTTACCTGACTGGCTGGGAGTATCTGGAATTTGTGGGCATTTTGCGCGGCATGAACCAGAAGCTGCTTCGTAAACGGGCCAACGCCCTGCTGGAACTCTTTTGCTCTTTCCTTATCGCCACGCCGCGATCGCTTCCTACTCCAAGGGCATGAGGCAGCGCGTTCTCCTGATTTCCGCGCTCATGCACGATCCGGAAGTGCTGGTCTTTGACGAACCTCTTTCCGGGCTGGATGTAACCTCTGCCATGATCTTTCGCAAGCTGGTAAAGTCGCTTGGCCAGCAGGGCAAGATTATTTTTTATTGCTCGCACGTTCTTGAGGTGGTGGAGAAGCTGTGCTCTCATCTGCTGATCCTGCATAAGGGAAAGCTGGTGGCGCATGGCTCCGTCAGCCAGGTTCGGAACATGACCGGCCTGGCCACGCTGGAAGATTCTTTTTCTCATCTGGTACAGGAGCAGGATGCGGAGCAGATTGCGCATGACATTGTGGAAGTCATGGGCGAGCCATGATGGCAGCCATACGCAAAGCCGTACGCAAGCGCACAAAGCGGCTGCTTGCACGCCCATTCTGGCGGCTGGTTGCGCATTTTGGCATGCGCTTGTTTTCCAGCGCCGGAGATTCCAGCGAAAGCGGGCCGGGATTGAGTGTGGGAGCAATCCTGGCGATTCTGGCCGCGCCCGGAGGCTTTGCCTCCATTATTCTGCTCGATAAGTATTCTTCTCTCTTGAGGTTCCTGCGCGGCAATCATTCTTTTGATCCCTATGCCTCATCATTGCCGGACCAGTATTTTTTTCTCACTTTGTCCATGGTGATTACCGGGATCGTGACCGTGCTCAAGTGGGACAGTATCTTCCCCGACCGGCGCGACTATATGAACCTGGCGCCGCTTCCGATTGCCACGCGCCGGATTTTTCTGGCCAACATCACGGCCATCACCCTGATTGCTCTGGCCTTCGCCGTGGACGTGAATGCCGCTTCTTCAATTCTGTTCCCCATGGATGTCACCATGGAACAGCGCAAATTTGTTTTTTATCTGCAATTCGCCGGAGCTCACTTTCTTGGCGTGCTGCTCTCAAGCCTCTTCATCTTCCTTGCTCTCTTTGCTCTGATCGGAACACTGATGGTCGTATTGCCGGAGAATCTTTTCCGCCGCATCTCGCTCTACCTGCGCGTAGCGATCGTGATGCTGCTGCTGGGATTGCTCTGCAGCACCTTTGTGGTCCCACAACTTCTGCGCACGCTCTCCTCCGGCGCGCATCCTGTGCTGCACTGGCTGCCACCGGTATGGTTTCTGGGATTGTTGCGCTCTGTGCTGGGCAAGGCAGATGCCAGCCTGGCGCAGCTAGGCACATTGGGCTGGCACGCGATGATTTGCGTCGCCGTACTTGCGCCTGCGGCTTACATCGCCAGCTATTACCGTTATTTCATACGCATTCCGGAAACTTTGGACACCACGCTGCGTAATCATGCTCCAAAAACTCTGCTGCCCATGGCCTGGATGGACCAGTTTGTTCTGCATTCATCTTTTGAGCGGTCGATTTACCGCTTCACCATGAAAACGTTGCTGCGGAATGAGCGGCACTCGCTGCTGTTTGGCGCGTTCTCCGGCCTGGGATTAGTGCTTGCATTGCAAATGCTGGCTTCCGCCATAAATGGCGATCACAGCGCAAGCGATCTGCCGCAGGCTGAATTGCTGTCTGTGTCTTTTGTGCTGGCATACTTTGTGATCTGCGGCCTGCGTTTTGTCTTTGATATTCCGGCCGAACTCAACGCCAACTGGGTGCACCGGGTAATTCTGCACGAGGGCAAAAACCAGTCTGCTGCCCTGGCCCGCAAGGTGATGCTTACTTTGATATTGCCGTGGACGGTGCTGGTCTGCCTTCCGCTTTCTGTGCGCGCGTGGGGTTGGGTCGTCGGGACAGGACACGTCGCCGTCCTGATAGCTTCTTGCGGACTTCTGGCGCACCTTCTGTTACGCAGCTTCAACAAGATTCCATTTGCATGTACCTACACGGTGTGGAAGCAAAGCTCCACGATGATGATCTTGCTTTTTCTGCTTGGTTTTTGGGGATTTGCTTTTCTCCTGCCGGATCTGGAGCACTCATTGCTCAGGCAAACCCCACTTCTTCTCTGGGTGCTTAGCGCGCTCATGATGTTGGCAAGCGCAGCTCTGGGCAGATGGTGGGAAGCGGAAAATGAGGACGAGGCACTCGTGTTCGAAGAACGAGATGATTCGCCCTTTGAACTCCTTAATTTGTCAGGACATTAACGCTGCCAACCAAATGAAATTCATTTACTGAGTGCAAACAATTGCTGATCGGGATCGCAGCAAACCCAGCTTATTAAAGCAGCTCACCTTTTTTCCTTTCTGCGCAGTTCTTTTTGAAACAATAAAAGAAATTTTGTCACTATTTAGAGACGGCGAAAGTCTAATTACTTTGAAACCCAGGAAGCGCATGATATTCCGCTGTTTGTGAAAACCGTTTTTTGGTTTTCTGCGTACTTAATTTTGAGCGAAAAAGGAGATTCTGGATGTTCCGCAGTAAAGAAGGCCAGCACGCCCGCGAACGCACCACGGAATACGCAACCTGCAATGACTTCCGCCAGATCTTTACGGAAGACATGGCCGGTCTGCATCTGCTGGCCTATCTTTTGACCGCGGACACAGCCAAGGCCGAGCAATGCTTTGTTTCAGGGCTGGACGATAGCATTCACGGCAATCCTGTTTTTAAACAGTGGGCCCGCGCATGGAGCAAACGCGCGATCATCCAGAACGCGGTAAAAATGATTGCCCCCGTGCCTGGCCAGCCTGCGGCAAAGAAAGAAATCTCCACACAGAATCCTAAGGCAGCAGGCGCGCCAGAGAATCCCCTGGTGACCTTGGTCATGCAGTGGGCGCCATTTGAGCGCTTTGTCTTTGTAATGTCAGTGCTGGAAGGCTACTCCGTGCGCGAGTGCTCAGCCCTGCTGGCCTGCCGTGACCAGGATGTTATTGCAGCAAAATCACTGGTGCTGCAGCGGCTGGCCAATAAGGTGGCGCAGGCTCCATCTGCTTTTGCAGTGAACTTTGCGTCATGGAACGGGCTTTTTGCCGGCGCACAGACGGCATAAGACTTGCACACAAATTCCCAACAATTTTCTTCTGCTTCAATCCCATTTTAGGAGTTTGCCTTAGCGCTGCGGTGGTAATGAAATAGCTGGGGCGCCGTACCCGCCGATTGAAGACCGGACACTGCGCGAAATCCCGCCTTAAGCGTTTGACGTTGTACCGGCGCCCGCAACACTCGTAAATCTGGCTGGCCTCAAACCTGGCCCGGAAGAACTCTCTGACAACCTTAAAAAGCCTTTACCTAACCCGTGTGATGCTCTCACCTTAAATCAGCGCAATCAGCACGTAGCCGGCGCCTGCCCACAGCGCAAAAGCCACTGCGGTAAGCGCCAGGCGAAAATAAAAGCTATCGAGTAAGCGATTATTTTTTCCGTCAAACATAAAAAAACTCCTGATCACTGGAAAATTGTTTCGAATCCCGCTTTCAATACCGGACATTCTTGCTTTAAGTAATGGCATCTACTTTGCCAAACCTCTTATTGCACGCAACCCATTGAATTCATGGAAAGAGCACAGTAATGAATTTGCCGCCGCGTGAACATTGGGTGTTCGCTTTCGGCATGGCAGTGTTCGCGCGCGAACAGTGGCCGTGACGACGCGTTCCATATTGGGACCAATATCTTCGCGACCGTTTAGTTCTTGGCTCGTCTAACTGCATAGATTGTTGGAGCCTGCGCCATCCTTCCCGCAGTGGACCACGCGGTAAAATCATGAGTGGCCACTGTTGCCCGTAAACGTAAAGCGCCCGGACCGGGAGCGCTGCCGTTTCTTCTGAATCTGCCGCAGTTTCGCAGAGATCCGTTAGGCGGTTTTTTTCAGGCGGCGCTTACCTATGGCGATGTCGTCCGCTATCGCGGCGTGTGGGTCTCGCACCAGTTGAGCCACCCTGACCACATCCAGCAGGTGCTGCAAGCGAACGTAGCCAACTATCGCAAAGGACGCGGCTATAACATCCTGAAACTCTCGCTGGGTGAAGGGCTGCTCACAAGCGAAGGCGCGCTCTGGCAACGGCAGCGCAAGATGACCCAGCCCTCATTTCAGGGACAGCAGGTGGCATCGTTCGTGGCAACCATGGCAGAAAATGTCCTGTCCATGCTGGGCCGTTGGGAAGACCACGCTGCGCGGAACCAGCCGTTTGACGTGGTGCCAGAGTTCATGCGGCTTACGCTCAACATTGCAGCCCAGGTGCTCTTTACCACGAACCTGGAAGATGAGAGTGAGTCGATCCGGCGCACGCTCGATATTGGCCGCGACTACTCTGTGCAACGCGCCTGGTCAATTTTTCCACCGCCGTTGATCCTGCCTACGCGGCGCAATCGAGAATACCGTGGAGCGCTGGCCCACATTCATGGAATCATTGACCGCATCATCGCGGAGCGGCGGCGTGCGCCCACGCGCATTGCCGATCTGCTTACCATGCTGATGGAAGCCCGCGATGAAAACGGCGCTCCCATGTCTGACAAGCAGCTTCGCGATGAAGTAATTACACTGTTAACTGCCGGGCATGAGACCACAACTCTGGCGCTGGCGTGGACCTGTTTCCTGATCGGCACGCGGCCGGAGGTGATGGAGCGCATGGCTGCTGAAGCAGCCTTCATGAATGGCCGAGCGCCGGCCTCTGAAGACCTGATGAAGCTGCGCTACTCACGCATGGTGGTGGAAGAGACCATGCGCCTGTATCCGCCGGTTTGGACGCTGGCGCGCACAGCCGTGAACCATGATGAGATTGGCGGCTTTGATGTTCCTGCTGGATCAGAAATCCTGATTTTTCCCTACATCACGCAGCGCCATCCCAAGTGGTGGAAGGATGCGAATGTGTTTCAGCCGGAGCGGTTTGCTCCAGAGAACTCTGCTGCGCGTCCGCGCTATGCTTATCTTCCCTTTGGAGCCGGGCCGCGAACCTGCATTGGCCAGAATTTTGCCATGACGGAAATTCTGGTCGTTCTCGCGCTAATATTGCAACGATTTCGCCTGCGACTGGCCGTCGACCCTGCAACAATCCACGCTGAGCCTTCTGTCACGCTCCAGCCAAGGCCGGGTGTAGTGGTGCGATTGGAAAGAGTGCGGCCTTAAGGGCAGCCGAGAATCCATCATGGAACCCTTCATGCGCAGGCCTCCAGGCCGCTGAAAAGTTAAGTGAAGCGCGCCTGTACCAGCACACGATTCTTACGACAGCTTTGCCGCCTTGCCTTATACTGCTCACCGCTATGAAACCAACAAGAGTCATCTGCCTGTTTTTGCTGATCGCGTTCTGCTGCGCCATGCTCGCGGCGCAAAGCAGTTTCACCGTAGGGACAGCTAGCGCTGCGCCTGGACAAAAAGCTACCGGGATTTTGGAAGTGCCTGCCGGAGTTGACGCAGGAACTTCAATTCCTGTGGCTGTCTTTCAAGGCGCAAAACCAGGCCCGGTGCTGGCGCTGGTGAGCGGGGCGCATGGCACGGAATATGCTTCCATTATCGCGCTGGAAAAATTGATTCAGACGCTTGACCCCGCGCAGATCTCGGGCACGGTCATTATTCTGCCGCTGGTCAACATCGCATCGTTTGAACAAAAGGTGCCGCATGTGAACCCGGTGGACGGCAAGAGCATGAACCGGTTTTATCCCGGCAAGCAGGATGGCACGCAGACGGAACGCGCGTCATACGTGATTACAAAGCAGGTGGTGGAGCGTTGCGATTATCTGGTGGACTACCACGGCGGCGATCTGGACGAGAACCTGCGCCCCTATTCCTACTGGCCAAAATCCGGTAATCCCAGGCAAGATGCCACAACGCACGATATGGTTTTGGCGTTTGGACTGGACCACATCATTGTATGGAGTGACCGCCCGAAAGACCCTAACGCCTCGCGCTATCTGGATAACACAGCGAACACGCGCGGAAAGCCGGCCATCGCGGTAGAGGCAGGATACTCAGGGACGGTGCAGCCGGAAGATGTCGCGCTCCTGGTGAATGGTACGTTGAGCCTGATGCGCTATTTGAAAATGCTGCCCGGAGCGCCCGCAATGGTGGAACATCCGGTATGGCTGGGCAAGGTTGATACCGTGAGCAGCGAGCTGCCGGGGATTTTTTATCCGCTGGTGCAGCGCGGCACGTACGTAGAGAAGGGGATGAAGATCGGCTATGTGACCGACTACTTGGGCAAGACAATCTATGAAGCTCACGCTCCGGCTGCCGGCATAGTCTTATACATTTGCGGCGTGCCGTCGATGAAGAAGGATGACCCAATCGCAAACATAGGAGAGATCACTATGAACCCGTAGCCACGAAGCTACAAGCCTGTCTGTCTGGCTTTCCACCAATGGTAGAAGAAGAGCCCCCAATTGATGAGGGCAACTCCGCCCAGGATGATTGCAACATCGGGGCTGTGCTGGAAAACCCAGACGATCTTGTGGTCTTTGATGGTGAAAAGGAAGGGGAATAAAGAATAGAAAATAGCCGCCCCCAGAAATTTGGCCCGCTGGGTAAGCGGGTCCTTGCGCTTGCGGGTGTAAAAATACATCAGCCACAAAAAGACTGCCACGGCAGAAAAAGCAATGCCCGGAAAAGCATCTTTGCCCCCCCAAAACACCCAAATGATCTTGTGGTCATGAATGCGAAAGAAAAAGAGCATCAGGGTAAAAAGAATCGCCAGCCACAGGAAGGAACTGCGGGTTTCCGTCACCAGGCGGGCGCGTTCCAGGGCAAGCTTTTCTTTTTCCGGATCAACAGCGGCAGTAGGAACGTTCAGGCGCTCCAGCCAACCTCCGGCGTTGCGGGCAGACTGCTCAAACTCCGGGTGCTCACGAAAATATTCCTCCACCAGCGCACGCGTGGCAGGGCTGGCTTCGCCGGAGAAGTAAGCCGGCAACAGATCAACAATCACTTCGCGTTCAAGCTTCATGAGCGCACCTCCAAGAATGATTCGCGCGCCCGCATGAGCTTCAGCCGGGCGCGATGTACTTTGACTTTCACGGTGGTTACAGGCAGATCGAGAGCACTAGCAATTTCTTCATAGGACATTTCTTCCTGCGCGCGCATCAACAGCGCGGCGCGGTCGACTTCTGAGAGCTTTTTCAGAGCTGCCATTACCGTTTCCAGCTCTGCTTTATGCTCCGTCCGCGTAGCCAGACCCGGGGTGGAATCCGGCATCGATTCTTCCAATTCAGCCAGGCGATTGTTGCGGCGAAGGTGGTCGCGGTACAGATTGCGCGCGATGGTAAACAGATAAGCTTTTACCGTCTCTTCGCGTATTTTTCCGCGCGCTGTCCAGGCGCGAACAAAGGCTTCTGACGTGATATCGTCGGCCAGCGAGCTGTCTCCACAGAGGAACAGGGCGAATCGATGCACCTGGGGCGCATAGCTCTGGTAGAGAGTATGGAAGTCAAGCATCGCTAGCGTGAAATCGTAATAGATACGAGAGAAGAAGAGGAAAGTTACGGGAAAGACGGCGCTTTTTGCTGGAATTAGGACGCGATCGCAGGAGATTCTTCATCGTCTGCCGCGGGCAGAGCGTAAAGCGCGACCTTGAAACCATCGAGGGAAGCATCTGACACGCCGCGAATCAATTCAAAATAAACCAGGGCTTCACACTTCATGCACGTAGGGAATAACTGGCCGCAGAGGAGAGTTACTTCATGGGGAAGGCGATGCTTATCGTGAACCACCCGGTAAATCCCGCTTTCTGGGATTTTTTCACCGCACCGAAACTGCTTTGCCTTAGGCATATTGTGGCGCGCATGAATCAGACGAAGTTTCTGCTTTTTACCGCTCATGGCCCGGAGCCCAACTTCCGAATGGTTTGATGCCTCGGGAGCTCTTTTAAGTTGTGTTTTAGGACTGCAATTGGGTCAATTTTGAAATTTTATAAGGCAGGCAGTTGAATCTATTACAGTTAGTTAAAAATGAGCAGTTCAAGAATGGAACCCTCAAATCAAAAAAAGACGCAAGTTGGCATTGATGGGGCCAACCGAAGATTGCTCTTGAGCCGCTTAGTGCAAAAATCTGTTGAACGTCACAGTGCGGTCAGAGTCAAGCCAGGCCTTCCAGCTTATCTCAGTCACGCTGGGATATTTGACCTTGCCAAAAGCAATCCACTCTTTGCAGTACTCGTGCCACGCGTCTTCACTCTTTTTTACGCTCTGGCGATCGATAGTCCCCCAACGCGTAACGCTGCCGGTTTGGGTGCGCTGGTAAGCGGCGGTCTCTGCAACTTCCTGCTGGTGAAATTCGTCTTCAGTGTATTGCGGTAGCTGGCCGCCTTCAAATTGTTGCAGAGCTGTCAGGAAATTGTTGCGCTGAAAGATTTCTTCCTGGATTTCAAACGTGCCTTCCAGATCAATACCATTCGCGGCCTGCGACACAAAAAATTTTTCCGCTTCATGGCGGAACGTCTGGAAGGCCTTTTTCTCTGAAGGACTCCATTTGGCGGTGAGGTCGTCAAACTTCTGGTCGCGCTCAACCTTGTCAAAGCGCTCCTGCAAGGTAACGCACTGCGCGTAAAGATCATGGCCGCTGCTGTGGCTGCAAATACCGAAATTGTCTCCGGTCCAGTTTGATTTCTTCAGGCGGTCCAGCTCGCGGATGCGCCCGGCGGCATCACCTGGTTCGCCGCCAATGGTGCAGGCCAGTTTCAGCGCAACATCAAAATTGCGCGGCACGCCCTTGGCATCGGCATAGATACTCATCAGCATGGCTTTGCCGCCAAGAATATCTTTGCTGCCGCGATCGATTTCCGCGTAAGCGCATTTGCGGGCCTTCACCGGATCAGCAGGCTCGCCAAAACCATAATAAGCGTCAAGGGAAGAACACTTCACCAGCGCTTTGACCTCAGCCGCGGTAGGACGGTCAGCAGCGGGCAGTTTGACATCCTTCACAGAGGAGCAAATCTGTTTGGAAATGGGATCAGAGAGCGGGGCCTGAGAAAAAGCCGCACCCAAGCCACAGGCAAGGAAGACGGCCAGCTGGAAAAATTTGTAGGAGGACATTACAGACATTTTGCGTCAATCGCGGCGAAGGAGCAATCAGATATTCTTCTGAGGCGAAGGGGTACGGCGGGGTTGGGGTATGCCGGGAGTAACTGCTGGGTTATTAAGCCCTGTGCTAATCTTCTCGCGGAGCCTGCTTGCGCGCCGCCTTTGAAAAAGCACCACCGGAAATCCAGGAAATCCTGGGCAAGCCCATTCGCGATCTGGGGCTTAAGCTGGAAGGCTCTCCGCTGGAACGCTTTGTGCAGCAGCTTTATCGCGAGCTTGACCGCAAAGGGCTAAAGAAGTTCCGGCCAGCCTGTTATCTGACGGATGAGTGGGGGTGCCCCTCTGGCGAACCGATTATCGGTATTCCGTTTTACCTGGCCGACCCCAACCTGGCGCGCCTGGAAAAGGAGATGAATGATCTGGAGGATTCGCGCCAAATCATGATGTACCTGCGCCATGAGGCGGGGCACGCCATCAACTATGCCTACGCCCTGCACAAAACGCCGGAGTGGAAGCAGGTGTTTGGACCGTATCGCAAGCCTTATCGCGATGCGTACCGGCCAATTCCGTTTTCCCGCAGCTTTGTCCGGCACATGGAAGGCTGGTACGCGCAGAAGCATCCGGATGAGGATTTTGCCGAAACGTTTGCCGTCTGGCTGACGCCCGGCTCAAGCTGGCAAAAGAAATATAAAGGATGGCCTGCGCTGGAAAAGCTGCGCTACGTGGACCGCACCTTCAGAAAGCTGCGCAACACTGATCCAGTAAGGCCGCGGGGTCGCACCGACATTACAGTGGAAGAGATGGACACCACTGTGGCCGATTTTTATGAGGCAGCGTTGAGCGAGGAGCCTTCGCCCGGCGAACTGCCGCTGGACGCCGACCTGCAAGATATCTTTAAAGTGGGCCGCAAGCGAAAGATCGGCATTCGCCCGGCGGCTGACCTGCTGCGCGAGAATCGAAAATCTTTGGTCGATAAAATTACGTACTGGAGCGGCGTGCCGCGTCCGCTCATCAAAAAACTTATGGAGTCCATTGAGACGCGGGTAAGCGAAATGGAGCTGCGCGCCAACATGAAGCTGGAAAAGGACTATCTGACGGAAATCACAGTATACGCAACCGCTCTGGCCATGAACTATGTGGCGCGAGGAAAATTTGTGCAGACATGAGATGCTGAATTCCGGCACACATCGCGGCGATAATAGAGAATGCTATTCATAAATTATGGAAACTAAATTGAAAATCACGGTCCTGTACGAGAGCTGGGGAGAGGAAGAGGAGACAGCTCCGGAGCCGGAGAAGGAAAAAAAGAAGCGCGGCGCGAACAAGCGTCGCAAGAAAAGGGAGAAGCACGACCGCGAAGAGATATTTGAGGCCCTGGAGAAGCTGGGCCACGAGCCTACTTACATGGTCCTGGATGGAGAGGACAAGTCGCTCACGGCGCTGTCACGGCATGAGACTGACCTGTTCTTCAACCTGGTGGAATCTTACGCCGGCGATGACACCATGGAGATGCACGTTGCGGCCTATCTGGACCTTCTTGGCCGGCCTTACACGGGCGCCGGGCCGCAGGGACTTTACCTGGCGCAGGACAAAGGAGTGGCCAAAAAACTTTTTCAGTTTTACGGCATTCGCACGCCATATTTTGCCACCTGCTACCAGGGCAAGCTAGACCACTCACAGGACATCTCTTTTCCGCTGATTGTCAAACCCATCTCTGAAGACGGATCTTTAGGAATCGACAAAGGTTCAGTTGTTGGCAGCGTAAAAGAGTTGATGGAACGCATTCACTACGTTCAGGAAGAATTTAATTCTCCCGCGCTGATTGAAGAATACATTGAGGGCAGAGAAATTTATGCCGGGGTTCTGGGAAACCAAAATCCTGAAGTGCTGCCGCTGGTGGAGCTTGATCTCTCCCGCCTGCCGGAAGGAATGCCGAAAGTTGCCGGCATGGAGGTAAAGTGGGAGAAGGACAGCGAGGCGTATAAGGTCACTAAATCCGCGCCGGTGGAAGGCCTGGATGAGGATACCCAGGAATTGCTCTCTACCACGGCGCTGAATGCGTATCGCATTCTGAAGCTGCGCGACTATGGCCGCATTGACATGCGGCTTACTGAAAAAGGCGAGGTTTACCTGATTGAGGCCAATCCTAATCCGTGGCTTTCCAGCAATTCAGAATTTTTCATGGCAGCAAAGAAGTCCGGACGCTCTTATGCAGACATGATTGCAGAGATCATCCAGTTTGCCCGCACTGACCGGCGGCAACGCAACAAACTGCATCTGGCATAACCCAGCTCTTAGTTTTTAGCAGTTAGTATTCAGCGTTTAGCGCCTATATGTGCGAATAATGGCGCGAATTCCTGCTATTGGAATGGCCCTATCACAGCCTATTTCCTCTCAAGTTGCTCAATACTACTTTCCGGTGTCAAATCTTTCTGACAGGAGCTCACATGTCACGAAAGATCTTTGCCGTTGCAATGCTGTTGCTTTCCTATGCTGTCCTTTCAGGACAGGCGGCGCCTCCACATCCGAAGGTCACTCTGCTGAAAGCGGCACGGCTGCTTGATGTCCACAGCGGAAAATATATACAGAGTGCCGGTGTGCTCATTGAGGGCAACAAGATCCAGGAGGCCGGCCCGATTGCTGCAGTGCAGAGCCATGCTCCAAAAGACGTCGCGGTCATCGACCTGGGCAATGCAACGATCCTGCCAGGCCTGATCGATTGCCATGCGCACCTGCTGACGGCAGGAACCAGCATCTTTCCCCAGGAAACCATTCTCAATGCAGTCGCAGGCATGAGTCCGACCGCACGCGTACTGTTGGGCGCACACAACGCACGTGAGGACCTGGAAGCTGGATTCACCAGCGTGCGAGTGGTGGGACATTCAGGGATTGATGGCGATGTGTCATTGCGGGACGCGATCGGTCGCGGCTGGCTGATTGGCCCACGCATTCAGGCTGCGGCGCGCAAGCTGGCGCCTCCGGGCGGTCAGGCCCTTCACCTGAATCCGGCAATCTCAGACCAGATTGTCGATCAGGAATTTATACAGATCAGCGGCCCTGACCAAGCCCGCAAAGCTGTGCGGGAGAACCTGCTCTATGGCGCCGATCTGATCAAGGTTGTGGCCGATGCAGGCAACCGTTTGATCACGCCGGAAGAAATGAAAGCGATTGTGGAAGAAGCTCATCGCTCGAAGATAAAAGTTGCGGTGCATGCTACGACGGTAACCGGAATTCAGACCGCAATCGACGCCGGCGTTGATTCTATTGAGCACGGAGATGACGCGACCGACGAACAGCTAAAGGCAATGCGTGAAAAGGGCATTTTTCTGGACCTCACACAGCTCTTCTTTGGTGGCCGCCTGAGAACAATGATTGAAAAACAGCAGGTACTCCCGCCAGAGATTCAGCAAGACTTGAAGGCGTATGAGCAAATGGATGCACAAAGGACGCCTGCATTCATCCAGCGCATTTTGAAGTCGGGCGTGAAGTTTACCGCAGGATCAGATATGTGGTTTGACTATCCGGGGAAGACGCGGGGAGAGGCCACAGCTCTTATGTTTGGAGCATTGAAGGATGCCGGCTTGCCGCCCGCAGATATCATTCGCGCCTCGACATCGACAGCGGCCGAGCTTCTTGGCTGGCAGGACCGGGTGGGCGCTATTGAACCAGGAAAACTTGCCGACATCATTGTGGTTGCAGGCGACCCGCTGGTTGACATTACCGAGTTGGAGCACGTCCAATTTGTGATGAAAGG
Organism: Candidatus Angelobacter sp.; assembly: GCA_035279585.1. Taxonomy (GTDB): domain Bacteria; phylum Acidobacteriota; class Terriglobia; order Terriglobales; family Acidobacteriaceae; genus Angelobacter. The sequence continues at coordinate 15,208 of DATEHN010000102.1, read as the reverse complement.
CGGCGAAGTGGTGAAGAACACCTTGCCGAAAAAATGATGGGTGGCTTCAATGGCGCGCAGATTCTCATTCTTGATGTTGATGGCGGCAGTATTCCTCCAATTGAACGGCTGGGCAAAGCAAGACGCAATCACCCAGGAAGAGCTGGTGCGCGACACGCAGGAGCTGATGGATGCCGTGGCCGCGGGCCGGGCGTGGTGGAAGGCGGACGCCCAAGCACCCATGTACCGCTTACCTCGCCGACACCGTCGTCAAATGCAGTGTGGCCATCGACGCGCTTGCGGAGGTTCCAGCCAAAAACTTTTCCGTAAAAAGCGGCGGAGCGGGCAATATCGGTTGCGGGCATCTCAATGTAGCAAATCTTGCCATTCGCACGTGTAGGAGGCATCAGTGAACTCCGGAGTTTCATTCTAACCCCGGCAGCTTTGATCGGGAAGCAGCATGACTCCTCTACCCGGCGCTTACAAAATCAGCTTGCCCAATCCACCCAAGCCTGCGATAAATAGAGTTTTCCCAAGGGTGCTTGCATGAATCAGAGGGTTGGAATTGCAGGAATTGTGGCAATGATGAGTTTGATGGCGGTTGGGTGTGCCATGAAGAGGGCAGCTACCGCTCCACCACCTCCGCCTCCAGAAACGATCCTGGATTCAGAAGCCAACAGCCCGCAAGCTTCACTTTTCAAGGGCGACCAGGCGGTGCTCTCTGACCAGGACATTGCAAGAATCCTTGGCACGCAGGTAAATGTTGGCGAACGCCACCATTTGGCGATCCTGGGCCTCAATCCAGATTATTTTTGGTCGCAGGACCTGGCCGAGGCGGAAACAAAGAACTTTGATAATTTGGTGAAGACGCTCAAGGCGTCGCCGCAGCTGACTGATGTCCGCTTCTTGCCTTCATTGCTGGTTCCGGAGAAACGCACGGTCCCTTACCTGAGAGAAGCTGCGGCGCGCGTGCAAGCCGACTTGTTGTTTGTATACACCACGCGGATCCAGACATTCCGGCATGACAGGTTCTTAAAGCCGAATGAAGTCCATGCGCAATGCGTGGCTGAATCTGTTCTGCTGGATGTGCGTACGGGAATTGTGGTGCACACGGGGAAGGCCACAGAAAATATCGCGCTGGTAAAAACACCGGCTGACGCAAACTTCAGCGAGACGGAGGCCCGGGCAGAGTCAGAAGCGCGCGGAAAAGCGTTGATATCTTTGGGGAGCCAAGTGGTAGAGCATTTGAAGAACGAGGAGAAATAGTTTTTTCGCAGACGATGCGGAGTTCATTTTGATGGCAAGAAAAAGGGCGCGCTGGCGCCCTTTTCGCTTCATTCATTCAAGTCTTTTAGTGGGGGCGCTGGCCACCCATCATGCTGGGATCAAACTTGTGGTATCCCGGCGGGACTTTGAACAGGGCGGCATCCTGCGCGCCTTCTTTGATATTGGTGAATTCAGTGGTCATTCCTTTGGCGGTTTGGCTCTTAATTGGGAAATGCAGTTTCTGGTCAATCCACACGGTCTCTTTGCTCCCGTCTTTTTCAGTGACTTCCCATTTGTCGCAGGCGCGGCCGTTGACGGTTTCTGTCCCAAGCTTTTTGCACGTCTGGCCTTGATTGCTGACGCTGCAGGGATCGCGGCTGAAATCCTGAAACCTGGGCATGTGCTGCGACATGGGGCTGTTGCTGTCAGTAGGAAACTCCATGTACATCTGCTGATCAACCATGAGCATGTAAGCAGTTTTGCTGGAATCATCGACAATGAAGCTCATCTTACCGCCGAACGGGCCCTGACGCTGGCCGGTGTCAGCCAGGTCCATGCGCAGATTGGGAAGTGAGAAATAAAATTTACCATTCATGTGCATGTTGCCGTTGGAAGAGGTAGTGGAGAAATCGGCGGAAAAGGGTTGCGGCGCCTGAAACGCATACGCCGCGGGAACGGCCAGGGTTATCAGGATACAAATCGCCAGTCGGGTGGAAAAACTTTGCTTCACGATTCTTTTCTCCTAGAGATAGAGATCAGTGACCCATGGCTTCTTATACACCAAAATCGCCCAAATTGAACAAAGGAAGACCGTACGATAGTTACTTTTCCGCGACAGGTGAACCAACGAGAAGATTGGATTTGCCACGAAACAAAAATGTTGCAAAGAATTTCAGGCCGCAAAAACGAGGACGGCGCTCTTAAGGAGCGCCGTCTTCTTTGCGGGGAGGGTAACAGCTTACTGATTTACAGGAATTTTGATGATCTTTTTCTGAATTGCATACGTCACAAGCTGAGCTTTGTTGTGAATGTCGAGCTTGCGCATCAGGTTGAACTTGTGCGCTTCCACGGTTTTGACGCTGAGACCAAGAATCACCGCAATTTCTTTCACTGAGTTTCCTTCCGCCAGCAGCTTCAGGATTTCCCTTTCCCGCGGCGTGAGCGTGGAGATCCTTGGCCGCATTCTGGTATCGCGGACGCGCGAGCGAAAATCCTCCACCAGCTTGCCCAGCACCTGCGAGCTCAAATACTTTCCGCCTTTATAAACGTCTTTGACGGCCGTCAGCAATTGCGGTGCGGGCGTATCTTTCAGCACGTAGCCACTTGCGCCGACCTCCAGACACTGCACCAAATAGTCTTCATCTTCATACATGGTGAGGAAGAGTATCTTCGTCTCCATACGGTTCTTTTTGATCTGGCGTGCCGACTCAAACGACGACAGCCCCGGCATGCCGATATCCATCAGCACGATGTCCGGGCGCAATTCGCGCGCTTTCTCCACCGCTTCACCGCCATCGGCCGCTTCGCCTACGACTTCAAAGTCGCTTTCGCTTTCCAGCAGCCGGCGTACGCCCTGGCGAAACAGTGTGTGGTCATCTACAAGCAAACATTTGATCTTCGGCATTGGGGGAGTCCTTTTCTTTTAGTTCGGTCTTTGAGCGGCGTTGGCCGCCTGGGCCATAGTTCGTTGTTCCACTACCTGCACGGGTTCGCCGGCAGGCACGTTAATTTCAATGCGCGTACCTTTCCCTTTAGCGGAGATCACGCGCGAAGCCCCGCCCAGCATGGCAATTCGTTCCTTGATTCCCGCCAGCCCAAATGACTGGTCGCGGGAATCGGACCGCGGCTGTATGCCAATTCCATCGTCTTCCACCACCATCTGCACTTCGCGATCTTCCCGCGTCAGGTGCACGGCAACGTTCTTGGCGTGCGCATGCTTGGCAACATTGTGCAGCGCCTCCTGCACCACGCGATAAATCGCCTGCTCGGTCCCCGGAGCCAGCCGCCCAACGTCTTCTGAAATCAGCACGCGCGCTTTTACTCCGGTGTTGCGGGCAAAGTCTTTGGCTTCTTTGCGGATTGCAGCCACCAATCCAAGCTCTTGTAGCACCAGTGGTGAGAGCTTGCCAATAATTCTCCTGATTCCTTCAATCGTGCGATCCACCACTTCCACGGTTTCGCGAATCTTGCCGCGCACGTTGCGGCCGGTAATGCCAGACTCCATCATGCCCAGGTAAAGCCGGATCACCATGAGCGCCTGGCCGGTCTCATCGTGCAGTTCGCGGCTGATGCGCTTGCGCTCTTCTTCCTGCACGCGCAGCAGGTGGCCGGAAAGTTCGGCAATCCGCTGCTCGCGTTCGCGCAGTGCGTCCGTCATGCGCGCGCGCTCAATGGCCAGAGCTGTGCGATCGCCAATGGCGCGCATCAACTCACGTTCAGTGGGCAGCCACTCATAAGGTTTGGGAAAGCCAATCACCATCACGCCAATCGTCTGGCCGTCAGCTTTCAGCGGAACGGCCCAAAGCGATTTGGCTTTTACCCGCACCATGGGACGCAAAGAACCAGTCTCTGCATTGATGTCTAAAATCATTCCCGGCTCGCCGGTAACGGCAATCTTGCCGGAGAAGCCGCTGCCCATCTCAACCTTAAAATCGTCCGGCAGGTTCACGCCCAGGCCAACTGAGCAGGAAACCTTAAGCGCCTCGCTCTCCGCGTCAAGCAAAAGCACAATGCCCAGTGAGGCCTCAAAGGTCTGCATGTTGATGGCGAGAACTTTTTTCAGCAGCGCGTTCAGGTCGCCGGAAACCAGCTCTGCATCCAGCAGGGAAAGCAGAGCAGACGATTCCAGGGTCTTGGCGTCAAAATACGCGCCAGAGACAATCACAAATGAGACGGAAGAGAGCATTTCCAAAGCTGCTTTGGCTTCAGCTTCGCGCTCAGGAAAAAGCCCGGCAATATAAGGCTCGCAACAGGATTGGTAAAGCTCCAGCGCCCGCGCTACTGCGCGCGTATCCACCTGCAGCTTGGAAAGGCGCGTGCCAAAATACTGCAGGTTCTCCTCAAACGCCGGATAATCGTCATGGCAGAAATAGGAGCACCCGGCGGCCAGCGTAAGGCGTTCTACCGCAGCCAGCGTCCGGCCGTCAAAGCCGAACTCTTTTGTGAGCTGCTCACGCCATTTATTGGTGATGTCAGGGAAATAAGGTTCCAGGGCTCGCGCAACTTCCGCGATCAACTCCCGCGAAGATTCCTTGAACGGCGGTACAGCTGTCACTTGGGCACTTCCTGAGACTCTAAGAACTTTGACGAGTGGCCGTTTGCCGGTAATTTTACTACCTTAACAAGCGGGAAACCCCTATCTCCTAGGTATTTTACAGCGCCCGGAACCTTATGTGAACTAAATAGTTACTATTTCTCTTGCTAGCAGGAGAAGACCTTATGGCTCTAGGGTTTAGACCTTAGCTGCTCTGCCGCGAATGCACGGGCGTTTTGATCACTGAAAGTGACAAAATGCTCTTTTGAGCAGCTCAGAAGAAGCGGGAATTTCATTCACGATAAGTTGGGCTTCTCTGGTGCTTATTTCAAGATTGCATAAGAGGGGCTAAGGCCTGTTCGAAAATCCTTTCCTTGCTGCCGCAGGCCGGAGCGACACGAAGCGGAGCGAGGGCGAGAACAAAAATGAGTACCTCCGCGCAGAAGTGGCGGAGAAAGTCCCACAGCCAACGCTCTCAACGCTTGTCATCATGAGTGCTGCCAGGCGCGACATCACATCAATTTCTTGAATTTGTAAGCCGAAGTGATACACTCTCGCAAACATCCCCTTGAGATTACCGGAGAAGGTAGTTCTTGGAATATTCAGTAAACTACTTCGAACCCTAAAGGAGATTTGTACGATGAGGCGATTGATTGTCCTCCTGGCTGTCCTATGGTTTCCAGCTTCCATCAGCTTTGCTCAGCAGCCCGCTGACAATGCTTCACCTTCCACCCCCTCAGCCCAGCCTGCTTCAGCTCCAACACAAACTGCTGCCTCGCCGGCAACGCCGGCCGCTCCGCAGTCCGATAAAGCCACCGTGTACTTTTATCGCTACAAGCAATACGCCGGCAGCGCCCTCTCGCCCTCGGTCTATTGCGATGAAGCGCAGCTTGCCCGCATGGAAAATGGCCGTTACTTCGCCGTCAAATTGGATCCGGGAAAACATGCCTTTCGGTCCAATGACAAACAGTCGGGAGCGGAGATCGAACTGAAGGCAGGACAGGAATACTTTTTCCGTGTGGAAATTGCCAGTGGATTTATGAAGGGCCATGGCAGGCTCATCATGATGGTCCCGGAGCAGGCCAGATATGAGCTGCAAGCAAAGAATTTGAAGCCGCTGGATGCTGATAAAGTCGTGGATAAAGCACGGGTTTCTCTGGAACCCTTAACAGCTGAGGCGGAAAAACCTAAGGACACTCCCAAGACAAAGGATTAGCTTTGTACAAAAATTAGGTTTGTACAAAGTTAAGCTTTGCAAACCCCGAATTGCTACATCCATCGAGAGGGTGGAGCAGCCCTTTTAGGCTTCTTACCCTCTCGATAAATCATCGCATCCACAAGGGCGTGGAGCAAAAGCCATCCAACACTCTTGTCATTTTGAGCAAGCCCGCTGGAAGCGAATGCGACTGAGGGCGAATCGAAAGATCCCGAGAATGCCTCCTCCGTCATGCTGATTCAGGGAGTTCTAACGACGACACCAACCCACCCAGGGATTCGGCTCCGCTGCTCTCAAGCCAAAATCAATCCAGTCTTGGAGCCCGATAGATTTTAAAAAGATCGAATCACACAGCGTTGCCGCGACCGCCATTTCAGGTTGACTTTGCGGATTGTTTCTTTGTTTTGGAACCGCTCTCATCAATTGGGGCCGGGCCAGATTTTCGAAACTGCCAACGGTAGTTCTTATAATTCCGACCGTCACTCTCGTCATTTTGCTTGCTGTAATGAGCTTTTACAATCCCGAATACATGGTTCTGGTTGGGCAGGGGCTGCAAATCCCTGCAATCACGGATCAGCGCCTGCGCAGCCGCTAGTGTTCCGATTCCACTCACGCCAGCAAGAACGATGAGCTTTACTGGGGCTATTGCTTGAAAAGGCCGGTCTGCGACAAAAATCAGTCCCGCATCCACAGCGTCTCTTGTCACCCAACCCCGGAACTTGTCGGGTTCCTTGAAGTCCGTTTTGATTGCTCCCTCATGCGAGGTCAAGCCAGGCCCCTCGCGCAATCGCCACGCCAGGCCCGGCCTGCCTTGCAATAAAGCTAACTTATCTGCAGTGCACCCCAGGCTGCTATTTTTGGTATCTGGTGTTTCTTGCCCCCAGACAAATCCGAAAGGCACCTTGCGTCGATTTTCCTCTGTCGGATCAAAAGGTTTAGCGTCATAGAAACGGCTCAGTAGAATTTCCGTTGTTCGATTAATCCTGGGAGACCCTATCACGATGCAATTCTTCGTCCTGACAGTTTGAAAGAGCTCTTCCTCGTTCAGGTTGTGGATGAATGAAGCGTGTATGCCCCCTCTCAAGAATTCTCGGATTAGGCCGGCTGCCTTGAAAGCATAACCGGGAATCTCCAACTCAGACGTGGCCTTTGGTGAGCCACAGAGAAAAACACAGGAACCGGCTGTCTTAATCGAATTCCAGAATGTAACTGGAAGAAATTCAAAAACCTCGTTTACCCCCAAATCGAGATAGTTCATCACCCGTTCGAGGGTCCTGCGATCTACATATTTCCAATTGTCAGCCAGTATTTTCTGGAGCTTAGGAACGGAAATGTCGGCGGCTTTGGCAACTTCCCGCTTACTGCTTCCGTTTATACGTTCTCTCAGGGGACCGGCCAGGTTGATCCTCAGAGTTTTCATGAGCTTGCAAAAAAGCATTAGATCGTACCATCCAGCCAGTCCCTGTTCAACTACTTTGTGTGCCAACACTTCGTGCAGAAACAGTTTGATTAGAAAAGCTTCAGCTTGGCTCAACCATAGCTACTTTTTCCGCTTCAGCAGTGGATAGCAATATCAAAAGCTCTACTCACACGAGTGTTCACTTTCTTCACTGTCAGTGCTTCGTCCAGCTTCTTCTCTGAATCTATAGCTGCAGAAGACGGGAACCCAACCGGCATCCACCTGATGCGAACGGGAGAGAGAACAAGGAATGAATACGCAGCCAAATCGCTGGCTTAAGGGCTACCTTGAGCGTATAGGGCAAAACAATGCTTTTCATGCACACGTGTATGCGCCAATACACCATAGCTGGCTTACGACATTTTCCAGCCACCATCCCTTTCTCTTCAATGTCATTGCCTCTCTTATCTCTACCGCCATACTCTTGATCGCGAATCGGGCACTCTTTACCAGACCGCCGATGCCGATTACTGTCACCATGCCCGTGGTGTCGGGCCAGAATCCTCTGTTCGCCATAAAACTGGAGAGGGTCCATTCAAAAACTGATTTACTAAAGCTCACTCAAAAATTCCCGGAATCCATGGTGGCAGCGCCGCTGTGGAACCCGCTGAGTACGACAATGGCTCCGCAACGTGAGATCTACGGCCAGCCGTCAAAACGAGAATCCTATTATTTGCCGATTCCCAGGGCGGGCCAGGAAAGTTACTTTGCCCAGATCTCCCGCTTTCCGGAGTTGAAGCTTTATGAGATTCACATCTCGCCCAAAATCTCGGAAAAGGAGTTTTCTACACATCCCTATCTATGGGCTGCACATTGTCATGTGGAGAAGATGTCGATCGACCAGTGGAGTTCCTGGCAAACACCATTGGGCGATCCCATCCTAGGGTTCAATTCGAGATTCTACCCGTTCCCTACTCGACTTGTGTTTTTCGAAAATGACTGCCGGCCAGGCGGCACTTGCTTCGTGATCGCGTTCGACTGTGACGCTCAGGCTCAAGCCGATTTCCAATCCGTACAGGACAACGGCCCTGCGGCCAATTAGTTTGGAGGACTTCTATTTATGCGTGAACTGCTAAACCACTTCCGGCTTGAACCTCACGGCAAAAGACTGATGACTTCTTCTACGTCGTTCTGGTTGTTTTCCGCGCGCATCATGATATGCACGATGGCCCTCTCGGAATCCGTTGCCTGGGGCTATCTGGGATTTCTTTTCGGCCAGGGTTCAATTCGCTGGATCACGGCAGCCTTTATGGGAATTGTGATTTTCCTCGTGGTTTACATGATCGATGTAAGCCTCATCACCCTGGACCGCGCTTGGAAAGAGCACTCCCGTGAAATCCTCGGCCAGAAGTCACCCCGTTTCGGGATTATGAATTTCGTCACGTTCGGTCTGCGCATTTTGCTGCTGGTGGGCTCGCTCACAATTACTGCACCATACCTCGCTCAGATTGTCTTCCACAATGACATTCAGCGGTTTGTGGACAATGAGGCCGCGACAGAAATCGATGCCACGCGGCGGCAGATCGTCGAACGCTATGACACTAAGGTTATTGCCAAAAACGCCGAAATAACGGATCAAAGGACGCGCTACGAACAAGAAGTTGCCGGTAAAGGTCCCTCCGGACGCTACGGCTCGGGTCCCGCTGCGCAGGCAATGCTCGCAGACGTGAAGAAACTTGAAGATGATCGCGAATCCCTGCTGAAGGAAAAAGCGGCGGCCCTGAAGGCTTATGACGCGCTGGCTATAGATTGGAGAACCAATCAGGATAAGCTCGCAGCTAACTACAATGTCAAAATTCCGCAAGTAAGCATACTGGAAAACCGTAAGGCCCTGGAAGAACTCGGACAAAGACCGGAATTTCGCAGCACTGAGTTGGCCATCAAAGGATTCCTTGCTTTCATCTTCGCTGGTCTGATCATGTTGAAACTGTTCGAGCCCAGTTCCGTCCGTCTGTATATGAGCGATGTGCTTCAACAGGAATACAATCGTTATCTGGCTGGCAGCTTCGATTATGTGCTGCCCACTACGGAGCGCTCTACCAACACTCGTTTCGTCATGTCCCCGCAAAGGCTTTATGATTTTCTAGTTCATGTGTGGGCGCCAGAACGCCGCATTGAAACAGAATTGGCTAACTCCCAGGCTCGGACTTCTGCAGCGGACCAGCAGCTTCGTCGGCTGGAGCAGATGAAGGTGCATATTGATCAGGAGATGGCGCAATCCACGAGCGAGGTGAAGGAGGTCTGCACCGCGGCGGATGATGCCAAAAGGAGCTTGACTGAGCTGCATTCCGCCATAGCCGCGGTACGAGATGACCTGTCATATTTCCAGCAGGAACTTTCGGCACAAGATGGGCCTTCTCCCGAACTGAATGAGAAGGACCAGTTGGAATATGCTATGAAACGGCTCGAATACCGCAGCACCATCCAGCGCAAGATTGCCGATGCAAACCGCACTCTGCACGAACTAAACGAAGCTGTTCCAGGCGAAACAGAAAAATTCCAGCGGGCTTCAGGTTCTCTCAAGCGGCTTACAGCGAAATTGCTGCTCAAGGAAACCGAGCTCTCCGCCACGGAAAAGAAAATTCGCGCGCTTCGTGAACAATTAACAAGCTCGACCCGCGATCAAGGCGAATCATTTTTGAGTACATAACGGTTAACCAATCGCGTATTTCAAATTGAATAATACAACCGCCTTATTTTTTAGGTTTCACTAAAAGCATTGGTTGTTTTCGCTATATGTTCGTGTTACACTGCCCCATGCTCTCCCGCTCGCAAATCCTCAAGGCCATCCGTTCTGCCGCACGTAAGCTTGGTCGCGCTCCCACCCGTGCCGAGTTCATGCGCCTGACCGGCATCCACTATGGCAGGCTTATACCTCACTTTCCAGATGGCTATCGCGCAGCCATTCGCGCCGCTGGACTCTCGCCCGACCCCGGCGGTCTTCGCATCGGAACTGCCGCCCTGCTTACTGATTGGGCCCGCCTTGCCCGCAAGAAAGGCCGCATTCCCACCCGCGAGGAATACGAGCACCAGGGCCGCTATGCCTCCGCCAGCCTGGAGACGCGCTTCCATCGCTGGTCGCAGGTGCCCGCAGCTTTCTCAAATTTGCCGAATCAGCCGGCGTTTCCGGAGAATGGTCTGACGTGTTGCGGAGCATTGAGAGCGGTCCCATGCCCACGCGCGGCGGAGGCCGTTGTTGGCTGCGAAGTTTTCAAGAGGGCGCCCGGCGCAACGCAAATTCTCGAATCAAATCCGTGGCGCGTGTTTCCGCCGCAAAAGTTTCCATCCTTCCGCCGCCGCTTCACGGAAAAAAACTCGTCACCGTTGCCATGCTCGGCGTGCTCTTCTCGCGCTCTTCTGCTGAAACTTCTCTGCGCGCGCTTGTCCCGCGCCGCGTTTTGCCTGACCGCCCTCTGCTTGGCGCGCCTCTGGGGCTGCCCGGCTTTCTCTTTGAACCTACCAATGAAATGGGAGTCATTCTTCTCTTCGGCATGTTGGCCTGGCGCTTGGGCTTCATGATTGAATCGGCGCAGATGGGCTATCCCGATTGCCACGCCAAGCTGGAGGTTGAGCCGGGCCGCTGGCAGGATGTGAACATTGAATTTGAGCACCAGAGCCGCCACTTCCGCGCCCATCGCCATGATGCGCGCCGCTGCGACATCATTGTCTGCTGGATTCACAACTGGAAGGCCTGCCCGGCCCACATTCAGGTCATCGAACTGCGCGAGGTCGTCCGCCGGCTGAAGCAGTTGCAGCTCGCCCTCTAGGGATAAACGATTTTTAAGTTCTGCTGTGTCCCAGCGGGGTGGAGCAGTCATTCGTGCTGGTTCATCTGCGTTGGTCCGCCAGTAGGACTTGTTTTTTCCGAATGACCAGATTTCCCGATGCCCCAACGACGATGATCCCTACACTCCGACTGTCTGCTGCTTGCCGGTTTTGGCGGAGTCCGCAATCTGAATTGCCTGCTGGAAGTACTCCATGGAGAGCTTGAGGCCGGCTTCGAGGGCGATCTTTGGCTCCCAGCCCAGCAACTCACGCGCCTTGCTGATGTCAGGCCGGCGCTGTTTGGGATCGTCCTGCGGAAGAGGCTGGTAGGTGATGGGGCTGCGCGAGCCGGTGACCTTTAAGACCAGGTGCGCGCATTCAAGGACCGTAAACTCCGTGGGGTTGCCGATGTTGACTGGCTCGTGGATGTCCGCGCGGGAGAGACGCAGAATGCCCTCTACCTCGTCAGTCACGTAGCAGAAGCTGCGCGTCTGTAGCCCGTTGCCGTAAACGGTGAGCGGTTCGCCGCGCAAGGCCTGCTTCATAAAGTTGGAGATCACGCGGCCATCGTTCAATTGCAGGCGCGGCCCGTAGGTGTTGAAGATGCGCAGAATGCGCGTATCGACTTTGTGATAGCGGCGGTACGCCATGGTGGCCGCTTCAGCAAAGCGTTTGGATTCGTCATACACCGAGCGCGGCCCGATGGGGTTTACATGTCCCCAGTAGCTTTCCTTCTGCGGATGCTCCAGCGGATCGCCATAGCACTCTGAGGTGGAGGCGAGCATGTACCTGGCGCCGTATTTTTTTGCCAGATCGAGCGAGTGGAAAGAACCAAGCGAGCCGACCTTGAGCGTTTCAATTCCGTGTTCCATGTAATCGACAGGGCTGGCAGGCGAGGCAAAATGAAAAACGTAATCCACCGGGCCAACATCGTAGGGCTGGTTCACGTCCTGCTGCACGAACTCAAAGCGCGGCTCGTTTTTAAGATGGGCGATGTTGCGCAAGCTGCCGGTAAGCAGGTTGTCCACGCAGACCACCTGATGGTTTTCCGCCAGCAGCGCATCGCACAGATGCGATCCCACAAAGCCCGCTCCGCCTGTTACCAGTACGCGCATATTTGCTTCCACCTCGATCTAATTTTACTGCTCTCCCGCCGCGGCGGTATTGCTTCCTGCGTTACCACAGTGGCTGATACTTCGTTCCACGTCGGTGCCCTCTTCATAGTCGTTCCAGGTCTCCACCAGCAGGAAGGGCGAAGCGTCCTGCGCGCCATAATATTTGCGGTAGATGTGCAGGACATCTTCAAACGTCTTGCCGCAGCGATAGGCAATGTGGCGGTTGCGGCTCCAGGAAGCCTTGCTGTCATCAAAGCCCGGCCACACGGCGCCCACGGCAATCTTGTCTGGATGATGGTCCTGCATGTTGCGATAAAAATAGTTCAGGTAGTCCTCGCCGTAGTTGCTGCCATCGCGCGCCCAGCCGCCCGCGCCAGGCTGCACCCAGGCGTAGTATCCATCAAACGCGTCAGGATACTTCGAGCTTTGGTCCTTATAGATAAGCAGCGGCGGATCAGGCCATGACTTGGTTACCTCGCGCACGCGGTTCCAGTCTGTGCCTGAATCCTTGGGAAAGATGAAAACCACGGGACGCCCGTTATAGCGCAGGTATGCGTTGCGCGTAGGCCCGGCATTTGGCCCAATGTAGCGATCAAAAAGATATTGCAGGTCAACAATCACTGCCTCAGTGCCATAGCCCGGATGGTCCACCGCTTCGTCATACTGCACCGCAACTTTGAAACGCCCGTCTTCACTGGCGGCCTGCTGCAGGAGCGCATAGCTCTGGTCTTCAAACTCCTTGCGGGGGCCGTACCAGTTGACCACAAAGCCGGTGATGTTCAGCTCTTTGGCGTGGGCAATCTGCTCGCGCAAAACATTTGGATCGTGGCAGGAGTAGCCAACGTTGATGTGCTCCTTCTGCCCAAACCACGGCTGATAAATGGCCAGCAGCCTAGGGCTGCCTTCCGGCGCCTGCGCGGGAAACGCCGCCAGCGATCCACGCGGGTTGGGCCGGGCACAGCCCACAATGAAGGCAAAAAGCAGCATGGCTGCAAAAAAGAGGGATATCCCACTGGACGTAAAAGTGCGTTTCATGCCTGACTCTTGGATGAAGGCAGCAGCAGTTTGGGATGGATCAGGCTCTCCCGTGAAGTGGCCCTTTATCGCTTTACCTGGCTGTCAGCGTTGATGACCCGCAGGGGCTGAAGCAGACAGGTTACTTTACCTGGCTGTCCCACCCTTCGCGTCCGGCAAGAGCGCGCTTGCGTTCACGAAACTCAACGACGGACACAAAGGGTGAGAGCACAAGTCGATCAAGAACTAATTCGTCTTCGGCTTACCCGCGTCCCCCGGTGCGGCCTTTCCTGATGCCGGCTTCGCTCCCGCGGCCGCTCCAGCCTTGGTAGCTTTGCCTTCCAGGAAGGTCTGGTATTCGCCGCCGTCGATCGACGCCTCAAACTTGAAGTCGTATGACGTTGGCGAGGTAACCTTCTCGATGAAGCGCCCCTTCACCACTTTGCCGGCCTCTTTGGTTTCGCTGGTCCATGTCCAGGTGTCGCCTTCCACGGTGCCTTTGGCCACGGTGTGCTCGCCGGTGCTGGCAAACTCGTCATAGGTGTAGACCTTGTTTTCCTGATCGTAGCCAAGATAAGCCGTGCTGGTGACCTTGCCCATGGCGGCCATGTTTCCGATTTCGTGTCCCTCAATAAAGAATCCACCGGGCATCCATTCATTCTTTCCCGTGCCGGTGAACTTGCCTCCGGGCCCCATCGGTCCGGGTTTTATATCGCCTGTGATTTTCCAGCTGCCCAGGAAAAATTTGAGCTTCGCCACCTCTGGCCCGGGCTTGGGCGGACCTGGCGGATTCTGCGCGGCAGCAAGCGTCACAGCTATTGCCGCCAGCATCAGGACAGCAAGAGCGAGCGTACTCTTTTTAGAGATCCTTTTCATGGTGTTCTTCTCCTTCAGATTCGAGCGAATGTCAGATTGTGCGGGGTTGACGGAGGGATGGTATTAGACAGGAAAGGGGCGAGTCAAATGCAGCTGACTAATGAATGGCACTCAGGATATAAGGTGCTTTATCGGCCAAGCCGCGACGTTGCCCAGACAATGAAATGCTGGATGAAAGAAGCAGCAGTTCAGGATGGATGGGTTGAAGCCATTAGCCGTTAGCCTTTGGCCATTCGTCCACGCACATCAAGCCGAAGGGTGCAGTCTCCTGGGTCTGAAGAGTTTTGCCAAGAAATACAAAGGAACTCCGGTCGCGGCGCAAGATTTTCTGTTTGCCGCGTTCTCAAGAGCAGCAGGAACTCACATCGCGCCACCGGTGTCTGTTCCTTTTACCCAGGTGCCGTATGAAGACCCAATGGCTTCTTATCGCGCTCTTGTCAGCAATTCCGCTGCACGCATTGCAAGGCAGCACACCGCAAGCCGCGCTGGAAGAGCTGGCCACCACCACCAAACCGGAAGTCATCGCGCGCCATCTGCCTGAGCCGGTGCAGAAGAAGATTGAAGATCTGCCCAGGGCGCAGAAACAGCGCGTGATGGAGCAGCTTCTGGAGATCAAGGCCACGCAGCTTGGTGGCTGCACGGTAAGGCCGGCGCATGACTCCGATGGCTGGGAGATCCTGGATGACGACGGCAACAGCAAGGGCACGGTAAAGCTGGCCAATGCGTTCATCTCCGGGACTGAGGCGCTGTTGCCGCTGGAGATTGACCTGGAAGACGGCGCGCAGAACTTTATTGTCACCATGCACCTTGAGGATGATGAATGGCGCATCGACGATTTTGGGCCATGGGAGAAGAACGATCTCGGCCTGGAAAAGCTGGTCCATCAGCCAACGCAGATGGAGAAAAATGAGGCAGCCGCGCAGCAAACTTTGCGGGAAATTTCACTCGCTCTGCGGCAATATGGCTTCCAAGTTATGCGGATGGGACTTCCTCCCGAGTTGAGCGCTCTAACCGAGCCGGTGGAGGGGCATGGCGACCCGCCAGAGCCATATCTGGACAAATCTTTCGCCGCCGATCCTCTTATCAAAGATGGCTACACCTTCCGCTACGTGCGTACCCAGATTGGAGGCGGTCAGCAAGGGATTGGGCTGTTTGAGATCACAGCTACACCAGTGGAGTTCGGCAAGACTGGTTCCAAAAACTTTTTCGCCGATATGTATGGGATCCACGCCACCTCAGAGAACCGGCCGGCGACAGTGGAGGAT
>DATEHN010000101.1:0-11786 GCA_035279585.1 Candidatus Angelobacter sp. | reverse complement strand
TAGCTTTGGATCGCGCCGATCTTCCAGCGGCTCGTAAATCATATGAAGAGGCTTTCCAGCTTCGGACGCAAGCTGGAGAAAAACAGACTGCAGCTGAAAGTCGCGTCTCTTTGGCGAAACTGGCTATCGAGGAAGGCCATGCTCCGGATGCCGAAATATCTGCGCGTGCGAGCCAGCAACAATTTCACTCCGACCATCAGGGTGACGACGAACTCGCCGCCGATACTGTGCTCATCAATGCATTGCTCGCTCAAGGGAAACAAAGCGAAGCAGAAGCGGAAATTAAGAGAGATCAACCGCTCGGGGATGCAACTCAGAACCGCTTCTTGCATTTAGACTTCGAGTCGGCTTTGGGCCGAGCCCTCCTCGGATCCGATCGTCCTGAGACTTCAGGGACACTACTTCAGCAAGTAAAACGTGATGCACGGCGCTATCGATTTGTCGGCCTTGAATTGGCGGGCGACCTTGCGTTAGCGGAATACACGAACAAGACGAAGCACCCTGCCGAGGCCCAACTTCAGTTACGGGCTTTGCAGAAGGTTGCCAATTCCAAAGGCTTCGGATTGATCGCCCGCAAAGCGGCCCAGGGAAGCTCAATGCCCGGCAAGTAAGTCTTATGCCACCCTTGCGGAAAGATCGGATTTTTCGAAACTTGTTCGTGTGTAAGACCCGTGACTAAGCACGGTTGTACTGTTGGGAGTCTTTCTCACGAGTGCAAACACACTAAAGGAAATCGCGGATGGGCTCTTCGAGAAATCGCTGGCTCCAAATATTGATCGGATTCCTGTGGATCGCCGGCTTTATTTCTTGAAAACTGGCGGAGAGGGTGGGATTTGAACCCACGATACCCTTTCAGGTATGTCCGCTTTCGAGGCGGATCGTTTCAACCACTCACGCACCTCTCCGCGCCGTGAAAAAACTGTGGTCTGGAGATATTTTAGCAGGAACCCACCCTCTCCCAAACTCGTCATCCTGAGAGGCCGTTTACGAGCGCGCGCTTTCTTCAACGCGCGAGCAGGCCCAAAGGACCTTGTGATTTCCAATGCCTACCTTGATTGGATCAAGCAAGGTCTCTCAGGGCTACTCGCCCGCTTTTGAGTACGCGGTGCGCGTTCACGCCCTTCGAGATGACGTTCTTTTAAAAGTCCACGATATTTGCGAGAAGCTCAATTAAGTTTTAGTTTATTCGTGCCGCAGCGCCTCGATTGGATCCACCTGCATGGCTCGATGCGCTGGAATATAACATGCCAGCAGTGCGATAACTGAGAGCAATACCGCAACTGAAAAGTATGTGATCGGATCGGTGGCCTTTACGCCAAAAAGCATCTTTGACATCAAGCGCGTAAGGAAGAACGCTGCCGCTACTCCAAGGACGACCCCGGCCAGGATCATCCGTATCCCATCGCGCAGGACCATTTGCAACACATGGCCGCGTTGCGCGCCCAGCGCCATGCGCACTCCGATTTCTTTTGTGCGCTGCCCCACAGCGTAAGAAAGCACACCGTAAATTCCGATTCCCGCCAACAGCAGAGCAAGCGCGGCAAAAGCGCCCAGCAAGAGCATGGTAAAACGCTTGTCAGCGACTGACTCAGCAACTGAGGATTCCATGCTCTCAGGATTATGAACCACGAGGTCAGAATTGAATTCAAGCGCTCGCTGGCGCAGCGCAGGCAAGCTGGTGCTTTTAGGTCCTAGTTGGCGAACGTAAACGTCGGCTCCCAGCCCGCCTCGCTGCAGGTCTTTGTCAGGAATTTGTGCGAATGGAATATACATTTGCGCGTGCAGCGGGCTGGCGGCATCGCTATCAAGCCCCCACTGGTTTACGTGGCCTACCACGCCAATGATCTGCGGGTTTGGGACTTTGTCAGGATCATCAGGGTTGATATTCAAATCAAGATATTGGCCAATTGGATCTTTGTCTGGAAAATATTTTGCCGCCAGGCTCTCATCAATCACTGCGACGGCAGGTGCATGCTCGTTGTCGGCCGCGGTGAAGAAACGGCCACGCTTCAGCGGGATCTGCATCACCTTCAGGTAGTCCGGCTCCACAACGTATTGCAGCGCCATGGGCAGATCGCTCTGGTGTGATGGTCTCGGTGTTCCGATAATCCAGAAGAATTCTTCATCATCGCTTCCCATGGGATGAGCTCCGCCGTTGAAAGACACAGCTTCAACACCGGAGGCGGAGGCCAACTTGTCATGAATCTGGCGGTAGGCGGCGCGGATGGCATCAGGCGGTTGTGTTTTATAAGCAGAAGGGCCGGAAAGCTCAAACGTCATTACGTTTTTAGGATTGAAGCCCGGATCGAGCCCCCAGAGTTGGAACAAGGTCCGAATCATCAGGCCTGCGCAGATCAGCAGGACGAGCGCCATGGCCATTTCGCCGACCACAAAAACCGTTTGCGCTCCGCCGCGAGGACCCGCGACGGCCCGGCCGGTTTCACTTAGAGTGCCACTCAGGTCACTGCGCATGGCCTTCCATGCAGGGGCCAGGCCGAAAACGATACCGCAAAGAACAGAGATCAGAAAAGTAAAAAGCAGCACGCGCACATCCAGGCCAATATTTTCCGCGCGTGGCAGAGCGCGCGGAACCGCTGCCAGGGCAGCCACAGTGCCAAACTTGGCCAGAAGCAAACCGAGCGCACCGCCGGCCAAAGCCAGAAGAATGCTTTCAGTCAAGAGCTGGCGAATCACCCGTTGCTGTCCCGCGCCCAGAGCAATGCGTATGGCAAACTCATGTTGCCGTACCGTGGAACGCGCCAGCAGAAGATTGGCCACATTCACACAGGCAATCAGCAGCACCAGCACAACCGCTCCCAGCAAGACCAACAAGATGGGCCGGACATTGCCCACCATTTCTTCTTTTAGCGGGATGATATTTGCTGATCTCGCGGAATCAATTCTTGGATAAGCAGCGGCCAGCTCGCGGGAGACGCGCTCCATGTCTTCGCGGGCTTGCTGCAACGTGACCCCAGGCTTGAGCCTGCCGATGCCGTCAAGTCCCCAGCCTGAACCACGTGCATTGTAGAACTTGGGCTCGTTATATTCTCCAACGGGAACGTAAACCTCAATCATGGATTCGCCGCGCTGAAAATTCTGGATGGTGAGATGAAAACTTGCAGGCACCACGCCAATGATGGTGCGTCCTTCGTCATCCAGTATCATGCGCTGCCCAATAATGTCTTTGCGGGCGCCGTATTTGCGCTTCCACAGGCCTTCCGTGATCATTACCGTGGGGTTCGCGCCCAAACGGTCTTCATCCTGGCTGAAAGTGCGGCCCAGCAGCGGATTGACGCCCAAAATCTCAAAGAAGCCGGCAGAGATCATTTCGCCGTGCAGACGTTCCGGTTCTCCATTGCCGGAAAGATTGAACCCAGTGCTGCGGTAGGCAGCCATG
This sequence comes from Candidatus Angelobacter sp., assembly GCA_035279585.1. Classification (GTDB taxonomy): domain Bacteria; phylum Acidobacteriota; class Terriglobia; order Terriglobales; family Acidobacteriaceae; genus Angelobacter. Next base: position 8,389 of record DATEHN010000101.1, on the reverse strand, counting down.
CCGGCAAACGTCTGATTCATCCGGCGCCAATCAACAAAATTTGGATAGGAGATGGAACCATTGTCAAAATTGGGGATCTTCTCAAACATGGAAACAAGCTGGTTCGGCTCATGAAATGGCAGGGGATTGAGCAGCACGCCGTTTACCACGGAGAAGATCGCCGTGTTAGCGCCGATGCCGAGCGCCAAGGTGAGAATCGCGATTACTGAGAACGCCGGTGACTTTACCAGAACACGAAACGCGTAACGAAGATCCTGGGGAATAAAAGATGCCATTCTGCTTAGCATACATGTTTTGGACTAGGAAAGAGCCCGGCGGTTAGCGGTGAAGATGGTTGAAAATTTTATTGATAAAATTTGCAACCAAACAGGCGATTGAGGCGTATTCAGCTTATTTGTCCGCTTGATGGATTGCAGCGCGCTCTCTTTTTCTGCGAAAAAAGTTCTGCAGAATTTCCGAGCATTTTTCCGCCAGCACTCCGGCAGTGACTTCCATTTTGTGATTCAACCCTGGATGGTTGAGCACCTGCAAAACTGATCCGGCAGCGCCCGCCTTGGGATCGCTTGCGCCGTAAACCAGCCGCGCAATGCGCGCATGAATGAGAGCGCCGGCGCACATAGCGCAAGGTTCAATAGTGGCGTAAACAATGCAGCCACCCAGACGATGGTTGCCCAATCGCTTTGCCGCATCGCGTAAAGCAACCATCTCAGCATGGGCTGAGGGATCGCTATCCAGCAGGTTGCGATTGTGTCCCTGGCCGACGATTTCGCCATCTCTGATAACTAAAGCGCCAACAGGCACTTCGCCAGCTTGAGCGCCCAAACGCGCTTGTTCCAGGGCCTGCTCCATCCAGGCAGCATCATCTTGCGACCGCATATCTACTGTGTTTTCCTGCATATCGTCACTAAGGGATCCGGGGTTGTGCGTAAAGAATTCTACACGAGCAGCGGCTCTGTTTATGTTGCGATTTCCAGTCAACCCCGCGCTATTTACTTGTCTCTAAACATGAATCCACGTCCTACCTCAGCGGACGTAGGCGAAGAAGCTTGAAAAAGCCCCGAGGGGTGAAACTTCGAAGGAGCAACGACATGAACAAGAAATTAATTCTAGCGCTGATGCTGGCCTCCGGTATGGCATTCGCGCAGGGAAGCGGGAGCAGCGGCTCACAGACAACGCCGGACCAGCAACAGCCGAGCCAGTCAACCAGCCCCTCCACCACGAGTCCATCGACGGACCAAAGCACGCAACCGTCTCAAACTACTCCATCGCCAGACCAGAGCACACAACCATCGCAAAGCACGCAACCGTCTACTGACCAAAGCAATCAGAGCGCAACCAGTACCAGCGCTGATCAGCAGGCTTCTCTGAAGGGCTGCTTGAAACAGTCAGGCGGAAACTGGGTCCTTTCCGCAGACAACGGCCAGACCGTAAATCTGCAGGGCGACAGCTCAATGCTGAAGCCGCATGATGGGCACCAAGTACAGATCCAGGGAACGCGCGCAAGTGACGGATCAGTACAGGTGAGTTCAGTGAATATGATCTCTGATTCCTGCACCAGCAACCAGGCCAGCATGGGCGCCACGGAAGGCGCCGCAAGCGGTGCTGCTGCTTCCGCCGCAACGGGCGCAGCTGCATCAAGCACCTCGCCTGACCAGAGCGCGGCCAGCAGCAATCCGCCTGCCGCAACTGGAAGCAGCCAGACTCCGACTACTGATGCGAATAATGCCAATGCTCCAGCCGCAACAACACCAAATCCGGCCGGAGCAGCTACGGAAAGCGCCAGCGCTCCAGTCAATCCGCCGGCGCAAACCCCTGATCAAAGCTCTGCGGCTTCAAGCAGCACGACTCCGAGCACCAGCGCTGACCAGAGCTCTGCTGCTTCCAGCAGCACGTCTCCAAGCAGCACTGATCAGAATGCGGCTTCGGCTTCATCCAGCACCACGGCGCAAAATCCTCCAGCAAGCACTACGCCGGGGTCCAGTGACCAGAATGCTGCCCAGAGTAACCAGAGCAGTGCAAGCACCTCTGACCAAAATGCCAATGCAGGAGAGAAACTTCCCCAAACCGCTTCTCCGTTGCCGTTGCTCGGATTGCTGGGTATGGGATCTCTGTTCACCGGCTTGATTAGCCGCCGGAAAAAGTAAACCTAAATCGACCACAACTAACACTGCCCGGAGGGTAGAACCTTCGGGCAGTTTTATTTTTGGCAGTTTTGCACAGATAAGCGCATGCCGGCGATTTTTGGACGAGTCAAATCTATTGATTTTTGCTGGCGAGAAGCTCTTTAGATCAAGCTGGCTGCTGCTGCGTCATGCAGTGAATTGCTCCCAGGCCCCAGATGAAATCACCGCAATGAATTCCAACAATCTCCCGGCCAGGGAAGAGACCGGCCAGAATGTTGAGAGCAACGCGGTCATTTGGATCGTTGAAGGTGGGAACTAAAACCAGATCGTTAGCGATATAAAAGTTAGCATAGCTGGCAGGCAGCCGCTGTCCACGAAAGACAACAGGGCGGGGCAGCGGCAACTCGACGATCTGCAGCCTGCGTCCCTGCAGATCAGTGGCCTCGCGCAGTCGGCAGAGATTCTCTTGCAAAGGCTCATAATTGGCATCGGCGCGATTTGGTTCCACAACCGTAAGCACCGTATCAACGGCCACAAAACGGGCAATATCGTCCACATGGCCATGAGTGTCATCGCCCTGAATGCCGCGGCCAAGCCAGATTACTTTTTCAATTCCCAGATAGTCAGAGAATAGCTGCTCCAGATCGCGCTGAGTGAGGCCGGAATTTCTCTGCTGCACCTTGCCTAAGAGACATTCTTCTGTGGTTAGCATGAGACCCTGGCCGCTCACATCAATGCTGCCGCCTTCAAGAACTGCATGGTGCGCTTTGCCGTTGCGCTCGATCACTGGCGTAAATTGCTGGAGCTTTAGTTTTTTGCCAATGCGATCTGGTAGCTGATTGTCGTGTTTCCAGTCAGAATACTTGGCCCAGGCATTGAAGCGCCAATTGGTAAGCGCTATGTCAGTTTTATTTTTGACGAAAATAGGGCCGGAATCGCGCGTCCAGATGCGATTGGTTGGCCAGATATGAAATTTCACTCGTTTTGCATCAACGTGGCAGAGGTGCAGGATTTTCTGGGCCGTTTGTTTTTCACGCGTTGAAGCTACTATCAGATTTACATCTTCCACACGCGCCAGATGCCGCACGATATCAGCAAAGACCCACGGGATCGCCTCAAACTTGCCCGGCCAATCATTCTTGTTATGCGGCCAGGCCAGCCAGGTAGCCGCGTGCGGCTCCCATTCGGCAGGCATGCGATAGCCGAGAGTATTCGGAGTGTCAGTCATGTTTATGGTGGGCGACACGAATAAGTTTAAAAACCCCGGTCCTGTTCCGCCTCAGCCAAGCTTGCGTCGAAGGAGAGAGTTCAATCCATATAGCAAAAAGAAACAAAATCAAGGAGATTATCCACGCAAAATAACGGAATGGTGACTTGGGGAATATCGGGCCGTGCCTGCCAGTCCCGTAAAATGCAGCTATCGAAAAGACCGCTGCCACAGTAGCCACATTTGCTGCCAGCCCTCGCCACGTAAAAAGCACGCGGAGATCGCCCAACGAGCGGCGAATCTTTAGAAAAATAATAACCGCGGCAAAAATGCCAGTCAGAATCAATATGGCATTGGCACCGGTCAATCCAGGAACCTCTTAGTGATTCCTTCATAGCTATCAATGCGGCGATCGCGCAGAAATGGCCAATTGCGGCGGACATCTTCAAGCTGCTTCAGATCGCACTGGCCGATAAGGGTTTCTTCCTTATCGTGTGAAGCTTCAGCGATGATCCGGCCGAAGGGATCGGCCAGGAATGATCCTCCCCAGAACTCCAGGCCTTTGCCCTGAGCGCGATTGCCGCGAATGTCGCCAAATTCATGCCCAACGCGGTTGACCACGCCGACAAAGACGCCGTTCGCAATCGCATGAGAGCGTTGAATTGTGCGCCAGGCATCATGCTGTGCTGTGCCGAACTCGGCTTTTTCGTCAGGGTGCCAGCCGATGGCCGTCGGATAAAAAAGAATATTTGCGCCCTGCAACGCAGTCAGACGAGCGCCTTCGGGATACCACTGGTCCCAGCAGACAAGTGTTCCCATGCGTCCGTGCTCGGTGTCAAAGGCTTTGAAGCCGAGATCGCCCGGAGTGAAATAAAACTTTTCGTAATAAAGAGGATCGTCCGGAATATGCATCTTGCGGTAAAGACCCTTGGCGTTTCCGTCTGAGCCAAGGATGACCGCGGTGTTGTGATAAAGCCCACGCGCGCGCCGCTCAAACAATGAAACAACGAGTGTGGTCTTGGTTTCACGCGCGACTTCAGCCAGCGCTTCTGTGGTGAGACCTGGAATTGGCTCAGCCAGATCAAACAGCGCAGCGTCTTCACGTTGGCAGAAATACTGAGTGCGGAAAAGCTCCGGCAGGCAGATCATCTGCGCGCCCTGCTTGGCGGCTGAGCGCACTTTTTCCACTGCCCGGCGAAGATTATCGTCAGGATCAGGCGAGCAGTGCATCTGGATCAGGCCGACTGTGAAAGCGTCTGTTGGCAATGCATCCTTTCGTTATTTACGCTTGATGATAAGCATAACAAAACGCGATTTTAGTTTATCGCTGCAGAAGCAGAATGTTGTGCCCTTCAGGATCGTGCAAAACTGCCCATTTCGGCTCTCGATGCACGAATAGAGCTTCACCAATCTGGCGGATTGCCGCCTCAAGATCGGGGACCTCAAAAAACAGTACAGCCTTGTCTTGCGAAGGATACGATTCAGAGCCCTTGCGCTCCAGACAAATGAAGCCTGCGTCAGAATTAAACTTTACGTATCGTTGGCTGTCTTCCTCGGCCACCGCCAGACCCAGTGTGCCGGAATAAAATACGCGAGCCCGCTTAAGATCGCCAAAGTAAAGTTCAACGCCAACAAAACGCGCTGAGATGTTTTTTAAGAGATTGTTCATGTGTGCCTGGTTCTGCCGCGTTCGTACAGGATGGTTTGACTCTGACTGCCTCTTCCTTGTACTTTTCAGAGTTTATCAATTTCGTTCCGATCCCAGAGGTGACGCATTGGCCAAGAAACACAATGAAGGTTCAGGCATTGACCGCAAGCTCCATGATCCGGTGAAAGATAAGCTCTCGCCGGTTTTTCCGCTGGACCTTGGAAAAGTCAAAGGCATTAGCGATTTGTTGCGCGGCATGGCTGATACGGCTTTTACCGGCCGGCAGCTTGGCGAATCCGTGGATGTGTTGGAAGCCATGGCGCACGACAAAGACTGCTTTGTGGTAATGACTCTGGCCGGCGCCATGACAGTCGCCAAGCAGGGATTGATCATCTGCGATTTGATTGAAAAGGGATTGATCAACGCCATTATCTCCACCGGAGCGCTCATGGCCCATGGGTTGGTGGAAGCGACCGGCTGTAACCACTATCGCTATGACCCCAAAATGAACGACGTGCAACTGTACGAGGCCGGCTACAACCGCGTGTATGACACGCTGGAGCCGGAGCAGAACCTTGATCACGTTGAGCTGGTGATGGAAGAAGTGCTGGGTAAGTGGGACCCGCAGCAGACCATGTGCTCGTGGAAGCTGAATCGCGCCATTGGTGAGCACCTGAAGAACCACGCCAAAGGGCGGGGCATTCTGAAGTCGGCGTTTGTGAAGAACGTTCCTGTCTTTGTGCCTGCATTTACAGATTCTGAGCTGGGCTTGGACGTTGCGCTCAACAATCGCGTCCGCGCGCGCGAAGGCAAGACACAACTCCGCTACGATCCTTTCCTCGATCTGAACCATTTTGCTGAAACCCTCTTGCAGCAGAAGAAGCTCGGCATTTGGACGATCGGCGGCGGCGTGCCGCGAAATTGGGCGCAGCAATTTGGTCCTTACTGCGAGTTGCGCGTGCGTCGCGCTGGAGAAGATGTGCCGCTCAAGCGCTATCACTACGGCGTGCGCGTCTGTCCGGAGCCGGTTTATTGGGGCGGACTTTCCGGCTCTCCGTATTCTGAGGCGGTTTCCTGGGGCAAGTTCGTTCCTCCTGAAGAAGGCGGACGTTTTGGCGAGGTCTTTGTGGACGCTACAGTTGGTCTGCCGATCATGTGCGCGGCGCTGTTTGAGCGGCTGGGGAAAAGTTTTAAGAAGGCGGGATTTAAGGCTGGCAAGAGCTAATTGCATTGTTGCAGGTTGTGAAACCGAGAACTCTACCGTTGCCACAGTGCAAGCCTACGATAAAAAATTTGCGAGCTTCCGCCACTGTTGGGCGTAGGGATCTCGCTTGCTTGAGATTTCAAAAAAGTCATTCAAAGATCAAAATCGCTGACGCAATCACAGTCGTCCACAATCCACGTTTGTCTCCCACGCCGCTCTGCGTAATGTTCGTGGTGCGGACAATCTTGTTTGAGATGCGGTAAATCTCTTTTTTCTCGTCCCAGGAAGTATCAGGATTGAACTCCACATTGAGCGTGGTGGCGAGCATCTCTGCGGCCAGCTCTTCCGCATATTCGCCGGCAACGTCATCGGCTTCGCCAAACGAGTGGTGCTCGCTCAAATAGCCATAGGTGCTGCGGTCGGCAGGCATTGCCAATCCGATGCTGGCGGCAGTAAGCCGGTGCGGCTCGCGGGTGGAGTTCTCCGCCACCACGGCAAAGGTCACTTCACCCGGATGGAGATACTTCACGCCTTCCTTGCGCGATATCAGCTTGCAGTGAGGCGGAAAAATAGACGAGACGCGCACCAGGTTCTGTGCTGCGATGCCGGCATCCCTCAAGGCCAGCTCAAAAGAGGTAAGACGCTCCTTATGTTTGCCCACCCCGTTGGTCAGGAAGATGCGCTTGGGCACCATGTTTAATCCCAATTTAGTCTAGCCTCCAGATAGCTGTTTATTAAGGTGAATGAAAAAAATAACACACGCAGAGAGTTGTGCGGGGAGAATTTCCGCGAAAATTTTTCGGGTGACAGAAACGGGTCGAGGCCTCCTCACAAATTTTCTCAAGTGCACTGCATCTGGTGCATTATGGTGCACTCAGGAATCAGCCCTCATCGCGCTCATCCGCCCTCTTCATCAAAAAATTGAGCAGCCAGAATTTCTACAATTCGGCGCGCTTACGGGGCTGAGTGCTGACTGCTGAGTGCTGCCGGCTGCACCTGCTTGATCTTTACCGCAATATCGATAAACGCCAGCGCGGCCCGGCTCAGGGCTTTGTCCTTGCGAAAAACCAGCGCCAGGTCGCGGCGGATTGAGGCGTCAGCCATGGCCACAGCCGCCAGCACTCCGGCCTTCACGTCCTCGCTCACGTTGGAGCGGGCGATGAAGCCAATTCCCACATCGGCAGCCACAAAGCGCTTGAGCAGTTCACTGGAGTCCAGCTCCATGGAGATTTTTGCCTTCAGATTCCGCTCATGAAAGAGGTTTTCCAGGGCGTCACGCGTGCGGCCCACCTTGGGCAAGAGAAGAGGGAAGCGCACCACGTCGGCAATCGCCGCCTGTTTCATGTGGCTCAGCGGATGGCCCGGCGGCGCAATCATCACCAGCTCATCCCGATGAATGGTCACTACGGTTAGCCGTTTGTCGTCTACCGGAGCTGAAACCACCCCGAAATCGACCGAATTGTCGATGATCGACTCCATAATCTTGGCCCGCTCCAGCCGGCTGATCTGGACTCCCACGTTCGGGTAGAGCTTTTTAAACTCAGCAAAGACCTCAGGCAGAATATGCAGGCACGTGCCTTCATTCGCGCCGACCACAATTTCCCCCCGCGGAATGCGCTCCATCTCCGCCACGGTAATAAGCATGGTCTTGCGCGACTCCAGCGTCTGCTCCGCGTATTGCTGAAAGACCTTGCCGGCGGCCGTAATCGCCACTTTGCCGCCGCTGCGGTCAAAAAGCCGCGCGCCAACCTCTTCTTCCAGAGCACGAATCTGAGAAGAGATGGCCGGCTGCGTGCGGAAGCGCTTTTCCGCCGCGCGGGAAAAGCTGGTGTGCCGGGCGACCTCAAGAAAGGTCTCTAGCTGGTCGAAATCCATGAGTGGCTCTATTCTAGTGGGTTGTTTGCAATTGGCAATTGACTTCTTTCTGCAATCCGAGCGATGCGAAGCTTTTTCCAAAGTCCCGAGCGGAGCGAGGAGATCGATACCCTCTCGATGCTCTTTCGTGTCTAATCCTATGATTGTGGATATAAATATGGATCTCTCGCTGCTCTCGAGATTTCAGAAAAGCTAGTGTAGCGTCCCTAACGCTTCTTTGCATTTGGCGACTTTTGCCAAGATAGTTTCGGCATCCTTGGTCCATACGAAGATTTTTGGGTTGCGGTTGTGGATGGCAAGATACTTTTTGATGGCTGCGATGAGGGAAGCAA
>DATEHN010000100.1:0-33258 GCA_035279585.1 Candidatus Angelobacter sp. | reverse complement strand
GTGCGTCGTCTCATCATCAATGCTGATGATTTTGGCCTGACTGCGGGAGTGAATCGCGCCATTGCAGAGGCAAATCGCTCTGGCGTACTGACCTCTGCCACCATGATGGCCAATGCACGCGCATTTGCAGAAGCGGCGGTTCTGGCGAAGTCGCAGCCAAGCCTAAAAACTGGCTGCCATGTAGTGCTCATTGACGGCGATCCGGTTTCCGCAAGTCTGCCCAGCCTTACCAATGGATCTGCGCGCTTTCGCACCAGCCTGAAGCAGTTTGCTCTGGCAGCAGTGCGACGGCAAATCTCCGCGGACGAAATCCAGCAGGAAGCTGAAGCGCAAATCCGCAAGATCCAATCGCAAGGCATCACTCTTACTCATATTGATAGCCACAAACACACTCACATGTTCCCCCCTGTCTTGCGCCCAGCCTTGCGCGCGGCTAAAGCCTGCGGGATCAGGGCTGTCAGAAATCCTTTTGAACCGCTGCGGGCTTGGCCACATAGAGCAGTGCTTGGCACGCCTGCACTATGGTTGCGTTCAGCAGGGGTAACAGCATTCCAGATGTTTGCCGGCGAGTTCCACCACGCAATCAAGGAAGAAGGAATGCTCTCGACCGACGGCACTGTGGGCATCACCGCTACCGGCAAGCTTGACCAGAAAATGCTGCTTCGCATCCTTGCTGCGCTTCCGGAGGGCACTTGGGAGTTGGTCTGCCATCCTGGCTATTCTGACGCTGCACTTCAGGCTGCCGGCACTCGATTGACCGCATCACGCGAAACAGAGCTGGCTGCATTAACTTCAAGCGAGACGAAGGATGCTCTGGCACGTCAAAAGATAGAGCTGATTTCTTATGCAGAGCTTTAATAATTTTGCTTGAATCGGCTGTCAGCTTTAGTGAATCAAATCAATTTCCGCACCTGTCAAGCCCTGTAGTCGCACGGCGGGTCAAAAAAATAATGAAAATTGGGATTACTTGTTATCCAACTTACGGCGGTAGCGGCGTTGTCGGCACTGAGTTAGGCATTGAGCTGGCAGCGCTCGGCCACGAGGTGCATTTCATCGCGTATCAGCAGCCTATCCGTCTGAACACTCAGCAGCCCCGGCTTTTCTTCCATGAGGTGACTGTCTCGCAATATCCGCTGTTTGAGTATCCTCCCTACGATCTGGCTCTGGCCACTCGTATGGCTGAGGTAGCGGAGATTTATAACCTCGATATCCTGCACGTTCACTATGCCATTCCTCATTCTGTGAGTGCGCTGCTGGCCCGCCAGATGCTGGCAGCGCAAAACAACGGCAAATCGCGCCGGCTGCCGTTTGTTACCACGCTGCACGGTACTGACATTACGATTGTCGGCGCTGACCGCTCTTATCTGCCGGTTACGCGATACTCCATTGAGCAGAGTGACGGCGTGACGGCGATCTCAGAGTATCTGAAGCAGCGGACGCTACAGGAGTTTGAGATCCGCAAGCCTATCGAGGTGATTTATAACTTTGTGAACTGTGACGTCTACCAGCGCGATCCCAGGGCGGCTGAGCGTCGCGCAGAGTTTGCTGATAAAGATGAGCGCATTCTGGTTCACGTTTCCAATTTCCGTCCGGTAAAACGGCTCTGTGACGTGATTGAGATCTTTGATCGGGTACAGAAGAAAATTCCTTCGCGTCTCCTGCTGATGGGCGATGGGCCGGATCGCTCGCGCGCCGAGTGGCTGGTGACCCAGAAGGGCTTGCGTAAGAAAGTGGAATTCATGGGCAAGGTCGATCGTATCTATGAAAAGCTCTCCGTGGCTGACCTGATGCTGGCTCCGAGTGAGCTGGAATCCTTTGGCCTGGCAGCGCTGGAGGCGATGGCTTGCGAAGTCCCAACCGTGGCCACATCTGTGGGCGGCGTTCCTGAGGTCATTGAGCATGGCCGCAGCGGTTTTCTTGCCGCAGTGGGAGATGTGGAAGCCATGGCCAAGAGCGCTATCGATATTCTTTCTGACGAGACGCGGCTGCGTGAGATGGGGAAAGTGGCGCGATGGGAAGCGCAAGCGCGCTTCTGCTCCAGCCGGATCATCCCTGAATATGAAGCTTTCTATGAGCGCGTGCTGGAGCGCACCGCATAAATAGCAGGCGTTGGCCCGCCTGGCTCGGAATAGAGCACCGGCATTTCCAGCAGCACCAATGTTCCCTGGCCATCACGGCTTTGCACCGTCATCCGGCCTTCGTCACCAAAAAGCACGTGCAGGCGCTCTGCCACATTCATCATGCCAATCCCGCGCCCTGATCCCATTTGTTCGGCAGCTACAGCGGGCGGAGCGCTCATGCCCACCCCATCATCTTCCACCTGGATAATCAGCTTGTTTTCCTGCAGCCGGCTGCGTAGCGTAATGCTGCCGCCGTCAACCTTTGGCGCCAGTCCGTGCTTGATGCTGTTTTCTACCAGCGGCTGCAGCAGGATGGCCGGAATCACCACGTCGAGCGTGTCAGGATCAAGGTTCTTGTAAACCCGCAGCTTATCCCGGCCAAAACGCACTACCTCGATATCAAGGTAATCGTCTATAAACTCAATTTCCTCGCGCAACTGCACAAACTCGCCATGCTTGCCCAGGAGACGGCGCAGGATTTTTGAGAGCTTCACAATCAGCTCACGCGCGCGGTCAGGATCAAAGCGCACCAGTGACGAAACTGAGTTCAGGGTATTGAACAGGAAATGCGGGTTGATCTGGCTTTGTAAAGCGTCCAGCCGGGCTTCCAGCAGCAGGCGCCCCTGTTCTTCCAGCTTCATCTCAATGCGCGTCAGGTTCCAGATCTTGATAGGGATAGCGATGGTTGCTACCACCGTGGCAAAGACCGCCAGCAAGGCGACCGGCGAGGAAAGGTACAGCGCCCATAGCCATTTCTTTGGCGCTGCATAGTGCAGTTCAAGGCGCGCAGCCTCAAGGGCGATAATCATCAGGAAGAACGCTGTCTGCCAGTCAATGCGTGGATGGCGCAGATTGCGCCTGATCCAGCGATATACGCTCAGGTCAATAAACGGCGAGAACGTCCATATCTCTTCTTCATTAGGGCAAAAGTAACGTAATGATCCGGCCAAAAATCCAGAGATGGCGTTCACCGGCAGCGTCAGCCATTCGCCATAAAACATAGCAGGCAGCGCCATAATTGTGCCGCCCAGAGTTCCGGCAACGCGGCCGCCAAGCACTCCTACCAGGATGGCTGCTTCAAAGCCAAGATCGGCGCACTGAAAGTTCTTGACTCGAATCCTGAAGTAAACGCCCAGAGCAAAAGGAATGCAGGTAAATAGAACGAACAAGATATTGCGTTCTCGTGATCGCCGGGTAGCGAACAGCAGCTTCTTGAACTCGCGGGAACGCCCCAGAGCGCTGGCCACCGCCGTGGCCACGCCCATCTTGAGCAGAAGCTGTATGAGTAGGAACTCAAGATCCACAAACCTATTCTTGCATAGATCGAGCAGTGTTGGGCCAGAGTTCCTGAGGTGTGGAACCATTGGCGGAGCTACTTGGGAAAGGGCATAGCAGAGTTTGGATGGAAGGTCACCAGAGCTGGCAGGTCATGTTATGATCGCCCGCCGAAGGCTGGTGAAAGATGGCTGATTGTCCGCGTTGCGACGGCCAAGGCATGGTGACATGCCCGCGCTGTGAGGGAAAGGGCGTTGAAATTGCCATGCTCAAGCTTTACACAGAGAAATGCCCAAAATGCTATGGCAAGGGAGAAGTGAAATGCCCAAGGTGCGGCGGAAGCGGAGAAAAGTAATCCGCTCTTACCGGGAGTGCTGCAATACATGCTCATGACCAAAACGGGCTGGTGAGAATGAACTGATTTCGTACTGCACTGGCTGGCCCATAATCAGGTTTGCCATGATCTTTGCCGTAATCGGCGCTAACAAAATGCCATTGCGGAAATGCCCGGTGGCGGCAAATACGTTGGGCATGTCTGTTGGCCCCAGGATTGGTAGATCATCCGGTGTGCCGGGCCGCAATCCTGCCCAGCTTTCAACAATCGGAGCCGATTCGAGTTCGGGCAGGTATCGCGCGGCCGCGTTGAGAAGCTGTTGAATGGTTGAAGGCGCAACTGCCTTATCAAAGCCCACGTCTTCCACGGTAGCGCCAATCAGAATTTTTCCTGAGCTGCGGGGAACAATGTAAACCTCTGGCGCATGAACCACGTGCTGCAACAGGTCCTTTTTCTCCGGACAAACGTAGAGCATCTGGCCTTTGCGAGGTTTTACCGGCGCCCCAGCCCAGGCGCCCTGGCAATTGACTGCGGCTCTGCCACAGATGGGACGCGTGGTCCCGGCCGTCTCAACTTCAACACTGCTCCCGGCAGAACGGATTTCTAGCACTTTTGTGTTTCCGCGGATGTCCACTCCACTTTTGTGGGCTGCCGCCAGTGCTGCTTGCATCAGCAGGCGGGGATCAACCGTATCTTCCTGCACAAAGAATGCCTCTTGGCCAGGATTGTGGAGAGGTGGTTCAAGGCGGCGGAGATCGTCACTGCCAAGCTTTTTATATAGTGCTGGCGCGGTTGAACCATTGTCCTGAAAGACGATTGTGCCGTGCTGCCGGAAATCAGTCTTAACGCCAGAGAGGGCTTCCAGTTTCCGTATATATTCGGGGAACATGCGAGCGCTTTGGAGAGCGAGAGGGCACAGCGCAGGAGGAGTTTCAAACCCGCCCGCCGCCAACATGCCTGCGGCAGCAGAAGAAGCTTCCTGGCCAGGCTCACTTTTGTCGAGCACCAGCACTGTAGCGCCGCGTTCGCGCAGCTCAAGCGCCAATGACACGCCAATGATGCCGGCGCCGGAAATGATCACATCCCAGGAATTCACTATTCCATTGTAAAGCGATTGTTGTTACGGATAAGACAGGGCTTTTCAGCGGTGTGGCCCAGAGCCTTAGCGCTAAAGACTTAGCGTCTATTGATACTGCCCGCCGGGCGCCTGTGCCTGCTTGCTGGGCTGGCCGTAGTCGCTGCTATCCACCAGCTTGGAAAAAACCACCAGCCGCTTGGGCGCAGGGCCAATGTAATAAGTGGGATAACAAGTGATCAGGGTCAACTGCGGATCAGTTGTTGGTTTAATTACGCTCAGGTCTTCCGGCATCACAATCCGTTTGCCCGTGACCTGATAGGTAAAAACGCGGCCATTGCGCCGGATCTGTATCTGGTCGCCCTTCACCAGCTCATAGATGTGCCGGAAAAATGTATCGCGATGGCCGGTGATTACTGCATTGCCAATCTCGCCGGGCATGGCGGTCTGCTTCATGTGCCCGGGACCGTCAGAAAGCTCTTTGCGTGACGCGCCTTCCACCACGATGGCATCCAGATTGATCTTGGGAACAATCACGCGCGTGAGCATCTGGTCAGGTGAAATTGGAGCGTGACCAGGAGTGCTCACGCTGGCTGCCTGGCGCTCCCACTCCGTCTCCAGTGTTTGCTGGCTGCGAAACATTCCCCAATACGCGTTGCCAACGTAACCGAGAAGCCCAATGCCCACGATGATGAGGACAAGAGAAAGTCCCCGCCGGCTGAGGTACGGACGCAGCTTTCCCAGGAACGTGCTGGTCTCTTGGTTATTGGGCTGCTTGACAGGGTCCATAAATTCTTAGATGCGAAAACGGAAGGACCAGAGAGCGGATTGATGAAGCGCAGCTAAATCACAAGCAGGGGCCAGGGTGCAGGGCGCCGACTCGCCGGTGCATGTTGTTCCTGCACAACTTCTCGTGTCTCGGGTATCAGCTACACTGTAAGATTCCATGTCCATCGGCCAACAGGGTATGCAGCTCAGTCGTGTGCAATGGCTCGGCTATGTTGTGCTTTGCGTCATCTGGGGAAGCACGTGGCTGGCAATCCGATTTGCCGTGCATGACATTCCTCCGCTGGAAGCAGCAGCTATTCGCTTTTTAGCAGCCGGCTTGTTGTTGCTCTGCCTGGCATGGCTGCAAAAAAGAAAGTGGCCGCGCGGACAGGACCAGTGGAACGCCGTTCTGGTGTTGAGCCTCACCATCATGGCGGTGCCGTATGGCCTGCTTTTCTGGGCTGAACAGCACGTGTCCTCGTCAATGACCGCAGTCTTATTTTCCGCCATGCCGCTGGCGGTTTCATTGCTTACTCCCACCATGATGCATCGCAAGGTGCCGCGGCAAGCCGTATTCGCCATGCTGATTGGTTTTGGCGGGCTTCTCAGCCTCTTTTATACCGGCGATCTCAGCACAAGCCGCAGATCGCTGATCGGCGGCGTTGCCGTGCTTGTCTCCATGGCGCTGAGTGCGTGGTCAGTGGTCTATGCCAAGCTGCGGCTGCGCGAGGTGGATTCGGTGATCGCCACAGGATTGCAACTGCTTTTTGGCTCGGTCGTCCTGTTCTGGGGGACGTGGGCGCTGGAAGCTCACCGCCATGCCGTGTGGACCAGAGCTGCATTGCTGGCCATGGCTTTTCTCACAATCTTTGGTTCGGCGGCGGCCTTTGTTATTTATTATTGGCTGCTGAAGAAAATTCAACCTTATCAACTCTCAACCATCAGCCTGATTGTGCCCTTGATCGCGATCATGGAGGGGCTGCTGGCCGGGGAGACTATACATCTGATGATGCTGATTGCTGTGATCGTGGTCCTTGGCTCTGTGCGCTCAGTGCTGCGCGCGGAGGCGGAAAAACCTGTTGAGGGTGATCTCCTGATGATCAGAGACAAAGCGCAATGACCCTGGCGGCTGTGCTGTTGCTCATGCTGATTGGGTTTGGCGCAGGCGCTTTTGGGGCGCTGGCCGGGGTGGGCGGCGGAATTATTATTACGCCCCTGCTGGCCATTTACTTTGGCCTGCCCATGCACCAGGCCATTGGGGTCACGCTGCTTTGCGTGATCGCCACTTCCACGGCTACCTCTTCTCTTTATGTTGAGCGCCATATTACTGACGTTCGCCTGGGCATGACGCTTGAGATGGCTACTACCACGGGCGCGTTGATCGCCGCACTGATTGCCCAACACGTAAACCGGCGCACGCTGGCCCTTCTGTTTGCCTGTTTTCTCTTTTACAGCGCCGGATCAATGATCAAAAAGGCGTGGAGTTCGCGCAAGGCAAAAAAAGAAGAGTCAATTCCGGATTACACACCGCAGAATTATCCGCTGGGACTGACCGCTTCACTCCTTGCAGGCGGGTTCTCCGGGCTTTTGGGTATTGGCGGCGGTCCCATCAAAGTGCCGGTGATGTTTCTCTTTATGAAAGTCCCGTTGCGCGTAGCTGCCGCTACCAGCAATTTTATGATTGGTGTAACCGCCGCTACCAGCGCTTACATTTATTGGGGCCGGGGCGATGTTCGCCTGGATATAGCCGCGCCGCTGGTTGCCGGCGTCTTTACCGGATCGCTTCTCGGCGCGCGCATTTCACCCAAGGTGCGCTCGTTTTATATCCTGCTGCTTCTGATCGGGATTACGGGCTGGCTCGCCCTGCAGATGAGTTATAAATTGCTTGCCGGAGGTTTCCGATGAACCGCCAGGACTTTGCCGCCGATCGCATCCTTTCACATACATTGAAAGCCGGAGCGTACACTGCATTTGCGCTGATCGTTGCCGGATTGTTGTTGCGTGCCGCAACACCCTGGGGAACAACGATTGCCAAAGCCGGACTGCTGGTGCTGCTGGCTACGCCTGTCCTGCGCATTGTGGTGGCCTGCATCCAATTTTTCCGCGAGCGCGATAAGAAGTATGCTCTGGTGTCGCTGGGCGTGCTGGGCATTGTGATACTGGCGTATTTCCTGGGAATTCAGACCTGAGAAGAATCGCCGGAACCGCGCGGAATGGAACGTCATCGCGCTACATCAGGGAAAAGCCAATATTACCGCGGATGACACGGATTAACGCGGATAGTAAAGAGGCTCAGGTAAAAGACATTCAGTGCTTCTGATAAAAAATTTGAAAATCGTGGAAATTTGAGGAGCTGCTCATGAAGAAGAGATTTTTATTGCCAGCCATTATTTTGGCATTTGCTGGTGTGGCTGTCCCGCAATCCATGCCCACGGTTTCAACGTTCTCCATTGTCGCCATTGATCCGCAAACCGGCGAGATGGGCGTGGCCGTGGCTTCGCGTTATTTCTCCGTCGGCTCAGTGGTGCCATGGGCCATGGCGGATGTGGGCGCTGTGGCAACGCAGGCAAATGTCAACGTCGGCTACGGTCAGCAGGCGCTCGATCTTCTACGCCAGGGGCTCACAGCGCAGGAAGTCCTGAAGAAGATTCTGGCTGACGACAAATTTGAAGGCAAAGATGGCCGCCAGGTCGCGATTGTCGATGCCAAAGGAAATATTGCCGCTTACACCGGCCCCAATGCGCCCAAGTGGGCAGGCGATCGCCAGGGAAAAACCTGGTCAGCGCAAGGAAACATTCTGGTCGGCCCGCAGGTGCCGGAGTCAATGGGCAAAGCCTTTGACGCCACGCAAGGCGAGCTGGCAGAAAAGCTCTATGCCGCGCTCAAAGCCGGCGACTCTGCCGGAGGCGACGCGCGCGGCCGCCAATCGGCATCCATGTTGATCGTGAAGAAGCAGGGCGGGCGCAACATCAACAATGACCGCTACGTTTACATCAATGTCGATGACAATCCTGACCCGTTCACCGAACTGCGCCGCCTCCTGGACCTGAATCTGGCTTACAACTACGGCGACCAGATGTACAAGGCATTTGAAGCCAATGATCTGCCCAAAGCGCGCGCCGCAGCATTAAAGGGCGTGGCTTATGCGCCCAAGAATGCCAATCTTCATTTGCAGCTTGGTTTTCTGGATTACGCTACGGGAGATAAAGCCACATCACTGGCGGAGTTCGGCAAAGCTCGCGAGTTGAATCCTTCCGCTTTCAACAAGCAATGGAAGGAAGAAGTGGACAGCGCTCCATTCAAAGCGATGGCAGCGGACAAAGAATTCTTGCAGAAACTCTTTCCTGATGGCGTGCCGCAGTAATTGCTGATGGACTCCAATGGCCATGCAAAATGAGTGATGCGATGGTGGAAGAGGGTTCTCTGCCAGAAAAGCCAAGCCTTCGCGCCAGAGTGCTTACCCGCATAGTACGGCTGTTTGTGAAGCATTGGCCTCGCGGCGATTATGGCACGCTCGTTCGGCGCGCAAGGCGTCTGTTTGGCCTTCCGGCATGGCTGAGCTTTACCATTTCACATGGTGTCAGCTACAAGAAAACCCAGGGCACGGATATTTGCGGTGAGTGGGTAATCCCTGACTCAAATTATTACGACGACAGAGTTCTGCTCTATCTGCATGGTGGCGGATACGTGAGCTGCAGCGCACAGAGCCACCGTCCTATTACCGCGGCGCTGGCTCGGCTGCTATCCTGGCGCGTGTTTGCGCTCAACTATCGCCTTGCGCCGGAAGCACCGTTTCCTGCCGCAGTGGATGATGCTGTCCGCGCTTTTACCTGGCTTACCGAGCAGGATTTTAAGCCGCACAAAATTGCGATTGCCGGAGATTCCTCCGGAGGCGGTCTGGTCATTGCCACCATGTTGCGGTTGCGGTCTCGCGAGCAGCCGCTGCCCGGATGCGCCGCCTGCCTCTCGCCTTGGGTAGATCTGACCGGAGAGTGGAATTACGGCAACGCCGAATCATGCGCTATGTTCCGTCCGGAGGATATAAGCGCATTTGCCGAGCAGTATTTGCATGGAGCTTCACCGCGCTCCCCTGAAGCCTCGCCCATCTTCGCCGACCTGAAAGGCCTACCCCCGTTGTTGATTCAGGCCAGCAGCACAGAATTGTTGTTTGATGAAGCCGCCCGCCTGCATGAGAAAGCCGAACGTAGCGGAGTGGAGAGTACGCTGCATGCTTATCCGGCATTGCCTCATGTCTGGCAAATTTTTACGGTGCTGCTTCCTGAGGCGGGTGCTGCGCTCAAAGAGATTGCTGCGTTTGTCGAGTTGAATACAAAGTGAATCTAATGCTCCACGCATTCGAAAAGTTTTGTGAATTATCGTGTTGACCCAGGATGAGTGATTTCTGACGCCAACAGGCGCGGTTATAAACAGCTTGTGGAAAATTTTTCCACTTGATTTCCAACAGCCAAGATGTCGCAAATGATAGCGAATAAAACAAGAAATATGGTATAGTTTTATTCGGCAGGCTTTTGAATCAAAAGCGCGGCGCAACGGAAATTCCGTTGCGTTTTGTGCTTTTGGAGGATTTGCGACCCACTGCTGATGCTCTCAGCATTGGGTCGATTTGGGTCGGCTGGGGTCGAATTGGGTCGAAGTAGGGGGAGGGGGAGGGGATTTGGTAAATGGGTAATTTGGTAATTGGGTAAATTGAAAAGCAAAGACTTAGGTTAACGACGGTGGATGGAAGAGCGCAAAAAGAAAGGAATTTTGGGCCGGAAAAGCACGGAATTGAGGCAGTCGATCTAAGGACAGGCAGAGGGATGCAGAAGAAATTTCCGGAATCATCGTGATTGAAACTAGAGTTTGTGGCTTGGCGGATGGATTAACACATGATGCAAAATCGATGAAGCTGGAAAAGCATACAATTTGAAGAGAATGTGACGACGGACGGAGTAGTGCAATGGCTAAGACACTCACCCAGGAAGACCTGATCGCTGCCGGCCCTTTAGACCAAAACGAACTGCAATTGATTGACCGCTACTGGCGGGCCGCCAACTATCTTTCCGTAGGCCAGATTTATCTTCGTGACAATCCATTGCTGCGCGGGCCGCTCAAGCTGGAGCACACCAAGCCGCGCCTGCTGGGGCATTTTGGCACCACGCCAGGGCTGAACTTTGTGTATGTGCACATGAACCGGCTGATCAAGAAGAACGACCTGAACGCGATTTATGTTACCGGCCCTGGCCACGGCGGGCCTGGAATTGTGGCCAATACCTATCTTGAGGGATCGTATACCGAGTTCTATCCCAGGATCACGCAGGATGCCGTGGGTCTGCAACGCCTGTTTATGCAGTTTTCCTGGCCCAACGGCATTCCCAGCCATACCTCGCCTGACACGCCCGGCTCCATCAACGAAGGCGGTGAACTGGGTTACGCTGTGCTGCACGCCTACGGTGCTGCGTTTGACAATCCTGATCTGCTGGTCTGTGTGGTTGTTGGCGATGGCGAAGCAGAGACTGGGCCATGCGCCACCAGTTGGCACTCCAATAAATTTCTTAACCCTGAGCGCGATGGCGCGGTGCTGCCTGTTCTCCATCTCAACGGATACAAGATTGCCGGGCCGACCGTGCTGGCGCGCATTCACCGGGAAGAGCTGATCGACCTGTTTACCGGCTACGGATACAAACCATATTTTGTGGAAGGCGACGATCCGCCGATAATGCATCAATTGATGGCGGCGACCATGGACAAGGTGCTGGCTGAAATCCAAGGCATTCAGCGGGAAGCGCGGCAGAATTCCGCCTGGCAGAGGCCGCAGTGGCCCATCATCATATTGCGATCGCCCAAAGGCTGGACCGGTCCCAAGGTTGTTGATGGCCTGCAGATTGAAGGCACCTTCCGCGCGCATCAAGTCCCGGTGGGCGATCTTAAGAAGCCCGAGCATCTGAAAATCCTTGAGCAATGGATGCTGAGTTACAAACCGGAAGAATTGTTTGACAGCTCCGGCAAACTGTTTGCCGAACTGGCAGAGCTGGCGCCCAAGGGCAATCGCCGCATGGGTTCAAATCCACATGCGAATGGCGGGCTGCTGCTCAAAGATCTGCACATGCCGGACTTTCGTCAATATGCCGTCAAAGTCAGCCAGCCGGGCGGCTCGTTTGATGAGTCGACGCGCGTGCTGGGCCGCTTTTTGCGCGACATTCTGAAGCTGAATGCTGGTGCGCACAATTTCCGCGTCATGGGGCCGGATGAGACCGACTCCAATCGCCTTAGCGCAGTCTTTGAAGTTACAGATCGCGTTTCCACCGCGGAGATCCTTCCCACCGATGTTCATGTAAGCCGCGATGGCCGGGTGATGGAAGTCCTGAGCGAGCACATGTGCCAGGGATGGCTGGAAGGTTATCTGCTCACTGGACGGCACGGCTTCTTCGCCTCGTATGAGGCGTTTATCCACATTGTGGATTCAATGTACAACCAGCACGCGAAATGGCTGGAGGCGGTGCGTCATATCCCATGGCGCAAATCTATTGCGTCACTCAATTATCTGCTCACGTCGCACGTCTGGCGGCAGGACCACAACGGCTTTAGCCATCAGGACCCTGGATTCCTGGATAACGCGGTTAACAAAAAGCCGGAGCTGGTCCGCGCTTATTTTCCACCCGATGCCAACTGCCTGCTCTCCGTGGCCGACCATTGCCTGCGCAGCAAGAATTACGTGAACATTATTGTGGCGGGCAAGCAGCCGGAGCTGCAGTGGCTGGACATGGATTCAGCGATCAAGCATTGCACAACCGGCATTGGTATTTGGCAATGGGCCAGCAATGACGATGGCGGCGAGCCGGATGCGGTCCTGGCCTGCGCCGGTGATGTGCCCACGCTGGAAATTCTGGCTGCCACTTCGCTCTTGCGAACGCACCTCCCCAAGCTAAAGATTCGCGTAGTGAATGTTGTGGACCTGATGACGCTTCAGCCCCTTGGCGAGCATCCCCATGCTTTAACAGACGAGCGTTTTGAAGCGTTATTTACAAAGAGCAAGCCAATCATCTTTGCTTACCACGGGTATCCGTGGCTGATTCACCGGCTGTGCTATCGCCGCATCAATCACCATAACCTGCATGTTCGCGGCTATAAAGAAGAGGGAACTACGACCACGCCTTTTGACATGGTGGTGCGCAACAACATGGACCGCTTCCAACTGGCGATTGATACCATTCATCGAGTGCCTGGCCTTCAGGCTGAAGATGTTGTGCAACTGTTTCAAGGCAAGCTGGTGGAGCACAAGGCGTATGTTGCTTCACACGGCCAGGACATGCCGGAAGTGCGCAACTGGCGCTGGAGCCAGAATTGATGTGCGATGTGATGATGGCCATCGCGCAGGTCAGGTAAATGGAACAACTGATCCTCTCGCTGAATGGCGGTTCTTCATCGCTGAAGTTTGCAACGTACCGCATGGAGGAAGCGGCAGAGGAGCGAGTTTTTTCCGGCGCCATAGAAGCCATTGGAACAGCAAACGGAAGAGCCTGGTTAAAAACATCAAAGGCAGTGGTTGCGGACCAGCGCCGCAGCTTCCCTGATCACGCGGCGGCAATCAAGGCCATGTTTGCCGCGCTGCAGCAGCAAGGCGTAACAAAGCTGGCGGCCGCCGGACATCGCATTGTGCACGGCGGCCCAAAGTTCAGCACTCCGCAACAGATTGATGACAAGCTGAAGCGCGCGCTAAAAGAGCTAATCTCTTTTGCTCCGTTGCATCTGCCCAGCCAGTTGGCGATGATCGATGCCATCACCGCGCATTATCCCGAGATGCCGCAAATTGCCTGCTTTGACACGTCGTTTCATAGCTCTATTCCTGAGGTCGCGCAACGATTCGCGCTGCCGGAAAAATTCTGGCAGCAGGGAATCAAGCGTTATGGATTCCATGGTCTCTCGTATGAGTATGTTGTTGCAAAGCTAGGCAAAGAGTTGGGACGGCGCGCCATCATCGCGCACCTGGGCAATGGCGCAAGCATGGTGGCGTTAAAGGGCGGGCAGCCAATCGATACCAGCATGGGCTTGACTCCCACTGGCGGCTTTATGATGGGAACGCGCAGTGGTGATCTAGATCCCGGCGTGCTCCTGTACTTGTTGCGCCAGGGATATTCGGCTGATCAACTGGAAACTCTGCTCAACCATCAATCAGGGCTGCTTGGCGTTTCCGGCCAGACCAGCGAGATGAAGATTTTGCTCGACCGCCGGAGCAGCGATCCTGCCGCTGCGCTGGCGGTAAGGATGTTCAGTTATCAAATTTGTAAATATGCTGGCGCCTTTGCTGCAGCTCTGGGCGGACTGGATACACTGGTTTTCACCGGCGGAATCGGCGAGCGTGCTGCGCAGGTTCGCGCCGACGTTTGCCAGGGCCTGGAGCATCTGGGAATCAACCTGGATAACGCTGCGAACGCTAAGAGTGCTGCGATCATTAGCAGCTCAAACAGCCGCTGCCTGGTCCGCGTTGTGGAAACGGATGAAGATCTGATGATCGCCCTCCACACACGGACGGTGCTGTTCGCGGCAAAAGTCCAATAAGGCTCCTACCTTACGTTTCACTCTAAAAATCGAACCATAACGAAACAGTGTGCTGGCTGAAAATTAAGATAATTCTTATCTGCAAAGTGAGCCGGATTTGTTGTAAATATTTTTTGAATAGTTAGAATGATTCGACTGGAACAAAATAAGCAGCTTAGGGATGAGAGAAGACCTGGATGCGAATTCTAATCGCAGAAGATGACGCTCCCCTGGCATCTTTTATAGCGAAAGCCTTCAACTCAGAAGATCACACAACTGAGATCGCCGCGAGCGGGGAAGATGCGCTCCAACGCCTGCAAAAGGCGCCTTATGATTTGCTCATCCTTGATCTTAATTTGCCCTTGATCAGCGGAAGTGAAGTCCTGGCCAAGGTGCGTGGCAGTGACGCAGACATCCCAATTCTTATTCTCACGGCAAGCGGCGAGGTGGGCGAACGCGTGGCCTGTCTTGATGCCGGCGCAGATGATTACCTGACCAAGCCGTTTTCTTTTTCTGAGCTTTCTGCGCGAATCCGGGCGGTGCTGCGGCGGAAGAACCGGCCTGGTCATGCGGTGCTGAAGGTGGCAGATTTGGAACTGGATTATCTGCAGCGCACCATTTATCGTGGCGGACGTCGCATTGAACTCACGCCCAAGGAATTTGCGCTTCTGGAATATTTCATGCGCAATCATGGCCGGTGCATTACCCGCAACATGATTATTGAGCATGTCTGGAAGCTTTCACCGGACACCATGACCAACGTGGTGGATGTCTACGTAAATTACTTGCGCAAAAAGATTGATGAAGGCTCCAAGGTCAAGCTGATTCACACCATTCGCGGCGTTGGTTATGAGTTTGGAACGGAAGAAGATTCAAACGATAAAAAAAAGGACCCGCTTCGCTCTTCAACCTGAGCAAAGCGCCAGCAGCTCGCCTGTTTTTACACGCCGCTGTACATTGCTCGCTTCAGGAAGCGGCCTTGTCCAGCTTTTCCGTGGAACTGCCCGCCTTCAACCAGCACACGTCCGCGGGAGAGCACTACGTCTGGCATGCCTTTTACCTTGACGCCCTCGAACATAGAATAGTCGACCCGCATGTGATGGGTCTGGGCGCTGATGGTGTGTTCTCGGTTGGGATCGAAAATCACAAGGTCGGCATCACTGCCCACGGCAACAGTTCCCTTGCGCGGATAAAGGCCAAAGATCTTTGCTGGGGTAGTCGACACCAGTTCTACGAATCGATTGACGTTGAAGCGGCCCTTACCTACCCCGCCTGAGTACACCAGGCTCATGCGATGCTCAATGCCTGGCCCGCCGTTAGGAATTTTTGTGAAGTCGTCTTTGCCCATCTCTTTTTGTTCTTTGAAACAGAAAGGGCAATGATCAGTAGAAACCACCTGCAGATGATCTTGCTTCAAGCCGGTCCAGAGCTTTTCCTGATGCCACTTTTCCCGCAGCGGAGGCGTAAAGACATACTTGGCAGCTTCAAAACCCGGCTTGTCCATATCGTCGAGTGAAAGATAAAGATACTGTGGGCAGGTCTCGGCATACACAGGCAATCCGCGGTCGCGAGCCTCACGCACTTTTTCCAGCGCGTCATTGCAGCTCAGATGCACAATGTAAACCGGCGATCCCGCCATCTCTGCCAGAGCAATGGCCCGCGCAGTGGCTTCGCCTTCCGCCGTGGTAGGTCGCGTAAGCGCATGATACTTGGGCGCGGTCTTCCCCTCAGCCAGCGCCTGCTGTACGATCACGTCAATCGCTCCCCCGTTCTCCGCATGCATGCAGATCATTCCGCCGATCTTTGATGCCGTGCGCATCGCCTTGAAGATAGTTGCGTCGTCCAGCATGAAAACGCCGGGATAAGCCATGAACAGCTTGAAGCTGGGCACGCCTTCGCGCACCATCTCGCTCATTTCGTCAAGCCGCGCATTGGGCAGATCAGTGATGATGCAGTGAAAGGCGTAGTCGATGGTGGCTTTGGATGCGGCTTTCTGCATCCAGGCATCAAATGCTGCGCGCAGCGGCTGGCCTTTGTACTGGATAGCGAAATCGATCAACGTTGTGGTGCCGCCGAAGGCCGCTGCACGCGTGCCGGTTTCAAAATCGTCAGCACTGGTAGTGCCGCCAAACGGCATATCGAGATGCGTGTGTACGTCGATCCCGCCGGGCATGACATACTTGTTTTTTGCATCGATCACGCGCGTCGTGTTTTCACGCGGCAGGTTCTGGCCGAGGGCCGTGATCTTGCCGCCGCTGATGGCTACGTCAGCCGTGTAAGTATCAGTGGCCGTGACCACGGTGCCGTTTACGATGAGGGTATCAAAGGCCATAAGAAGAGAATTCTATGCTACACTCGCGGAATTTCCACTCCCTGTTTCAGGGAGGTGTGACAAATGTTTAAAGGTACTGCTCCCAAGCTCTCGCCAGAGCAACTGGAAAAGAACTTTGCCGATATCAACCCGCCGCTCACGCCGGCCCAGGCTCTGGAAGAAGGTTCGCGCTGCCTTTGTTGCCATGATGCGCCTTGCATCAAGGCTTGTCCTACTGAGATCAACGTGCCACAGTTCATCCGCCAGATCTTGAGCGGCAACATGCGCGGTTCGGCGCGGACGATTCTGGAAGCGAATATCCTTGGCCATAGCTGTGCGCGCGTCTGCCCGACCTCTGTTTTGTGCGAAGGCGCTTGCGTCCTGAATATGGAAGGAAAGAAGCCGGTTGAGATCGGCAAGCTGCAGCGCTACGCTGTCGATCCAATCATTGCGAATGGTACGAAGCTGTTTCAAGCCGGCGCGGCCAATGGATGTCGCGTGGCCCTAATCGGCGCTGGGCCGGCCAGCCTTTCCTGCGCGGTTGAGTTGCGCAAGCGTGGCTATGAAGCAGTGATTTTTGATGCCAACCCGCAGCCCGGCGGCCTTGATACTTATGGAATCGCGGCATACAAGATGCGTGCTGAGGATGTGCAGAAAGAAATAGAGATGGTTCGTTCACTGGGAGTCGAGATCAAGGGCTCGACTGCCATTGACCGCGACATCAGTTTGGCTCAGCTAGAGCACGATTTTGATGCCATTTTTCTTGGCATTGGCCTAGGCGCCACGGATGATCTGCACATTCCGGGTGAAGAGTTGCAAGGCTGCCGTGACGCTCTTTCATTGATTGAAGAAACCAAGAGCAAAAATTTTGCCGATGTTCAGATCGCGAGGCGTGTCGCGGTCATCGGCGGCGGAAATACTGCGATTGACGTTGTGACCGCTGCGCGCCGTCTGGGTGCTGAAGAAGTCTACATGGTGTACCGTCGCGGCCCGGAAGAGATGAGCGCCTTCGCTTATGAATACGAACTGGCAAAAAAAGATATGGTCACTTTCTTATGGCAGGCCCTGCCGGTACGCATCATTGATAATGGAGAAGGCCGTGTAGCCGCGCTGGAATGTATTCGTACCAAGAAAGGCACATCTGAGAATGCTTCCGCCGTGCGCGGCCGGGCCAGCTTTGTCCCCATTCCAGGAAGCGAATTTCGGCTGGATGTTGGTATGGTGGTAAAGGCGCTTGGCCAGCAGCGAAAAACAGATTTTCTGCAGCAAATCACAGGGCTGGAATTAAAGAATGGCTGCGTGATGGTTGATGCCGCGACTATGCGTACAAGCAATCCGAAATACTATGCCGGCGGAGACTGCGTGAACGGCGGCGGAGAGGTGGTGGACGCGGTTGCGCATGGCAAGAAAGCGGCGGCGGGAATCCACCAGGCGTTGGAAGCGCAAAGCCCAAGGAGGGCCCATGCCGGATCTAAGCATTAACTTTTGCGGGGTGCGATCACCGAACCCGTTCTGGCTTGCCTCCGGGCCGCCCACTAATACGGCTTATCAGGTAATGCGGGCCTTTGATGCCGGCTGGGGCGGAGCGGTATGGAAGACCATTGGCGAGCCAATCATTAATACTGCCTCACGTTACGGCAGCATCGATTACAAAAATGAGCGCATGATTGGCCTCAATAATATTGAGCTGATCAGCGATCGTCCCATTGACGTGAACCTGCGTGAGATTGCCGAGGTGAAGAAGCGGTTTCCCGCGCACACGGTCATCGCTTCGCTCATGGTGGAATCAAAGCGCGAGAGCTGGCATGACATTGTGCGCCGCACTGAGGATTCCGGCGCTGACATGCTGGAGCTGAACTTTGGCTGTCCGCACGGCATGAGTGAACGCGGCATGGGCGCCGCCGTAGGTCAGGTTCCGGAATACGCCACCATGATCACCAGTTGGGTGAAAGAGGTTGCGCGCACGCCGGTGATCGTAAAGCTCACGCCCAATGTGACTGATGTGGCCCACATGGCCGCTGCAGCCAAAGCCGGAGGCGCCGATGCTGTCTCCCTGGTGAACACTTTTAACAGTCTGGTGGGCGTTGATCTGGATACCTTCGCCCCACGACCGAGCGTAGCGGGCCTGAGCAGCCATGGCGGATATTGCGGGCCGGCGGTCAAGCCGATCGCGCTGCACATGGTTTCTGCGGTCGCGAAGCATCCCAGGGTCAAGATTCCGATTTCCGGCATCGGCGGCGTCGGCAACTGGCGCGATGCGGTTGAATTTATGCTGCTCGGCGCAACTTCAGTCCAGGTCTGCACCGCAGCCATGCATTATGGCTTCCGCATTGTGCAAGACATGATTGAAGGGCTTGGGGATTATCTGCGCGACAAGGGCCTTAGCTCGGCGATGGAGCTGGTTGGCAAATCAGTGGATTGCGTTGAAGACTGGGGCAACCTGGACTTGAATTACAAGATCATCGCCCGGATTGATGCTGAAAAGTGCATCGGTTGCAACCTTTGTTATATCGCCTGCGAAGACGGCGCGCACCAGTGCATTCGCGTGGAAGAGCGTCCTCACGGTGATCTGCGCCATGGCGTGGTGCTAAAGCATGTTCCTCGCGTTGTGGAGGATGAGTGCGTCGGCTGCAATTTGTGTGCTCTGGTTTGTCCGGTGCCTGAATGCATCACCATGGTCCAGGTGGATACGGGGCGGCCGCACATGAGCTGGAAACAGCTTCAAGAGGCAAGAGGGAAGAGCCCGCAGTGCAGCATGGACGAGCTTTTGGCTGGCGAAAAATGATCTGAATACTTTTGCACGCATTTCGCCCTTAACTCTGGGGTACACAAATGAACTGGTGAACTCCGTAGAGTTTAGGAGTTGCGAGTTCCACAATAAACGGAGAACGCATGAATGAGATAAGCTCTGGTACTCAAATATCGTCCAAATTGCCCATCAAGATAGGAGTAGTTTTCGGAGATTTGGGAGAGCTAATATCACTGCGTTGAAGTATTTGATTGTCCATTTAAATACACTCCAGACTTCCTTTGAATTTGAGCTACTCGCAACAAGTAACGACGATCCACTTCTTAAGTTACTCTCGATTAAAGGAGCCGCTAATCGAGACAAGTGTCGAACGATGTTGGCAAAGTTTTTTGATCGTACCATTGAACGCATCAAGAAAGAGCAAGAGGAATATGGTTTGCAAGAGACCTCGCTGCCTGAAGGGATTGCTGTAATTACTCGAGCTCGCTTCTCTGATGACCACTATGGCCTAAAAGAGGGGAAAGTGCAGATTCAAGCGCTGGGAGACTGGAAACGGAGTATGGCCCCGCCTTCAATTTTCGAGTTCATCCTTACTTTGTTAATTCGCCAAGCTGCTAGCTTTGCCACAGAATCGGTTAGCCGGTCACAACATTTGGGAACAAAAGGATGTCTGTTTGACTTTACTGCAGATTTGACAGATGTTCGTTATAAAGTCCTCCAATCATTTGTTTGCAAAGCTTGCCGACGGAGATTGCAAGAGGGAGGTGCTTTGCATGTTTTGGATGATATGTTAAGGGTGCTTGACATGTCTTGGCTAGGTAAAGTTGAGGATCCTTACAGTCCTTCGGGAATTGTAGCCAAATTGGGTTATAACTTATTTTTGACGCAAGGAATCAAACCAAGTAAGTGGGAGATAGTTCAAGGCCTACTCCGCGACGAAGGTATAAAAGAAATTGTTAAGCTAATCAGCGCTTTAGTTCTTGCCGGGCTTTTATTTTGGCTTGGATGGAAGAAATAAAGTTAGCTTACTCAGTGCTTTTCATCAGCGCCCAATACGCCCCGAACGCTACCACAAATCCCACGAACCACGAATAGTCGTACAAGAACCGAATTGAAGGAATAACCAGTCCCACGAGCGCAATAGCGGTCCCCAAACACAGCGCCGCGATGGCGAGCCAATTGAACCCGCCTTTGTACTCATATTCACCATTGCGCAGATAAAGATCATTCACCGCGAGCCGTTTTCGTCGCACGATGAAGTAATCGCAAATCATGATTCCCGCTACCGGGCCCAACACAGCCGCATATCCGCCGAGCCAGCCAAAGATGAAGGTCTTGTGGTTGGCCAGAAGTTTCCACGGCATCATGGCGATGCCCATGAAGCAGGTGATTACTCCACCCAGCTTGAAGGTAATTTTGCGCGGCCACAGGTTGGAGAAATCATTGGCCGGGGAAACTACATTGGCGCCGATGTTGACGTTGAGTGTCGCCAGCAGAATGGCCAGCAGAGAAATGATCACCGCGACCGGCGAATGGAAGCGGCTGAGCAGTTGCACCGGGTCCCAGATTGATGTGCCATAGATCACGACAGTCGCCGATGTCACAGCTACACCGATGAACGAGTACAGCGTCATGGTCAGCGGCAAAGCAAAGGCTTGTCCAATGGCTTGTCCGCGCTCATCCTTGGCGAAGCGGGTAAAGTCCGGAATATTGAGCGAGACGGTTGACCAGAAGCCGACGGTCCCGTTGAGAGCGGGGATCAGAAACTTCAACAGATCGCCAGTGGAAGTAAATTTTGAAGGCGCAGCCAGCATGGGCCCAAAGCCGCCGGCGCTCTTCCATGCCCAGCCGAGCAGCAGCAATCCCACGCCCAGAAGAATGGGTGCGCTCACTCCCTGCAGAAAGCGTATGTATTCAATTCCTTTCAAGATCACCAGCAGATTGATGGCCCAGAAGACCATGAAGCAGATGGCAGTGCCATAAGGGTTTTGTCCCCAGGCAGGCCACACGGTCTTCAGCAAAATATTAATCGCTTCGCCGCCGATCCAGCTCTGGATTCCGAACCAGCCGCACGCCACCATGGCGCGCAGCACGGCCGCCACGTTGGCTCCCAACACGCCGAATGACGCACGCGCCAGCACCGGAAAAGGCACGCCATAACGCGCTCCCGGATGCGAGTTCAGCAACATGGGCGCCAGCACAATGGTGTTGCCGATCAGGACTGTCAGCACGGCCTGTTTCCAATCCATTCCGCCCTGAACAAAGCCCCCTGCCAGCATGTAGGTAAGGATATTGACTGACATCGATACCCAAAGCGCGGCGTAGTTGTAAGTGCTCCAGGTACGGCGCTCCGGCGGCACAGGCGCAAGATCAGCGTTGTACAGCGAACTGGATTGAATATTTTTTATGGTGGTTGCGCTGGATGAAGTCATCAAAAATCTTCTCGACGTGCGGATTAGCTGCTAGCCAAATCAAAACAAATAGCATTTATGCGAGCGCAGCATTTTAAGGCATTTTATAAAGTTTCCAGATCACCAGCAAAAGCTAGCGGCTAGGAGCTAGTAGCTGATTTGCCCGTCTGCGTGACCAGCGGCTCATAGCTGTCGGGGCGGCGATCGCGATAAAACTGCCAGACATTACGCACTTCGGCGATCATGTCGAGATCGAGATCGGCGACCACCAGCTCGTCTTTGTCGCGGCTGGCCTGCGCAATGATCTTGCCTCGGGGATTGCAGAAGTAGCTCTTGCCATAAAATTCGCCGATGTTCCATGGCGCTTCACGGCCCACGCGGTTGAGCGCTCCCACAAAATATCCGTTAGCTACGGCATGCGCCGGCTGCTCCAGTTCCCACAAATATTCTGAGAGGCCGGCCACGGTAGCAGAGGGATTAAAGACGATCTCCGCGCCGTTCATGCCCAGAATGCGTGCGCCTTCAGGAAAATGGCGGTCATAACAGATGTAAACACCGATGCGAGCATATTTGGTCTGGAAAGTCGGATAGCCGGTGTCACCCGGTGTGAAGTAAAACTTTTCCCAGAATCCCGGCGCCACCTGCGGGATGTGGTGCTTGCGATATTTGCCCAGATACTTGCCGTCCGCATCGATCACCGCTGCCGTGTTGTAGTAAAGACCGGTCATCTCTTTTTCGTAAATCGGGACTACGATCGCCATGCGGTGCTTCGCGGCCAGCTTTTGCATCAGCTTCACAGTCGGGCCGTCCGGCACCGGCTCAGTCAGTTCATACCAGCGCGTGTTCTGCTCGGCGCAGAAGTAAGGACCGTAAAAAATTTCCTGCAGGCAAAGCACCTGGACCTTCTTTTTCGCCGCCAGCTCAATCAGCTTAAGGTGCTTTTCAATCATGGCCTTTTTGATTTTTTCCAGCGGCTGGTTTGCCCCGAGCACGTTGCTGGCCTGAATCAATCCGCCGCGCACAATTCTGGACATTAGAAACCTCTTGAGATAAAACTTTTGGCAATATACCGCAGAACGCGTCGCCAAGGCTGAAAAAGTTAAAAACGAGGGCGCGATTCTGCGATGCCCTGGCAGGGATTGGTAGCCTGTTTAGCGAAATATCGGTAATCTTGTTCGTGGTCTCGATCGCAGTCAGAAGCTCTACTTGCAAAAAATGATCAGCTTTCTTTCCATTATCGCTATCGGCTTTTTTCTGGGAATGCGGCACGCCACCGATCCTGACCACGTGATCGCAATTACAACCATCGTGAGCCGGCAAAACAAAGTTGGCCGCGCGGCCCTGACCGGAATTTTCTGGGGCATCGGCCACACGCTGACAATTCTGGCGGTTGGCTCCGCTATCATTCTTTTTGGGTTGGTCATTCCCGCGCGCATCGGCCTTAGCATGGAGTTTTCCGTTGCGTTGATGCTGGTGGTGCTGGGCGTGATGAACGTTGTGGCGTTCGTCCGTTCTGCTCGCTCGGTGGCGAAAATTCAAAGCGGAGCGGCCACAGTTCACTCTCATCACCACACTCATGGAGACTATATTCACTCGCATCCGCATGGTCACGCGCCGGAGTCGCATCCGCACGCGCCAGACAAAACGCCTGTCGCCCGGATGGACCGGCTGTTTGGCAGGGTAGGCATTTACCGCCAGTTCCGTCCGTTGCTGATAGGGATTGTGCATGGGTTGGCCGGATCGGCAGCGGTAGCGCTGCTGGTTTTAACCACCATCAGAGATCCACGCTGGGCAGTAGCTTATCTGCTCATTTTCGGGGTTGGCACGGTAGCCGGGATGATGCTGATTACCATGAGCATTGCCTCAGCTTTTAATTTCTTTGGCAAGCGGCATGCAAATTTCAGTGTGCGGCTGGGGCTGGCTTCGGGGTTGCTTAGCCTGATTTTTGGTCTTGTTCTGGTTTATCAGATTGGATTTGCGGGCGGGTTGTTCAGCGACCATCCCTTGTGGACTCCACACTAATTTACAGCTTCAGCGAAAGAGCGTCAGCGGCTTGGCTAATGCGTTCTCTCCAGCAATACAATCGTGCGGTCGTCCTGCGCTTCCTGATTGTGAGAAAAAGCGCGAACCTTGTTTATCAGACTGAAAATTGGTTCCGGTTCAAAGAGGCATTGTTCTACGTTCCTGCTGCCAAATTCAGCGCCGCTTGGATCTTCGGTCTCAGTGATACCGTCAGTAAGAATGCACAGCCGGGAGCCAACCGGCAACTGCTGTTCGATCACATGAAAGCTCACACCGGCAACCAGACCGACCGGCATATCGCCGTCAGTTACCTGCTGAACCGCGCCATTATGAGCAATCAAGGCCGGAACATGGCCGCAATTTACGATCTGCAAAGCGCCATCCCGCCGTAGCTGTGCCGCAAGAAGGGTCGCGTACTTCTGGCCGGCAACGCGCGAACACAAAAAACGATTAATGGATGTAACGGCACTCACCAGGCTGGCGCCGCCGGTAATCTGGGAGTGAAACATGCCGTGGATCACTGAAGCCAGCAGCGCAGCAGAAATACCTTTGCCGGAGACATCAGCGACGATCACGGTCACCGCATCATGGGAAACATCAACGTCAAAAAAGTCACCGCCCACTTCACGGCAAGGTATGCTCTCACCAAAGATGCGGGCAAAGTCACACTCAGCGCCAGACATGGAAATCAGGCTGCGCTGGATGGAGGCCGCAATCTCCATTTCCTTGCGATATTGCTGCGCTGCCTGCTCGGCAGCTACCAGCTTCGCGCTCTCCAGTACCGCTGCGCACTCGCTCGCCAGTGCGCGCAGCACTTCATGGCTTACGCCGGAAATGCTTCGCGAGACTGAGCGGCTATCGAGATAAATAACGCCATCCGCCTCTTCTACGACCATTGCGCCACTTGCGCCGCGACGCGTACGCAACGGAATAGCGACCACGGTTCGGAGTTCATTGAACAGGATGCTTTCTCTCGCGGCCAGGGCGCTTTGCCGGCTTGCATCGCCGGTAATAAATTCCTGGGCGGAGATCATGGCTTCACGCACCACGGAGTGTGTGACGTTGGCATCGCGAGAGAGCGGCATGTTGTTGCTATCCAAGCCGCAAGCCAGTGCGGGCTCGCCTGACTTGTCTTTCAGGTACACAAACCCCCGCTCGGCCTTTGTGATCTTTAAGGCATAACCCAGCATATTGCGCAAAACGTCATCCACCACCAGGCTGCTGCTGAGATTGCGCGCGGCTTCAAGGAACAGGTGAAGCTTCTCCAGATCAGAAGTATCTGCGCTGGAGGCGAGGCGGGTGAGCAGGATATCCGCGGCGCTGCCCGGCGCGTCTCCGTACAAGAACACCATTTTGGCCGCAGCGCCCAGCTTGATCTCGTCATTGTTCTTCAATTGTGCACGCTCACAACGCGCGCCATTTACGAACGTGCCATGGCGGCTGCCTGCGTCCTCAATGAAATATGTATCATCCTGAAGCACAAACCTGGCGTGCACGCGAGAGACACGCACGTCTGGGATGCTGACGTCGCACTCCTCTGAGCGCCCAACGGTAAACGGAGATTTTGAAATAACCACTCTGCCGCGCTGGCCGGCGGAGTCGATCTGAATGGCGGCTTCTTTTGGACGGGCAAAAACAGATGTTGCCATGTTTGGGTTTGTGCTCCTGGGCGGCTGCCACCGGCAATTCTTAGGTTCAGATGTCGATCATTATTACGCTTCTGAAACTGCGTAGGCAAATCAGCTTGCCAGGAGCCTCAAGCCACAAATAAATGCGAACGCTTCTTCTACTTCACAACGCCAATGTCTTCATTCCATAGGATCGGATTATCACGAATGAAAGTCCGCATCATCTCAATGCATTCCTCGCTATTTATAACTATGCATTGAACGCCGCGGGCGGCAAACAAGTCTTCTGCGCCAAGAAACGTTGTATGTTCACCTATGATGATGCGCGGAATTTTGTAAAGAAGGCTTGCTCCTGTGCACATGATGCAGGGGCTGAGAGTGCTTACCAGCGTAAGTTTGTGCCAATCTGTTCTGCGCCCGGCATTCCTGAGGCATACAACTTCAGCATGGGCCGTGGGATCGCCAGTTTGCACCCGAAGATTGTGTCCTCTGGAGACAATGTGGCCGTCAGCATCAGCCAGAACCGAGCCAATAGGAATTCCTCCGGTAGAGGAACCAAGCCTGGCTTCCAGAATCGCTTCGTGCAGTAACGTTTGCTCCATCGTTCTCATGAAAAGTTATCTGCGGGATTTTGATAAACCAAGTATAACGGAGCAAGACTACATGCGAATGTGTGTCCAATCGGGGGCGCTCATTGCGTTTCACTTGCGACCGAGCATTCGAAATAATCAGGCAGGTTTGGGTTTAGCTTGTAGAACCTTCTCTTGAGAGTGCAGAGTCACAAGATGTGGTAAACCGCGCTATTTCTTTGAAAAGCGCTGCTGACTCGATTGGCTTTGCCACGTAGCCGTTAAAGCCTGCATTCAGCATTCGTTCGCGGTCTTCTTTCATGGCATAAGCCGTAACCGCCACAACAGGCAGTCGCCGGAATTTAGGGTGCTCTCTAATCCACCGTAGCAGCGCAAATCCGTCCATAACCGGCATGTTGATATCCAGCAACACCAGATCAGGTTCAATTTCTTCAATCTGGGTAAGCGCCTCTTGACCGTTTCTGGCCTCTACCACACGATAATCGCCGGCCTCCAGCATCTCCCGCAGAAGCTCGCGATTTACCGCGTTGTCTTCAGCTATAAGAATGGTGGTCATGCTTTTTCTGCAAAACTTTCCAGCTTCGGGCTCCCAAGCATTTTACTGAGCGTAACCAGCAGCTCATCTCGCCAGGAACTGCCCTTTTGGAAAAGCGCTTTCGCTTCGCGCTCCAAAAGCGCAACATCATCTTCTGTAAGGCTCTTTGCCGTAAGAATAATTACAGGTATGTCCTTGAGACGGTCGCTGCCTTTCAAATGCTCAAGCAGCTCAAATCCGTCCATCTCCGGCATGAGCAAATCTAACAGTATTCCATTGACGGAAATCTGCGACAGCAATTCAAGCGCAGCACTTCCGCTGCTTGCAGTGTGAATCTCATATCCCACGGACCGAAGTACGGTTCCTAACAAATCAAGGGCCAAAGGATCGTCATCCACTATTAAGACGCGGCAGGGTTCTCTTTCTAACGGCTGGACGTGCTTACGGATCGTTTGCACCAGCAGCGATCTGTCAACCGGCTTAACGAGGTAATCCTCCGCCCCCAAAGCGAATCCCATTTTTTGTTGATCGAGTATGGATACCACAATGATGGGAATATTCGCGGTGTCGGGCGCGCTCTTGAGGCTCAAGAGCGTTTCAAATCCGTTTGAATTAGGCATCAGGATGTCCAGAGTGATCGCATCCGGCCGCAGCTTTCTTGCTTTTTCAAGAGTCTCAGATGCTGAAGCTGCGGTCTCAACCCTGTACCCTTCGGGTTCAAGATAGCTCGCCAGAATCTCTCGCGCGGGAACTTCATCGTCCACAATCAATATCAAAGGTTCTTTGCCGGATCGTTTGCCGGCAGGGATCTGAGGCCGGAGCTTGGAAACAGGGGCCGCGGAAGCCATCTTTCCGGCAGGAAGCGTGAAGCTGAATCGAGATCCCTTTCCAAATTCACTCTCCACCCAAATCCGACCGCCCTGCTGCTCTACCAGGCGTTTGGTGATGGCCAGGCCCAGACCCGTTCCCTCATGTGCGCCTTCACCATCCACTTGCCGGAACTCTTCAAAAATAACCTGCTGGTCTTCCGGGCGAATGCCAATTCCAGTATCGGTAACGAAAACACAAATGCAACCGTCTTCTTCAGCACAATGGATGCTGACCTCGCCGCCTTTTGGAGTGAATTTCACCGCGTTACTTAACAGGTTGTATAGGATTTGCTTAAACCGAACTCGATCTGCATATACCGGACGCGCAACCGGGATTTCATGTGTAACCTGGATATTTTTTGCGATCGCCAATGGCCGGATCGTGGAAAGGACTTCAGGCAAAGCGTCTTTCACCTGAAATTCCTCGCATCGTATTTCGAGCTGGCCTGCTTCCACCTTAGAGAGATCAAGAATGTCATTGATTAATTGCAGCAGATGGTGCGCGCCATTTTTAATGTGAGCGATAAAGCGCTTTTGCTTCTCGTTTAATTGCCCGGCGGTTCCGTCATCCAGAAGTCCGGAAAAACCAACAATTGCGTTTAATGGAGTACGCAATTCATGGCTCATGCTGGCCAGGAATTTGCTTTTGAGCTTTGTGGCCAGCTCTACTTCACGGTTACGAATTTCCAGTTGCTGGTTGGCCGAGGCGAGGCTTGCGATGAATTCG
Source organism: Candidatus Angelobacter sp. (assembly GCA_035279585.1). GTDB lineage: Bacteria > Acidobacteriota > Terriglobia > Terriglobales > Acidobacteriaceae > Angelobacter. The sequence continues at coordinate 5,306 of DATEHN010000100.1, read as the reverse complement.
CGTTTTTGCTCCTCATCCCGTTTTTTCTGGCTGATATCGACTGCGACAACCACTTCAGCCGAGAGCTTATCGAAATTGAGCGGGTAAGAAGTGATTTCAACATCAATCACGGAACCATCTTTCCGCAGGTGTTTCCAATCGCTGCTGTGTTCTGCTCCTTCAGTGCGCTTCACGCTTTCCAGCAAAGCCGGAACATCCTCAGCCGGACGGATGTCCTTCACCGTCATGGTCAAAAACTCGTCCGCAGAATAGCCGTAGTTGCGAACGGCGGCGCTGTTCACGGCAAGAAACCGCAACGTCTCCCGGTCATAGACCCAGGTAGGAAATGGATTATTGCTGAACAGCCTGCGATGCCGGTCTTCACTTTCCTGCAACCGGCTTTCTGCCCGTCTGCGCTCGGTAACGTCCTTGCGGACCGCGAAATAGATTAGATCGAGCATGGCAATTTGAAAGAGGACGATGAAGCAAAATGCAATCACTGCCCGAGAGCTGTTTCCCTGGGCCTTTTTCTCGCGAATGCTTTCCAGTTGCTCCTCTTCTGCTTTCATGCCCGCGATTGTTGCCCGAACAGTGGCCGTCTCCGCCCTTCCGTGCCCAATAAGAATTTCCTTCCGCGCCGCTTCAAATCCGCTTTCATGCCGGGAGTTGATAGTTTCATCGAGCGCGGTGAAGAGCGCCATGATCTGTGAGCGCAGAGCGTAAACACGGGTCTGCTGGGTTGGATTGTTGGCGGTCAGTTGCTTCAGATGGTCCACGTGATCCAAAACATCGGTAAACGAATCACGATAGGGCCTTAAATCGTTGTTTTCTCCCGTGACCAAATATTCACGTACTGCTGAGTTCCAATCATCAAGCGCGACCTGGGTTGCGTTTAATTCTGCAATCACCTCATGCGCGTGCCCTATCCAGCGGGTGTTTTCCAGAGATTGTTGCGCATTCCTGTATGTTATGGCTGCAACCAGCACCAGAAGAAGACCCACCAGAGAAAGTCCAATTGCGGTTTTGCGCTCAATGGAGGCGGTCATAGAATCAATCCGTTTTTGCACTGGGGGAAGAGAACAGGGCCGAGCTCAGAACACACCTGTCAAAATTGATTGCGAGCGTAACGGCTCAGAGCCTTTCAGTAATTTCTTGAACTCAGAAAAGACGTTGGCATCCCACCAGCCCCGGGCGATTTCCTGCTCCATGATTTCCAGAGTTTCGGTCACTGAAAATGCGGCCTTGTAAGGCCTGGTGGTGGTTAGCGCATCGTATACATCCACAATTTGCAGTATTCGCGCCGTGATTGGGATTTGCTCGCCTTTCAGACCATCTGGATATCCTGTGCCATCCAGTTTTTCATGGTGATGACGGATGATCGGGAGAACCAAGCGGAAAGATTTGAGCGGAGCGCAGATGCGCTCGCCCACAACAGGGTGCTCACGCATGATCTTCCATTCGTCTTCCGTCAAGCGCCCTGGCTTAAGCAGAATGGCATCCGGGATTGCGACTTTTCCAATATCGTGCACTATTCCGGCACGGGAGAGCGCAGTGATTTGGTCAGCAGCAAGCCCCATCCGCTTGCCCAGACGAGATGCGCAGTCTGATAAACGTGAGCAATGGCCTTGTGTATAAGGATCTTTCTCCTCAATGCTGTGCGCCAGCGCGAAAAGTACGGATTCCGCCTGTTCCAGTTCATCTGTATAGGCTTTCAATTTCAGCAAAGATCGAACGCGGGCAAGCAACTGGCTCTGATCTACAGGCCGGGTAAGGAAGTCATCTGCTCCGGCTCTAATCGCTGCCACACGATCTTGGGTATCAGAGAGGGCAGTGACCATAATGACCGGGGTAAGGCAGGTTTCCTTATTGCTCTTGATTTTTTCGCACACCTCAAACCCATCCAGGTGAGGCATCATTACATCAAGCAATACCAGGTCTGGTCGCAAAGACTTGAATAATTGCAGAGCTGCAGCGCCGTCTGCGGCTGTGATCACCGTGTACCCAGCAGCCGTCAGCATCTCCTCAAATAACACTCGATTCGGCCAATGGTCATCGGCAACAAGAATCGTTCCGTTTACTTTCTCGCCGGAGACATCCATAACTCTTACTTATTGTTGCACCATGCCAAAGCTATAGCATGTTACGATGGTTACCTTTCTGCCTGGTTCCAAAATGGAACGAATATCATTAACAAGAGTTAATAAATTGACTCGTTCAAGCGCACAGCTACGAAGTGTTAAAAATTGTTATACTCCGCCTGAATAGCTAGTTTTTAACAAACTCTGTTGCTAACGCTCAGCTGCGCATCCAGAGTCTCTAAATGTCCTTTAGGATTTGTATGAGGCGAATTTCTGTTTTCGAAAAAAGTTTAGTAATTATCTTTCAAAGCGCGTTGTACCGCTTATGATAAGCATTCTGCTTGTCCGATACCTGTCATTTCCCCAAGCTGGCGCGGGCACGGGAATGTGAAATAGCTCATAAATATCAACCCAAGAGTATGCCCCAGCCTCTTAATGTTTTACCGGAGTAAATGCCCAAGAATCGTAATCCGTTAGTTACTCTTCTCGCTATTGATGATGACCCTCAAGTTCTTGAATTAATTTCAGAAGCCCTTGGAGAGGAAGAGATCGAACTCATAACCGCCAGTGAGCCGCAAGCGGGATTGCGTATTTTTTTTGAAAAGCGCCCGCAGATCGTGATTACCGACCTTAAGATGCCGAACCTGAATGGGCTGGAGGTGCTGGAAAAAATCGTAGATGCAGACCCGGGGGCCGAAGTCATTTTGATGACGGCGGATTATTCAACCGATCTCGCCGTGGAAGCCATCCGAAATGGCGCGTGTGATTTTGTCATCAAGCCTCTGGACCTGAAAAAGCTGCGCGAACGAGTCAAGGAGTTGATGGCCCATGCTGCTCTCCGGCGCCGCACGCTGGAGCTGGACCATGAATTACTAGCAAACTACGAAGTTGAGGGGATGATCGGCAAAAGTCCCCTCATGCTTGACGTTATTGCCCGGCTGCGGCGTGTTGCGCCGCATTTTCGCACTGTATTGCTCACCGGGCAGACCGGCACTGGAAAAGAGCTTGCAGCAAGAGCGCTGCACCGTTTCAGCCCCGCCGCGTCCAAGCCATTTGCAGTCTGCAACTGTTCCGCGATTGTGGATACGTTGTTTGAAAGCGAATTGTTTGGCTATGTCCGCGGGGCGTTCACCGGGGCCAACCAGGATAAGATCGGCCTTTTTGAATTTGCCAACGGCGGAACCGTGTTTCTGGATGAAATTGGAGAGCTGCCTTTAGGGGCACAAGCAAAACTGCTGCGGGTGCTGCAGAACCAGGAAGTCCAGCGCGTGGGATCGCCTATTGCCAGGAAAGTGGATGTCCGTGTTGTGGCGGCCACCAATCGGGATTTGCGCGCAATGGTAATGGAAAAGCGTTTCAGAGATGATCTTTACTACAGGCTTGGAATGGTCGAAATAACCCTGCCGCGCCTGTCGGAAAGAAAGGAAGACCTGCCGCTTCTTCTGCGCCATTTTTTAAAACGTTTTGCTGACCAATACAACAAGGAAATTTCTGGAGTAACACGCCGAGGCCAAACTCTTCTTACCCGGTATAACTGGCCGGGAAACGTGCGCGAGCTGGAAAACGTGATTGGCAGCGCCTGTATGCTGGCCCAAGGGGCGGTCATTGATGCCGTTGATCTTCCTGAGCACATTCGCGCCAGAGCAGTAAATGATCCAGAAGACGAACTGGTCACTCTGGAGACGGTTGAGCAGCGGCACGTTCTCCGCGTACTGGAAAAAATGGAAGGAAACAAGAACCGCGCCGCAGAGATACTGGGAATCAGCCGGGCCACTTTATACAGCATCCTGGCGAAGATTGATAAGAAAAAGCCCTCGTCTATCCCGTCCAGCGAAGCATCTTGATCTATTGTTTCAAAATCTGCCTTGGCATTTCTGTTCCGTTGGAAGCGATCTGAAGACCAAAGTTTCCGGAATTCCGAAAAAACCGGCATTGATAAAATCACGCATTGCAATCCTTTTGCCGAGAAACTTTTTACGCTCATGCTTGCGTCCCAGTTGTGCAGGTTCTGGATTGTGTTCAGAAATTAAACAGTCTTGAACCTATGCTGTGCATGGCGCGTTCATGTTTGGATTATCCAACTCTCTGACTATAAAAGGCGAGGCTAAAAAATCGCAGTTGGTATGAAGCGTGCCATACGTAATGGCATGCAACGATGCACTGCCCGTATTGCCGTAGTTCTGCTGATGCTCCTGGGAAGCACTTACTTTGCGCACGGGCAGGCAAAAGGGACATTATCAGTTTCCGCAGTTGTTCAGACCTCTGCCGCATGGATGCAAGGCGCAGATGGAAACTGGACTCTTGTTGTAGCCAATGCCCCTGATTCTTTGACCACATTTTCTGCTCACGCTGTTACGAAATTAAAGCTGACGCCGAGCCCAGCCCCAGTTAACACCGTACAGACCACATCTCAACAGGTTCGCTCTACCGATACAAAAGCCGCTTCCCAAAGGAGATCCAAATGATACCCTCGACTTCACGACTTTCAGCGCTCCTTCTCTCAACAGACATTCCTGCCGCTGCCACCAGCGCCAGAATGCTTGAATCTTTTGGTTTCAGCGTAAGCAAGACAGATAGCGCCGCACTGGCACGGGAGCTGTGCCGGGGCAAGCGATTCGACCTTGGCGTTTATGACCAGGAAACTGACGGTGCGTCAGAAGCGGCACTGTTCGGCTCACCTTACGTTGTGCTGGGACTGGTAGGGCCAAATAACGCAAATCGAGTTCTGGGAAAACGGATTCATTTTGTCGTACAAAAGCCGTTCACAAACGATCTTTTCGTCAAAACGCTGAAAGCTGCATATAGCGTTATTGCACTGGGGCGGCGGCGCAGCTTTCGCCATGAGGTATGCATTAGCGCAACGTCATGCAATCTGGTTCACCGCAGTGACAGCCGCGCATTGAAGAATGCAACCATTGTCAACGTCAGCCAGAAGGGGATGTGTCTTCAGACAGCAGAGATGCTGCCCCAGGAAGCTACGGTTCAGGTAAGCTTTCCACTTTCAGCCGATGGAATCGAGATAAAAGCCAGAGGAACAGTAGTTTGGGCGCATGCTTCTGGTCGCGCCGGCATCAAGGTGCGTGCACTCAACCCTGAAGGTCAACCACATTACGATGCATGGCTGGCTTCCATGGCGCCAAATTATGATGACCTGTTTCCACGACTGGAACGCGCCAGCCGCTTGAGCTAAACCTAGCCCGTGAGACAAACGTATGTTTTGTGACAGGCAGTAAAATGCCTGCCGCAAGC
>DATEHN010000099.1:0-46616 GCA_035279585.1 Candidatus Angelobacter sp. | reverse complement strand
CTTGTTAGTGGTCAGCTGGTCGAAGTTCAGATCGGTGCCCGCATCCAGATAGCTGCTCAGTGAACTCGTTGTACCGTTGAGAAGTACAGAAGGGTCTGCAGTATTCCAGGTAGGCGACGTGGTTCCGGCAAAGCTGGCCGTCTGTCCATCCACCACATTCTTATCTGTCGTTCCTGTGGCTTCGTTCATCAAGAACAGTCCCGCCAAGTTTTGTGACAATGGGTTCGCAGGATTTACGGTATTCCCAGTCCGACTGGGAACGGGATTCGATCCTCCTACCTGAGTCACGAGAGCGGAAATACTCCCTGAAGCTGCTCCGGTCGGATCGATGACGAGGGTGTAGGTACCTGTTGTAGGAAGCTGTGCTGTCAGCAAATTGAAACTTGAAGCTGACGAACTCAGCGACGTTAATGTCGTGACGCCATCCGTCTTCAAAAGCGTAACCGTGACCGGCCCGATGGTGTTATTGCTGAAGAGAGCATTGATTTGAAAACCGGCGGTGCCGCTAAAAGTCAGACGTGCGTTTTGTCCAATTGCCAAGCTGCCTGTTGTCGGGACCTGGGCCGCTGTTCCAACAGTCAAGCCCGCTGTGTAGTCCGCTGGTACGGTATTTAGTTGCAATGTTGCTGCGCCGACATTTGCGCCACTGTGCCTCACCCAGACCGTATAAGTGCCTGCAGTTGCCAAAGTTTGAGTATCAATGAAGAAAAGCTGACCAGCGGGGTTGTTGCTGATATTGACGATGGCTTGCGTAGAGCCGTCCGGCTTCAGAATAAGCACTTGGGCGGACGGATTCGTGACGCTTGTTACGCGCAAAGCAACACGCTGTCCGGCCGTTGCGCTGAAGGTATATCGAGCGTCCTCCCCGATACCGGTATTCTCAGTTACCGGAGTTCCGTCGGCGGTGATTACACCCGTGATGTCTGAACTGTCGTTGACTTGTATCGTAGTGTTTCCGGTTGCCAACCCCTGGGGGTCGACAAGAACCGTATATGTTCCTGCACCGCTTAAGGCTGCCGTATCGATAAACGATGCGGCACCGTTGCCGCAATAACCCGATGCAAGAATGCTGCCGCTCGCATTTTTTAGGGAAACGACACAGTTCGTAAGCGGGGAGTAAGTTCCATTGCTGATACTCATGCTTACTTTCTGGTTCGCCGATCCAGCAAAAGTCAAAATGCCATTCTGGCCCACCACGGTATCACCCGATACTGGAACTCGTACTGCAGCGCCACCGGGTGTGATCGAGGCAGTGAAATCTGCAGGAACGCTACTCAGTTGTACTGTCTCACTACCAATATTCGTGCCGCTGTGTTGAATCCAAAGCGTATAAGTCCCAGTGGAGACGAGGATTTGTGTATCCATAAACCATGTCGACACTGATGGGTTGTTGGTGATAGCTAGGGTTGCCTGATTCGTGTTGTCCGGCCTTACCAGGATCAGGGTTGCTGAAGGATTGGTTACTCCAGTCACCCGAACCACTACACGCTGCCCGGCAGACCCTGTGAATGTAAGTCGAGCGTCCTGGCCGGCGGACGTCGTCGCGATCGTGACCGGCGAGCCGTCGATGGAAATTGTCCCGGTAACATCATTATTGCTATTGAGACCCACTGTCACAGTCCCGACGGCCATACCCTGCGGGTCAATAAAGAGCGTGTAGGTTCCGGTGCTGGCTGTGGTTACAACTACAGGAGAAGTAGCACCGCTTCCGCAATAGGCCGATTCCACCGAATTGCCGGATGGGTCCTTGATCGTCAACAAGCATGCGGTGGATGGGGAGTAACTACTACCGCTGAGATTGATGTTGACTGTTTGGCCCGCCGTTGCACTGAACGTTAATGAAGCATTCTGCCCCAAAGCATTGTTACCACTGGAGGGGACACGCAACATTGCTCCTCCAATGGTCAGGGAGGTAGAAAAATCGGCCGGGACACTATTCAACTGCAGAGTCTCACTGCCGGTATTGGTGCCTGAGTGAGCAAGCCAGATCGTGTATTGGCCGGTCGTAGCCAGAACTTGTGTGTCCATGAACCAGGTTTGACCGCCGCCGTTGACGATGCTCATGGAAGTTTGCGTAGTGCCATCAGGCTTCAAAAGGTATACGCTGAAATTTGGGTTGGTCACGCTGGAAATGCGCAAGACGACCCGTTGGCCGACGGTTGCATTGAATGTCAGTCGCACGTCCTGGCCGGGAATTGTTGTGCTTGCATTCACTGGCGAACCGTCAATCGCGATTGTTTTCGTCAAGTCCGAAGTATTGTTTAGCAGCACCGTCGCAGTGCCGGTGGCCATACCCTGAGGATCCACGTATACGCTATAGTTGCCTCCTACGCTCAATGTGATGCTATCGATGAAGTTCGTAGCGCCGCTGCACGAGCCTGAGCTTAAATTGGAGCCGTTGGCATCTCTTATGTACATCGCACAGGAAGAGAACGTTCCGCCACTGGTGGTGACGCTCACTTTTTGCCCTGCTGTAGCAGTGAATGTCAGGTTAGCGTTCTGCCCTAAGGCTGTGTTGCCCGTCGATGGCGCTCGCACGGCAGCTCCTCCAATCGTGATGGGAGTGGTGTAGTCGGCGGGGACACTATTGAGCTGTAGAGTTTCACTACCAATATTGGTACCAACGTGTGCAATCCAGAGTGTATATGTGCCAGCTGTCGCCAATACTTGAGTATCCATAAACCAGATCTGGCCGGCACTATTACTGATTGCGACCGAATTTTGTATCGTGCCATCGGGCTTTAGCAGATATACGCCCGCACTGGGGGTGGTGACCTGAATTAGTGCGCGTTCAAATTCAGCCATAGCACCGATGATCTGGAACATAAGGCGCCCAGATGGCGTGCTTAAATCCAAATTGTCCCGGAGGCTGATGAACGCGATTCCGTAGGCGCTAAGGTCGGCAAGCGCATTGACCAAATGTTTCAAACTGCGTCCGAAGCGGTCAATTTTCCAAACCAACACGGCATCAAATCTGCACCACTGGGCATCAGCCATCAGGCGGTTGAGGGCTGGGCGGGACTCTTTTGATCCTGAAACACCCTGATCGACGTATTCTTGGTAAATGCTCAAGTCCCGTCGCGTCGCATACTCCCTCAATTCTGAAAGCTGCATCTCGGGGTCTTGTTGGCCGCGGAGTGGATACGCGAGCATAAAGGGCTACGCACTGTATTGGCCTGTTGTGAGGATGGACGGATGAGATATTTTTGCTCATAGCCATTAGCCCCTCCTTGTGCTGTGCGTTCATCGGATCTTTTGGTCAGCAGCCTTCCGCTTCAAGGCGGGGTGCTTGACCCTTGATTGACTGGTCGTGTCTTTCTTATTGCTTCGAGCGCGGTGTTTCTTCTTTGCCTCGCAAGTTCCTGCCGACGCTCTTCGGCATGAATGAAGACGTCGTCGGGGTCGCGGAGCTCCTTTTCGCGCGCTGAGCGCACCTTGCCGAACCTAAACATGTCGTGTGACTCAATTCCGTCCAGGGTCTCCAGCACGTCTTGATTGATCTCGGCCTGCAGTTCCTGGGCGTAGGACTGATACAGATGAGCATTCTTGCGCGTCAACACGCCGGACTCCCGAAGTGCACGACAATGCTCGACGATGTTCGCGAAAGAAACGCTCAGGCGGTACACGGTACGGTAAACGCACAATTTCCCCTCATTGCCAGGTTTACGCATGGCCGTCTCCGGCGGGGACGTCCCATCGCGGGAGCCGCGTATGAATCGGAGAGCTGAAGACGAGATCGCCAGGAGCGTCGTCGCGTATTCTGAAAAGCCACACAAAAATATCGAGCAGCAGGTCAACGAGCGGGGTTGCAAGCTGCATCGCCGCGGAGCAAAGACGGCGTCTTGGTCTCCGCGCAGGGAAGCGCGTAGACCGGCGAGCAATGAGGTCTGCGTCATAGAAACGCCAAGAGGTGTTTTTGCCAGTTTTCATCGATCTCCTTGACGGCCGGTACCGTCGGGATTCGGTCAGGGCCGCAACGCCTGTACCGCGTAGGTCATCATACCAGAATGATGGTATGCATACCAGAGTAGTGGAATCACGATTTTGGGCCGTACCAGACAATCGGTACGGATGGCCCGAGAACATCAATCCCTTCAGGTGCGGTTCGGCCAACGCATCAAACGGCTGCGCGAGGCGCGCGGCTGGAGCTTCACGTATCTTTCCGTCCATAGCGGCCTCGCGAAAAACACAATTGTCGAAGTGGAAAGTGGGCGTACGGAGCCCAGGCTCAATACAATTGCGGTACTCGCGGGCTCCTTCGGCAAGACCCTCTCGGAGTTGCTGCGCGGCCTCTGATCCAGCAAGGCGCTGGAAAAGGCGGGTGTCGAGTCTCTTAGTGAGGAAAGGCCGGGTATGCCCCTTCCCGATTGTGACCGCCAACAATCTCGGTTGGTAGTCGGGTGTCAAGGAAAAGGCTTTCCTTGTTGCGCCGGGATGGAGAAAATGACATATTGGCACCAAGGATCTAATGTGTCACGGTTAATACTTAACGAAGCGACGCTGGTGCCTGTTTCCCCTTCAAGTTACAGCCCCCAACTGGGCCCTGATGAAACCACCTAAATCTGAATCTGTATATTCTCTTCTTCCTCTTTTGTCGCGTCGTGCGATGTGCGAACACGACTTCGCGGCGAGTGATCGCCTATGTGACATCAAAAAATCATTCATTGGATTAGTTAGACAACGAATTGAATCATCCAGCGACGATGACGGCCGTTCGAGAGCCTTCTGGGAATGTTTTGACGACGTGCTGCCTGCCCTGTCAAAGCTCATAGAAGATACGCTGAAGTCATACCGAGAGATTCTAATGGCACATATTGAAGGCTCACCCTCGGTCGGAGAAGAAGATGTCCAACGGTTAATCGCAGCTTTGGCGGGGACAGGCACGGAGATCATAGGGCAAACGATCAGCCGAATTCCCCGATGGCTAAAGCTCGCCTGCGATGGTGAGCTCTTTACGCAGGAAGACATCAGGTTTATTGACGAACGGCGCCGGGAATGGTCGGCCCACAATCCGGGCAAGCCAGAGGACTTTCAATGCAGCTTCGAGCAGGAGTGCGAAGTTTGTGGCGACAGGGTTCGAAAATTGGCCCATCATCTTGGCGGAAGTGAGTTTGACATACCTGCCATAGACGAGAGCAATTGGATTCGACATGAGTGCTACAGCGATATCTCACGAATCATGCAAGAGTTGCTTAACCGCTGGGTGGTGCCTGCATGGTTCATCATCCCGAATTTGTCGGCGGAACGGTAGATGTGCCGTACCGACGGGTTGACGGAGTGACTGGAAAAGTGGAAGAGCTCGAGCCGCTCAAAATTCCGGTCGCGAAGAAGGTCACTAGGGAAGTACGCTCAGACATGGAGCGCGACGTTCACGAGGTAATGCAGGCAGTTGCTGAGCGAGAAAACCAACACTTCATTCATCAATCAGCCGTGGCGCTAGCCAAAAGAGTTAGTCTGAGCCCTCTTTCGCCGACCAGAGCCGCAAAAGTCACCACCCCTCTTCCGCGCTTAAAAGGCCTTAAGCCGGAGAGAAGAGACACCAAGATGTCTGCAAAAATCTCAGTGGACGTTGGATCTAAGGAACAAACGGCGCAGCCGGAAATGGCCATCACTAACAGAACATACTTTGTAACAGAAGCTGAGGCACTAATTCATTCGCAAGACAGACCAGGTGAACTGGTAGCAGCATATTCGACCGGTCCGTACTTCAGCGACACAGCCTTGCTCTGTTTTTCCAGGTCATGTATGGATCTGCTTGGGAAGCTCGAAAAGATCAAGGCCGATCATCAAATGTTGCTAATCCATTGGGCTAAGTCCGAAACAGAACTTGAGCAGCTGCCGGATGTGCTGAAAGCCTATCTCAGCCTAAAGGAGACGCGCAAAACCGTGCAAGGTGTCGATATTGACGGTGCTCTTGCGCATCTCCGATCGTTTTTCGAGCACGACAGGAAAAAACGAGGACGGCCGCGACAAGATGCTCTTAGCAAGCGGGTGCAAGAATTAAGGGACAACGGCCACTCTTGGGGCAAAATTCAAATAATACTCAACGAGGAAACGGGCATCGAGAGGACGACTAACGCATATCGCAATCTGCTGAGATCGCGGCGGAAACCCAGTGGGATTTAAATGCTCTATCAGATCAGCAAGACGCTTGCACAAAAATCCGCACAAAAATCACGCTGAATTTCCTGCCCGCAATAAAATCCTTCGAATATTGTGCATCTTTCCAACCTAAAGAACTTTAGCGCACAGTGGTGCCTCAACCACTATGAATCACCAAATTACAGAATCCTATGTCGGTCCAGAGAAAGCAGCAGACTTTTTGGGAACGAATCGCTTGAAGGTCATTCGGATGGCACGTTCTGGCTCGCTGCCGGCGCATCCGCTTGGAACCGGAAAGAGGCGGCAGTGGCGATTCAAGCTTTCAGAGCTTGATAAGCACATGCAGGGTGATATAGAAACAAATCACCCGCCCGTGCGCCAATGAAGGGAACGTAAATGGCGCAACGGTATCAAGACGGGCATCTCAGAAGGGCGAAGCGCAAGCGCGGAGCTGACATGTGGGAATTCTTGTGGCGAGAGTGCGGGCCAGATGGCAAGCGGCGCCAGAGAACTCTCACAGTAGGCAGCTTGGACGAGCTTCGCACTGAAAGGGAAGCCCTAAACAGAATCCAGCTCTTGCGAACGAACATCAACCGTGATCTTCCAAGATCGGCACTGATGACGTTCGAGGATCTGGTCGATCATTACCGCCAAACTGAATTGCTGGCGGACAACAAAACCGAGAAGACCAGGAGCACCTACTTGGTCTATCTCAAAAACTGGATCCTTCCGATCTGGGGCAAAGAGTACCTGCACAGCATTAAGCCGGTAACAGTCGAGCATTGGCTCAGGAATCTGGGAGGACTCAGCAACGGAAGCAAGTGCAAAATCAGAAACATCATGTCAGGAATCTTCAGTCACGCAATCCGGTATGAATTCGCAGATCGAAACCCAATCACTGCGGTCCGGCAATCTGGCAAGCGCGAGAACGTTCCGGTTCTACTCGAGATAGCGGAACTGCATCGGCTGTTCGATGAGTTGGATTTGCGGGAACGGGCGATGATTATCTGCGATGCTCTGACAGGGATGCGACGGAGCGAACTGATGGGGCTGCAATGGTGCGATCTGGACTTCTTCGAGATGCGCATCAATATCGTCCGATCCGTGGTGGACCAGGTAGTCGGTAGTTGCAAAACAGAGGCATCGCGCAAACCCGTTGTCATGGATGAGCACATTGCGCAAGCGCTCATGGCATGGCGGCAGGAAAGCACATACACAGCTTCCACCGATTGGGTCTGGGCTTCGCTACAGAAGAAGGGTCGGCAGCCGCTCTGGCTTGCCACAGTGATGCGGTACTACATCCAGCCGGCAGCAAGGCGGGCCGGCATCACCAAGAAAATTGGCTGGCACACTTTCCGGCATACGTTCTCGACTTTGATCAAGTCCCTGGGCGTAGACGCGAAGGTTGTACAGGAACTCCTGCGGCATGCGTCTTTCAAAACAACGATGGATGGTTACACGCAGGCTTTGGAAGCACCGAAACGCCAGGCACAGGCAGCTTTGGCGGATTTGATCATGCGCACGGGAACCGCATTTCACGCATGATTTTGACTATTGTTGTGGAGTGTTGTGGGAATTACGGCCAGGACGCTGCTAACTGCTTGATTCTTTGGCGTCCCCGACGGGATTTGAACCCGTGTTACCGCCGTGAAAGGGCGATGTCCTAGGCCGGGCTAGACGACGGGGACGCTTACAGGCGGGAGCGCATCACGCTGCCAATAGATAGTAGCAGCGGCTGAAAGACGTGTCAAAAAGACAGTCGCATTGCTGGACACGACCCAAGAAACCGCCTTAAGCGATCATCAGACAAATATTGTTACATTAGTCTGATGATGATTAGTCTGGTGATGATTCACGGGAATAGGCATGCAGGCAATGGAGCGCCAGCATGAGTGCCCGCACGGCAGTGGTACTGGGAGCGTCAGGCTTGGTGGGCGGCTTTTGTCTGCGTGCGTTGGTGGATAGTGCAGACTACACGCGTGTGCTTACGTTCGGGCGGCGTGAGTTGCCTCCGCTGACGCGCGCTAAAGTGATGCAGCGGGTTGCCGATCTGGCGAGCTTGAACGCGGAAGATTTTCGCGGCGCTCAAGATGTGTTCAGCGCTTTGGGCACCACGATTCGCAAGGCAGGATCACAAGAGGCATTTCGCAAAGTAGATTTGGAGTTGCCATTGCGGGCCGCGCAAGAAGCTGTGAAGGCGGGTGCGGAGCGTTTTATTGTGGTGTCCTCGGTGGGCGCTGATCCGAACAGCAAGAATTTTTATCTGCGCACCAAGGGAGAATTGGAAGCGGAGTTGGCCAAGCTGCCATTTCGGGCCGTGCATATACTTCGTCCAAGTTTGCTGATTGGAAAGCGGCAGGAGTTCAGGCTGGGTGAGAGCATTGCCATGAAGGTTGCTCCGCTCCTTGATTTGCTAACGCTGGGGCCATTGCGGCGGTATCACTCAATAAAAGCGGCGCTGGCAGGGAAGGCGATGGTTGGCGCAGCAAAGCAGGAGAAGGCTGGAACTTTTGTTTATGAATATGACGCGATTGTAAATCTGGCTGGATGAAGGCATCGCGGGTAAAACAGAGCAGGGAATTACGATAAAGCAAGATGAAGAACCCGCCCTTTTGAGGCGGGTTTCGTTTTGCTCCTGTTGAGGCTAAGAATTTTGCTCAGTGGGCGGTTGCGAGAATCGCTCCCGGTCGCGCTCTTCAATGCGTCGCATGGCCCCAAGTAGATGGCAATTCATGCCTGCTCGTAGCTGCTCAGACTGGCGGTTGAGGGACTGCATCATCAGCGGATCGAAGATGCCAACCTCCTCCAATGCAGCCATGTTGCGGTGGACGCGGGCAAAAGATGCGTTGAGGCGGTAGAGAAGATCATAGACTTGGAGTTTGGGTACGCTGCTGGAAGGTTTGGGTGCGCTGCTAAAATCTGTGTCAGCCATAGGTCGCCTTTCTTTGGAAGGTGATGTGTGGTCAGGGACCGTCCGTGCGACAACACGGGCGCGTCCCGTCTCTTTTTTGTGTAACCGATTTTGCGGAGCGATGCAATGGGAAAGAAGCGAGGTTTGAAGAAACGAATTTTGTGAAGTGGGGAGTGAAGATTGTGAGGTGGGAGTGGAGGTCTAAGACCTTTCACCGGCGAGGGCGCCGGTGCCACACGTGCATGGGAGTTGTAAATTTTGAATCACCCATGAAGGTTTGCCAGATGGGATGGTGTAAATTTTGAATCACCGAACTGTTTGGGCTTTTCAGGCATTCCTTACAAGCCAGACTCATGTGGCACAGCCGCCCCTGGCTGTGCGGTTTTCAAAACATCTTTCACCGGCGAGGCCGGTGCCACAAAAGAGGCGGTGGTACGAGGGTGCTCTTTGGGATTAGTGGTGCGATCCCCCTCGTGAGTGGGGCTGATTCCGCTAAATAAAGGGCCCATCCTGCTTTCGCTGGATGGGCTTTTATCCTTCGGCGGCCTACTTTACAGGTCAACGTCGATCAGTGAATCGGAACCACCTGGAATTGAGCGCCGCACTTCTTGGGCTTGTAGGTGCTTACGTCGCCTTCCACCAGGGAGCCGTTGTTGCAGTTCAGGGCCAGATTGCCGGTGGTTGCGGTGATCACGTCAGTGCCCAGGAAATTCATGGCTGAGATCGTGTTCAGGACGAGCCCGTCACCGGTGTTGTTGGAAATTGTGTTGCCGCCGAGGCTGACCAGAGAAGAGCTCTGGTCAACGAGAACGCCGGTCCCAGTGTTACCGGAGATGGTGACTGCGCCGTCAAAAGCGCCGTCAGCATGCTGAACGATCTGAATGCCGCCCAGGGTGTTGCTGTTGATCTGGGTGCCGCTGAATTCACAATGGCTGTTTCCCGCACAGGTGACGCCGGTGCCGGTGTTGCCATTGATGAGGCCGTTGGTTATGAACACGCCGCTCTGGTTGAAAACCAGAAGACCAGCATTGCCGCCGGCATTGTTGGTGAGTTCATTGTCGCCGCTGAAGTCACCTTGCCCGATGCCAAAAATCTGGACACCGGCCAGGCCGTTGTGGCTGACGATGTTTGGTCCAAGTCCATCACTCATGGTCAAGTGCCCCGAATTGGCGCTGATGCCAAGACGGCCGTTGTTGCTGACATTGACGTTGCCATCCAGATAAAAAGCTCCGCCAGTCACGACGATTCCCGAACGCGTGTTGGAAGTAATGGAGCTACTCAGGAGATGGACGACGGAATCAACTGCGGTGATGCCAAGGCCGCCGCTGTTCTGCACGGTGAGGCCGGAGAGGTGGACGCTGCTGGAGATGGTGATTGCGATGCCCTGGCCGCCGGTGATGACAAAGCCGTTGTTGAAACTAATGTTTTGCGATGAGTTGATCGACATGACCTCAATCGTTGCGTCGGCGGGCTGGATTGTTGCCGTGGGATTGCCAAAAAAGTTCAGGTCGTTTCGTTTCTGGACCACGATGTTTTCCGTGCAGGTGCCGGAAACCAGAAAGGTAGTGTGGTCGGGCGACGCGGCGATTGCATTGTTCAGGGAATTGAAGGTCCCGGGCGTGCCGCCGGGGCAGCCGACAGTGACCTGAGCGAAGGCGATACTGGAAGCCAGGACTAAAAACAGGCAAACGAAGAATTTGGGCCCAGAGCAAAGAAGCTTCATCATTTTTTCTTCTCCAGAAGTTAAATTTTGGAATACTGCGGCGAAACGGGGACCCTGCGCAATTAATGAATACTGAGAGATTAGTGACACGTATATTAAAAGTGTTTCATTGCAAATAGCGGCCCGCGCAGAAAAATCTTTTATGTGAAGAAGTCAAATTTGGTCTGAGCGCCGATAAAAGGCCGCAAATATACGAAAACCATTGCATACAAGAAGGGAGAAAGGCCAAGAAAGGATCGGGAAATGAAGAAAAAGGGCCGCCCGGAATGGGCAGCCCCTGCTTTTTCGCACATCGAAGGATCAGTGGATCGGAAGAGCCTGGAAAGCGGTGCCGCACCTCTTGGGCTTGTAGGTGGTGATGTCGCCGGTGACCAGCGAGCCGTTGTTGCAGTTCAAGGCAAGATTGCCGGCCGTAGCGGTAATTGTGTCCGGGGCAAGAAAATCGAGCGTCGATAGCGCGTTCACAATGAGGCCATCGCCGGTATTGCCTGAGATGGTGTTGCCGCCGTTGCTGGCGAAGGCTGAGTGCTGGTCCACCAAAACTCCTACGCCCTGATTGCCGGTGATTTGTACGCCGCCATCAAGGTTAAGCTCAGAGTGGATGGTAGCTTGAACTCCGTTACCGAAATTGCCGTTGATCTGCGTTTGAAGGAATTCGCAGTGCGTGGTTGAGAGGCAATTGACGCCTATTCCAGTGTTGCCGCTGATGGAGCCGCCTTGCATCACCACGGCGGTGTTAGTGGATGCCTGAAGCCCAAAGTTGTTGCCTGAGTTGTTGGTGATTTGCAGGTCGGTAAAGTCTCCTTGCGAAGAATTGAAGAGCTGGATTCCTGCGACTCCGTTATCGTTGACAACAGTGGGAGAGTTTCCATCAGTGATGATCAAATGCGTGGTAGAGGAGCTTACGCCGATACGCCCGTTGTTGCTGATATTGACGCCGCCCAGCGTCACGGTGCCTCCGCTTGTGACTACGCCGCTGCGTGTGCTGCCGGTGACTGAGCCGTTTAACACCAGAACATTGGAATTACTGGAGTCGATGCCGAAGAAACTGCTGTTTTCTATGGTGTTGCCTATAAGAGAAACATTTGAAGAGTCAAGAATGTTAACTCCCGCGCCGCCATTCAGCGTGAGGTTGTCAATCTCAATGTTCTGCGAGTGGTTGATCAAAATCAATGCGCCGCTGGGAGTTGTGGTCTGAATTGTTGCTGTCGGGTCGGCAATAATCACCAGGTTGCGGCGATTTTGTATTGTGACACCAACACTTTCAATGCACGTGCCTATAACCTGGAAATCTGAGTTGTCAGGTGAATTGGCGATTGCCTGGTTGAGTGAAGTGAAAGCTCCCGGCGTAGCGCCGGTGCAATCAACGAAAACATCAGTGAATGCCTGGCCAAATGACAGACTGGAAGCCAGAAAAAGCAACACAAAAGCGCACAACAGTTTAGGCCCGAAAGAAGGAAATCTCATGATTTTTTGTCCTCGTTACTTCGTGGGTTTGGATTTTTAAAAGACCTGGGCAGAGCTGTACCTGGCCAATGCTTATATGCCTCAGATTTAGTGCTTACAATTTTGAAAAGCTTTCAACCAGATAAGCTGAAATCGGACAAAATCTTTCATGCGAGAAGTATGGGCAAGGAGTGCATTTTCGGCTGACAGAGCCTTATGGTCATTTCATTTTGGTCGATTTTGGGGCGAATCGCTTGAACATTCATAATCCCTGCGATGGCCGCCGCAGCAGCTCCATCACCTCTTCCCACTCGGATGGCGTTAAGATTCAAGAGGGAAGACTTCTATGCCTCCACCAAAAACTCTCCGCCCCACGCTTCGCCCTATCGGCGTAATCCGCTCCACCATCAAAGAGCGCAGCCAGGCGCCCATGCAGGGATATGAAGGTGCACCCGACGCCTGGCTTGAAATCAAAGCCTTTGCTGCCAAAGCTCTCCTGAGGCTAGCCGCCGGCGATGAAATCATCATCCTCACCTGGCTGCACCGCGCCCGGCGCAACGTGCTGGAGGTCTATCCCCGCTCCAAGCGCCAGCTTGGCCTGCACGGGGTCTTTGCCACGCGATCGCCAGACCGTCCCAACCCGATCGGCCTGCATCGCGTCACCATCCGCGAAATCACCGCGAACCGGCTGCGGATTGGTCCCATGGAAGTCATCGACGGAACTCCGGTGATCGACATTAAACCAGTGCTCGCTAAACACAACGATTCCTGATCGTGCAGCTCTCCCAGCGACGTCAGGATTTACCAAACCAATTTCCAAATGCAACCAAGCGCTGCCGCTTTCCGCTGCCTCCCAGAAGATCTCATTGCCATTGGTCTGGGATATTTGGTTGCGATTGGTTAAATTGAACCACCTGGGACAGCTTCTTGTTGTGCGACGTCTTCTGGGAGCGTGGCAATAAAGACGAAAAATCGCGCTACCTCGCCGTTTCTTTCTTGGCGCTTGCCAGGCTGGCCACAATCTGCTGGAAATCTTTGTCGGCGCGTATCCGATCAAACGCGCTGTCATCCAGCGCTTTGGCGCTGGTCATGCCCTTTTTCAATGCTTTCTTCAGCGCCTCGACGGCCGGTTTCTTCTCTCCGAGCTCGGCATCGGCAGAGGCCAGCAGATAACTGGCCCATGGGCTATCCGGCTGGATAATCTCGCAGGCCCGGAACATCTCTTTGGCAGAAGCATAGTCTTTCTTCAGCATGGCCTTTTGCCCGTTTTCAACCGCAAAGGCAAAAGCTGAAGCCAGGCCGCGCGTGATTGCCTGCTTTTGCGCCAGATTGGAAATCGCCTTCTGCTGGCGATAAGTCTCGCTCACCGCCGACTCCAGTTGCTCAAAAAAATCTGAGCGCTCATCCGGCCGTTCGCTAATGCCTGCCACCAGGTCGCCCGCCTTCTTTGCCACCGTGTCCTGCAGCTCCAATGTGGCAGCTTCATTCTTTTTGGCTTTGCGGAATGCATCTGACTCGGCCAGCGTTTTGGCCATAGCTTCCTGGTCTTTCACATCGCGAAAAGTTTTAAAGTCAGTTGCGATTGCGCGATAGGCCCGCACCGCCGCCAAAACATCGCCATTCTTCTGCTCCGTCTGCGCCGCTGCCAGCCGCTGCTCAAACTGCTGGTTTACAAAATTCTTGTCTACGCCGGTCAGCCCTTTTACCATCGCGCGCAGTTGCAGCCAGGTCAGCGCCTGCTCGGCAAACTCTGGAGGCATCCAGGTGTGCGGCCCGTCATAAACCACGAAGCGGCTCACCGCGTTGCGCGCATCCAGCGCCTCTTTCAGGTGCAGCAGTTCGGGATAGTTGAAATCTGTGGTTCCCGCCACCAGAAACCAGTCTGAAACGTCAGGGCCGGGCAGGGGAGCGCTTGAGGGCAAACCCGCTCCGTTGGCGATAACGCCTGCAATGCAGGTCTTGCAGTTGATCGCAATTGACGTTGCTACCCGCGCGCCGCCTGACAACCCGGCTACATAGACCCGCTGCCGGTCAATGGAATAACGATCTTCCACATCCTGCCCAAGCAGGCGGACAGCGTTTGCAGGATTTTCAAAGTTGCGTGAGTTGTTGCTCCCGGCAACGATGAAACCGTATTTCTCTGCCGCATCATGAAAAAGCTTTACCGGAACTTCGCCGCGTCCGCCGGGATCGAAAGCCAGCAACAGCGGCCATTGTTTGGCTGGCGTGTAAGCAGATGGCAGGTAGAGCGCATAGCTGTTCGTGGGATCGGCGGTTACCGCCACTGCAGCATGGACAACGCCCGGCGCGGGTGTTTGCGCGTGTGCTGCAAAAGCCAGAGCACAAATCAATATCAGCAGAAAGCATCTCCGCATAGCTTTATTGTGACGGATCAAGAGAGGAGTTGTCACCCAATCCTCTGAATTGCAGGGATGAAGCGTAAGCCCCCGATTTCGTCGCGCTCCTAAAGGTTTCAACGCCAAAGTGCACGTCCTTCCGGGTTTCATTTCTGAAAACAGAACAGAGAAACAGAATTCGCCAGGCTTTAACACTGCAGAATTTATAGTTGCCTCTGGTTTACATCCCCGCCAAAAACGCAACCCAATTTCCTAAAAATCGTTTGGAGGCAAAGCATGCAAATCAAGAAGCTCCACCATAGTCTCTCGCTGGTGTCCCGTGCTGTATTGGCGCTGGCGGTTATGGTCACCCTCCTCCCCCTCACCGCAAGAGCTGACGATAATACCGTCACCTTCCTGCGTACGGATAATCCTGGAAGCTGGTTTAGAAACGTGGCCGGTCCTATTGCCGGCACGCAATCCCTGGCGGTGGCATCTCCAGGAGTCCAGGTCAGGTTCAAAGGCGATTCTGCCGGTGTCCACACCGTTACCAGCCTCATATTTCCCACGGGCGCTCATGGCATGCCGTTTGATTCCGGCACTCTGCCCAATGACGCCCAGGTTCGGTTCACACTGACAACGCCCGGACTATACGTCTTCACCTGCAAGATTCATCCTTACATGTTTGCCGCCGTCATCGTGGATGACCCGGCTACCCCCGGCCTGGATCTGGGCGAAAGCATCACGCTGGTAAACGGCATCACGGTACCCACCAGCAGCGATCTGGCAACGCGCCTGCTGCGCACATTCTTTATCGCCACCAATCCCGCCAACTGGCAAGACCACACCCTGGCTACCTGGCACATCACCTATCCTGATGTGAACGTAAGAATCACCGGCGGGGCCGTGGTGAATCTGCCTGCCGTGCTCAACGCGCGCTATGGAAATGACACGCCGATGGCTGCTCCTTTTAACCCGGCAACTCCCGGCGTTGGCGAAGTCTGGGTGGATACGCAGTTCGAGCTAACCAAGCACAAAGATAAGCCGGGAACCTCCACCAGCGTGAACGCAACTTCTTGGGTGCCCATTCGTAAAGTGGCACTGCCGCAGGTTGACATGAACAATCCCCATAATATGTGGACAGACAGAAACCAAACTATGATCTACCAGACCCAGTGGTTTGATTTCCGCATGAGCGTTTTCAACCGCACTACGGGAAGGCTGGTGCGCGATGTTGAAGTCGGCCCCGATCCTTCTCACGTAATGACCCGCACTGACACTGATCATCTGCACGTGGCCCTGGATGGCGAAGACAGCCCCTTTGCCGTGGTGCAGTTGACGCCCGGCGGCCGCCGGATTGAGCGGCTTATCGACATCGATGAAGGCCATCCGCACGCGCACTGGATGGGCCATGACGGCAAGACCATGGTCACCCCCAACACGTTCAGTGACACTTCAACGATTTTTGATTTCAACACTGACTCCGTGCGCGCTCTGGTGCACACCACCGGCGCTTTGCCCATCGCCACCGGCATGATGCCTGATGACAGCAAGTACTACATCACGAACTTCCTCGATAGCACTGTCGACGTGGTCAATACGCAGACCGGCGCAATCACCAAAACCATCAACCTGTTGGCGAATTATGATCCCATCTCCGGCGCCATCGCCGGGCCGGTGGGTGCTTTGCCGATTCAAACTCCGGTAAGCCCTGACGGAAAGGTCATGGTCACCGCCAACATTCTTACCGATACCATCACGCTCGTAGATACAAAGACTGACACGCTGGTAGCCATGCTGCTTTGCGATGCCGGCTGCCACGGCGTGCAGTGGGGCGCAAAGAAAGGCGGCGGATATTACGCCTACGTCAGCAGCCAGTTCTCCAACACCCTGGAAGTGGTTGATCCAAACCCAGACGGTAGCGGCGATCTGACTCACGCCCAGGTTGTGGGAAGAATCCTGTTGAAGACGCTGCCCGGCACCGCCGTTGACGACCAGAATGTCGGTCTTGATGGCATGGGCGGACAGGGCGTCTTGCCGATTCCTGTGGTTTACAACGGCTGGGTGCAGAACCTGCCCGCAGCCTTCAAACAACTGCTTACTCCTGATCAACTGAACCCGTTTCCGGCAAAGTAGTAACAGCGCCTTTGCAAGGGATCAATCAGGAGATAAAAAATGGCCGGTAGTGGGTCGATTGAAAATGACCCACTGCCGGTGTATCGCGTCCAGCGATTCGCTTCCGAATCACGTGCCTTCGCGGAGTCCCCGACGCGCCAGATTTTGGTGTGGTTGGGTGCCGACAGACGTCATCGTGATAGCGATGAAACCGCAACTAAACGAATCTAGTAGGACGAAAAGCGGCCAACAAAAAATGGCTGACCCTAACAGGTCAGCCATTTGTATTTACATAGAAGTTTATTCAGCGATTACCGCACTTGGCAGAATTACATTTCGCAGCGGTAGAGCCGTGTGACGAACTTCATGGCAACGCACCGGCTTTTTGCATCGGCGTGAGGGTTGGACGATGTCTCGCCGTCTCTACCTGCACCGTTACCACGCATGCCGGATCGCCCTGCAGCATGCACCGTGTCTCCAGAATGCTGATGTCTTCCTTATAGTGTTTGGCCGCGCCTTTCACAATGCCCTTGAGCAGGGCACACATTTTGCGGGCTGAATCGTAGGAGATCATCGCCTTGTCATCGGACAGGCGGGTCACGGCCAATCGCGGCGGGGTTACGCCCTGGTGAAAGCGCACAACCTTGTGGATGGTCTCTTCCGTGTTGCACAAGAAATCCAGAAAGCTCCATTCCGGTTTCACCAGAAAACTGTATTGCCCAATCAACTGTGGTGCAATGAATTCGCCAAAATCCTCCAGGACCGCATTGGCTGTAAGGCCGGTCATGTTGCAGGCTGTGTTCACCAGGGCAAGTATGTCGCTATCTGGATACACTGCGGCCGCTATATACATATTGCCTCTGAGGCCGGCATTTTCCAGCAGCGCATTCCACGTTTTTGCGTCGAACTTGGTTTCGACATACCGTTTGAGTTCTGAGAATATCAACCCGTGCATAGAGTCGTCCCTCTCTGTAATCTGCTGCTTTGAAAGTGATATTGGTCGCATCATACCTGCACGGTCAGGCATCTCAACCCAGGATGGTTCCATTTTCGGATTTCAGAAATAAGCGTCCGAAAGGTCAATGACCTTTGCGGACGCATGGAACTTGTAGTAAGTGAAGCTTTTGCTGAGGCAGGGAACCAGGACCGAAGACATTTGCCCCAATCTTAGAAAATCTAATTACCCATGTTACTGGCGGTCAGGCAGCACTTAAAGCTACGCTTTTCCCGCATGATTTCCAGCGCATGGATGCACGACCACGAGTTTCTTTCCGCCCTTGTCTATATTGTGCTTTCTCTGGCGTTCATCGGTGCGTTTAGCTGGATAGAGCGCCGCTACCTGCAGAAATAATGAGCCATCTCTGGCCCCCAAGCCACGCCCAAGTAGGCTTTAGTTTGCCGTCCGGGGAGAAAATGAATCGCAGAATTTCTTTTCCGTCGATGGCTGGGCAACGCTCACTGGATACATCACCATCACGGCATAGGCATAGTTTTTGCCCCAATAAAGATTGCCGTCGATCAGCACTTTGGTGTTTGGCATGTCACAAGTCAGGTGGTACCAGTGACCAATATAGCCGTCAAGCGCAGGTGTGGGCGCTTGCTCAGAATCCACCGTGCATTTGGGCAGTTCTTTGAATACAGCGTTCTTAAAGACCTCGTAGGTGTCATTGTCCACGGTTTGGGGGCTGGAGTGGACCGTATAGATAACGGTGTAAATGGCGGATTCATAACGTGCCATCAGCGTATGTGATTGCACGCCCTCATCGCTGCTGTTAACGCTGTCTTCCGGGGTGCCCGGAAACACGACGGTAAAATTGCCTTGCTTGTTGTCGTATTTCTTCCAGACATCCGTTTGCGCGGCCAGCGGAAGGGCCAGCAGATAGATCGCCAGGGCGGGTAAAACCAGCTTCCGAATCATGTTGTCTCCTGTTGCAGAAATTGATCTGGGCCCAATGTTTCGCTGATTCTCGCATGGGTGCACTGGCCGGCAAAGTATCTGCAAAGGCTACCTGATTACCGTGGTAAGGGCGGAGCAGAGGTCTTAAAGCTGTTTTAGCCAGCCAAGCAGGTCGGCTGTAACTTCATCGCGATTGGTTTCATTGAACAACTCGTGGCGCGCCTCGGGGTAAAAGCGATGCTCCAGCTTTGAAAACCCCGCTGCAGCATAATCTTCCAGCCACAGCTTAAGCTGGCGGGTGTTGCCGCTCACCGGGTCGCGGCCGCCGGCAATCACGTAGATAGGCAGCGTCTTGGGAACGCGCTCACGATGCGCCGGAGTGGAAACTGCCTCCCAGCCATCCAGCAGCTCAATCCAGAGCTGCACGGTAGCTGGAAATCCGCAGAGCGGATCAGCAATGTACCTGTCCACTTCGGCGGCATCGCGAGAGAGCCAATCGAACGCGGTCCGCGCTGGAGCAAATTTTTTGTTGAAAGCGTCAAAGGTGAGTGACTGCACCAGCCTGCTTCTTCCACGCGCTCCCAGGCGCAGACGCTCGGCGCGCGTGATGCCGCGCCCAATGGCCGCCAGCGATGTTGGCTTGCCATTTGCGCCGGAGAGCACAATCCCTGCCGGCACGTCACCATGTTCACCCATAAACTGCTCTGCCAGGGTCGATCCCATGGAGTGCCCCAGGAGAACAATCGGAACCCCCGGATGCGCAGCAGCAATATGCCGGTTCAATTGCCAAAGGTCATCCACGCACTTTTGCCATCCGTCTTGTTCGGCAAAAAAACCAAGGTCGTCGGCTGACTTTGCGGTACGGCCGTGGCCGCGATGGTCATTGGCATAGACTGCGTAGCCTGCTGCGGTAAGTTGTTCCGCCAATCGCGCATAACGCCCGGCATGTTCTGCCAGCCCATGCGCAATCTGCACCACAGCTATCGGCGGAGCGGTCGGTCGCCAGCGATAGACAAACAGCTCCACGCCGCCAGAAGAGGTCAAAATGAAATTGTCCGTTTTCATGAAAACCGGGTTGGCAAGAATCCCAGCTTCGATTCAGCGTTGCGCTCTTACGCCGTTGTCCCCGCTCCGTGGCACTTCTTGTACTTTTTGCCTGATCCGCAGGGGCAAGGATCATTTCTGCCGACCTTGGCTGAGCCGCGCACCACTTGCTGAGGGGTGGCGCTGTTGCCGTTCGATCCCGCCATTCGGGCCTGCTCCAGCTCTCTCTTTTTGCGGCGCTGGAACTGTGCTTCCAGATCGTCCATTGAGGTTGAAGTGCGCTTGCGGGATGGCGGAGGCGGTAGCTCATCGCCATCGTTTTGCGGCGCCGCTGCAGCCGCCTGCTGGGCCTGCTGCGCTTCCACAATCTGCATGTGGAACAGATAGCGGATCGTATCTTCCTGGGAGCGGCGCATCATGTTCTCAAACATATCGAACGATTCGCGCTTGTACTCCACCAGCGGGTCGTGCTGGCCGTAGCCGCGCAGCCCGATGCCTTCTTTCAAGTAGTCCATGGCCAGCAGGTGGTCTTTCCACTGCGTATCCAATACGCTCAACATGATCATGCGCTCGTGATAGCGCATGGCATCGCTGCCAATTTGTTTCTCCTTGGCGTCGTAAAGCTCTTTCAGCTTTTCAAAGATCGCGTCACCCAGCTCCTGGCGGTTCAGTTGGTCGGCCGCAATGCCTTGCTTGGTCATGTCCAGCCCAAACTGCTCAATCAGGTATTTGTTCAGGCCTTCTGTGTCCCACTGGTCGGCATGGACGTTGCGCGGCGCAAAGCGGTCCAGCGCATCCGCCACCATGGAGGCAACGTAATCGTCCAGGATCAGCTCTTTCTGGTCGATCCCGGAGAGCAGCTCCTTGCGCAGGCCGTAAACCGCCACGCGCTGCTTGTTCATCACGTCGTCATATTCCAGCACGTGCTTGCGCGACTCAAAATTCTGTGCTTCCACCGCCTTCTGTGAGGCCTCAATGCGGCGTGAGATCATGCGCGACTCGATTGGCACGCCTTCTTCCATCCCCAGCTTCTGCAGCAGGTTTGAGATCCACTGCTTGGCGACGAAGATGCGCATCAGGTCATCTTCCAGTGAGAGGAAGAATCGCGATGATCCCGGATCGCCCTGGCGGCCGGCGCGTCCACGCAGTTGGTTATCAATACGGCGGGCCTCATGGCGTTCCGTGCCCATAATATGCAGACCGCCTACAGCCACAACCTTCTCGTGCTCGGCGTCAGTCTCGTTTTTGTATTTGCCGTAAATTTCGTTCCACTTGTCCACCGGGCATTGATACTCAACCCCGTTGTAATAGAACACAATATGCTCTGATGTATCCTGCTGCAGCACTACCTCGCCGCCGGCCGTGCGCAGTTGCTGCGCAATGCCTTTCTTTACCGTCTCCTGGCGCGCCATGAACTCAGGATTGCCCCCCAGCAGAATGTCGGTTCCGCGCCCGGCCATGTTGGTGGCAATTGTCACCTGGTTAAGCCGGCCTGCCTGCGCAACAATTTCAGCTTCGCGCTCATGGTATTTGGCGTTCAGCACCACGTGCTTCACGGCCTTCTTCTTAAGCAGCTCAGAGAGCCGCTCAGACTTCTCAATGGACGTGGTGCCCACCAGGATTGGCCGGCCTTCAGCGCTGATCTTCTGGATCTCATCGGCTACGGCGTAATATTTTTCCTTCTCCGTGCGATAGACAATGTCAGGATTTTCCACGCGCAGCAGCTTGCGGTTGGTAGGTATTACCGATACTTGCAGCGCGTATATCTTTTCAAACTCCTCTTTTTCGGTTTCCGCCGTTCCGGTCATACCGGCCAGTTTTCGGTACATGCGGAAATAGTTCTGGAATGTAACCGTCGCCAGCGTCTGCGATTCGCGTTCAATCTTGACGCCTTCTTTGGCTTCCACAGCCTGGTGCAAACCGTCTGACCAGCGGCGTCCCGGCATCAGGCGGCCGGTGAACTCATCCACAATGATGACTTCGCCGTCTTTCACCACGTATTCAACATCGCGGCGATACATGGCATGGGCCTTCATCGCGGTTTCAACGTGGTGCTTCATCGCCCAGTTTTCCGGGTCGGCGATGTTATCAATCCCCAGCAGCCGCTCCACTTTCTCCCAGCCCTGGTCAGTGATGGTCGTGGTCTTGTGCTTCTCATCGACGACGTAGTCGCCGGTGTACACCTTCGGCTCTCCCGGCGGCGTGTCCAGCTCCTCGCCTTTTTCCAGGTGAGGCACCACGCGGTTGGCCCGGTCGTATTTATCAGTGGATTCATCGCTGGCGCCGCTGATGATGAGCGGCGTTCTGGCTTCGTCAATCAAAATGGAGTCAACTTCATCCACAATGCCGTAGCTGTGGCCGCGCTGCACGCAATCGTTCAGGTCAAACTTCATGTTGTCGCGCAGATAGTCAAAGCCAAATTCGTTGTTGGTGCCGTAGGTCACGTCAGCGGCGTAGGCTTCGCGGCGCTCGTCATCGTCCAGGTCATGCACAATCACGCCCACGCTCAGGCCCAGGAAGCGATAGAGCTTGCCCATCCATTCTGAGTCGCGCTTGGCCAGGTAATCATTCACCGTGACCACGTGAACGCCGTCACCGCTCAGCGCGTTCAGATAGACCGGCAGGGTAGCTACCAGCGTCTTGCCTTCGCCTGTCTTCATCTCAGCGATCTTGCCCTGGTGCAGCACCATGCCGCCGATCAACTGCACGTCAAAGTGGCGCATGTTCAGCACGCGCCTGCCCGCCTCACGGCACACGGCAAACGCCTCCGGCAAAATATCATTCAGCGCCAGATGCTTGGCATCAGTGCGGCGTCTGTTTAGCTCTTCCAGTTCATTGGTGGTCTCGCCTTCGGCAGAGTTTTTCAGTTCCTCGGTAGTCCGGGCAATCGACTCCTCAACATCTTTAAGCCGCTCTTTGACCTGTGCGCGGAAAACGTCTGTTTTGGCGCGCAGTTGCTCATCCGTGAGCTGCTGCATCTGCGGCTCAAGCGAATTAATCTCCTCCACCAGCGGACGCATCTTCTTGATCGCCCGGTCATTGCTGGAGCCAAAAATTTTGGTAAATACTGCTTTTCCTATCAACTTTGTATTCCTCGGGATTCGTCCCGCTCAGGTGGTGTCCTTACGCTATGAGATGCGCAAAGGTCTACAAATTAAAGCCTAACACATTGGATGGGATTCATAGCCCTCCGGCTTCAGCCATCTTTTGAACGGGTT
Organism: Candidatus Angelobacter sp.; assembly: GCA_035279585.1. Lineage (GTDB taxonomy): Bacteria > Acidobacteriota > Terriglobia > Terriglobales > Acidobacteriaceae > Angelobacter. The sequence continues at coordinate 23,824 of DATEHN010000099.1, read as the reverse complement.
AGCCTGGATGTGAGTATTGCTGGAGGGGAATAAAGCTACGGCGAGTCTCGTGGGCAAAGCTTGCTTTCGTGAGAAATGCAAGTTGAACCAATCGAAGGGACGGACGAGGAATCTGGCGCGCATAGTCGATCTCCTCGGCGGTAACATAGCGGTAATGGATGCACAGATCGCGCAAGCTGATGCTGCTCTCAAGCCCAAAGCCCCGGATGGCAGATGTCGAGCTATCTCTTGGTACTTTCTGAACATTCAAGTGCTTGCGGTATTAAATTGAGGGTAGAATGAATGCCTTTTTCGGCTACTGCGCGATCTTAACGGCGAATCGCACATCAGGCCAGGGAGCGAAATATGCCAGGATTTTGCACCAACTGCGGAGCGCCACTGAGCGCCGCTTTTTGCACCCGCTGCGGACAGCGCGCCCAAACCAAGACTGCGGAGGAGACGCCCCAACAAGCTCGGCCTCCCCAGCCGCAAACCCCGGTGACCGGACCTGAGCTCGCCCCAACGCCTGCTGTCGCGCCTCCGCAACCGGCGCCAATTCAGCCTCAACCTGCAATCACCGCGCCGGCTCCATCTCCCGGGTCAATTCCGGCGCAACAAGCTCCCGCCGCTCCCGCTCAACCGCAGATTTCCCTAGCAACGCCGAGTGCTGTATCAACGTCTCAGCCTGTGCAGGCTGCAAATCAGCCGCCTGCCAGAAAATCTTCTGGGGCCGGCAAAGCTTTGTTGATTATCGGAGGAATCGTTCTGGTGCTCTGCCTCGCCGCTTTCGGCGCGGTCATCTACGGCGTCCACTGGGTCAAAGGCAAAGTTTCAAATATCACCGGCGGCGCTATCGGCGGCTCCGGCCAGGTTCAGGTCTCAAACGGCCACGCCTGCGACCTGCTCTCAACTGCCGATCTGCAACAGGTGCTCGGCGTCACCGTGGAGCGCAACTCTGAGATCATGGAAGGCAACGAGCCCGGCTGCGCCTATTACACCAATCCTGCCGCTTTCGCTGAGCTGCAAAAGATTGCCGTGGAGCAGGCACGCCGCGACTCTGAAAAGGCCTCCAAAGATCCCGCGCTTAATAATTCCAAGAACGACAATCCTCTTGCCCTGCTCGGCCATACGGAAGAAATGGAAGGCATGGTCAAAGGCCTGGGCTTGAGCCAGCCGGACAAGGACGGCAAGGTCTTTTTCTTCACCGTCGACAGCAAATTCGGTCGCGAAAACTGGGGCACGTTGCGTACCCCGCTCTCCATTGTTCCCGGCTTCAAGGAGATCTCTGGCGTCGGCGACCACGCCATGATGGGCTCTTTTGGTCACGCCTTCTATGTTCTCAAAGGCGACAGCATGTTCCACCTCGATACTATGTACGTGCCGGAAGCCCGCGTCCGCGGGGCCGAGCTCGCCCGCAAACTGGTCGCGCATTACTGAAACCCAACCAGAACGCCATCCCCAACCGCAAGGCAAGCGCTGCGAACCGAAAGCGTGTGAGGATGGCGGAAGTACAAAACCAGGCTTACTGGGCTCTCAATCCCCCGCTTCGGCTGCCTTGCTGTTGCCCAGTCCGGTCACCGGAAACACGCGCTGCGCATTGGTCGGTATCGCCAGGTTCACCGCATCCGTGTAGTTCTTGGGCCCAATCAGGGCATGATTGCCGGCTATGTTCCCTGATTGGTTCAGGAATGACCACTCTTCGCCCACGTGGCCATACTGCCACTGAAAAATCCGGCTCGGAGGCAACATCGGTATCATGTCCGCCAGGTTCACAACGCGATAGCTCGCAGGAACAAAATAGTTATATGCGTCGACAAACGCTGTGTCGCCTACCCGAGGTCCCGCGTAGCTGTACATCTGGACTGTTGGCAATCCGGCGAGAATCCGCAGCATCGGGCAAGTCAGCACGGCCAGGGCGCCGCCAAGACTGTGGCCGGTAACCAGGCACGGCACGCCCGTGTTGAACTGTTTTGCAGCCGTCAGAATCTGGTCCGCCAGCAGGACAAAAAAGATAAGGAACCCCAGGTGAACGTGGGCCACCTGAAACTTTCCATCCTTGTACCAGACCAGTGGCACTGGAACCTGTGGAATCGCGGCATCCAGGACCCATTCGAAGTCTGACTGCGTCCCGCGCAAACCGATGATGTTGTAGGACGGCGACGTGAGGGCAAATCCAAAATACTGGTCTTGAATTCCGGGAAAGAGCGCGCTAATGCGTTCGCGCATCTCTGCGCTTGACTGTATGCTTTGCACCGCTACCGGGCCTGCTTGAGCCGACTGGCTAAGCAGCTTCAATTCCGTCAGATCGATCTCCGGGGCCGTGAAAGAAGCGATTTGCGTATATCCGGTAGGAGGCGTGATGTTTCCTTTGTTGCCCGGCGGTGGGCCGTTCTTATATTGCTTATAGGTTAGCTCGCATACCTGCGCCAGCAGCTTGGAGAGGGTCATATCGTACATGGATGAATCCTCCAATCAATGAATTGTAGGGTGAGCACCGCAGGCTTGAAACAATGAATGCATGGAAAAACTTGCGGGCTTGCGCGCAGTATTGTAATCCCATCTGCCTATACGCTAGCGCCACAGCCCGCAATTTTCAAAAAACAGAACTCCAACTCCGCCGCCCCGCACCGTCGAGACGGACCGGCCATAGGTGGCCGCAGGACAAACTCTGCGGCCATCTTTTCGGTTTGCTGGTTATTGTTTGCGAATCACTAAAACTGTTCTACGGCACAGTAATGTTCCGGCTGCTGGAAAAGCTTCTGCCTGTGCTGTCAAAGGCTTTTACTACCAGCAAGTGTGATCCGGAACCCATTGGCACATCGGTTTCAATCAGCGTGCTGTTAGGCGAATGGAACACTTCTTTGTTATCGAGATAGATCTGCATGGTTGTAATCGGAGCAGAAGATTTGGCGGCTGCTGTCACATGCACCGGCTGATCGACTGAGGCGTGTTGTCCGGGCGAGCAGATGTTTACGGCGAAATTTTTGCCTTCTGAGCAAGGCGGAACCGTCGCCGGAATCGACCTTGGCGTAGAGAGGAAAAAGTCATTGTGGAAGGGCTGCCCCTTGGTCCAGGATTTGACTTCCAGCCGATGCTCACCGGGTGCAAGCGCAAGGTTCTTATCAATGCTGCCGCCCGTGACTTGAAATACCAGCTTGTTATCCAGATAGATCTGGCTCACGCTGGGAGCAGTGGACGAGGTGAAGTGAGAAACAATATGCACTGGTGAAAGCCCTACAGCGCCATCAGACGGATGACAGACCGTGACCGTGTGATTGACCGTACTCACCTTGCAGGCCCTGGGCGGAGTTGTATTGAGCACAACAAATATAGGCCCGCCAAACTTGTTCACCATGGCCAAATCAGGTTTTCCGTCATGATTGAAATCGGCGACAACAGACAATGCACCCTCCACAATCGGCGCGTTCAGAGTTACCGTGATCAGTTGAGAAGAAGGATCGCCCGGGAACTGTGGTGGATTCGCGAACGTTCCATCCGCATTCTGTTTCTGGATAATCAGGGTCATATGATCGGGATCGAATGCGGGATCGTTTGTATCAACGCCCACAAGCACAAAGTCTTTGTGGCCGTCACCATCCACGTCGAACACCGCGCCTCCCACCTGAAAGCCTGTGTCATTCAATTCAAGCCCCGGCCCTCCGCCAAAAGTGCCGTCGCCATTGTTAATAAACACGCCCGCGCCAATACAGGGTTCATGGCAGCCATTCGACGGAATAATTGCGTCTGTAAGCCCATCCTGATTGATGTCCGTCGTAGTCAGGTCTGTCGGCGGAACAATCGGCCCTATGATGTGGCCGTCGCTAAACGTGCCGTCGCCCTTGCTCGTCAGCACACCAAAAGCGCCTAGCTGTACGATCACGAAGGTGTCGCAGCATTGAATGTAGTAAAGATCGTCTTTGCCGTCGCGATTGAAATCCGCTGTAGCGATTTTTGACAAGAGATAAGTATTGGAATCGGGCGGCGGCTGCGGGCCAATGCCGATGCCGCTGGTGATCTTCTGCGCGCCCACTCCACCCTTGCCATTGCCGAGACTCACATACACTGCATTCACCGGCGTATTGCTTCCGGTTGCAATGTCAGGGTTGCCATCGCGGTTGAAGTCGCCTACGGCAATGGAGTTTGCATTGGGCGCTCCAGCAATGTCATGGTGAGGCTGGAATGTGCCATCTCCATTGCCCAGCAGCACAGAGACGCTGTGTGCAGCGTCTGCTCCGCCGTTGGAGACCACCAGGTCCATCTTTCCATCCTTGTTCCAATCCACTGCGGCCAGATCGTTAGGACCGGGGCCGGTGGCGAAATCCAAATGCGGGCGAAAAGTGCCATCGCCGTTGTTGATTAGAATAGAGACTGTGTTGGTGTCGCCGTTTACCGTGGCGATGTCAGGGATATGGTCGCCATTAAAGTCAGCCGCAATGAGCTGGCCGGCCGATCCGCCGGTTGGGTAACTTTGCGTGTTAAAACTTTGGCTGAAACAAACAGTGGAAAGAGAGAGGAAAAACACAACAGCGAAGAGATGCTTCATGGGGTCTTACTCCGAGTTGCGTAACAACTCGTGTGGTGGGATGTACTAATTGGTAAACAGAGTTGCTGCTGAAAAACGCATTAAAAATACCTAAGCGGATTAATGCGAACCATTAACAAAGGATGAATTGGAAGGGACTTTGATTGTCGCCATGCAGGGTGAATTCTTTTCCCAACAAAATGCCCGCCGTTTCCGGCGGGCGTTTTTAAGCTAAATAAAAGCTATCGTGTTGCTTGTGCCGCTGCCCTCTGTGCCAGGACTTTCTTGGCGTTGTCAGCCAGTTCCCTGGCTTTGGGCAGTTGGTTAAGGGCCTCAACCACCTGCGGATCGGTTTCCGCGCGAACTTTCAGGCCTTCTTCCTGGCCGAACTCAGAAATAAAGATTTCGCTCTTGATGGTGGACTTGATGTAAGCCAGGTCTTCATTCAGATCGGCTTCGGTGAATGGAATCTTTTGTGAATCCAGGAATTTGCGGAACTCCTGCATAACCTGGTCATTCACTTCAAAATTCTTGTCCACGTGCCGGTTTATAAGGTAGTGCTTGGCGAAGTTGAAAAATGCATATTTCACCAGCAGTGAGTCTTCAAATTTCGTGGTCTTAAATGGTTTGATCTTTACGTCGGGAGTAATGCCGCCGCCGCCGAACACCGTCCGTCCGCTATCAGTCAGTTTGACTTCCTTTGATGGCGAAGTGCTTGAGTTCGGGTTCGTATTGGCGTTGTTGTTGGGATTATCGTCTTCTTCACGCGCGTAGTAATAGTCGTAGAGAGAAACGCCGGTGTAGTCGCGCTGGATCAGGCGTCCGCTGGGCGTGTAATACTTGGCCGTGGTCAGCGCCAGGCCGGTATTCTCTGAGAGCGGATAGACGGTCTGCACCAGGCCTTTGCCAAACGTTACTTCACCCACAATCAATCCGCGATCATGGTCTTGAATTGCGCCGGAGACGATCTCTGCCGCTGAAGCCGTGCCGCGGTTCACCAACACCACCAGCGGATAATCCTTGCCGCCGTTGCCGTGCGTCGCTTTGTAAGTTTTTTCCGGTGAGCTGCGCCCGCGATGCGAAACAATGACCTGGCCTTTCTTCAGGAATTTGTCTGCCACGCCCACACCTTCATTTAAGAGGCCGCCGGGATTGCCGCGCAGATCCAGCACCAGGCCTTTCAGTTCGCCAAAGCCTTCCAGAGCATCTTCCACTTCCTGCTCAGTGGTTTCGTTGAACGCGCTTATGTGCATATAGCCAATGCCCGGCCGGATCATGAATTTCAGGTCAACGCTGTTGCGCGGAATCTCATCGCGCACCACGTTGAACTCCAGCGGCTTGTCATTGGTTTCGCGCAGGATTGAAATGTGAACGTTGGTGCCTTTGGGGCCTTTCAACAGATCAGCCACGTCGCTTACGCTCATGTTGTCCGTGGCTTTGCCGTCCACAGCGATGATCACATCACCGGGCCGCAGGCCGGCTTTGTAGGCCGGAGTGCCGGCAAAAGGCGCTACCACAATGATCTTGTTGTTGCGCGGGGCAATCTGCATGCCCACGCCGTAATATTTGCCGCTCTGCTCTTCGCGCAGCGACGAGTAAGATTTGGGATCGAAGAAGTTGGAGTGCGGATCAAGCACGTGCAACATGCCGGGGATTGCGCCGTTGTAAATCGCTTTATCGGGATTCACCGGCTCAGCGTAATTCTGTTCCACCAGGCTGTAGATTTCAGAAAACTGGCGCAGGCTGTCACGGACATCAGTGTCCGAAGCGCCGGCAATGTAGGGTGAGCCGCCACGCTGGCTGAAAGCAGCAGAACCTATAAAACCACAACTAATGATGACGAGTAAGACGAAAAAAAGAGAACGCCGTGTTCCACTTGACATGAACAAATCCTTGGCCGCTGAGCTTTCGCGCTCCTATTGCGGGTATTAGCGCCAGTATAACACTCTTCTGCTCAGGGCTTTACATGCATTTCAGCCCACATTTGTTGAGCTCGGTATTACACTTGTTCCATACGCCGCGCGGTACTTTTCCAGCTTGGTAAGATGCTGCCATGCCGCCCTGGGCTGCGGAATTCTTTCCATTGGAAAACTTAATCAAAATTGCGGAAGGTTTTAAGAAATACTGGGGTATCATTAGGAGGTCGAACTATGGATTTTGGGTTCTCAGGCGAGTTGATTTTCATCATGCTTCTGGCACTCATCTTGTTTGGGCCCAGGAAGTTACCGGAACTTGCCCGTACGTGGGGCAAGTTTATGGCTGAATTTAAAAAGGCCAGCAATGAATTCCAGGGGCAGATTCAGGATGAGATCCGCAAGATGGAGTTGGAAGAGGTCAATCCTGCCAAGCATCTTGAGCCGGAGATCGCAAAAATTAATAGTGACGAAGACCTTTCCATTCAAGGCGCCCTCAATCGCCTGACCGAACGTATCAAGAACACGGTCCCACAGGATTACGATGCCTGATCTTGCAGTAGATCCGAAAGAACACAAAGAAATAGAGCGCGAATTACGGCAGATGGGCTCTATGAGCATTTTGCAGCACCTGGAGGAGCTGCGTAAGTGCATTATTCGCTCTCTGGCCGCGGTGGCCGTAGGCTTCGGCGTTTGCTGGTATTTTGCCCAGGACAAAATCTATCCTTTGATTGAGAAGCCGATCATAACTGTATTCAAGAAATACAACATTGACCCTCATCTGAGCTACCTCAGCCCAACTGATCCATTCAATCTGTATTTAAAAGTCGGCCTGATGGCCGGCATTTTCCTGGCCTCTCCAGTCATCCTGTATCAGGTTTGGAGCTTCATCTCTCCCGGGCTTTACCGGCATGAGAAACGCTTTGTTGTGCCCTTCCTTTCTCTCTCCGTGGGGCTCTTTCTGGCTGGAGGATACTTCGGATATAAGGTCATCTTTCCGGTCGCAATGGATTTTCTGATCGGTACCTACGGACAGGCTTTCCACGCGACCATCACCATTGATGCCTACACCAAGCTGTTCCTGACCATTATTTTGGGACTCGCTATCATCTTTGAGATGCCTATTGTGCTCGGCTTTGCCGGGATGATGGGCGTGGTGAACGCCAAATTCCTTTTCAAGCACATCCGCGGAGCTGTCTTGATCTGCGTTACCGCTGCGGCCATACTCAGCCCCACCACCGATATCCTGAATCTGACCATCTACGCTGCTCCCATGGTCCTTCTTTATCTTCTGAGCATCGGCCTCGTTTGGGTGGTCCATCCCAAGCAGCGGCGTAAGCGCCGCGAAAAGCGCGAACAAAAAGGCTTAGAATAGATTACTAACGTTCAGCTCTGTGCGCGGACCTCTGTCCGCGCCGGACGCTGGGCAATTCCTGTGGTGTAAGGAGCGCAAGAGTGATCTCGCGTACACGCGCCGGTTGGCTCGTATTGGTCTTCGCCTTGGCTGTTCTTGGGTGCTCAAAGGACAAAGCAAGTTCTTCTCCCAGCGAAGCATCAGCTTCACAGCCTGTGCAGGCCTCGGTCCCTCAAGCCAAGGAACCCGTAGGCCCGGCGATGCATGTCGATGCGGCGCGCGCCATGCAATACACCAGAGAGATTGTTGCTTTCGGCCCGCGTCCAGACACCAGCAAAGCCATCGAGCAGGTCCGCTCCTATATCAAGAACAAGCTGAAGAATGATCATCTGGAAGAAGATTCCTTTGTCGCGGAGACTTCGGTCGGCAAAATTCCCATGACCAACATCATCGTCAAATTCCCCGGCGCGAAAGACGGAATTATCGTCCTGGGCTCGCATTATGAAACCAATTACTGGCTGAAGAACACGAGCTTTGTCGGCGCAAATGATGGCGCCTGCACCACCGCGCTCCTGCTGGCCATTGCAGATCAGCTTCGCGGCAAAAAGCTGGAAGGGAACAGCATCTGGCTGGTCTTTCTTGATGGCGAAGAGTCGATGAGGAGCCGGTGGAACAACAATGACGCGCTCTGGGGCAGCCGTCACCTTGCCCAAAAATGGCAGGCTGACGGCACCAGCAAGAAGGTCAAAGCGTTCATACTCGCCGATATGATTGGCGATGCTGACTTGGATATTCCCCGCGACCAGAACTCCACCCGGTGGCTGGAAGATGTAATCCTGCAGGCGGCCACGCGCCTTGGCTATCAATCGTTCTTCTTCCAGGAAGTGACATCCATTGAAGGGGATGACCATATTCCCTTTGCCGCCGCGGGCATGCCCGTGGCTGATCTCTATGACTCAAGCTACGGTTATGGCGACAGCTTTCACCACACAACGCAGGACACCCTGGACAAATTAAGCGCCAAGAGCCTCCAGATCAGCGGCGATGTGATCCTGGAGACTACTCGCCTGCTCAATGGCATGGGCGAGAATACTGCTTCAGCTCCGCAAAAATAGCCATTTAAAAGAACGAAGATTGCGCAAATTATCGCCCTGTTGTGCGTTCAAGTTAAGGTTGAAGTTAGGGTTTGAAGTTCAGCCAGGACCTGCTACATAAATTTTTTTAAATCATGGAGTCAACATCCAATGAAACACTTGCTTATCCGCCTGGGGCTTACCGCTCTAGTGCTGGGCCAGATTGCGATTGCCCAGCAGCAACAGCCCACAACTACGATTGTTCTTGTACGCCACGCTGAAAAAGCCTCCAACGCGCCCGATGCTCTGCTGAGCCCACAAGGTCAGCAGCGCGCTGAATGCCTTGCCCACGTGCTCAAAGACGCGGGCATCAAGCGGATCTATGTTTCTGATGTCAAGCGTACGCAACAAACGGCTGAGCCATTGGCCAAAGCGCTTGGCATTAAGCCGGTTGTGGTGCCGGCAAAAGATCCCAATACCCTGATAAAAGATGTGTTTTATGGCTCCGGTGGCAATGCCTTGGTGGTGGGCCATAGTGATACGCTGCCCTTTGTGATCCAGCGCGTGCAGGCAGGCACAATTCCGCCTATCGGTGAAAACGAATATGACGGCCTTTACGTGCTCACCGTGCTTGAAGGCAGCAGCACGCCTGTGCTCAAGCTGCGCTATTGTGCTGCTTCGCCCGCGTCTGCCGCTCCAGCCAGCATGACTCCGGCCAAGAGCGCGACTCCGGCCAGGAAGAAAAAATAGCGCCAGCACATCACCCGCTATAATCGCCGCATGAGAATTCTCAGAGCTTTAGGGCTGTTATTGCTGGCGTCGTACGCGGTTGCGCAAATACCTGCCGGTAAGCTGATTGCGGAAGGGCAGCAGTCGCCTACGCTGGAAAAGAACCTGCGTGCGCTTACGGATGAGATTGGCGGCCGCATCCCAGGCACACCGGCCATGGATCGCGCAGTGCAATGGGGCGTTGATGCCTTCAAAGCCGCTGGCGGTGAGAATGTCCATACTGAGCCGGTAGAGCTTGCCGCCTCATGGACTGAGGGTAACACTCAGGTGGATGTCGTCAGCCCTGTACGCTTCCACGTCCGTGCGGTCTCGCTTACCTGGATAGCTCCAGCCACTTCGCCCGCCGCTGGCCTGCCGGTGGTTGATGTTGGCTTCGGCAAAGCTGAAGACTTTGAGAAAGCCGGCAATCTTCATGGCGCCATTGCCCTGCTTCACTCCAATAACATGAAGACCTGGGACGATCTTTTTGAAGAGTACCTGACCCAGGCGGCAAAGCTCAGCGCTGCACAAAAAGCTGGCGCTGCGGCTGTCGCGTTCATCTCTACTCGTAACCAGGATCTTCTCTATCGACATATCGGCAGCTTCAATGACCACATCAATAACTACCCGCAAATGCTGCTGGCACGGGAAGATGGCGAGCGCATTGCCCGCCTACTGGCCGCTGGTGAAAAAGTCCGTATGAAGTATTCCATCCCTAACCACGTAGGCGGGCCAATCAAGGCTTACAACGTGGTAGCGGAGGTCCGCGGACGGGAAAAGCCTAACGAATTTGTTGTCATTGGCGCGCATCTTGACTCCTGGGAACTCGGCACCGGCGCGCTCGATAACGGTTGCAACGCTGCTTTGGTCATTGAGGCTTTGCGCGCCATCAAAGCTGCAGGCCAGCCGCCGCGCCGCACCATTCGCTTCGTGTTGTTCACCGGAGAAGAAGAGATCAACATCGGCTCTTTTGCGTATACTCGCGCTCACCAGGCAGAACTGGATAACACCGTGGCCATGCTCACCTGGGACGAAGGCACTGGAAAGACCATCGGCTTCTCGCTCGGCGGGCGTAAGGATTTGGTGGAACCGGTTATGCGCCTGCTGCCGCCAATCGCTCGATTTGGCGCTAATACCTTGACCACTGATGCTTTCGTCGGAACAGACAATATGGACTTTCTGCTTGAAGGCGTCCCGAACCTGGTTGCCAATCAGGAAGAAGCCAACTATCTGATCAACTATCACGCCGAGTCTGACACCTTCGACAAAGTTGATCTCCCCCAACTCAGAACGCATATTGCCATTGCGGCGTATTTGACCTATGCCATTGCCGATAATTCCGAGCGCCTGGGCCCGCGCCAGGACCGCAAACAGATTGAGTCCTTGATCCAGGAGACCCATCTCGACGATCAGTTGAAAGCGTTTGCTCTGTGGTCAGCCTGGGTTGACGGAAAGCGTGGCCGCACACACTAATACCCCCTCATGCAAATCGGATTCTGGATCGTTTTTAACGCGGCGATTTTGGCTCTGCTCTTTTTTGATCTTGGAGTCTTGAGCCGCGGTCATCATGCCATTGCTTTCAAGAAAGCGTTGCTCCTGTGCGCGTTCTGGATCGGCCTGGCTGCTGCCTTCGACATCTTTATATGGCAATGGATGGGACCAGCGAAAGCCCTGGAGTTCACAACCGGCTACCTGCTGGAAGAAGCACTTAGCGTTGATAACCTATTTGTCTTCATCCTGTTGTTTGCTTACTTTAAAGTCCCGCCGGAAGAAGAAAAGACCGTCCTTTTCTGGGGAATTCTTGGTGCGCTCATCATGCGCGGCACGTTTATCCTGGCTGGCGTGGCGCTCGTCCGGCGCTTCCATTGGATTCTTTACGTCTTTGGCGTCTTCCTGATTTACACCGGAATCCAGTTGATGCGGGGAGGAGATGAGGAGAGCGATCCTTCACGCAATGTCGTTCTCAAGTTCTGCCGCAGGTTTCTGCCGCTTAGTGATAGCTACGAAGGCGGAAAATTCATCACCCGGCGGGAAGGGAAGCTCTTTTTCACGCCGCTTTTGGTTGTGCTCCTGGTGGTGGAAACCACTGACATCCTGTTTGCCGTGGACTCCATTCCCGCCATTCTGGCCATCACGCGGGATTCTTTCATCGTCTACACCTCAAATGTCTTTGCCATACTCGGCCTGCGCTCGCTCTATTTTGCATTGGCAGGGATGATGAAGCTTTTCCACTACCTGAATTATGGCTTGTCTGTGGTGCTGATTTTTATTGGCGTCAAAATGCTGCTGCCGGAGCGATATCACGTCCCAACGTGGGCGGCCCTGGTGGTGATCGCCGGCGTGTTGGCGATTGCAGTAGTGGCTTCTCTCCTGTTCCCGCAGAAGGAAAAAGAAGAGAAGACTAGTTCGGAAGGGCCCCAGGCTTAAGCGACATCAGCAAGGCAAACTGCTGCTCTGGCGTCAATCCGGTAGAGTTCCGGCGGCGCGCTGCATTCTTCTTTTCCTGCGGAAGGATGCCGGCACGGTCCATGTCCTCATTGGAGAGATCCAGTTCGCGCAAACCCCAAAAACGCGTGCGCACAGCGCGTTTGTGCTCGTTCAAATAGCCCAGCTCATGCTCGGTAATCATGCTCAGGGCTTTTTCGTATGCGTCTTCAGCTGAATCGGCAAAAATTACACGCGTCTTCTTGTGGACCACGTTAAGCGGGTCGCCTTCCAGCGTAACTTCTTCCGTCAACTCAGCTACATACCAGCGCGAGCCTTCTGGGGAGTTCGTCATGTCCATCCTTTTCAACAATTTGCACTGAGCCCTTATATGGACTAACAGCAATTCCCTGCTTTTATCTCCTCTGCCTATACAAGGAGAAGGATTACCCTATAAAGGGTAGATTTATATGCTGAAAAATAGACTTGTTTTAAATTATTTTTTTTAATACTCCGTTTTGCTTAAATTTAAGGAGGTAGCCTCTAAAACTTACCCGATACCGTCTCCTGCTGGAAAATTTATTTTGAAATACGGAACCCCTGATTTCTGACCGGGCCAGCGGCTATATGCGCTCTGGATGTTTTCATCGGTCAGCAAATAAACCCGTTGAGATAATGGGTTTTAAGAGTGATGCGATCCTATTGGCTCGTTCCCAAGGGTCTCAATACCCTGGTAACTTGCCGCTTTATCATGTATCGTTAGACGATACATACAACGCTTTGGCTCTGCTGCGTATGTCGGAGTCAAAGTACAGCATCAATCATTAAAGTGTGATTCTCCATCTGGTAAGGGCCTTGGTAAAAGCCAGGGCCCTTAGTTTTTCTACAATCCGGTGCGCAGCGATTGTCTGGGTTTTCAGAAAAAACTGATCACTGCCTGTGATCGCTGCTACACAAACTTAACGCCCTTTTCCCCGACAATTGAGTGCTTTTTGAACCTGGCATCATCGTGTTCAGGATAATCCGTGCGATAGTGGGCTCCGCGGCTTTCCAATCGCGCCAGCGCGGAGCGCGTAATCAGCAGTGCTGCAGTGTGGATGTTGCCGGCTTCGCCTTTCCGGCGAGAAGTTGTGGGCGGGACGCGATTGCCAGCTTCCTGCAGGACCGTTAGAGCTTCACTCAAACTCTGGCGCGTGCGTACAATGCCAACGTTGTTCCACATAAGCTGCTGAATCTGGCGGATAAAACGTTCCGTCTCAACTTCTGAAGCTGCATTGGCAAGTTGCTCCGTTGCACCCGGAGCCGGCCTGGGATTGCTTTTCTCTTCACGCATGGCCTGGCCTGCGCGCGATCCGAATACAAGGCCCTCAAGCAGGGAATTGCTGGCCAGGCGATTGGCGCCGTGGACACCGGTGCAAGCCGCTTCTCCAGCCGCATAAAGACCCGGCAAGCTGGTTCGTCCTTGCATGTCCGTGCGGATGCCGCCCATCAGATAATGCGCGGCCGGACGTATGGGAATCTGGTCAACAGTGATGTCCACGTTATGTTGCAGGCAGGTTTCATAAATGCGCGGGAACCGGGCCTTGATGTGCGCTTCCTTAAGATGGGTCAGGTCCAGGTAAACCACCGGGTCTTTCAATCGGCAAATCTCCAGCTCATGCGCGATGGCCCGCGCCACCACGTCGCGCGGGGCCAGTTCGCCGGCCTCATGGTACTTTGCCATAAAGCGATGCAGCTCTGCATTGCGCAATACACCGCCTTCACCGCGCAGAGCTTCCGATAACAAAAACCGTGGTGCGTTGTTCACGTAAAGCGCCGTTGGATGGAACTGCACAAACTCCATATCGCTGATCTCAGCGCCGGCGCGGAATGCCATGGCTACACCGTCTGCCGTTGCGACTGCGGGATTAGTCGTATTGCTGTAAACATGCCCTGCGCCGCCTGTAGCCAGCAGAACTGCATTGCTGGTCACCGTTTGCGTTTCACCGGCTGCGTTGATCAGCTTGACTCCGCAGACGCGTCCGCTTTCGCTATGGAGTCCGGCTGTAAATTCAAATTCGGAAAAGGAAATGTTCTTGAGCGTGGCTGCTTTGGCGTAAAGAGCACGGCCAATCTCGCGGCCTGTGGAATCGCCATGCGCGTGCAGAATACGATCGCGGCTATGCGCGGCTTCGCGCGTGAACGTCAGCCGTGTACCTTTGCGATCAAATTGCGTTCCCCAGTCAATCAGCTCTTGGATTCGGTCCGGGCCTTCTTCCACCAGCACGTGCGCGGCATCGGAATTTACGATTCCATCTCCTGCATTGATCGTGTCCTGCAGGTGGAGACTGATTTCATCTTCATCGCTCAGCGCAACGGCAATTCCACCCTGGGCATATTGCGTGGCGGATTCAGTAAGCTCCTGCTTGGCCAGCACCAGCACCTTGCCCGCCGCAGCCAGTTCAATGGCTGCGCGCAAGCCGGCCACACCGGCTCCCACAACAATGAAATCCACCTGGGCAGGAAGCTTTTTCATGAAGCCAAGATGGTAACAAAGAATCAGCAATCAGCGTGTACGCAGCTCCATCACTTAACGATTCCTTATTTTTGCGGATATTTGATGGCGATCATGCAGGTAACCACCCTTCCTCTGCCGATCATTTATCATCGTTATCGCGTGCATACCATTCGGGTTCGAACCAAACCGGAGAGCTATAACGTGCTGATCGGCGCAGGCCTTCTGCGGCGGGCAGGAACCGAGCTGCGGCGCTTACTGTCCTCGCCGGCCAGCCATGTTTTTGTTATCACTTCACCCAACGTGCGCCGCCACTGGGGTGAAAAGCTGGAAAGCTCATTACGCCAGGCCCGCCTGCCCTATGAGGTGCTGGAAATGCACGATGGCGAGCCAGCCAAGCATCTGCATACCGTTGAGCAGTTAGCGGAGCAGCTAGTGGATGCACGCGCAGACCGCAAATCTATGCTGGTTGCTTTTGGCGGCGGCGTTGTGGGTGACAGCGCAGGCTTTCTGGCCGCGATCTTTATGCGCGGTATTCCCGTTGTGCAGATTCCCACAACCGTTGTGGCCCAGGTGGATGCCAGCATCGGTGGCAAGACCGCGGTCAACCTGCGCGCGGGAAAAAATCTGGTTGGCTCGTTTCATCAGCCCAGCGCCGTCCTGGTGGACCCTGAGCTTTTGCAGACGCTTGAGCAGCGCGAGTTTCGCTCCGGGCTGTTTGAATCGCTCAAGTGCAGTGTGATCCGCGACCCTGCCCTGTTTGATTTCATGCAGCGCCACGCACGAAAGATTCTGGCTCGCGATCCTAAAGCGTTGCAGCGGATTATCGCTGATTCTGTTCGCGTCAAGGCGGCAGTGGTTTCAGCCGATGAAAAAGAGTCTGGCCTGCGCCGCATTCTCAATTTTGGACACACCATTGGCCACGCGCTTGAAGCTGCAACCGGCTACACGCATCTTCTCCATGGAGAGGCCGTGGCCTGGGGCATGATTGCCGCAGCCGCCATTGCCCGCGATGCAGGCTTTTGCCGCGCCGAGATCGCTGAGCAGATTCACAAATCTGTTCTTGCCTATGGCCCTCTGCCAACCGCGCCGTGGACCGTTGATGATGTGCTCGGCCGCCTGCAAGCGGACAAAAAAACTGTGGATGGGGCCGTACATTTCATCCTCCCGCAGAAAATCGGCAAGGTCAAAATCTCAAGCGAAGTTCCCGCGCACGTGGTCCGCGCCGCCGTGGAGATGATAAGAAATCATGCCTGAGCAGGCCCGGACTTCCATACCAGACAGCAATGATGCGCCACCCCGACCTTCTTCCAGCGGGGCCGTAGGCACCACGCCTGCCGGAGCAACTGATGAGCGCTCCGCCGCCCAGGCCGTGCGCCAGATGTTTGATGAGATTGCGCCGCGCTATGACCTGGCTAACCATGTGCTCTCCATGAACATTGACCGGCTGTGGTGGAATCGCACAGCCCGTTTTTTTTCGCATATTCTTTCGCGCAGCGATGCTCGCGTACTCGATCTGTGCGCCGGTACGGGAGATTTATCCGTTGCGCTGCGTGGCGTTGCCGGGAAGAAAAGCAGTGATGCTGCCATCTGCGCGCTAGATTTCTCGCACCAGATGCTGTGTCACGGTCTCAATAAATATGGCGCAAAAAAAATCCAACCGCTGGAAGCTGATGCGCTGCAGTTGCCCCTGGCAGACAACAGCTTTGACCTCGTGGTCTCAGCGTTCGGCTTTCGCAATCTTGCCAACTACGATGCCGGGCTGCGGGACATCCTGCGTGTGCTTAAGAGCGGCGGCGAGATTGGAATTCTGGATTTCAGCGAGCCTGGCGGCCTGCTGGGAAAGCTCTATGGCTTTTACTTTCGCCGAGTTCTGCCCCGCATTGGCGCACTTATCTCCGGTGTTCGCGGCCCGTACGAATACCTTCCGGCATCTGTCCACAAATTCCCAACACCGCAACAGATGCTGGATCGCATGGAAGCCGCAGGCTTTAAAGATGCGAACTGGACGCCTTACACCTTCGGGATTGCAGGTCTATATCGGGCTAGAAAATAAGTTGAAGCTGATCTTGGTTGGTTTCAGCGAAACCCAGTCAATCGAGCCGCTACTTCATCACTGGGCTGGCGATGATGTCCTGCGGTCTCTCGGTTGGAAAGCCGGCCTCGCGCACCTTCATGGCCACCTGCGCCCAGTGGTGGACGCTGTGCAGCGTCGCTTGCGCCAGAATCTTCCGGTTTGAGACCGTCACAGGGCCCATGGTCCGCATCTTCTCCAATTGCTCTTGGTTTGCGGAGCCGATATAGCGTGTGAGGTTGTCGTGCGCCTCCCGGTGCATGCGCTCCAGCTCTTCCAGGTCCTTGGCCTCCATATGTGCCGGACGGCCTGTAGGTTTCATGTCTTCCTGGAATAAGAAATTTGAGAAGAAATCCTCCACCTGAAAGATATGCGTGACCAGGTCATGCAGCCTGGGCGTCCTCCCGCCCACCTCAATAGCGAGTGCCTTGGGGTTTTGCCGGAAATAATTCAGCCACCGCTGGGCAAGATAATCCGTGTAGGCGAGCAGCTCGCGAAAGGAAAGGGAGGGCTCATTCATGGTTTGAGTCTAACGCGGCGCTGAAAATTTCACCACAGATAACAAGCAATTAGCCCTTAGCCGTTAGCTCTTAGCCTTTAGCCGAAGTGATGTCACTCAAGATCAGATGCTAAACGCTAAGGGCTAATGGCTAATCATTCCCGTGTAGATTGCCATGCCTACCACTGCATCCACGCCGATGGAATCAAGTTCATCTATCTCAGCACGCGACTTGATTCCGCCTGCAACAATCAACCGCTTCTTCGTCAGCCCGGAAAGCTCGCGAGCTACATGAATAGGGAAGCCTGTCATTGTGCCTTCGCTATCGATGTGCGTGTACAGAAACGCGCTGCAATATGGATCGAGCGCCCGAATCATCTCTGCAGGAAGCACGCTCGTCCCCTCCTTCCAGCCTTTAATTGCGACTTTGCCGCCCCGCGAGTCAATCGCGAACGTCAGATGCTCATTTCCCAGGCTTCCTGCGGCTTTCTCAGCCAACGTGGTGTTGATTGCGCCGTCCTTGAGCAACGCCGATCCAAAGATGACGCGCCTGGCGCCCAGAGCAAGCAATTCCTGTGCGCGTTCAATGCCGCGAATACCGCCGCCAGTCTGGCAGGGAAGCTGTTTGCAAATCATGGCGACTAAATCGCTGTTGTCGCCTTTGCCCATGGCTGCATCAAGATCGATGAGCTGCACCAGCGGATATGCTGAGAAGCGCTTGATCCAGTGATTGAAATCGTCAAACTCCAGCGCCTTGCGCTCGCCCTGCACAAGCTGCACAATCTTGCCGCCCATCAGGTCAATGGACGGAATCAGCACGGCCACCTCATGGGAATGCCTGCGTCCTTGAGCGTCTGCTTGAGTTCGGCGATGACATGAGTGCCGAAGTGGGGGTCACTGAAATGAAAGATCGACGCCGCCAGCGCTGCATCTGCCTTGCCCTCAGTGAAGACCTCTACAAAATGCGCTGCGCCGCCTGCGCCGCCGGAGGCGATCACGGGAATCGAGACTGAACCAGCCACGGCCGCGGTGAGATCGCAGTCAAAGCCTGCGCCAGTGCCATCACGGTCCATGGAAGTCAGTAGAATCTCGCCCGCGCCGCGCTCTTCTGCCTCATGTGCCCAGGCCAGCGCTTTTTTGCCGGCGGCAGTTCGGCCGCCAGCGACAAAAACCTCTGCTTCATCCACTGTCGCGTCGCCGCGCCGGGCATCAATAGCGATAATTACCGCCTGC
Organism: Candidatus Angelobacter sp.; assembly: GCA_035279585.1. GTDB lineage: Bacteria > Acidobacteriota > Terriglobia > Terriglobales > Acidobacteriaceae > Angelobacter. The sequence continues at coordinate 5,491 of DATEHN010000099.1, read as the reverse complement.
GAGCCAAAACGGTCAGCAATCTCTCCGATAAGATCTGGATTTGCAACCGCAGCGGAGTTAATGCTTACCTTGTCCGCTCCAGCGTTGAAAATTTTGGCTGCATCTTCCAGCGTGCGCACGCCGCCGCCGACAGTGAACGGCACAAACAGCTCGCGGGCCGTGCGACAAATAGTCTCGACTAGAGTTTTGCGGCCACTAGAGGTGGCCGTGATGTCGAGCAAGACAATCTCATCCGCTCCAGCCTGAGCGTGCGCGCGCGCCAATTCTGCAGGGTCGCCTGCGTCGCGCAGTTGCTGGAACTTGATGCCCTTCACCACCCGCCCGGCGTCAACGTCAAGGCAGGCAATAATTCTCTTGGCCAGATGTTCAGAGGGCACAGAAATTCTCCAGGATTTTCAGCCCCGTTTCGGCGGATTTTTCTGGATGAAATTGCACACCAAAAACATTGCCGCGCTCCACTGCGGCGGAAAATGCTCCGCCGTACTGCGTGCAAGCCACGGTACCTTCCACTACCGGCGCGCGGAAAGAGTGTGTGTAATAGACAAAAGAACCGCTCTCAATGCCGCGCAGCAACCGCGAGCCGTTGCTGATCTCAATCTGGTTCCAGCCGACATGCGGTGATTTAACTGAAGCAGGGAAGCGCGAACACTCTCCAGCAAAGAGCGCTGCGCCTGGCGTTCCCGGCGACTCGGTACTGCCCTCGAACAGCCATTGCATGCCCACGCAGATTCCCAGAAATGGTTTGCCGCTGGAAATACCTTCAAGCACAGAGGCCCGCAGTTTTTCATTCAATGATTGGCAGCGGCTGAAATGGCCAACTCCGGGCACAACAATTTTTTCTGCCGTGGCGATCACCGCCGGATCGCTGGTCACTTGCGACTTCGCGCCCAGATGCTCCAGCGCCTTCTTGACTGAGCTGATGTTGCCGGCGCCATAATCGACAATGGCGATCATAGAAGCCCCTTGGTGCTGGGCAGCATCTTGGCCAACTGACGGTCACGCGAGCAGGCCACGCGCAACGCACGCGCAAAGGCCTTGAACAGCGCCTCAACTTTGTGATGATTGGATCGGCCATAAACGATCTTAAGATGAACGTTGGCCCGCGCGCCACGGGCAAAGCCTTCAAAGAAATCGTCCACCAGCTCAGATTGCAGATCGCCAACCAGCCGCACCTTGACTTGCGTATAGACCACAGCGGCTGCGCGCCCGCTGAAATCTACTGCAGCCAGGCCAAGTGTCTCGTCCATCGGCATCAGAAAATATCCGGCGCGCATGATGCCGCGCTTGTTACCCAGCGCGCTGTTGAAAGCCTCTCCCAGCGCGATTCCAACATCCTCCACGGTGTGGTGTTGATCTACGTCGAGATCACCCCTGGCTTTCAGCTTCAGATCAAACGCGCCGTGGCGGGCGAAAAGCTCCAGCATGTGATCGAGAAAGCGGATGCCGGTAGAGACGTCATAACGCCCCTGGCCTTCAATCGTCAGCGCCAGGTCGATATCGGTCTCAGTGGTTCTCCGGCGCAACTTGGCTTTTCTCATCGCACTACCTGTTGCGCGGCGGGAATTGTCGCCAGCACCTGCTTTAATTCGGCGATCACTCGCTCCATCTCCTCCGGTTTGCCAATGGTGATGCGAACGCAGCCTTCGCAATCCGGGCGATCACGCAGAGCAATTCCACGCGAGCGCAGGCCCTCCAGAATGGCTTTTTTCGGCTCGCCAAAACGGCACAGGATGAAATTGGCCTGGCTCGGCCAGCACTTAAAGCCTAATTGTTCCAACTCACGTTGCAGCCATTCGCGGCCTGCACGCACCTGGTTGATATAAGCATTTACAAATTCGCGGTCGGCCAGCGCTTCTGCCAGACACTCCATGGCAAAGGCATTGATGTTGAAAGGCGATGCCATGCGCCGCAGCACCGAGATCTGCTCTTTGTCGCCGGCCATTACGCCCAGACGCAACCCGGCCAATCCATAAGCCTTGGAGAACGTTCGAGCAATGAACAGGTTTGGCAGTTTGCCGATCTGGTCCATCATGGTCTGGCCATAAAAATCAAAATAGGCTTCGTCCAGCAGGATGGCAGCTTCAGGCGCGGCTTCAATTACCTTTACAATGCTGGCACGCGGCACCGCCAGGCCGGTGGGATTATTGGGATTGCAGATCACAACAATTCTGGTCTGCGGAGAGATGGCATCAAGCAGCTTTTGCTCAGGAAAGCTGAATTCTGGTCCCGTGGGCACGCGCACCACCCGGGCGTCCTCAGTCTGGGCAAAGACTTCATACATGGCGAAGGCCGGCGTTACCACCACGATCTCGCTTCCTGGATTCAGATACGCGCGGCAGAGCAGGTCAATGCCTTCATCAGCGCCATTGGTTAGAAAGAGTTGTTCCGGCGCGACGCCTAAAAAATCTGCCACCAGCTTTTCTCCCGGTTCGCGCCGCGGATAAAGAGCGAGCGTTCGTGCATCCAGTGATTTGAGTTTTGCCAGCACCCGCGGCGAGCATCCGGTGGTGTTCTCATTCATATCCAGCCGCAGATTGATAGTGGGACCGCTCAGGGGAGAGTGATACTCGCGCATTTCACGGACACATCTACGGGCCTTAAGCATGGCAACACCTCACTCGAATGGATTCAGCATGGGCTTTTAACCCTTCAGCTTCCGCCAGCGTGACCACCGCGTTGCCGATGCGATCAAGGCCATCACGCGAGAGCTGCTGGACAGAGATGATCTTCACAAAGTCATGCACGCTCAGCCCGCCACGGAAACGCGCAACGGCCCCGGTGGGCAAAACGTGGTTTGGGCCGGCCGCGTAGTCGCCGGCGGCTTGCGGAGAATAATCGCCAACAAAGATGGATCCTGCGTTTGTGATGCGGGACAGGTCTTCCTCATTAATCGTAATGTGCTCGGCGGCGATCCGGTTGGCAAAGTCAAGCGCCTGCTCATGTGATGCAGCCAGCAGGATTGCGCCATTGTTCTTGAGCGAAGTTTGCGCAATCTCATTTGCTGCTGCTGCGGTCTTTACTTCACGTGCAACATTCTCAGCCAGCGCTTCTGTGGATGTGATGAAAACAGCAAGAGCGTCCGGATCATGCTCGGCCTGCGCCACCAGATCAGCGGCGATAAAGCGAGCTTCTCCGCGCTCACTTACAATGGCAGCCTCTGTGGGGCCGGCGAGGAAGTCAATTCCGCAATCAAACGCGACGAGCTTTTTGGCAGCGGTCACAAATAGATTTCCCGGGCCGACAATTTTATCCACTTTTGGGATAGACGCGGTTCCGTATGCCAGGGCAGCTACGGCTTGTGCGCCGCCGATGCGATAGAACTCTTTCACGCCAAGGAAATATGCAGTGGCCAGCGTTTCCGCTGCAGGACGTGGAGAGACCACGCGAACCTGCTGAATCCCGGCTACCTGCGCGGGGATTACCGTCATCAGCATGGTGGAGGGCAGGGGATAGCGTCCGCCGGGCACGTAACAGCCCACTGATTGCAGCGGACGCACCACCTGGCCAACCTGAATCCCCGGAGAGACAGCATTGCGCCACGCTTGCGGCATCTGCCATTCACAGTACTGGCGAATATTTGCCGCGGCAGTCTTCAGCGCCTGCCTGAAGTTTTCTGTAACTGAATTCCATGCTGCTTCAAGCTCGGTGTCTGCGACGCGGACCGCTTGCTTGCTCTGGAGTCCGTCCCACTTCACGGCATAGCGTCGCAAAGCCGGATCGCCATTCTTGCGGACATCGGCCACAATCCGCTTAACCTGCTTTTCCACCTTGGCCAGGCCGGTTGCGCCGCGCTGTTCCAGAGCGCGCACTTTGGCTTCTGCGGCGCGTCCGCGCAGCACGCGCATCATTACAGCACCACCTTGTTCAGGGGATATTCAACAATGCCTTCCGCCTTCGCGGCCTTCAGTTGCGGCATAATCTTCCATGCTGTGGTTTCTTCAATAATGGTATTCACGGCCACCCATTCGCCATCACTTAGGGTTGAGATGGTGGGCTTTTGCAGCGCTGGCAGCACGGCCAGCACTCCCGGCAAATCTGCCTTGCGGACGTTCAGCATCAAACCGACGCGCCCTTGCGCGTAGATGGCTCCGCAGAGCATAAGAGCAAGGTTCTGGATTTTGCGACGTTTTTGCTCATCGGCCCATGCCGCCTTGTTGGCGATGAGCTGCGTGCTCGATTCCATGACGGTTTCAATAATACGCAGGCGATTGGCCCGCAGTGAACTGCCGGTTTCCGTGATCTCAACAATTGCGTCAGCCAGCATAGGCGGCTTGATTTCCGTTGCGCCCCAGGAAAATTCCACCTTTACCGGAACATTGCGCGCCGCGAAATAATTTTTCGTCACGTTCACCAGCTCCGTGGCAACGATCTTCCCGGCCAGGTCTTCTGCTTTCTGAAAGGTCGAGTCCTCCGGCACAGCCAGCACCCATCGCACCTTGCCCAGGCTTTGTTTGGCATAGACAAGCTCGGCGGCGGTCTCCAGCTCCAACCCGCTTTCCACCACCCAGTCTTTGCCGGTAAGGCCGCAATCGAGCGCGCCATGATCCACGTAGCGCGCCATCTCCTGGGCGCGGATCAGCATGCATTCGATCTCAGGATCGTCTGTCCCGGCAAAATAGGAGCGGCTGCTGGTGTACACATTCAGACCTGCTCGCTTGAACAGCGCAATGGTTGAGTCCTGCAGGCTGCCTTTGGGTATTCCCACGCGCAGCTTCATGGTTGTGCCTCCGCTTTAGGAATCGCCAGCGGCTGCATAAAGCAGGATTTTGTGCCAGTGTGGCAGACCAGCCCGTCTCCTTCCACAAAGACACGGAACAGAACCGTGTCATGGTCGCAATCGGTCAGCGCAGAGATCACGCGCAGGCGATTGCCGGATGTTTCTCCCTTCATCCACAGTTTCTGACGTGTGCGGGAATAGAAAGTTACGTAGCCGGTTTCCACCGTGCGGGCGTAGGCCTCAGGATTCATGAAGCCCACCATCAGCACCTCGCCGGTAGAATCTTCTTGAACGATGGCCGGGGCAAGACCATCCATCTTGTCAAAGTCTATTTTCATGTCGCTTCGCTCCAAACCGCTTTCGCGATTTTCCTTAAGCTGAAATTCTTCTGCCTTGCTTCAAGCCGCTCGGCATGTCCGGGCCTCCGCGTTTTGGTTTTCAAGCCAAAACAAAAAGCCCGCCAGTTATCGGCGGGCCTTAAATCCTATGATTGCTCTGTACTTAGCTCCTATAGGCCCCCGCCGACACTATTGCCTGCATAATGGTGATGATGGCGGTGGCTCAGGCACGAGGAAATCATTGCGAACTTTATGCTAGCCAAGCTGCAGAGAGGTGTCAATCGAAAAGCAGAGGCGGTGATGTCAAGCTGCCTGTGTAAAAAGCTTGAGGGTGCGATTTTTCCATTCCAGGTTGAATCTTTGGAAAATGGAGTAAATGATTCGATCCACGCTTTGCACGTTCACAAAGCAAACCATGGGCCGGGTGCGGCGCCGG
>DATEHN010000098.1:0-20663 GCA_035279585.1 Candidatus Angelobacter sp. | reverse complement strand
GCTCTGGCTGATCTTCATCTTCAGTTCGCGCGTCACAGCCTTCACCACTTCCTGCTGCGTCATCTCGCGACCAAAGCCGCGAAGGTTCCCTTCCATCAACCTCAGGTAGCGTAATTTCTCTCCAAGTTTCATATCGCTAATTGCAATAACAATATTACTATTTGCAATAGGCGTCAAGAAGAATTTTACCTTAGGAAATTGTGGTGCTCCTTGGCAATTTAAGTCTTTTTTATTTAGTTGTTTAGGGAGATATTTTCGTCGATGCTTCAATGAGGAAATTGAAGCTTATGTCAGGCGAGATCAGCGCCGCCAGGCGCGCCTGAAAATAGCCCGGCAGGAACTGCCGGGTAAGCGTTTCCAACAAGCCGAGTCCCGACAGGGACGGCTGAAATTAAGCCCTGTCGAGAAACATGGTATGTTTGCGGAGAAACAGCTCCCATTCTTTATCCAAACTGGTCTTCTTGTGGTGCTGTTGTTGACTGTCAATATAGCGGATCGTCGACGGCACTTGCGAGGCTCCAACACTAAACGCGCCATGGCCTTCCTGCCATTCGGAACGGCGGCTGCCGGTTTGCTCCTGCATCCATAGCGACGAGCCCGCCTTCAACAACTGGATCGCTTTGGCTATGGTGATTGTCGGCGGAAGCGAGAGAAGGACGTGAGAATGATCTACAACACCGCCCCACGGCAAGCGCTTTCATTTTATTTGCTCGCGCTATACCACCCATATAAGCCCAAAGCCTTGCCTGCAATTCCTGGGGAATACTGGGAACGCGGTTCTTTGTTGTAAACACGTAATGAAACAACAAGCTGGTATGCGTGTGATAGGACATTCTCAATCCTTCTTCTGTGTGATTTCTTAGGTATTACTTGTAAGAATACGAAAGCCTCAGCCGTCCCTAGCGGGACTTGCGTTTCTAATTCCTTTACCCGGCAGTTCCTGCCGGGCTATTCTCAGTCGCGCCTGACGGCGCAGATCCTCGAGGTATGGTATCACCGTTGGAATATGACTCAATTGTCGTTCCCCCACAGTTGAGCACTGGACGGCAAGCTGTCCAGCAGCCACCAGACTACTCTCAATCACGCCTACCCAAATCTTCGTTGCCTTTCTTCTTTTCTGCCGTTATTGTTAGTTCCCGTTCTATTGTTACAACCAGCCCAATGTATCGATACAGGAGACCGGTTTTGATGTCCAAAATCATTCGCCTCTTCGCATTTACTGTGTGTGCCGCGCTGGCCGTTGCGCAAGCGCAATCTGCCGCTGACGCTGACATCAATAAGAAGATCCGCGCAGAAGAAAACGACCATTCCCAGATCATGCACACCATGCATTTTCTGACCGATATTTATGGCCCGCGCCTCACCGGCTCACCCAACCACAAAGCCGCGGCCGAATGGGCCATCCGGCAGATGAAGGAATGGGGCCTGCAGAATGCTCACCTGGAGCCGTGGGATTTTGGCCATCCTGGTTGGATCAACGAGCGCGCCAGCGGCTATATTGTTGCGCCGATCCATGACCAGCTCACCTTCAAAGTGCTGGCCTGGACTCCGGGCACCAAAGGCACGGTAACCGCCCCGGTATTCCAACTGGTCCCGCCGGAAAAGCCGAAGCAAGAAGATCTGACGGCTTACCTCAATTCGATCAAAGACAAGGTCAAAGGCAGAATTGTCATGGTGGGCAAGGCAGAGGTCGTTCCGGTAGTAATCGATGTGCCGGCGCGCCGGTTGGATGACAAAACCGTGGCTGAGCGCTTTGATCCCAAAAATCCCAATGCCGGACAATTTGGGCCGCGCAATGGACGGCAACAACAGCAAAACCCTCCTGGCACACTCACTGGGCTGCAGATGAACCAGCAGATTGACGAATTCCTGCTGGCCAACGGCGCGCTGCTCCGCGCGAATGATGCGCGCATGGCGAATGGACATATCCGCGCTTTCCAGAACCGGACGTATGACATTGCCAAAGTCGTGCCCACCGTGGTGCTCCGCAATGAGGACTACGGACGCATTGCGCGCATTCTGGCCGATGGGACCGAGGTGAAGCTGGAATTTAATATTGAAAACAAAATCTTTCCTGAAGGCGCTACTTCCTACAACACCATCGCCGAAATTCCCGGCACCGATCGTAAAGATGAAGTGGTGATGCTGGGCGGACATCTTGATTCCTGGCACTCAGCCACCGGCGCTACTGACAACGCGATTGGCTGCGCCGTCATGATGGAAGCCGCGCGCATTTTGAAAACTCTGGGCGTGCAACCACGCCGCACCATCCGCGTGGCGCTGTGGAGCGGCGAAGAAGAAGGGCTGCTGGGTTCAAAGGCATACGTCAAGGCGCACTTCGGCAGCTTTGAAGAACCCAAGCCGGAATTCAGCAAGCTGGTGGCCTATTTCAACGTTGATTCCGGCACAGGCCGCATCCGGGGCGCCGGTGTTTTTGGACCGCCGCAGGATGCCGACATTCTGCGCGAAATCCTGCTGCCGTTTTCCGATCTTGGCATTGCCGGCGCAATTTCCAACAAGAACCGCCGCGCCGGAGGCACAGATTCAAGCTCCTTTGCTGAGGCCGGACTTCCGGGCATTGGCCTAGGCCAGGACCCGATTGAATATTTCACCGACACATGGCACACCAACCTTGATACCTACGAGCGGATCATTGAAGACGATGTAAAGAAAGATGCAATCGAGGTTGCCGCCATGGTGTACCAACTCTCCATGCGGGACGATATGCTTCCACGCTTCACCGCCGCAGATATGCCTCCCAAGCCGGAGCCACAGGGAACGCAGTCCGCGACCTCTGCTGCAGGAGGCGGAGCAACGCAACCTGCATCGAGCGGCGCAGGGACACTGAAAGAAGCCGCACCCGCCAAGGGCCCCGGGGACAAGAAATAGTTCGCTGAAGGTGACGCCTGGACCGAGTGTGGCAAATGAACCATGTTTTCGTCCAACAACGCCGGCTAATCTAAAATAGGCTTAACAATTGGAGCTTTCTATGAAACAAGCTGTCCCAGGAGAATCTGCTTCTGCAACCATTGACGCCAGGATCAGGGAACTAGGCGACTGGCGCGGGAAGACGCTGGCGAGAGTGCGCGAGCTCATACGCCAGGCAGACCCTGAGATCGTGGAAGAGTGGAAGTGGGCCAAGGTGTCATCGCCGGGGACTCCCGTTTTTTCCCACGGCGGCATCATCTGCACCGGAGAGACGTACAAAAACGCCGTCAAGCTGACATTTGCCAAAGGAGCTGCGTTGAAGGACCCTTCGCATCTCTTCAATTCCAGCCTTGAAGGGAATGTCAGGCGCGCCATCGACATCCATGAAGGCGACGAGATCGATGAGGCGGCCTTGAAAGATCTTATCCGCTCTGCCGTGGCGCTCAATCTCAAGGGCAAAAGTAAGCCCAAGTCGAAATCCCGGCCTGCAAGCAGCAAGCGCACTGGCTAAACCATCTCAGCGCCTCATTGAAGCTGACGTCGTGGGCCCTAAGCCAACGTTCATCGAACCGCGACTTCAATGCTTCGCAATCGTTAGCAAAAACAACGGCCCTCCTCATCCAGAGAAGGGCCACCCAAAACCTGCACTGGCTTCCGTTATCCGCGCTTTCTTCCATTGTGTTTCTTGTTATAGATCTGCTTTGAGACGTGGTTCTGCTGGCGGTTGATCTTCGTCTTTTCACCCTGGGTGAGTTTGCCGCCGTTGGCTGCGCGATCATTGCGCTGTTCCTTGTTCAGCCTGGTTTCTTTCTTCTCCAGGTTGGTGGCTTCGCGCGCGGTCAGGGAGCCATTTTCCACGCCTTCACCAATGCGTTTCTGCTGGTTGCGATCGCGGGTATTCACTTCATTATTGATCTTAGGCTGCGTCTGCGCGTCGTGCTTCTGATTATAGATATTGTTGCTCAGCCGGTTCTGCTGGCGGGTAAGTTTGGCTTTATCAGCCGCGCTCAGCTTTCCGCCGTTGTCTTCCCGCATATCGCGCTCTTCCCCGTTCAGGTTCTTTTCTTTATTTTCCAGCTTGCCGGCCTCGCCGGCCGTCAGTGAGCCGTTTTCCAGGCCTTCGCCAATGCGTTTCTGCTGGTTGTCTTTGCGGTCCTGAATGGTCTGGCCGGTCACAGGTGTGCTGGTAGTGGGAGCGCCGCTGCTCTGTGCAAACGCGGCCACGGTCGCAAGTGAAAACACTGTCAAAATGCCTGTACAAATTCGCTTCATAATCTCCAATTTCCTCCAGGTTCTTTGGGAGCTTGCCCGTTTCCAGCCAGCTCCGGGTCACTGGTGTAAACACAACCGTTAAGGAATGTTGCAGAATTGGCGTTGCAGAAGGCCATGCCCCGGCAAAAATAAATTAGTCATTTCAAGCGCAACTTTTATTTCCCGTTTGCGTTGCCAAGTCGCGGTTCACGACTTGTGCAGAAGAGATCGGAGGTGGACCTCCCTGTTTTTCATCGGTCAACATGGCGTATGATTCTCCATTTCATACTCGTTTTACTAACGATTAAGGAGAACCAAACGACATGGGGATGAGGAGCGTTCTCGTCATTGCAGCATTTGCTCTGGCAACTGCCGGAGCAGCCACCGCACAAGCCAATCCGCCGCAACAACAACCCAGCCAGCAACCGCCGGCACAGCAACCCAATCGCGCTGAGCAACCCAGCCGCGCTGAGCAGCAACGGCCGTCAGCTTCCCAAATGACTGTGCCGCAGGCGCAACGGCCTCCACAGCAACAACGGGAGCGCGCACGTCCAGCAGAACCACAAGGTGACGGCCAGCCGCACCGCGGGCCGGCGCCGGAAGAAAAGACTTCTGTCACGCATCACACCGCGCGCATTGGCGGACAGCAGATTAATTACACGGCCACCGCCGCCACCTACGTGATCCGCGCCGATGACGGTTCACCCAAGGCCACCATGTTCTACGTGGCCTATACAAAGGATGGCGTCGATGAATCCAGGCGCCCAATCTCTTTTGTCTATAACGGCGGCCCGGGATCAGCTTCTCTCTTCACCCACATGGGCATGGGGCCAAAGCGTGTAGTGCTCACAGCCGATGGCCACGGTATGCCCGCGCCTTATTCCATTGTGGACAATGAAGATTCATTTCTCGACGCCACCGACCTGGTTTTTATCGATGCCATCTCCACCGGCTATAGCAGGCCTGCTCCCGGAGAGAATCCTGCGCAGTTCCACGGCATTATTGCGGATGCAAACTGGTTTGCCGACTTCATCTACCAATACATCACGCGCAATGAGCGCTGGCTCTCGCCTAAATTCCTGATCGGTGAAAGTTATGGCACCACCCGCTCTGCTGAGCTTTCCGGCGTGCTGCAGGAGCGCCATGAAGTCTATTTGAACGGAATCGTGCTGGTCTCGACCGTGGCTTTTGCCAACTGGGGCGCTGACGATCGCACGGAATTCTTTTTGCCTACTTACGTCACCACCGCGTGGTATCACCACCTGCTCCAGCCCGATCTGCAAAATCTAACGATCGATCAGGTGGCCGAGAAAGCCCGCGTCTTTGCCCATGGCGACTACGCCGCCGCGCTCGCAAAAGGCGACACGCTGACTCCGGAAGAACGTAAAAAGATCGTAGATGAAATTGCGCATTACACGGCGCTTTCGCCCAAATATATAGAAGAAGCAAATCTGCGGGTCAGCCCGTTCCGCTGGTTCCGCGAGTTGGAGCGCGACAAGCGCCTCACTGTCGGCCGCCTGGATTCACGCTTTACCGGTATGGAGCAGGACGCTGCTGGCGAGCGCCCGGACTACGATCCAAGTGAGGCTTCCTATGAAGGCGCATTCGTGGCCACGTTCCACGATTATGTTCGCCGCGAGCTGAAGTGGGACAGCGATATGTATTACACTGTGACCGCCAACGTGCGTCCGTGGGACCAGACCGGAAACACTGAGGTCGCGGAGGTGCTACGCGCAGCCATGACGCAGCAGACTTACCTGAAAGTGCTGGTGGTCTGCGGATATTACGATGTGGCCACGCCGTTCAATGGCATTGAACAAACGGTCTCGCACATGCACCTTGAGCCGGGGGTGCGCAAGAACATCAGCTTTGCCTATTACGAAGGCGGGCACATGATGTATATCGATGAAAAACAGCACAGCAAGCTGCACAAAGATATCGATGAGTTCATCAATTCGAACTATAAACACTAACAGCCGCTTGCAGGCCGGTATAAAAAAGGCATCGCCGCGTGGCGATGCCTTTTCTTTCACCCTCCGCCGATAGGCTTTGCGCCTAAAAGCCTGCTCATCCATAGATTCCCATCAACAGGCGGTCAAAGTCTTTTTCCTGCTGCGTCTTCCCGTCTTTCCTGGTGTTCTTATCTTCCTTGGCAGTGCCGCAGCCATTTTGCTGTTTGCTGGTGGAAGTGTTGGCTGCGTCATTGTGTTTGGATTCACCCGCGGCGGCGAAAGCTGAAAGCGATGTTGCCAGGGTTGCCAGAGCGAGCATACGGACCAAAGTCTTTGTCATGTGATTTCTCCTATTTGGTTTTATGAAGGCGTCTTTTTTGATCAGCCTTGCGTTCACACCATGTAAAACCAAACAGGCGGCCGGATATTCCCTGATTTAAGCGAGAAATATTTTTTCGAAATGCGGGAATAAAACTGAAAGTGTGCTATCCAAGGATGTTCGATGAAACTGCCCTTGGTCTGATGTCAAACTTATTCTTCACGGCGCAAAGTAAAGATCGGGATCTCTGGCCGGGCATTGAAGCGCACTCGCAGCAAATGGCCAACGCCGCGGCTGATATACATCTTGCGATTGCCGGATAGACGGAACTTGCCAGAGGTGTAGAGCCGGTTCTTTACCGGCAATTCGGGTGGTGGCAGAAACGGCGGCTTGCACTGGCCTCCGTGAGTGTGCCCAGCAAGGATCCAGCCTTGATAAGTGCTCCACACTGGCAGATCGGCGACATCGGGGTTATGGCATAGCACGACGGTGGGAACATTTTCTGCGCTATGCTGCGCGAGCACCGGTGCTGGATCAAAGCGCGGGCTCCAGAAATCATCGAGCCCAATAAATTGCAGTCCAGCCATCGTAACAGCTTCATTGCGCAGGATAGTAACGCCGGCATCCGACGCAATGCTTGAAACTCTCTCGGCGACATCCAGCATGCTCCACCTACGCCCGTAATCATGGTTGCCGAGAATCCCGGCTGTTCCCAGTCTTCCGTGCGGAATGTACGCCAGCACACGCTGTAACTGATTGAACTGGCGCGCATCGCGGTAACTGATCCAATCTCCAGTGACAGCCACGAAATCTGGCGACTGCTCCTCTGTTCGGCGAAAGGATTCGATGATGTAGTCGTCGTCAACTATAGGGCCGATGTGTGTGTCTGTGATCTGTGCCAGCGTTTTGCCTTCAAGTTCCGGCGGCAAGTCACGCACCGGCAGCGTTGGATAAGTAAATTCCAGCCAGTGCGGTTCCCATCGCCAGGTGTACAAACCGGTAGCCACTGCACCGGCTCCTGCGGCCAGAAGTAATTTGATCGCGCGACGTCGAGTAGGCATCCTGTCACAATATGACGGTGAAAGTTCGCAATTATTAACGGAAAAAACTGCCTCCAGGTCCAATCGCTTCCGTACCGGCTACATCGGTTTATCCCAGGACGAGGGTTGTCAGCGATCCCGGTCACTACAACAACCCGAGATCGCCATGAACGTAATTTTTGAAACCTGCTGCCGCGCTTTAGAACGTGAACTTCAGCGCCAGCTGAATATCGCGTGAGCCTCCGCCGCCGAGGAACGGATAGCCGATCGCGACATCTGGAGTTGCATTAGTCGGCAGAAAACCCTGACCGAACGCGCGGCAGCCGATGAATGGCGCAGCAGCACACTTTGGATCGCCCGGCACTGAAGCAACACCGCCGTTGGTTTCCAAATCCACCAGGAAGTTAGGCAGCGTGGGGTTGGAAAAATTGGGATGGTTAAACAGGTTGAAGATATCCGCGCGGAATTGCATGTTGAGCCTCTCATTCAGCTTGGTATCTTTGGCCAGGGAAAAATCAAAATTCCTGAAGTCAGGCCCAATGAACGCATTGCGTCCCAGATTGCCGAAATGGAAGCCGCCGAAGCAAACGCCGTTCACTGGGTCCCAGTCACACGGCGCGGCAAAGGCGCCAAGGTTTAGCAGCTTGTTGTGGCCGCCTGTCCCGGCGAAAGGGTTGCCGACAATATCAGGCCGTTCAAAGAATTCATTGCTGTTGTTAAAGTCTTCAAATGAGTTCAGGTTATAGGGTTGTCCGCTGGAGAGACGCAGCAGCCCATTCACTGACCAGCCATGAGTCAGTGCCTTGGCCACTGACGGATTCGGCAGCGTATAACCAAACATCCAGGTCAGGCGATGGCGTGCGTCAAAGTTTGAGTTCCCCTTCTCCGCGCCGGGATTAAGGCTGTTATCAGGCTGGGCGGCGTTGGGGACAAAATCTTCGCCGTCGCTGGCGTTATCAATGGAGTGTGACCACGTCCATGAAAGTTGCGAATTTACCCTGCGCCAGTTGCGCAGCTTCCAGGTAACCTGCAGGCTGTTGTAACGCGAGCTGGCAGTGGACTCAAACTGGTTGATGATGTTGAACCCGGCAAACGGAAATGTGCTGGTGGCCGGATCTTCCTGGTTGATATCGCGGAAGCGGAAGAGCTTGGTTCCCGCCGAGCCCACGTAGCCAACCGTAAGCGCCATCTGCTTGCCCAACGCCTGTTCAACATTGACGTTGTAGTTTTGAATATAAGGCGTGCGGATGTTCGGGTCCACAGTCCACGCATCAGCAGTGGGGCTAAAGCTGGTAAAGATGGGCGCGCCGTTTACGATTGTGCCGGCAACGTTGCCCGCTGCGTTGATGGCTGAGGCGCCAACGCCGTTATAGGCCGGGCCAGGATTAAATGTGTTGAAGGGAAAATGCCCGATGAAAAAATCCTGGGAAAAAGCGTCATAGTACAGGCCCCAGCCTGCGCGCAAAATCGTGTTGCCGCTGCCAAAGATGTCATAAGCGGCGCTCAGGCGCGGAGCAAAATTGTTCAAGTCCTTCGGATACAACGAACTTGGGCCGCCGCCTTGGCCAACAAGCTGCAGCGAATCCGTGGCCGGATCGAAGAGGCTGAAGCGGTTGCCGTCTTCATAGATCACGCCAAAATAATCCCAGCGCAGGCCGGCATTCACGGTGAGCTTGCGGCTAAAGCGGAAATTATCCTGCACGTAAAAGCCGGAGTTGTTTTGGTGCGTGGTGCGCTGGGAATCGCCCGCAAACTGGCTGCCGCCGTTGGTGATGTTGCCGGCAAGAAAGTCTTCAAAGCTCAGAAACTTCAATCGCCCGCGATAGCCGAGATCGTAAAACTGGTTGACTGTAGTGCGCCGGTATTCATAGCCAAACTTCAGGTTGTGCCTGCCGGTTTGGTAAGCAAGGTTGGTGAAGTATTGCCAGTTGGTATCAAAACGGTGCCGCGGAATTGAGTTGTTTCCGCCCAGGCCGCTGGTGCCATCACTAAAGCTGATCTGCGGCAGGCCAAAATCCTGCGGATTGGTCACGCCCGTGTTCAGGCCAATGGTGGAAGGATCGAAATTCTGGTCCTCGGGAAAGAAGCCTTCAGCAAAGCGGTTCCAGCCACCGCGAATCTCCAGCAGCAGTTTGGGCGAGAGCAAATGCGTATAAGAAAGTGAAAGCACCTGCACGCGCGTAGGGGTAACCGTATTGAAGCCGGGGACGGTGGTGCCGCCGCCCAGCGCCAGCGGGAAACTCTGGTCGCTATCGCCAAAGAAATAGCGCGCGGTCAGCAGGTCAGAGCTGTCGCCCTGGCCAAGGTGCTGATCAATCTTCAAAATCAGGCTGTCAACCCGATTATTGAAATGGTCTGTGACCTGGACCGTGGCATTGTCAGCGCCGGTATCGCCGACGGCAGGCAGTGGAATGCTCCAGGGATTCCGTTGCAGCAGATTGGCGATCACCGGATTGATCACGCCACCGCCACCGGTAAAGGCGTTCACGCGCGCCTGCGAAGGCACGCTGGCCACTCCGGGCAGGCCGCCATTTTCATGCCAGCCTTCATAGGCAACAAACCAGAATGTTTTGTCCTTGATGATCGGCCCGCCCAGCGAGCCGCCGTATTGGTTGTTATGAAAAACATCCTGCGGAATCGGATTGCCGCTTGAATCCAGCCGGCTGTTAAACGCATTGCGCGCATCAAGACCGTTATTGCGAAAATATTCAAACCCTGAACCGTGGATCGTATTCGTTCCGGACTTGGTCACAATGTTTACCACTGCGCCTGAGTTGCGCCCGTATTCCGGCTCCATGTTGGAGAGAACGGCCACTTCTTCCAGCGCGTCAATCGGCAGCAATGTTGCCGGCGTGCCAAACACACCCGCTTCATTGATGGCCGGATCATTGCGATAGCCATCATTCATGTCCGTACCGTCCAGCAGGTAGTTGTTCGCGCGTCCGCGATTTCCGTTGATGCTGAACGTGCCAAACGAGCCGGGTGAATCGCTGTCACCGTTCGGGTCTGATCCGGCGCCGGGTACCAGAGTCAGCAACTTGGCAAAGTCGCCGCCGTTCACGGGAAGATTGGCCAATTGCTCCTTCTGGAGGGTTCCTCCCAGCGTATTTCCCGTTGTATCGATGAATGGCGCTGGTTCTGCAATCACGACCACTTCTTCTTTCACCTCGCCCGGCGCCAACTGAACGTCTGCCCGCGTGTTTGCGGCCACAGCAACGGTCACGCCATTTACCAGCTTGGCGCGAAATCCCTGCTTGGTGGCGCTCACGCTGTAAGTACCCAGCGGCAGCTCAGTCACCAGGTAATCGCCCTGGTCATTGGTTGTGACCGTGCGCACTAACCCGGTTTCTGCGCTCTTGACCGTTACCTCAGCTCCGGCAATTGCCGCTCCGGAACTGTCCGTGACGGTTCCCTGGATTCCACCGCGGAAAGTCTGCGCCACTGCAACGGCAGAAAAGAAAACCAAACTCAACAAGAAGAGCGAGAAAAACCGAGTTTTCATCGTCAGCGACCTCACAAGTGTAAGTTGGCCAGATTGCAGGAAATTATACCGATGGCCTGCAGCGCATAGAAGAGGAATCGCGCCAAGATGGGACGATGAGCAAATTCTTAAATTTAAGGAGCTGGTAGGTCGTGAAGGTCCATCGTGCCACTGACATTTGGCTGGCCAGACTGGCCAACTCTGCGATAAATCCAGGAATCCGAGCTTGTGCCGCTTCGATCATCAGGAGGTTGATTATGCAAAAGCTAGTTCGGTTGTTCGCTTTGCTCGTATTCGGCTTGGCGTTCAGTGCCTATGTATCACCGACCGCGTCCGCTCAGGAAAAACCAGCTGGTGGCAAAACCACCGTCACGGGTTGCTTACAGAAGGGTGACGAGCCTGGAGAGTATTCCATCACTGGAGAGGACGGGAAAACATATGGCCTCCGCAGCAAGGCTGTGAAGCTGTCTCAGCATCTCGGTCATAAAGTCACGATCACAGGGACACTCAGGGCAGAATCAGCCGAGAAGGAAAACGGCGAAGCTGAGGAGCATGAGAAGAATGAGAAGAAAGAAGGGGCTGAAGCGGGCGACATCAGCGTAACGCATCTGAAAATGGTCAGCGATAGCTGCAAGTGACTATTTCGTGAACAAAATATGGCGCGTCGAGTTCAACGCGCCACATTTCCCCTATGATCACTGAAAGGAATATCCTAAGCGGTCTTTTTCGCCACTTTCTTTCTTGCTTCAACCAGCGCCGGCTCCGGTTCTTGCTCTTTGATTGGCGCTTCCACCGGAGCGAACCGTTCGGCGGCTGCGACAACTTCATCGGGACCGGCCGCAAGTGCGGGCGGCAGCTCCATTACTTGCACATTCCTGAATTTCAGGCGACCTGTGTGGGACTGTATTCCGATATAGCCGGAATCTGGACTGGTTGCATTGGCCTTGCCTCTGAACAAATCTGTGTTGATGAACCTGGTGGTCTGTTGGCCGTTGAGGCGCACAACATATGTGTTGCCTCTGACTTCGATTTCGTAGGTGTTCCATTGTCCCGGAACCAACCCGGGGCCTCGCCGATAGTCCTGTTGTCCCGGATTTGCGCCGATTGGAATGCCGTACACAGCTCCAGTACGATGCTCGTCCAGACCATTGGGCGTTCCGCGCGCCAACTCGTCGATCTGGATCTCGAATCCGGTATCCACGCCCACGAATGCTTGATTGTTATAGGGATAAGAAACTCCCGGTATGTTCCGATCGGGAACCGGAAGTCTCGGGTTACGGAACCGAACGAAGATGCCGGAATTATCATCAATTCGGCCCAGTTGGAATTCCAGCTTCAAGAGGAAATCTGAAAAAGTTTGCGTCGCCAGAAACAGCAAGCCTAAGTCGTTACCTGGCTCAACGATTAATTCTCCAGCGATCAGGGAGAAATTGCCCGCCCCTGCGAGCTGCCATTGAGAGAAACTGCCTGATGTACCGTTAAAGAGGCCCTGAAATCCCGGATCTGGACCACTGGCTTGTGCAGACGGCATGAGCCCGCCAGTCACCAAACGATCTACTAATCGCCGGGAAAGCGCCACTCCCGTGAGCATCGGATTCGGTGAACCCAATGAGGGGAAGAGTGCTGGACCCGCAATATACGTATTCGCGACCTCATGCAGGCGGCCGTCTGGGTTGGTTGCGGAAATTGCTGGATCAACCCCCATCGCCAAGGACCCCGCCTCGTGATGTGTGGTTCCCATGCCATCTCTTCTGCCCGGAGTGTACGGGAACACCGCGCGCAAATCGGTGTTCGCTGCCACCTTGATTGGCCCACTGCCGGTGAAAATCTCAAAGTCAGCGCCATTTGCGAAAATTTTGGCCACCTGATCACTAGCTTGATCCATCGCGTCCCAAAGTTCTCGGTCTTTCTGGCTCTGTGATGTAGCGGGCTGCGCTGGATCTGGCAAGGATACGAAGCACCGCTGTACACCCGATTCATCAAGCTCGGGATCCAAACGGACTTGATTGGCTGGATTACCGGGCTGCAATTCGCCAATCCCGCGTATGGTGATAACGACCGCCTGGTCATGAGCATTGTTGAAGGCGTCAAAAGTGTCGATATCGGGAATCTTCTTGAACAATTCAGCCTCAGAGTCCGTGCCCAGGTTGCCCAACCCCGCCGCAGTGATTTGCAGATGGAAATGACCGAACGAATGATCGGCATATTGATGCCGGCCTTTAACGAACAGCGCAGATGCCATAAGTTCTTGAGGAAGATTACCCGGCAAGGAGCTCCGCGGTATTCGAATGGTGACGTTCGACCGCAGATGTGCCATCAGATTACGCCCCAACTGGTTTGCATTGGCCACATCGCTAAAGGAGAGTAACGCGAGACGGGTGCTCTCTATGGTCCCCAATGCAACGATGACGATACCACCCTGCGGCACAGAAACCGGTCCCTGATCGGTCAAAACAGTGTGCACGCGCTTGAGTAACTGCCCATTGGCCACCACGTTTTCAGACTGGAGCTGAATTACATGGCAGCGTGGGACTATCATGAGACGCTTTTTGAAATCGTCTCCGCCGCTCTCAGAGAAAGCTGCTCTTGTTGCTCTAACAAGCAACGGCGCCGCACTGAACTTGTTGAACGGAAAAAAACCTGGCCTTGTTGTGCTTTGGATTGCCAGAGGT
Organism: Candidatus Angelobacter sp.; assembly: GCA_035279585.1. Classification (GTDB taxonomy): domain Bacteria; phylum Acidobacteriota; class Terriglobia; order Terriglobales; family Acidobacteriaceae; genus Angelobacter. The sequence goes on along the minus strand of DATEHN010000098.1, from coordinate 7,020 downwards.
GCTTCAAGTTGATCAATATCGGCTTGAATAGGTGGATGCACTGGAAGCTGGTTGAGCGGAATCGCCTCGGACACACTGCCGGCCTGAATGCCGTCAAATAGCATCTGCCGCAGCGTGTCGTGCAGGGCACCAGATATGAAGTCGTTTGTAACGTTTGTTCCGATCTGTTCGCTCGCCTGGGCAAAGTAATTGGCATCCAGATCATCGCGAACTGCTTGCGGCCACGCATTCATTTCGGCATCGAGAAGCTGCGGGCACCACCCTCCGAAATACAACGATCGTCCGCCCAGGCAGTACGCCAGACCGGGAAATTTTGTGGACGAGTGCCAGGCAATCCCCCAGACCTCTTCGCGCGGCTTGTCGGGTCCAAACTGTCCTTGATTCCGAAGATCCTGAATGCTGGTGGCGCCGGGGACATTCAGTCCAGCAAACAGGGGCAGGTTCTGCACGTGCTCTGGAATGCTGAAGGGCCCGCCTTCCAAAACGAGAATCCGATGACTGTGGGTGTTGTCTTGGGTAAACAGGTGCTGGGCGCAGACTGATCCAAAGGAGCCTCCGCCCACGATAATAATGTCAAACATTCGAGCATTTGCGCTGCGAGACGAATCGGTACTTGCCAGAGCTTCGTCCAGGCCATTGCATACATAACGGCCCATAACATCTTTGCTAAACGGCGTGTATTGTGCGGTAGCTGGGGTGGGCATTTGCGATTTACTCCCTTCGTCGTGGCTAGGGCACGATCCTCGGCTGGCGAGCCTTGTGCGCGCAAGCAGTCGAGCTAAAAGTGTTATTTGGTCTGCAACGAACGCGCCAGCCTGGGCGGCTGGGTGTTTCATTGCGTTTCGGGACCCTAACAAGGAAGTGCTCCTGATATCAGGAGGCTGGATTCTTTCAAGAAAAACGGATGCGCGCCTACGATCATGCACGCCTCCGCAAAACCTAACAGCGTTTTAGTACTCTAGCACCCTTATGAGCAATCTGGGATAAGAAACTTATTAATTTAGCCTTTGCGAGACATCGGGTGGCTGTGATCGGTAAAGGTAAGAGTATCGCCACAGATTAACTCTGATAAGCGCAGATCGAATCAAGCATTAAATTTGAAATTACTAATTTTGAATTTAGTGCCCCATCGCTGCTGGCCCGCCGCCGCCCTTGGGCGGCTTCTTCATCAGAAAGATCAAAGGCAGGCCGCACACAAACATCACTGCCAGGAGAAAAAATGTGTCTGCATAGGACATCATGGCGGCCTGTTGTTGTACCGTAGCAAAAAGGCTGGCCATCGCTTGATGCGTAGCGGTGGCAGCGTCCATGCCGCGGGCGATCAAGGATTGCTTTATCGCCTGGACCATGCTTTGCGTGGTGGGGCTGTACGGATTTACATGCGCTGACAAGTCATTGATGTGGGACTGAACGTGACGCTGCCAGGTGGTGGTCACGCTGGCAATGCCGATACTGGCGCCGATATTTCGCATCAGGTTGAAGAGGCTGGTGGCGTTGCCCATCTGCTCTTTGGGAATTGGGCCGTTGGTGATGGTGGTGAGCGGCACAAACAGCAATCCCAGTGATGTGCCCTGCAGAAGCTGTGGCCAGAAAATGTCCCAGTAGCCGGCGTTCAGGTTCAACATTGACAACTGATAGAGGCTATAAGCAGCAACCAACAAACCTGTGCCCAGCAAACGGCGCGCTTCAATCTTGCCCATGAGTATGCCGACGAGAGGCATGAACAGGAACGATCCCAGGCCGCGCGGCAGCATGGCCAGTCCGGCTTGGAGCGCTGGATATCCCATGAGCGTTTGCAGCCAGAGCGGAATGAGTACAGTGCTGCCGTAAAGCACGAAGCCCAGCACCGTCATGAGAAACACACCGGTGGCATAGGTGCGGTTCTTGAAAATTCTCAGGTCCACCACCGGATGGTCCGTGGTGAGCTGCCGTATGACAAACGCTACCAAGCCAACCACGCACAGGATGAACAACGTGAGGATAAATCTTGAACCGAACCAGTCATCTTCCTGGCCTTTATCGAGCATGATCTGCAGCGCGCCGATACCCAGCGCCAGATAGCCGATGCCCCAATAGTCAATGCCGCCTTCGCCGCGCTTAATGTACGGCGGATCATGAATGAACATCAAGGCCATGATCACAGCCATAATCCCTACAGGGATGTTGATGTAGAAAAGCCAGCGCCAGCTATAGCTGTCAGTGATCCAGCCCCCGAGCACCGGGCCAAGCATGGGCGCAACCACAATGCCCAGCGCCCAGAATGCCATGGCTTTTGCGCGCTTCTCCGGCGGGAAAGCCTCCATCAGGATGGCTTGCGAGAGCGGCTGCAAACCTCCGCCTGCTGCGCCCTGGAACACGCGGAAGACGATCAGCAATGGCAGGTTGGGCGCGATGCCGCAGAGAAATGAAAAAATCGTAAAGCCGCCCACCGACGCCAGCAAAACGTTGCGCCGGCCAAAATAATTGGCCAGCCATCCGGTGAGCGGAAGAACAATAGCATTCGCAACAAGATATGAAGTCAGGACCCAGGTGGATTCTTCCGGCGTTACAGAAAGGCTGCCGGCAATATTCTGCAATGAGACGTTGACCACCGTGGTGTCGAGAACTTCCATGAAAGTTCCCAGCATCACGGAAATGGCCACGATCCACGGGTTAATCTCGCCCGTGATCCGGTTGGTCATCGATATGGTTGTGCTGCTGGAACTCACTTCCGCCTCATGTTAGATACGAACTCTGGCGCGCAATCCATGCCGACCCAAAAAAATGGAAGCCGGCAATCGCGGGCGTCTTGTTTGCTATTTGGTATATACGGTTGGCTCAACGGACATGCCTGGTCGCAGTTGACGGTTGGGATCTTCACCTTTCGCAAAGCGAATGCGCACCGGAATGCGCTGCACAACTTTTACATAATTGCCTGTCGCGTTCTCCGGCGGCAGAAGGCTGAACCGCGCTCCCGTGGCGGCGCCGATTGACTCAACCGTGCCGTCAAAATCTTTTCCATAGGCATCCACCTTGATTTGGGCCTTCTGCCCCACCTTCATGTTCTTGAGCTGCGTTTCTTTGAAGTTGGCGGTGGTCCAGATGTCGTCAAGGTTCACAATGGAAAACAGCGGCTGGCCTGCTTGCAATACTTGTCCGGGCTCAACGCTACGCTTGCTCAGTACGCCGGTCACAGGCGCGTAGATCTTGGTGTATTTCAGGTTCAGCTCAGCCTGCGCCAGTGCTGAGATCGCCCTCTGCACTTCTGCTGAGGCCGCGCCGGCACGCGCTTGCGTTACCTTAAGCTGTTCTGGGACGGTGCGCGCCGCTTCCGCCTGGGCCTGGGCCTGGGCAGCTTTGCTTTCTGCCGCAGCAATACCTGCTGTGGCCCCGTCAACGTTCGCTTTCGCTGCTTTGTCGGCTGCTACTGCGGCGTCATATTGCTGCCGTGAAACTTCATCTTTCGCGATCAGCAATTCCATGCGCTTCAGGTCGTCGGACACCTTGGCGTAATTGGCCTGCGCTTCATTCAGCCTCGCCTGCGCCGATTCAATATCGCGCTGCGCTGCTTTCACCGCAGCATCCGCTGCCGTAAGCTGGCTTGAGCTGGTAGTCTGCGTCAATGGAACACCGACTTTCGCCGCAACAGCATTGGCTTCGGCATTGGCCAGGTCAGCGCGCGCGCGGTCCACGGCAACTTCATAGTCTTTCGGATCAAGTTCCACTAGCAGCGTGCCGGCCTGCACTACTTCGTTATCGTCATGCAGCACGTTGATCACGGTGCCCATCACGCGAGAGCTGATGGGATCAATGTGGCCGTCAATCTGCGCGTCGTCAGTCGATTCGCGAACCGAGTAGTATTGCCATACAAAAATGCCCGCAACTATCAGCACCACCACCACTGCCAATATCACCCATTTTGCGTGTGGATGAGCGCGAAAATAGCCTAACTTCCGCCTGGCGCCCCCGTGGCTCTCCTGGCTGGGCTGCCGGTCACCATCACTTCCCTCCCGATCAGTCCGCTCCGGCTGTTTCACATCTTCTTCTTCGTCATATTGTGGCGATATTTTTACCGGTTCAGGCACCTTATTTTCCTCCCAAGAAAGCTCGCGTGCGTTGCTCTGCTTCACCCAGCGCCCGCACCAGTGAGAGCTTGGCCACGTTGTTCAGATACAAAGCTTGTATGTTGTTGTCATTGGCTGAGGCAACGGCCTCCTGCGCCTGCACTACCTCAAGGCTTCCGGAAACACCGGCGGCATAGCGGTCGCGCGCTTCTTTCAGTTGTTCCGCTGCCAAATCAATCTGCTGCCGCGCCACCTGGACCTGGTCATCAGAGGTCTTTACGTCCAGCAGCGCGGAACGCACTTCAAATTCCACCCGGCTGTGCAGGTCTTCCAGTTGCATTCTGCTCTGGCTCAACTGCGCTTCTGCCTGGGCCACGTCTGCCTTCACCTTCCCGCCCTGAAAAATTGGGACATGCACGCCGGCGGAGAGATTGTAAGTTGCTTCTGAATTCCCCGGCGCCGGGCCAATGATCCCGGTTTGCCCATTTACCTCGACGGTCGGCAGCGCCTCGCCTTTTGCCGCCTTCACTGCCAGCTCTGCAGCGCGAGTACGCGACTCAGCCGCCAGATACTCCGGGCGTTGTTTATAAGCTTGCGCCAGAGCTTGATCCAGGTTCATGGCTTCGAGAGGCGCGTAGGGAACGGTATCTGTGAGTTGGTACTGTTGTGAAACCGGCAAGCCGATCGTCCTGGCCAGTTGCATTTTCTGGCGTTCAAACTGGTTTTGCGCCGCCAGCACGCGCTGTTGCTGTGTCTGCATCTGTACTTGTGCGCGCAGCACGTCAATGCCCGCGGCCACGCCCGCATTTTTCAGATCGCCGGTTTGCTGTAAGATAGTTTGCGCCGTCGTGAGTTGCGCCTTGGCTGTATCCAGCCGCGCTGCATCCGCAAGGGTCAGCAGATATTCATTTCCCACCACCAGCACCACAAGCTCGCGCGCATCCAGAATAGTGAATTTTGCAGCCTTCTCGTTTTCCGCCGCAGCGTGGATCTTGTTCAGCGCGTTAAAGTCCAGCAACGTCTCTCTCATGCTGGCATGGGCATCAAATACTCCAAACGGCCCAATCACTGGCGACGCAAGCCCCTGCGGCAGTGGGATACCGAAAGCCGCCAGGTTGATCTGGTTTACAGCCTCACTCACATTGCCGGAAACGTTGGGCAACAACAGGCTCAACTGCTTGCGATATTGCGCCCGTGCCTGATCACTTTGCTGCTGTGAGAGCAGCAATCCCAGGTTGTGTCTTAGCCCACGGTCCATTGCATCCAGCAGTGAAAGCGGAATCACCCCGGGAACCAGCTTGTCCACCGCGCCGCTGCCGTTGAAAGTGTCCACCGAGGGCGTCTGGCTAAGAGTCAGTTGGGGCGATTGCGACTCAGTTTGGGATGGCGCCGGCGCCGCCGGTACCAGTGAGGGTATCTGGGCCTCTGCAGCCAATGCTGCAAGAAAAAAGAACACACTTGCCCAGACAACTTTTGTCTTCATCATTCCCTTCTCGCTGCGATATCGAAATTTAGATGCATTGGGTACTGGTTGCAGGTTCATTGTTTCCAGTCCGGCTATTTGCTATTCAAGCTGGGCGGCCGGCTTTCATCATTTGTTCGGGCTGGTCGGCCGGTCATTACCGTGAAATCGAATTAATTAACCGGTTAGTTAGATTATCAGGGTACCGGGTGAGATGCAAATTACTTCTGGGAAATACGTCTCTACGTTTAAAGATATTGAAACGCTCAGCGCCGTAGAGTCTGCTTTGAGCGAAGTCGAAGGGCGCGGTGCTAAGCCTCAGCGGCTTTGCCTACCTCGTCCGGCTTCTTCAAATCTCTGATCAGTTTGTCAAACTCTTCTCTAAATTTCGTCGCTGATTCCCAGTCTGTGAAATCCGGGACGTAATACTCACGGATCTCTGGCGCTAAATCCCTACCCGTGGCCGGATCAAAACACTCCCACTGCTTCAGTTGTTTATAGCTAATCTTCAGCCGAACGGGAAACAGCACCCTTCTTTTTTCTTTGCGCTCTCGATTGCACGCCTTGATGATCTCAGTTTTCACCCACTCACTGTGGATGCTGTCCGGAGAGAGGATCAGCAGCAGCCGCTCATGCACCTGTATGGCATCATCAATCTGTTCATGTAGCTTTTTGCCCCCTGCACATCATGTGGCGCAAACCAGCAAGGGACACCTGCCTGCTGCAGTCCGGCGTGCAGCAACTTTGCGAAATCCTGCTTACGCCTGTGGCCCGCGCGCAGCACAGCGGCGCGCGCTTAAAAATCTTGCGGTAGAAAAACACACCACGAGACTTTCGCTGCTAATCCGATTACATAAATGAAACCGGGCGGCACGTTGTGCGCCACCCGGATTTTTTATTGTGATAAGGCCTGGTAAGAACCTTAGCTAATCGGAGCACCTGGTATCGTCTCCCGGAAATCTGGGAAGAGGTGTACAAAAAGTAGGGAGGCCGCAGATGCCAGTGCCTGATGCTCCCGTAATCTGGTCTACTTCTTCACCCGTCAGTTCGCGAGCGCCATGACGAATTAATACTCGGTTCGACATAATTGAACTCCTTACACAACAAATTTCCTTTTCCTTAGCACTGGACAAATCAAAGGATACACTGGATAGGAGTTTCAATTTCACGCGAGGCGCACATAAAATCCTGTGTCGTCCCTTTCTGGCTCAGAGCAGGCTCTACAATTAGGCCCAAAATGGGAGTAACGAAGTCCAAGCCGCGAGCCATTCCACGCCTTCACGAAATGAAGTCGATGAGATCGTGTCGAAAGGGCAACAGGCCGTGCAGACTTCTCGGCGGCTCATTAACGAATCCAGGATCATGAGCGAAACATCACGAGAGCTCATTCAGAACTATCGCCAGCAGAAGAAGAAATAGCAGCAGCCTCTGGCGCAACGGTGGGTGCTTAAGAATTGTGGTATTCGCATCAACAATGGCCTGAGATTGTGAGGACGTTGATCCGGAATTGCGGTT
>DATEHN010000097.1:0-27668 GCA_035279585.1 Candidatus Angelobacter sp. | reverse complement strand
GGAGCGGTACCCATCTCTTGATGACTTCTGGGGCAAAGAAAATTGTTCTGAAGTCCTGGTACTGAGCCGGCCCGACATTATTAGAGATATTCACGCCACTTATTTTCAGGCTGGGGCCGATGTGGTGGAGACCAACACGTTTGGCGGCAGCCGGATTGTTCTGGGCGAGTTTGACCTCACAGACAAAGTTCACGAAATAAACAAGCGTGCGGCAGAACTGGCGCGCGAAGTGGCGCACGGCTTCTCCAGCAATGGTAAGCAGCGATTCGTGGCCGGCTCCATTGGGCCGGGGACCAAGCTGCCGTCGCTGGGCCAGATCACTTACGATGACATGTTCAACGCGTATCTGGAACAGTCGTTGGGCTTGCTTGCCGGCGGCGTTGACATTCTATTGATCGAAACCTGCCAGGACATTCTGCAAACCAAGATCGCAGTGGCCGCCGCATTCGAGGCGATGAAGCAGGCAGGCAAGCGCATCCCTGTCCAGGCTCAAGTCACTCTGCAAGAATCTGGGACCATGCTGCTGGGTACGGAGATAAGCGCTGCGCAAACTTCTCTTGAGCCTTTTGATTGCGAGATTGTAGGCCTGAACTGCGCTACCGGTCCGAAAGAAATGAATGATGCGGTGCGCTACCTGGCGCACAATGCGCCGAAGGAAGTTTCTGTTCTGCCGAACGCCGGGCTACCGGAGAACGTAGGCGGTGTGGCGCATTATCGTTTGACGCCGCAGGACCTTGCTGATTGGCACAAGAAGTTCATTACCGAATACGGCGTGCGCATTGTTGGCGGATGCTGTGGCACAACGCCGCTTCACATCAAGACCGTAGCCGATCTTTGCGCGAACCTGGAGCCGGCTAAACGCGAAATGGAGATCACGCCCGCTGCTTCCAGTGCTTACAGCATGGTGCCTCTGGATCTTGATCCCAAGCCGCTGATTGTTGCGGAAGAGATGAACACCACCACGCGCGTTGAGCACTTTAAGAATATGGTGCGTGGTGGCAAGTATGACGACATTCTGGCGCTGGCCAAGAAACTGGTGGCAGAAGGCTCGCACATGCTGGACCTGTGCTGCGCCATTGTGGGCGAGGACGAGAAAGGCTACATCAGCACAATCCTTGAGCGGGTGGCCACGCGCGTTCCCGCGCCGATCCTTGTGGATTCAACCGAAGCTGATGTGGTTGAGGAGGCGTTAAAGCGTATCCCTGGAAAAGCCATCATCAACTCCATCAACTTGGAAGATGGCGAAAAGCGTACGGCCAAAGTGCTGCCTATGGCCAAAAAGTACGGTGCTGCTGTGATCGCGCTGACCATTGATGAAGAGGGCATGGCACTGACGGCGGAGAAGAAAGTTGCCATCGCCAGGCGGATCTTCAAGCTGGCGACAGAGAAGTACGGCATCCGTCCGGTGGATTTGATCTTTGATGCGCTAACGCTGCCGATTTCTACGGGCCAGGAAGAGTACCGCACGGCGGGGATTGAGACGCTCAATGCCATTAAGGGGATCAAGCGCGAGCTGCCTGAGGTGAAAACAATCCTGGGCGTAAGCAACATCTCTTTTGGCCTGAACACCTATGCGCGGCGTGTGCTGAACAGCGTGTTTATGAAAGAAGCCGTGGACTATGGGCTGGATATGGCGATTGTGAATTACGCCAAAATTTATCCTTTATATAAGATCCCGGAAATTGAAGTGGATCTGGCGCGCAAGCTTATCTATTTTGACAAGTCGGCGGGCGATCCGCTGCAGATTTATATGCAGCATTTCAGCGGGCTGGAGAAGCAACCGCAGGCTGAAGCCGCACCGCTGGAATCGCTCTCAGTGGAAGACAAGCTGAAGCGCTGCATCATCAACGGTGAGAAGTCGCTGGGTGAGGGAGCACAGAAGCAAACGCTGGAACAGATACTGGAAGACGCTCTCACGAAGTATTCGCCGCTCGATGTCATCAATACCATTCTGCTCGACGGCATGAAGACAGTAGGTGAGCTGTTTGGCGCGCGCAAGATGCAGTTGCCCTCGGTGCTGGATTCTGCGGGCGTGATGAAACAGGCCGTCGCGTATCTTGAGCCGAAAATGGAAAAGAAGGAAGGCACCCAGAAGGGAACACTGGTGCTGGCCACAGTGAAGGGCGATGTTCACGATATTGGCAAGAATCTGGTAGATATTATTCTTACAAACAATGGTTACAAAGTAGTAAACCTTGGAATCAAGCAGCCATCGGACTCGATTATCGCCGCAGCCAAGCAGCACAACGCTCACGCCATTGGGTTGAGCGGATTACTGGTGAAATCAACGCTGGAGATGAAGTATGTAATTCAGGACCTGCAAGCGCAATCCCTGGCTTATCCGGTGATCTGCGGTGGAGCTGCGCTGACGCGCAAATATGTTGAAGACGATTTACGGCGCGAATACTCCAATTCCGTTTTCTACGCCGACGATGCCTTTACCGGCTTGCACCTCATGGATGACCTGATCTCAACCAACGGCGCACGCGAAAAGAGGCTGCAGGAAGGACGCACCGTTAAGGAATTTGCAAAGACAACCATGGTGGCAGGAGCAGAAGGTTCCACCAGCACTGAGAGATCGACCGTGGTCCAGCCGGCGCCGAATATTCCTGTGCCGCCTTTTTATGGCGTTCGTGTGCGCAAAGATTTTGATCTGAATGAAGTGTTTCAGTATATAAACCATACCGCTCTATTTAAAAATCAGTGGCAGTTAAAAACAGCCTCCCAGGCAGACTACCTGCGTCTGGTAGAAGAGAAATATATCCCGGTACTTTCAGAGCTACAGAAAGAAGTAATCGCAAAAAACTGGTTTGAGCCAAAAGTTGTTTATGGATACTTTGCCTGCCAATCGGAGGGCAATGATGTGCTGCTTTATGAACCAGAAAGCAAAAACCTAATTGCCAGCTTTATCTTCCCGCGCCAGCGTGAAGGGCGCAAACTTTCCATAGCCGATTTTTTTGCTCCCAAGAGTTCAGGGCTGCTAGATGTGATTGGGTTATCAGTGGTAACAATTGGCAGCCGCGCATCAGAGGAAACCAAGAAGCTATTCGATGCCGGTGAGTTTACCAAGTACCTTTATCTGCATGGTCTCAGCGTGGAAACCGCTGAAGCATTGGCCGAGTTGTTCCATAAACAGATGCGCGAAGGGTTGGGGATCGCGGGCAATGACGCAACACGGATCGGCGATTTGTTTCACCAGAAATATCGCGGATCTCGCTATTCGTTTGGTTATCCCGCTTGCCCAAACCTTGAGGACCAAACCAAAATCTTTGCCTTGCTGAAGCCTGAAGAAACAATCGGAGTGCGCCTAACCAGCGGTTTTCACATGGAGCCGGAACAATCAACCTCGGCAATTATTGTGCATCATCCACAAGCCAAGTATTTTGTAGTCTGAAAAGTCTTCTCCACCACCGTGTGCACACACTCTACCACACGCATATCGGAAAGTACGTCTTGTAAGCAAAGAATCTCTGTTTAAGCAGAAGCTATTTTATTGTTGCAGGTTGCCTGTATAACAATAAGAGTTGTAGCTTTCATGAATAACTAGATGAGTTGCACGCGTAAGTAGAGGATCAATTAGGAAGCTGTGTGGAACGAGCTTCATCTCTGCCTACACAAACTCGAATCGTGCTTTTCTGTTTTTTTAAAATATGGAAGACATGGAGCGAAATTCTCTCGGAAATATATTGGCCCCGAAACTGCAAATCTATTATGCACGTTAAAAGGCAGAGTCACGCCTTATTGCTTCTTTACGTTGGAACGAGATAGGAGAAGTAAGCTATGCATAATAGAAAGGTTCATTTCTCAGCACTCATCGCCATTTTGGCCATGGCAATCAGTGTGCCGTCGTTTGGCCAAGTGCTCAAGGGATCGATTTCCGGCACTGCGGCCGACCCGCAAGGGGCCGTTTTGCCGGGAGCCCAAGTCAAGGCAACCAACAACTCCACTGGAGCGGTGCTCAGCACCACCGCGGATAATTCAGGGCTGTTTCGCTTGAGCTTGATACCGGCAGGAGAGTACAAAGTAGAAGTTTCTGCTCCGAATTTTAATTCGGCAGTGCAGAAGGACGTGCTGGTCTCAGCCGGACGTGACACCGGATTGGGAACCATCAAACTGGCCGTTGGACAAGCCAGCACTACGGTGGAAGTCACCGCAGGCACGCCGCTGGTTGAAACAACGCAATCACAAGTTACCAACACTTTTTCCGGCACCGAACTCAGCACTTTTTCCGGCGTTCAGGAAAATCAAGGTTTGGATAATCTCGCCTTGTTTGTCCCTGGTGTTGTGCCCACTCGCGATAACAATTTCTCCAACACCAACGGTGTAGGGTTTTCTTCCAATGGACTACGGGGAAGAAACAATGACCAGCAGATAGATGGACAGAATAACAATGACAACAGTGTTGCCGGGCCGGCTGTTTTTCTCAGCGACCCGAATTTTGTGCAGCAATATGTATTAGTGACAAACCAATTTGAGCCGGAGTATGGCCGCAACTCAGGATCGGTGGTTAACATCATCACCAAAGCCGGCGGCAACGCCTGGCATGGTAACGTTTTTGGCACCATCAACAACTCAATCCTTAATTCAATGACAAACTTTGAGAAGCAATTTCAAAACCTCTCTGAACCGCCTCGTCTTAACGATGAGTTTGGTGGGTTTACGATTGGGGGTCCCATCGTGAAGAACAAACTGTTCTTCTTTGGCGGGTTTGACCAGGAAATTGTTTCTCAAAAGACGGTTTTTTCATCGGAAAACCTAACGCCCACTCCGGCCGGCCTGACAGCGCTGGCTGGCTGCTTCCCCGGCAGCGCCAGTTTGGCTGCGCTTGCTAGCTCTGGACCCTATGGAATATCGGGCGGGAATCCAACTCCGCTGGGAACGCCGCAGACCAACGTGGTTGCTGGTTGTCCGGGAGCGCAATTTGCCGGCGTTTCGCGCGTGCTACCCGCACCTTCCCACATTTTTGACTGGATTGGCCGCGTTGATCTTCAATTAGCGCAGGACACCATATCAGGCCGCTATCTTTTCAATCGTAATAACACGTTCAATACAGAAGATAACGGGGCAGCAGGATATGTGGTTAGCGTTCCCGCTCTCAGCCAGGCCGTGTTGGTGAGCTGGACACATAACATCAGTTCACGGATGGTAAATGAGCTGCGCGGTTCATTCGGCAGGACGAACGTGGAGTTTGGCGGTAACACCATCGGCAATACTGAACCCACGATTCAAAACCTTGACCAGGCTGTTACCAATGTAAGTTTTCAAACGCCTGGCCTGCTTGGGTTCGGTCCCAACCCTGACTTCCCGCAGGGGCGCATTGTGAACACATGGCAGGGCCAGGACAACTGGAATTACGTGTCAGGAAAGCACCAGTTTAAAGCTGGAGTCAATTACACTTTCCAGCGCTCTCCCAATACCTTCCTGCCGTTTCTCAACGGCCAATTCCGCTTTGCCGATTGGGACGCATTCTTTGCCAATACACCTTCTTTGGTCAACATTGCGCAAGGGCCCAGCACGCTGGATTTCCGCGAGCATGACACCTTCCTCTACGCGGGCGATGACTGGAAGGTTACTCCTGGTTTGACGTTGAACCTTGGATTGACCTGGTCATACTATGGCCAGCCGGCCAATATATTCAATCAACTTACAACGGCCCGCGAGAGCAATCCCGCGACCGCATTCTGGAACCCGGCTCTGCCGCTTTCGGTACGCACTTTCCCCAAAATTTCTGCGCCTACGGATAGCTTTGGGCCGAGCTTTGGTTTTGCCTACACCCCGCAAGGCGGCGGCATCTTCACTGGTAACGGCAAGACCACTATTCGCGGTGGATATCGTTTGCTCTATGATCCGCCCTTTTACAACATCTATCTCAACATGGCCACCTCAGCGCCGGAAGTTTTCCTGCAGAGCTTCACGACTCCAGGAGCAGTCCTGCCAGCCGCACAGTTCGGACTGCCGGCCGTGCCTACTGGGCCTAACGTACGCAACTTGCTTGCTTCTTCTATTACTCCCGGTGTACTGGATCCGCGCAGTCAGGCGGAAACCACGGTCAGTCCGAATTTTGGACCTGATCGCATCCACACCTGGAGTTTTGGTATTCAGAGAGAGATATCGAAAAACTCAGCTTTTGAGGCACGATATGCCGGCAACGCCGCACGCGGTTTGTTCCAGAGCATTAATGCAAACCCGTTGATTTCCGACCTACAGGCCGCATTCCCGGGCTTGGTCCCCTCTAACCTATCGCCATGCGCCACACCTCAGATTCCACCGGCGCCCGGACAAACTGTTAACCCTGATCTTGGCCGCGCGAATTGCGGCACGGGCGTGCTGCGCCAGCGCATCAATTCTGGGTTCTCAAATTATAATGCGCTGCAACTGGAGTATCGCGCCAACAACCTGTTCAATCAGTTGACAATGCGCACGTCTTACACGTTCAGCAAGACGCTCGACAACGTGAGCGAAATCTTCAGCACCTTCGGTGCCGGAAACAGCGTTGCTTTTGCGCAAAACCCGCTTAACATTACGGGCGGTGAATATTCTTTGTCCGGCTTGGATTATCCACATCAGTGGTCACTCCTTTTCACAGAGCAGTTGCCCTTCTTTAAAGACCAGCACGGCTTCCTTGGACATGTACTGGGTGGCTGGGCCATTTCAGCCGATTATCTCCTGGCTTCTGGCCAGCGTTATACGCCTTCACAAATCGTAGCCGGACAGGCGACCGCTCCAGGCGACTTCTTTGACTCCGCCTTTCTCGGCGCTTTCAACGGCGGAATCGATTCAGCGCGTCCATTTTTGGGGAGCTTGCAAGCGCCTTCCAGCAGCGTCGGCATTTTTGCCGCCGATGCCTGTAATCTCTTTGGCGCCTGCGTAACCAGCGCTAGCAATCCGACAGCATTGCTCAGTTTGAACGCCCTCAACCAGACACCTACCGGCGCGCCGCCAACTGAAACCACGGTGACCAACAATCAGGTCCGGTTCATTGTGAACGGCGGAACAGCAGAGTCGGTGTTTGGCACGCCGTTCGGCAACGCTCCACGAAACATTAACCAGGATGCTTTAAGCAATATCGGGAACCTTTCCGTTTACAAACAGATCAAGTTCTCTGAACATGTCGGCTTTGAATTCCACGCGACAGCGATTAACGTCTTAAACCACCCCAACTTCCTCAGCGTGGACCCATTTGTTGAGGATGCTGGGCTGCAATTGCAAGGCACCGGGTTCGGCAACCCGGCGCTCACGGATAGCACGCCGCGCCGGCTGATCTTTGGCGGCAAGCTCACCTTCTGATTTTCAACCACTGCTCCTTGTACACCCCTCGAGCCCGCTGTTCGCAGCGGGCTTTTTTCGTCAGTGCTGCGGTTTCAAACAGATGGATGTGTCCAGGCTGACACATGGCGTCTTCGGTTTGACACGCGCTATTCATGCACAAAGATCAAAGACCGCGCCATTTCCACGTTTCCTGAGTGGAATTTGTTTTGCAGAGCATCTGGCCGCGGAAGGCCAGATGAGCAAGAGTGACAATCCGAAATCTAAAAATCCCTTCATGCTTGTTTTTCTGGACAGGTTGAGATGTATATTTTCTTCTTCAACCAAAATGAAAATCCTTCCAGTGAAGTGGCGTTACGTGGTTGCCATTGTGCTGCTTTTGGCCCTTGGTAGCGCAGGGCTAGTGTTCTGGCGCGCCCAGCAAGCTCTGCGGATTGCCACATCAGAGGTGCAATCGCAGGAGACCCTGCCCTTTTCTGTGCGCAAGCTGGTTTCACTCAACAGCAGTTTTGAATGGATCAATGCTCCTGAAGCTTTTACCGGCGGCGCAATCTTTAAGGGTGATTTCTACCTCTGCGGCGCATCTGGACTCTTTCGGTATGACAATCATGGTTCACTGGTCAAACACTATCGTCCTGGCCAGGAATTGCCTTCAACCCCGCTGCTGCGGATGACGACGGGCGTTTTAAGAGACGCCAGAGAGCCGGAGTTGCTGATCGTCACGGGTACGGAAGGTATTCTTGCGTTCAATGGAGAAGATTTTCGCCAGATCCTGCCGGACCGTCCCGACGCAAGGTCGATCACCTCAATTCTGCCGCTTGGCTCCGGGCAGTTGCTCATCGGGACCCGGAAACGCGGGGTGCTGGTCTATGACGGGCAAAAACTTCAGTCCTTTCATCCAACATTGGCAGCTCTGCATGTAACCGAGCTGGCAGGGAATGAAGGCGATCTCTGGATCGGCACGCAGGACCAGGGAGTAGTCCACTGGCAGGCCGGGCGCACAGAAGTTTTTGCAGAAGCCCAGGGCATGCCGGATCCGCAGGTTTTCTCCATAGCTTTGGTCAATCAGAAAGCTTATGTGGGCACAGCGGTCGGCGTGGCGGAGTTTGAAGGAGGGCGCTTCGCTCGCGTGCTAGCGCCTGGTTTTTTTGCCCGGGCGCTTTATGCCGATGGTGCGAGCCTGTTTGCCGGAGGAAACGAAAGTGGCATTGTTGAAGTCAACTCTCAGCCTCAACATATGCAAGCGCTGTTGCGCGCCACGGCTCGCAACGTAACCGATGTGCGCCAGATTTTTGCCCAAGGCGAATCGCAGTACGCGGTTACCGGTAGTGCACTGTATCAAAAAGAAGGCCAGCACGGAGGCTGGCGTCGTGTGCTCACACCACAAGATTCTTTGCTGGCTGACCGCAATGTTTCGTCGCTGGCATTGGACGGCGCAAATCGCGTCTGGGTTGGATATTTCGATCACGGTCTTGACCTGCTCGATCCCAAGCTCCACAGCGCGGTGCATTATGAAGACGATAATATCTTCTGCATCAACCGCATTCTTCCCAATGCTGCCAATGGCATGGTTGCAGTTGCTACCGCGAACGGGCTGGTCCTGTTTGATCAACTGGGCAGAAAACAGCAGGTACTGGGCCGGGCTGATGGCCTGCTGGCCGATCATGTAGCCGACGTAGCTCTCTATGGCAGTGGCATGGTCCTGGCTACTCCAGCCGGTTTGACCTTCCTTGACGATGCAGGCGCGCGCAGTCTCTATGCCTTCCAGGGTCTGGTTAACAACCACGTGTATGCCGTCGCTGCATCAGGCAGGGAAGTAATAGCTGGAACGCTGGGCGGAATCTCCGTCTTGGAAAATGAGAATGTTGCCGCGAATTACACCGTGGCAACGCACGGCCTCTCGCACAACTGGATTTCAGCGATTGTTCGCACCGGCAATGATTGGGTGATCGGTACCTATGGCGGTGGCATCATTCGCTTGCGGGCTGACGGCCACTTTGAATCGTTTGACGTTGCCACCGCGAAGTTTGAGGTCTATCCCAACGCCATGTTGGCCACAGACCAGCATGTCCTCGCCGGTACCTTGGGGAAGGGACTCTACGTGTACGACAGAAGCGCCAATCACTGGACTGTGATAACTGAAGGGCTGCCATCGTTGACCGTAACAGCGCTTGCTGCGGGCAACGGATTTATTTATGTGGGCACAGACAACGGTCTGGTCCGAATTCCGGAGCAAATTCTGCCATGAAACGCCTGCTCATACTGCTGGCCATTGTTTCTGCGCTTGCATCGCTCACCTGGGGTGACGCAGGCGTGCTTATACCTCGCGATAAGGCCCAGCCTGATCCGGCCATCCTCTCTCTTGAAGAGATGGAAATCACCATCCGTATTGACAATTCCGATGCGCGGGTTTTCGTAAAGCAGATTTTTGCCAACCACACCAGCGGAATCCAGGAAGGGAATTACATTTTTGCGCTCAACAGCCACGCGGTAGTTTCAGACTTTGCCACCTGGGATGGCCCGGTGCGTATTCCGGCAGTGATCCTTGAACGCAAGCGCGCGGAAGAGATCTATAACGAGTTGAAGCAGCAGTCCATTGATCCCGGATTGCTGCAAATGGGTGAGCGCACCGCCAGCGAAGCCCGCCATACCTCAACCTTCAGCGCCCGGATTGTTCCCATTCCTGCTTACGGAACCAAGCGGCTGGAGTTTGAATATCACGAGAGCATTCCTGTAGAGAGTTTCAAATCCTACTTCGGAATTGGATTGAAGCCTGAGGCGTACCACTCGCAAACAGCGCGCCACATGACGATCCACTTTGAGTTGCGCTCAGAGCATCCCATCCGCGACTTTAAGCTGGGCAGCACGATTTATCCGTTAAAGATCACGCAGCAAAATGCTCACGTTGTCAGCGGCGAGTTTACCGGTGATAACGTCGCTCTTACCCAGGACTTCAATGTCCAGTATGAGTTGGATCAGGCTGCAGGCGATTCACTGCACGTGCTTGCTTATCGCAATCCTGATTCCGGCCAGCCCGATCCAACAGAGACTTCACCGGAGCGCAGCACCAACGAGCCTGGCTTCGCCGAGGTTGAGGCGCTCCTCGCCAATAAGAAAGCGGCTGGCGTGAACGGAACCACAGCCCGTCCTCCACATAATGTGGTTCTTCTGTTCGATAACTCACTTTCCATGCAGTGGGACAAGCTGGAGCGCAGTTATGAAGCCATGCAAAAAGTCCTGCATTCGCTGGCGGCGAACGACCAATTTAACCTGGTGATGTTCAACAGCAAGGTCACGCCTTTTCAGTCCGGCTTAAGCGGCGTGTCTCCGGTGAGCCTGCAGAAAGCCACCGACTTTGTTCGCAACAGCAAGCTGCGCGGCGGCACTGACCTTCAACGCGCTCTGGAATCTGGGCTGGCGCAGTGCGCGCCAGGCTCTGCTAATAACTATCTGGTTCTGTTGACCGACGGTTCCGCCACCCGAGGCTCCATTCTCAGCGGGAAGCTCTCTGCCTGGTATCAGGAAAAATGGAAGTCGCTGCCAGAGGCTAGCCGTCCTAAGCTGTTTGTCTTTGCTGTGGGTGATGATGCCAACCTGCCGCTTCTGCGTATGCTTACGCGCAATGAGGGGTTGCTGGAAAACGTCCTCTCCACTGAACCTACGGAGTTCAAGCTCAACGCTTTTATTGCCAAGATGAATATGAACCCCATCGGCCAGCTTGGGCTCACTGTTTCGCCGCAATCTTCGCTCGACTTGGTTTATCCACTGCAGGACACTTCTTTCGCTGGTTCCATGGCCTCATGGATAGGACAGTACAAGGCCAGCCAGAAGAATGTTGCCTTTGACGTTCATGGCGTCCGCGAAGGTGAACCATTTAGCATCCGTAGCACGGCTGATCTGCCCGACAAATCTCTAGACCACGATCAATTGCCCCGTCTCTGGGCCAAAGCGCGTGTAGATGCCCTGCTGGAAAAGATTGAGCGCGATGGTGAAGATCGGGCCAGCATTGAAGAAATCATCCGTCTGGCCCGCAAGTATAAATTTGTAACTCCATATACTTCGTTTCTGGCGGTGCCGCGCGCGTTGCTGCGTCCTCGCGTGATTCGCCCTGGCGATCCGGTGTTGCGCGTGCGTACTGACCCATCGATTGTTTCAGTGGTTGCGCTCTTTCCTTTTGGTCTTACCAAGCCATTGCGCCATCTGGAAAAAGAAGATACATGGCAGACGCGCTTTCTGGCGCCGCTTGAGATGGAAGACGGGACCCACACCGTCCGCCTGATCATGCGCGATCGCAACGGCGCTGTTTATCGTGAGTCCAAGACCTTTGTTATTGCCAGCAAACCGCCAACGCTCAAAATCATCCTGGCCCGCAAGCAGTTCAGGCCCGGTGAAGCGATTCATTTGAAAATCCAAGCCTCGTCCAGCACGCGAACCTTGCTTGCCCAGCTTGAGGGCGCACCACTGGCCAACCTGCGTTGGAACCCTGATGAGGCTGCAAGCACTGGCGACATTGTGGTTCCAAACGAGCTGGCGCCTGGATCTTATCGTCTAACCGTGACCGCTGAAGATATTGCGCACAACATTGGCGCGCAGGAGGTGCAAATTGAAGTCCTCCCGTAAAGTTCTTGTCAAAGCCTGCGTGTTTTTAGGCTGTCTGGGCGGCGGTCTTCTTGCGGCACGCGCTGCCATGCCGGAGTGGATACAGAACATTGAAGTGCGCTCTCTGATTGAAGCAGCAATCTTTCGCACTGTCGCGCTGTCCACGGGATCGGTTACTGTACGCCGTCCCCCGGCGGAAACTGTGCCAGCTCTGGGCGACCTGGTGAAACAGCACCCGCAGCAAGCCGATCTTTATTCTCTCAAGGCGCTTGAAGAAGAGCAGAGGCTGGACTTTGCCGGCGCAGAGGCGGACTGGAAGCTTTATCTGCAAAATGCTGCTGACAAAGCTGCTGGGCAAATGGCCCTGGCAGACTTTTACCATCGGCGGCACCGCCCTCAGGATGAGGTGAATGCGCTCTCCGCGGCGGCGCGCATGCCTTCGCCCGCCACAGAAAAGCTCACCACTGTCACCGGCCAGCGATCATGGCAGGCCTTTGAGCGCATCTTCCAGGTGATTGATGCGCAGGCCCTGGGAAAGAATGTTTTCATTGAGCAATACAATGCGTGGATCGCCCGCTATCCGCAGGAGCCGGGCTTGTATGGCCGCTATTTTGAATTCCTGCTCAACGATAAGGATTTCAAAGCCGCGTCTGAGCTGATCGAAAAATATCATGCCAGGTTTCCCAATGATGAGGTCTTTACCACCAAGGCCCGTGCGTTGCTGGCTTATAACCAGGGATCCATTGCGGAAGGACTGGCGATTTATGACAAAAATTTCCAGCCTCTGTGGCCGCCGGAGCTCATCAAGAATTACTTTGATCTTCTCCGCGAAACCCGCAGCCAGCGCAAGTTTCTTGACCAGGCACATGCGGCGCTGCTCCGCAATCCTGACGATCTGAACGCAGCGGTACGCATTTTTTATTACTACCAGCAGCAGGGCAATCTGCCGGCCGCACAACAGGCCCTTACGGACTATCGGCTGAAAAAAGATGGGCGCAAAGCACCCTGGACGGCCAATGAGCTGTACACGTTTGCGCGGCTCCTTGATGCCGTGCATCTCTATCCTGAAGCCGCGCGTTATTACTTTGCGCTGTATAACGCGCCAGGCGCTGACTCAGCGGAGAAAGGCCTGGCCGGTCTGACTAATATTCTGTTGGCAGCGCCGGAGCAGCCGGTGCGCTTTGGGACCGGCGATATCTCCATGTACAAGGACATCGCCACCATGGATACCGGCCCTGGCTATCTCAACGGTATCCTGTCACTGCTGCTCAACACTACATCTCCATCGTGGGCTTATTCAGAGGAGCAGCAGCGCGCCGTGCCTTATTTCCATCGCTCTCGTGCTGCCGAACTGGTGGCGCTCTTTGATAAGCGCTTCCCCAACTCAGAATTGCACCCGGAGCTGCGTGCCCGCTTGATTGAAGCGTATGCGAACTATGGTGAAGACGCCGCAGTCCTGAGCGCGGGCAGGGATTTTCTCAACTCGTTTCCTTCTGCTCCGCAGCGCGATCAGGTAGCGCTCCTCATGGCGGATGCATACGCTCGCGCCCGCAATACGCAAGGTGAGTTTGCTATCTATGATTCGTTGCTGCAGGAACTGGCACGCAAGGCGGATGGTGTGCCACTGGGCGATAGCGTTGACGAGCCAACAAGCTATCAAAGGCAGCCTGAAGAAGTGTCGCAAGACGAAGGTGAAGACGTTCCCGCAGGGCGCGCTCCAGGATCGAACCGTACAGCTTTTGCCGTTCAGAAAACCGCTTCTGTCTCGCGAGGTGTGCGTTCGCCAGAATACCAGCGCGTTCTTGATCGTTATATCTCGCGGCTGGTTTCATTGCACCAAATACCGGCGGCGCTTGTTGTCTGGAGACAGGAGTTGGACCGCAATCCAAACGATCCGGGGCTGTATGAGAAGTTTGCCCGTTTTCTTGAAGGCAACCGGCTGGGTACGGAAGAAGAAGCGGTGTACAAGCGTGCCATCCAGCAATTTCCAGGCAGAAGCTGGTATCACAAGCTGGCTCGCTGGTATCTGAGCAAGAAGCGGGAGCAGGATTTGCAAGCTCTCTCACAGCAGGTATTACAGATTTTTTCCGGCAGTGATGTGGAAGCATATCTGCGTAATGTGCCGGGAATGCCGCTGCAGCTTGATCTGCGCTTTAATCAGCTTGCGCATGAGCGTTTTCCGCATAACTTGACGTTTGTCAACAATCTGCTTGGGCTCTACCAAACTAGGCAGTTTTATAACCAGGCCGCATGGGAAGAGTTGCTGCGCAACTATTGGTTTGATGATGAGACGCTGCGCAGCCGATTCTTCGAATATCTCTCAGAGAACAACCGGCTGGAAGCTGAACTGCAGATGTTGCGCAGCACTGGAGCTGGGAATACTGATTGGTCTGCCCAGGCCAGCGCCAATCCAGCACTCGTTCGCTTTATTGCTGAAGCTGAGTTGTGGCGCTCCCACTTTGAAGACGGCGCGCCTGTGATTGCCGCAGTCGTCAGGCAGTACCCGGCTGATTCCGATCTGGGGCAGCGCGCTTTTTCGGTGTATCGCTCGCTTGCTTACTTCGATCCGCGGGATACGGAGCTGGCTGTTCAGATTGAAAACAATCTTCTCCAGGCCAATCCCACGGACCGAGATCGGCTGGCGCGCATCGGCGATATCTATTCCGATCGTGAGCAGTTCTCCAAAGCCGCGCCTTATTGGAACAGAATGCCGGATACCGAACCGGGCCACGCGCAGAGCTATGAAGACGCGGCGACAGTCTTTTGGGATTATTACTTTTTTGAGGATGCATTGCGCTTGCTCAACCTGGGGCGCACCAGGCTTCACGATGACACGCTCTACAGTTACCAGGTGGGCGCCATCTATGAGAACAAGCGCGATTATGCCCATGCTGTTGATGAATACGTGAAGGGCGCGCTGGCGGAGAATAGCAATGCTGAAGCGCGAGCCAGACTGCTGCAACTGGCCACGCGCAAAACCGCACGCGATGCTGTTGATGCGGCCACAGATAAGGCAGTCGGAGCTCGAAAATATGATCTTGCTGCTATCCAATTACGGGTTGAGGTGCTGGAGGCGCAGCAGCGCAAGCAAGATGAGTCTGCCTTCCTGATTTCTGCGCTTGACCATACCGATGCAATTGAAACGCTGGAAAGCATTGAGACCATGGCCCGCGACAAATCTCTGGAAGCAGTGCGACAGCATGCGCTGGAACGGCAAGCCGCGATAAGCACAGATCCTACTCGCCGGCTGGAACTGCGCTATGCCCTCGTCAATTTCTATGAGCAGAAGAAAGATATGGCAGCCGCTCAACAGAATGTGGAGGCGCTTTATAAAGAAAATCCCCGGATCATGGGCGTGGTTCGCTCCACGGTTGATTTCTATTGGCGCAACAAGCTGCAGCAGCGCGCCATCGACGTTCTGATGCAGGCATCAAGAGACTCCTATCCGGCTTTGAAGACGCAGTTCAGCTTTGAAGCTGCGCGCAAAATGACTGAAATTGGTCAATACGAACCTGCGCGAAAACTGTTGCTGGCGCTTCTGGAGAACGATCCCTACAACGGAGACGATCTGGCTGCTGTTGCTGAAACCTATGCGCGCGCTAATGACAATGCCGGGTTGCGTGACTTCTACCAGGAAAAGATCAAGCTGTTCCAGAAGGCGGCGCTCTCAGGCGATGAACGCAAGTCGCGCATCGCAACACTGCGTCGCGGCCTTATTCCTGCTCTCACCGCGCTCAAGGATTACGCGGGCGGCGTTGATCAATACATTGAAATCCTGAATGCCTATCCAGAGGACGCGGGACTGGCCGGTGAAGCCGCGCACTACGCGCAGCGTTACCAACGTAAGGACCAGTTGCTTAATTTTTATATTAAGACGGTTGCAACGTCACCCAAAGATTCTCGCTGGGCTGTGGTATTGGCGCGTATACAGGCCAGCAATGAAGATTTCGA
Source organism: Candidatus Angelobacter sp. (assembly GCA_035279585.1). Lineage (GTDB taxonomy): Bacteria > Acidobacteriota > Terriglobia > Terriglobales > Acidobacteriaceae > Angelobacter. The sequence goes on along the minus strand of DATEHN010000097.1, from coordinate 11,852 downwards.
TGCCGCGATTCGCACCTACGCTCAAGCCATCAAGATACGCCCTGATCGCACAGACCTGTTGATGGCAAAGGCAGCCATGGAAGAACGGCTTTTGCGTTTTGATGAGGCTGCTGCCGACTACTCCTCGTTGTATGAGCTTGCTTATCACGATGCTCAATGGATGGAGAAGGTGGCTGAAATCCGTGCCCGCCAAAGTAAGCCGGAGCAGGCAGTGCAAGCGCTGAGAGTCGCACTGATCATTGGCCGTCCGGAAGCGCCGGGAAAGTATTTCACCGTAGCGGAGCGGCTGGAAGGCTGGGGCATGCTTGGCCCGGCGCGTGAATATGCGGAAAAGGGCTTAACTGTCGCAGGGCAAGACCTGCTGGCGAACTCTGAAAATCATTCTGGGGCGCAGACCTATACGCGAATCATGACCCGCTTGCGCCAGCAGGAAGCTGCATATCAGAAGCTACAAGCTGCGCTGGAAGGAGCAAGGCAACTTCCGCCGCTGACGCAACGCGTTGCAAAAAAGGGCATTGAGGCCATCACCAGCACTGAACTCAGCAAAAGCATGCTGGCTTCGCGCGTTGGCAACGCACGCAGCGGCATGACCGCCTGCATAAAAGAGATGGGCGCAGCCGTCAACCAATACTTCACTCCGGAAGAGAAGGTGGAATTCGCAAAGTCGTTGGAAGCGAAGAACGCGGCCATGAGTCGCAACGACGCTTATGATTACCTGCTTCCCGCGGCGGAAAAAGCGGCAATACCTGATTTCCAGATGAAGTTGATGTATGAGGCCACGCTGGCCCGGCCCAACATTGCAACGTACTCATACAAGCTGGAGGATCTGCAGGAGCGTCGGTTGAAGCTGAAAGAATTGGGGCAGCAGTTGGAGAGGATCGCGGCGATCAGGATTCCCAACCTGCACTACACCGGGGAAGGCTATTTGATCAAAGCGCAGGAAGTCTACCAATTGGCCGGAAGCGAAGATGATGAATTCCGTGTGCTCGACACGGTGCGCCCGACGCGCCAATTGCAAGATCGCTATTATGAACTTCTGTTGGCCCGCGATCCGCAGCGGCTGCTGCAGATGACCAATGACATCAAGACCCTGGCTGATGCCAAAACCAATTTCGTTGTCGCCCGCGGCGATAGCAAGCTTGCCTTGCAGGCGGTGCAGGCGCGTGGCGCATCTGAGCCGCCTGTCTGGCGCTCAGCTTATACGGCTCTTGTGGGGATGTATTTGGGAGACTCAAGCCCGCAAATCCAGAATGCGTTTGCCACCGCGCTTGACGATACGACGATTGGACAGCGGCTGTCACAAAACACTGATCGCAAGCAAACCCTGGCCGGCGATGTCTGGTTTTATTACGGATCGAGGTATGGAGAGTACCTGGGTACGACAAAAAAAGGCGATCCTGAAGATTTTTTGCCGGCGGAGATTGAGCATACGCCCACGAACGCTGCCGCATACTTCAATGCCGCGCTTTACTATGAAGACGCCGGCGATCTGAACCGCGCCATCGGTGATTATCAGCATGTTGTGGACCTGAGCGCGGAGCGAATTGACGTTCACAACCGGCTGGCCGGCATTTACTGGAAACAAAAGCGGCAGGATGAAGCCCTTGCTGAGTGGAAACGCGCTCTGGAGTTTTTGAAGATACAGACCACGACTGCTCGGACGCCGGAAACGTTCTGGGGAGATTTTGCCGCAACCGTCACCAACCTGGCCACTCACAAGCAACTGGCGCAATTTCAACCGGATGTAAATGAGGTCCTGCACAACTACGTAAAGCGCAACGGAAACTACCGTCTGCTGCCGCTGTTGCAGGCCGCGCTGCCACGGCTGGAAAATCCCGGTGCTGCAAGTGCGTTGTTGCTGGAACTTTCCGCGGACGCCCCGGAGAAGCTAGAGTTCCTCCGTCAATTTACCTCCAGTGAATCAAAGCTCAAGATCGATTTGGAGCCAATCTTTCGGCGTGCTCTTGAGCTTGCTCAGGAAGCGGCGCAAAAGTCAGAAGGCGTAGCCAAAGAATATGCCCAGCAGGATTTTGAAAGCCTGCAGGTGCGGTGGCTGCAGTATTTGCTGGAGACCAAACAGTATGACCATCTACGCAGCGAGCTGGCAGCAGTGCCCAAGACCATGTGGGAGCGGCGTACTGAGTTGACCACGATCCAGCTCAAACTGGCAGCACAGGCGGGTGATCTTGACTCAATCATTGCAACCTATCGCGCCGAAGCAGAACATGCTCCATCAGCAGACGTGCTGCGAAAGACCGCTACTGAGCTGCAGCAGACAGGGGACAAACAATCAGCGCAGAAGATTCTGGAATTCGTTTTTACCCGAGAGATCGAAGGCGGGAACCTGAACGCCGCCAACATGCTTGGCCTGGCCGAAATTCGCATACAGGCCAGTGATCTTGAGGGCGGCGTGGTTTTGCTGCGGCGTATGACGCTGGTGGTTGGCAATCCATTTGAAACGCAGAGCGCCGCTGCAGCCCTGCTGATGCGCACCGGACAGCCAGCCCAGGCAGTCAGTTTTCTTGAAGAATTGGTGAAGGCTGTGCCCTGGAACGCTCAATATCGCGGGCGGCTGGCGCAAGCGCAAATTGCCGCAAACCAAAATGTTGAAGCGGCTCGCAAAGATCTGGCTGCTGTTGTTTCGGATCGCTATGTTGCTTATGAAGATAGGGTGGCCTTTGCCGATGGCTTGCACGGAGCAACTCCGAATAGCCTGGGTAGCGCGGAATTGGATTACCTTGCCGCCGGCGGTGGATCTGCAGGAAATGTTTCACCAGACCAACCATACTTTTTTGCCGCACGATTGAAAGCAGCAAAGAACGTTCCCGCCACGCAAAGCATACGGTTATTGCGTGCTGCCTTGGAAGATGTACCTGCTGGAGACGCTGCACGAGCTCCGTTGCTGAAGGCTGCAAGCCAAGCAGGCGACTATCACGTGGCCATCGCCGCTATGCAACCTTATCTTTCCGGAGCAAGCCTGGAAAATGCGATGGGTGGGACAGAGCAAAATGCGGAGTCCGACGAGGACTCAGCAATTCCAGAATCGCAGGCTGGAGATAACGCGCGCATTCTTGCGAAATTGCCAGTGAAAGATCGCGCGGAAATATGTCGCTATCTGGGCACTGCTTTTGAAAAGACAAAATCGTTGAACCAGGCGCTGGCCTATTTGCAGAGGGCTTATCGCCTGGAACCAGATGCTGGGCTGAAAGGTCAGATCAACCGGCAGGCACAGCAGATTCGCTTTGTGCTGCGCCGGCAGGCCGCTAACCGGGCGCGACAGCCGGAGATCCACTCGGAGCTTGAACAACAGCACATTGTCCGTCCGCGCCTGCCAGAACGGACACTGTCCATTCCGTCAGCACCTCAAGGACAGGGACAGAAAGGAGCTGGCCAATGAGTCTTGGTCGAAAAGTAGCTGTGTTGACGCTGCTGGGACTTTGCATCAGCGCGATTACGGCCTGGAGTTTTTTTCAGGCGCAGGCGGCCCCCAAGCATCCACTGGACCAGATTACGCCGGAAGGCGCTCTGCTCTACATTGAGGCCAAAGATTTTTCCGCGCTGTTGAAGGATTGGAATGCATCAGCGGAGCATGCGCAGTGGCTAAAAAGCGATGACTATCGCGTGTTCTCCAACTCGCGTCTCTTCCTTCGTTTGGGACAGGCATCAGACCAGTTTGCCGCTGCCGCTGGTATTCCGCCAGATATGAAATTTCTGACCGGTGCGGCCGGCAGTGAAAGCTCAGTTGCGGTATACGACATTGGCAATCTTGAGTTTCTCTATATCTCGCGGATTTCCTCGGGTAACTTTCTGCAGTCTCAGTTGTGGCAATCGCGCAGCAAGTTCCAGACGCGTACCGCCGCAGGCAAGCAATTTTTTGCGCGCAAAGACGAACAATCCGGCCGCGTTGTTGCCTTTGCTGTGGCCGACGATTACCTCATTCTAGGCACGCGGGAAGACCTGGTAGCAGGAGCGCTGGAGTTGATGTCAGGGAGCCAGGGCCGCAACCTGAACCAGGAAGGCTGGTACAAGCAGGCGCTGGCCGCAGCCTCTCCCACGCCGGGCGATTTGCGTATGGTCATGAATTTGGAGAAGATTTCTGTGACGCCGCATTTTCGCACGTATTGGGTGCAGCAGAACATCACGGAAATGCAGAGCTATGCCAGCGCGATTTCTGATTTGTATCGTGAGGGAGCAATCTATCGGGAAGAGCGTGTGATTATTCCTAAAAAGCAAGCCGATGAGACCATGCTGGCGCAATCAGCGCAAATAGTTTCCAGCTTGCTGCCATCTGTGCCTGCAGATTATGGCTTTTATCAAGCGGGCACAACTGATGCACGTCATAGCCTCGCCGTGTTGCAGCAGAAGATATTGTCGCCGCGCATTAGCGCCGCAGCGATGCAGACCCAGTCGCCGCAGGTTCAGTTGACGAACGGTGAAACGGGAACAGCTACAGACCTGGAGACGCGCATTGACGTAGCGCCTGCGTCGCACGCTAATGGCGCCAAACCAGAAGATATTTTGTTGCGTGAATTAGAAAGAGGCAAGCCGCAGGCGATCTTGACTATCCAGGGCGCGCGCAAAAATAGTGATGGCGTCTTGCTCAGCTTGCCGACGGTGGTGGCGATTTCCACTGCTGGCGATTGGGATCTCCCGGCGTTGCAGACCGCAGCCCAGGGCATGATTGCGCCCGATATGACCGCCTCAAACCTGGGTGTTGAGTGGCGTGAAGTGAAAGACAATGGCGGATACTTTGAGCTGGATGGGCTTAACCCGGTGCAGTTGGCGATCCGTGGCAAGACGGCTTATTTTTCAAATGATGCGGCGCTGCTAACCTCGGTTTTATCCGCCAAGAACCAGCCATCGGCTCAGCCGGTGATTTATGCTGCCGGCTTTAGCCACTCTCGCGAACGCCAAAACTTTTACAAACTCTCTGCTCTCATTGACCAGAACGCACGCGCGGTGGATAAGCAACCGCAGTTCTTTTCGCAAAATATAGCCAGCTTCAGCCGGAGCTTCGCAAAATTAGACTCAGAAGAAGTCATAGTTCGCCAGACAAAGGATAAAATCCAACAGACGGTAACGTATCGTTGGATGCCCTGATAAAACAAAGACTCTTTGCAGTCGCCATTCTTTTGTTGCTACTGGTGAAGGCGCCAGCAAGGCCGCAAGCTGCGGCCCAGGATCTTCATGCTCAGTCGTCCGCAGCAGCATTAAAGCGTGACTTTAACGGTCCAGATCTGTCCTACATTCTGCTGGATGAAAATGGCCAGATCTTGGCGCAGCGTTGGGAGCAGCCGGAGCGCGACATTCCGGTTGGCTCGCTGCTGAAGCCGTTCTTTGCCGTGGCCTATGGCCGGACGCATCATTCCTTTCCCGTGTTTCATTGTGCGGGGAAGAAAACCTGCTGGCTTCCGCGAGGACACGGCACGCTGCATATCCGTGAAGCCATCGCCTTTTCCTGCAACTCTTATTTTCATCAGCTTGTGGTTGGCGCCGGCAGCGGATTTCGTCCGGCGATGGAGGGCTTCTATCTTCATGCGTCCAGCGAGCATTCTCTCTCAACAGCAGCCCCGTTGGCTCTGGTGCGCGCATATCTTGAATTGACACGCCACTCGCAGGAACCCGAAGTCACTCCTGTACTTGAAGGCATGGCGCTCTCCGCCCAAAAAGGCACAGCCAAGGCGATTACAAAAGAGTTGCCGGAGATGACTGCGCTGGCCAAGACCGGCACGGCTCCATGCACTCACGTAAAGAAAGCTCCGGGTGACGGGTTCGCTTTGGTAATGGCGCCGGCAGATCATCCGCGGGCAGTGCTGCTGGTTCGTTTGCATGGCAAACCGGGTTTCATGGCTGCGGATTTGGCCGGCCGCATGATCGCGAAGGTAGAGGGCGGCGGAGCGCCGGGCAAATGAAGAAAATCGCCATCGTTGGTTGCTTGTTGGTGCAGATTGCCTGCGGCGCGCAAAGCCAGGAGAGGACGGTACGCATCGGTGTGTTGGGGCTATTTCATCCACAGGAAATTGTCGTGTCTTCAATGGGAGTAAGGCCGCTTATCTGTGCTGCGGGCGAAGAACATTGGCTTGTCAATACGATGACAGTGATGCTTGATGGAACGATGATGAGAATCGTGAACCAAGGCAATATCGTTACAAAAACACTCCGCTGCGATGACGGGTTGGCCAGCGTTACTGAATTTGTGGTGACCGTGCCGGGCAAACTTGCACGGCGCTACCGAGGCAAGCTGGAAATCGCACCACAAGCGCGAGAACTGATTGTGATTGTTGCCATGGAGTTGGAGACGGCTGTGGCCTCCATCGTAATGGCTGAAAGTCCACCAGATGCTCCGATTGAAGCGCTGAAGGCGCAAGCTGTGGCAACGCGATCATTTCTGATTGCAGGCAGGGGCAGGCACAGCGGCTTTGATTTTTGCGACACAACTCACTGCCAGTTCCTGCGCCAGGAGCCAGAACCAGTAAGCAAGGCATCTCAGGCCGCAGCGGCAACCCGAGGTCTGGTGCTGGCATACAAAGGCGAAGCCTTTGCCGCAATGTACAGCGCAAGCTGCGGAGGGCGGACGCATTCCCTTGAGGAACTTGGAATTCCCGTCCGTGGGTATCCTTACTATGCGGTGGAGTGCAACTATTGCCGCCGGCATCCGGAGAAGTGGGTGGCGAGGATCAGCCAGGCCGACGCTGCGGGGCTCTCAGCGACTGAAAGCTCTCGCCTGAAGCTGGCGCGCAAATTGGGATGGAAGACTGTGCCCGGCAACTCCTATTCATCGCGTGTGGAAGATGGCGCGGTGGTGCTGGAAGGAAGTGGCAAGGGACACGGGATCGGCTTGTGCCAGCGCGGCGGCGCGGCCATGGCGCGGCACGGCGCTACATTCCAGCAGATTCTTGAACATTACTATCCCAACACTGAAATCAAGCAATATTGATTACATTAAGAGTTAAGGTGCTAAGGGCAGACGTAAGAGCACTCTTGTTATAATCCATGAACTCTTACTTCAACTCAAAGCCAAGGATGCGAGAATGAACGCGTTGAAAAAGTTTGAACCGTACGCCTACGCGGCGCTACGGATTGTTTTTGGGTTTCTCTTTGCCTGCCATGGAGCAAGCAAAGTATTTATAGTTCTGGGCGGACACAGGCCAGAAAGAGTATTGGATTGGACCGGTGCCGGAATTGAACTAGTGGGCGGAGTACTTATTTTAATCGGTCTTCTCACACACTTGGCTGCGTTTATCGTCAGCGGTGAAATGGCTGTGGCCTACTTTATGGTCCACCAGCCGCTCGGTTTTTTCCCGATCGTAAATCACGGCGAACTTGCGGTGATTTACTGCTTTGTCGCGCTGTACATAGCCTGCCGGGGCGCAGGGAAGTGGGGCGTCGACAAAAACTGATCTGCCGAGATCGCTTACAGTTGCAGCTTACGCGTTGGCGTGAACAGAATTCTTATAGCGGTCCAGCCCACGGCTGAACTGCTGCAAGGCCGCCTGTACTTGTTCAGTGGGTATTCCCACTCCCATGCGGAAACGCTCAGGGCTTTCAAAGAACTTGCCGGGGACGATGGACGTCTCAAAGTCTTCGCGCAGCAGCTGGCACAGCTCTTCCACGCGGCCATTTTTCAGACGTGGAAAAACCACCGTGCCATATTCCGGCCAGAAACATTCAAGATCGCTGCGCGAGAGCAGGAAGCTGTGCAGGAGTTGGCGGTTCGTATCCAGCAGCGCCTTCATACGCGCCGCGATCTGTGACAGTTTAGCGAATGCCACAACGCTCAACAGCTCTGCCGGATGAGCGAAGGTTGCGCCGTGCAGGTCATTGATGCGAAACATACGCTGGGCAAGATTAGGCGCCGCAAGCACCCATCCGCAGCGGAGCCCACTCAGGCCGTATCCTTTCGTCAGGCTGTTGGTAACAATGAATCGCTCCGGATCAATATGAAACGAACTTTGCGGTTCAGACTCAAACAGCATTTCCCGGTAGACCTCATCTACCATAACGTAAGCGCCAACTTTACGCGCCAACGTGCCAACCTCGCGCAGGATTGAGTCAGGAACGAACGCCCCGCTCGGATTGTGCAGGTTGCAGATGGCAATCACGCGGGTGCGTGGGGTGAGGGTGCGCGCGACATCGGCGGGATCAATAGCAAAATTGTTTTCTGCCCGGCGGGGAAACCGCTTGATCTCCAGACCAAGATAGCGCGCCGTGCTCACAATCAATTCATAGGTTGGTTGCTCTACCAGGATTTCATCGCCCGGTTCAGTGGTTGCCGCTAACGCCAGGTAGTTTGCCAGCGACGTTCCGACCGCGCTGACGACTGACTCCTGGGGCACGCGATAGCGACGGGCAATCGCCTGCAACAGCGGCTCATAGCCATAGATCGAAGGGCCGTTGATTTCCAATTGATCAATGGTCACGCCCAGTTCGGTCAGCGGCAGATTGACCATGCCGCTGGTGGCCAGGTTGAAACGGGTGGCCGAATATAACTTGGCCCAATCCATATAAGGAGAAAATGCCGTGCTTCGTGAATAAGTCATCGATGTGAGATCCACTTCCAAATGTAATACACGGGAACGCCCGTCACCAGAATGGCCCCCCCAATGAGCGTATTGCCGGGAAATTTGTAAACTGTGTTGGCCACTATCCCCGTGCAAGCCAGGCAGAAAAACGCGGTGGTGAAAGGATGGCCCGGCATGCGGAAGGAGGGCGGCGCGCCTGTCCGGCGGCGAAAAACAAAAAGGCAGCCGGCTGTGAGCACCCAAAAAGTCGCGTCCATTGATGCAACGTAATCAAGAATTTTCTCGTAACTGCCGAGAAGAAGTATCACCATGGTCCACACGCTTTGCACGACGATAGCGACCACGGGAACGCGTGTGCGCGGGTGTACCCACGCCAGTTGGCGGAAGAAGACGCGGTCCTCGCCCATAGCGAAATAGACGCGTGGCGCGGTAAGCACGCTTTGGCTGAGGAATCCCAGCGTTGAGAAAGTGATGCCCAGAGCGATGATGGTTGCGCCTCTTGGGCCAAGGACAACGTGCATTACCGCTGATGCTGGAGTTTTGGTTGCAGCCAGCCCGGCAACGCCAAGAGTGCGCACGTAAGCGTAGTTCACCAGCGCGTATAACAACGCCACACCAGCCACGCCCAGCACCAGCGCTCGCGGAAGATCACGGCGGGGCTGCTTCATCTCACCGGCTACAAAGCTGGCGGTTTGCCAACCTCCATAGGCGAACACCACTGGAATCATGGCTGCGCCAAAAGCAGATATGAGGCTTGGCGAAACTGGTTGGTCTGATATTGGCTTCCAGGCAATATGCGCCCCTTGAACAAGAAATGCTCCAGCGGCAATGAGAGCAGCAATCGCCAGTATCTTTACCACCATCAGCGTGCTTTGCAGCGTTCCACCGGCGCGGACGCCCAGGCAGTTCACCACGGTAAGCACCAGCAGGGTAATGCCAGAAATCAGCCATTCAGCCACGTGCAAACCAGTAAGCTCAAGAAAGTAATGTGAGAATGTGACAGTAACGGCCGCCATGCCGCCTGTCTGGATTACCAGCAGCAAAACCCAGCCATAAAGAAACGCGACAAGGGGATGATAGGCTTCACGCAAATAGGCATATTGCCCGCCTACCTGCGGCATGCGGTCTGCGAGCTCAGCCCAGATAAACGCGGCGATAAGCGCCAGCAATCCTCCGCCGAGCCATGCTCCCAGCACGAGTGCCGGGGTGTGCACGCGTTGGGCGACAACGTAAGGATTGATAAAAATGCCGGAGCCGACAATGCCGCCCATGACCAGCATGGTGGCGTCAAACAGCCCGAGCCGGCGAGCTAAAGGCTGAGAGGAATTCGGTCCGGTCTGCGGAATGGGTGAACTCAAAATGTTGTTAACCCGAAGGCGGCGCTCAAGATCGGCTGCACTTCGGCTTCAGCGGGACGATATCAAAAGAAAATGCCAAACGCACCACAGAGATTTTTACGATACGGGCTGGCCTCGAACTTTTTGGGTTCTTCTTGTTTTGGCCATGCGCGCCAGAAGTTTTTGCCCGAGACAGCCGCACAAGAATGCGATGGCCAAAACGCCGCTAATATGGCGGTCACCGCTTGAACCAAAGCTGAGAAATGCCATGTATTCATAAACGGCGTATCCTGCAAGACTGGCAATTGCGCCAAAAAATACCGGCGTGAGCGTGACAAACAGATTGGGAATTCTGGACTCATTGCGCCCCAGGATCAGCGATTGCGCCGAACAAAACGCAGCGCCAAGCAGGCCAAAGAACAGCACGGCTGCAATCATGGGAATTCGTCCATGCAGGAACAGGAACGGCGCTGCCGCCACCGCAGCCAGTCCACAAACCATGATAAGGATGCGTAGCTGGTCGCCGGTGACACGCGTCTTGTAATACTGGTTGGTGGAATCTTCATTGCGCAGGGCCATGGCGTCTGCCACGCACTCAGCGGTAAGTTGGCCCTGGCCAACCGCGAGCAGGTTATCAATGGCCTCGCCTCGCCATGAAGAAATTTTCATTGCTTCTTCCCGCAAGACATACGCTCGATTGGCGAGCTCTGTCTGATTCATGCCAAAGACAGCGTACCGCTGTGCAGCATGAAGCGAAAACCATCCGCCCTCAATGTCATTGCTTTCCAGGCAGCGCTGCACGTTGTTGAGTTGTTCATGCGCTGCCGGCGCCCAGGGATTATCTGAGCCAACATTGCGCCGCTCGAGAAAGCCCAGCTCCACGCGGAAAGCCTCAGCTTCCCGCAGCAGCCGGGCATGCGCGCGATTATCTTCAGAGGATGACCTGGGCGTTTGCGCTGCCGCCGGTTGCGGAGAGGGTGCTTGCGTCTTTGGCGCGGCTTCTGCAGGCGCATGCCTTTGAATAATGCCCATGCGTGAGAGGAGAGCTTTTTCCTGAGGGTGGGTCAGGCGCTCAATGGCGGCAGGAATCTGCAGCCAAACGGCCTCGCCAATTTCATCGCTGTTTCTGGCGCCCTTATCATCGATAACCGTCATCTTCCAGAACAGCACGACCTTGGGCACGCCTTTATCGGAATAGCTGATGGTACCCAGGTAATTGCCGATGCTGCAGGAGCAGCCGGTTTCTTCCAGCACTTCACGCATCGCCGCTTCCTGGAATGATTCTCCGTCTTTCACCTTGCCGCGAGGGAGCGTCCAATCCTGATGGCGTTTGCGGTAAACCACCATTACTTCGTCACCACGTGGGGTCGTGCGTTGCAAAATCCCGCCGGCGGCCTTGATCACCGGGGGATCTGCCGGAGCGATCGGAGCAATTGAAGTTGCCATAATTAATTTGGATTGTACCTGTCCTGAAGGAAATTAGGCCAACTCATTTTTGGGCGAAGGGCCTGTTGTGTTCCCGGCTGATGGGCGACTGGCAGCGTACGTCTTCAACGCCGAGGCAAGATCATATTCTTCATAGCCGCGCAGGACTTTCCCGGGAGGCGCGGGACGCAGCAAATAAACATATACACGTGGGGGAGTGCCTTGTTCCAGACCCTCGACTTCAAACCACTGTCCCTGCAATCCGATTGTGATGCTCGCGTTCCAGTTGCTTTTGGAGTTGGCGGATGCAATGCGGATGCGGCCGTCTGGCAGGCTCTCCACGGTATCTGGAACCAGATTCACCTTTTGGCAGCGCTCACTCATCTGGCCGAAAATATTTCCGGCTTTGATGGCCAAAGCAACCAGAAAGCTAGTGTAGTGTCTCATAAATAGATTTACATTACTCTTCTGCTATGGTTACCTATCGCCATGGCAAACCATGCAGCAGATGCATTGGCCTGTAATACAAGTCAAAAAAGCCAGCTGGAACGCTTGCAATCCAGCGGCA
>DATEHN010000096.1:0-49825 GCA_035279585.1 Candidatus Angelobacter sp. | reverse complement strand
AATGTCAACTCGAACCTTTACTGCTCCCGGGCTCCAGCTTGACTTGGACGAACGGCCTCAAGAGACCATTGTTTACTGCAGCGGCAAGATTACGTCTGAATCTGCTGAAACTTTTCAGAACGAGATTCGCGGAAACGTGATCCCTGAATCCAGAGGCAAGGGCGTGGATGTCACCACGCGTATCGTGCTCGATCTTTCGCGGGTCACTTTTGTAGATAGCACAGGGCTCGGGGCGCTCCTGGGTATATGGACCGCCGCGCAAAGAAGAGGCTGCGATGTGGAGCTTGTGAATCTGAGCCCCCGCGTGGAAGGGCTGGTAAGCGTAACCAAGCTTGACCAGGTTTTCAGCAAGATGAAAGGCCTGTTCGGCAGATCAGACGATTCAAAGTAGGCCAAAAAGGTCCTTGCGATCATCTGTACCGAGCACAAGGCTCGCGCCTCACGCGCCTCACCACGCCCCGTCTGGTACGTCCATCTCAGACAATCTCCCGGCGTAAGTTAGCGGCGGAGCCAGGCGAGCGCCATAGGTTGTTCCTATGCTTTCCCCAACCTCTTCCCGATCAGTGGAATCAGTGCCAATCAGTGGTGGCTTTTGCCTTTCTGATTTCGCGCGATGTCCCGATCCACTTGATCACCCGATCAAGCGCCACCCCACCCGGCATTTTGCACTTTTTGTTGCAAACAAAGGCACTTCCGCAAATCGACCCTTGCATCACGCCTGGGTGATCCTTGCGTGGCCCTTGGGTGACCCTTGCGTGGCCCTTGGGTGACCCTTGCGTGACCCAAGGGTTCCCGGCATGCGCGTTTTTTTGCGCGTGTTGGGATGGAATCCCAACCAGCAGAGGGTCGTAACCGTACGGACGCTGCGCGGCGCAAATTCGCCGCGCCACAACCTGTCATCGTGAGTGAGCGGCGTACCTGCGCGCCGAACGATCTAAGGCAGGCGGAGCCTAACCCCATTGGCTGACTGCTGAGTGCTGATTACTGATCGCTAATTTTCAAAGACCAAACTTCTTCCCAGCCCTGAGGCGCAGTTAGGAGTTTAAGCCAATTGTTTGGCACGAATCAATAGCGAAAAAGACCGCGCTCCCAAGCTGCCGCCGGCAAGAATTTAGTACATCTTGACAAAGCCACTCCCAGAAAACCATATACGTTTCGCTCACCAGAACATACGGGTGGGGCATCTCGGGCCTTGGCGGTGGTTTTTAGATCAGTGTCATCTGTGTCAATCCGTGGTGAGGGTTTTGCTTTTTCCGATTCCGTGCGATTCCGGCGATAGGCGCGTCTTATACGCGCTCCCGTCCCGAAAGCAGCGTTCGTAGCAATTGATAATCTCCCTCAATGCAGTGGACAGGACAAGATCAAAGTTGACACCACTGGATGTTGTTGACATTAAAAGGTATGATTGCAAACCCAAATGGACAGCGTCGCGATTAATGCACGAATCTGGACTAGGTCGGTCGTCCGTTGGGCCGGAAGCAAGCAAAAGCTCTTGCCCACCCTCCTTCGCTGCGTTCCAAGCGGCTACAGACGCTACATAGAGCCATTTGCCGGGTCGGCCTGCCTATTTTTTGCTTGCCATCCCCGAAGGGCAGTTCTCGGTGACATCAACCCCGAATTGTTAATGGCATATCAGACGCTGCGAGAACATCCTCGGCAAGTATATCGCGCTGTGGCGGCAATGCCGGTCAGTCGCGCCTATTATAGCCAAATGAGGAGCGAATCCCCCGAGACGCTCCCGCCGATTTCAAGAACTGCAAGATTTATCTTTCTCACAAGAAACTGCTTTAACGGCGTATATAGAACCAACAAAGCTGGAATTTTCAACGTGCCAATGGGAATCCGCACCGGATCTCTCGGATCCGAACATCTGTTCTACAGATGTGCTATCGCACTCAGGGCAGCAGAGTTTCGTGCTGGTGATTTCGAAAAATGCATGGCTGATGTCAAAGCAAGAGACTTCGTCTACTTAGATCCTCCTTATGCTGGGCCCTCGGTGAGGTTTCGCGGAGAATATGGTTATGGAACCTTTTGCAACACTGATTTGGATCGCCTGTTTCAAAGCCTGTGCAGGGTAGATCGTGCCGGAGCCACGTTTCTGCTCTCCTATTCGGATGAAATTTCAATTTCAGATTGGAAGAAGAAGTGGTTCTACACTTCGATACATGTTCACCGTCATGTAGCGGGTTTCTCCGAGCATCGGCGGGCAGTTCGCGAGCTGTTGATTACAAACCGGCCAGAGCTGCTCGCCGTTTAGGAGGGTGTAGTTTCCGGTTCCCATACCGTCCTACAAACAACGACGTTTGCCAAATCACCGGTAACATCGCGAGGGGAGCCCATCGCTCCTGAAGTGATACGCCATACGCTCAGCTGGGGATGCACTGTGGAAAGAAGTAAGCAAATAACTCCGAAAAGCTTGGGGCCCAATGACGCCAACACAACTCGATACTTGCGTTCAAGACCAAGACATAAAGACTCAAGTAGCCTGAAGCTTCCCAGAGGGCTATTCAGCGGATATTCAAAAATCCATTGAGGGCCGGTACGAGATAGAATCTCGGAGTTGCTGGACGTCACAGATGCAAAGAATTTATCGTCTGGTCCCGAATGCGGAATCATGAGTGAAGTCATACGAGGATCTAACAATTCCTGCAGGCCAATTGCGCGCTCCCTCTCGTATCCAAGTCCAAGAACAAGAGCAACGGGCAAGGTAGGCGGTGCGAACGAAGCAAATCCTTCAACTGGTCCCACTTGCTCTAACGGTGAGATTTGCTCCGGTGGCTTCCTATAAACAGCTGGTACATAGACAAAATAGACTTCTATCGACGTCTTTCGGTGAGAATTCCGCAGAGCACTAACAATCGCTCCGTGCCAGGGGCGCGTCATGCTCGATATGTCCACAGCGAGTGCACTTAATGCCGGATTGGTCAACATTCGAGAAATGGAATGGCGTACCAAACGAGCATCCCCGCCGCTCGCCTTTATGGATTGAAACTGTGCGGAGTCAAACTTTTTGTCGTTATCTTGTCTGTGCAACGCATCTTGGTTTTCAGAGAAACTAAAGACAAACCGATCCTTAATTGACCCTTTTAAAATCTTAAGGGAGGCCGAGGAACGCTCTTCATAACCGCAAGACGCAACAAATAAACCAGCCGTACGGTTCATTTCAGAGGCTGAGGCATCATATAGGCCTATCAGTTTCATTAGGTTTCCTCATTCGAAATGAATATCTGAAGTTGTCTTGGATCTTTTTTCTCCAAAACAGTATCAAGCGAAACAGGTCGGTAATTCCGCAACAGCAGCTTATAGGCCGGTGACAACATGAATGAAAGACGGACGCGTGAATCCGCAATGCTTGCAGGGACATCAAACGACGACGCCCCAACGCTTATTAAGGCCCCGATCAATAGCCCTCGGTCAATCTCATCGACAATTTCATCTGGGGTATCGCGAGCTATGTAAACACTGCTCGAAGGGTCGGCCTGGAATTCTTCTCCAAGCAATTGGCTCTGAAAAAACTTGGCCATATGGTCAACTATGTCGGCCAAAGAAAGTCTAGGTATATGCGTGAGGTCAGCTCTTCGAGGATAATTCTTGACAAATGTCTTCATACGCTCAGAGGCAGCGCGTAGCACAGATGTTTGCTGGCTTAAAGGAATATGTCGCGTTTTCTCAAAATCAACCACATTCCCGCGGATATCAAGCAAATCGGTCAATAAGCCAGCGAGCCAACGAGGATTGCCGTCACTCATTGCATAAATCGCTTCTTCGCCAGCATAAAGGGCAGGGCGTTTTCTGGAGCGCTTCTTTTGTTCACCGCGAAAAGTGTCCCGGAGCAAGACTATCGGCTTAATCTTGCGTAGAATCTCATCTCGAACTTTGGGGTCGGCAGTAACGGGATTGAGAGGGTTCAGATTAGCCCGGTTTACAAGAAACGCTTCAAAAGACTTGTCGTGGCTCGCAAGATCCACCATCGCATGCCAAATGTCCGATCCTTGAGCATACACGTCATCGCGCTCACCCGGTTTGTCCTCCACGGCAAACGCAGAGGATCCAAATACTTCCGCTGGAGTGATCCTCTGGTCGTTCAGCTTGTCCCGCAATAACCGAGTGGCAAAATTGCGGCAAAACTTCTTTGCGTCCGTATCGCTCGGATGCGAAAACCATATTCTTATTGGCGCGTAGTCCGCCTTTTGTTGCAGTTTTTCAATAGCGATTTGAGGAAGGACGGGGCTCCATGTGTACTTGTAAAGAAATTCTTGAGGTGTACTTCGATAAGAGCCCAAAAGCTCATCCTGGAGCCATTTTGGTGCGATCTCCAACTCGTCAAAACAGAATGCCCATCGCTTAGGTTGGAGTTTCCGCGGAATCGTCTCTTTAAAAACGGTACAAGCAGCGATCAAAGGGTCCAAAGTGTGGGCGAGAAACGAATGTGGTAGCTCCCCAAGCAGTAATCTGAGGTTTTCGGCATCGTCTTCAACTAACACACTTCTAAGTGAGCTTGCAAAAGAGTCTGCCCATAGCCTAAGCTGTGCCAAAGTGGGCACTACATCCGACAACTTAAAATGGTCGGCTAGAGCGACGCCGAGTTTCTCTCCAGCATTGGGATCCTTATTCAGAACACCATCAAAAGCATGCGTCGCCTCCGTAAAGCTAGTCAGCGATACTAGAGCACGTTGGACACGGCTGCTCAGGGTCATATCGGAGACAATTATTGAATCTTTAACCGTGCCCAGTTCATAACTCCACCTTACGTCCGATGGAATGTAGATCGCCTCAAAGTCCGGCTTTTCAAAACTTTTTTTTAATGCAGGCTCAGCCTTCAAACGCTGGTTGTGCCAATATTGCTGGGCCCCTCGTGTAAGCATCTTAAGCAATGTGGTCTTGCCACACCCCCTTGGCCCCATTAACAGCGAATGTTGCGTCTGAACCAGCGTTGAGAACTGAGGAAGAGGAATAAAGGTCTTAGCCACGTCTTCCGGTGTTTTCCACCGCGCGTTGAATGCACCGAATACCGAAGCTGTAGTCACCGCTTTGTAAATCCTTTCACTTGATTCAACTTACCCAGTTCGAAAACTCCGCCTGGTTTCGCAAATTTGAGTCTGTCTTTTCTCAACTCTCCTGACATCTGCGAAACATCGTCATCTGAAGAGTACTGTAACTCCGGTGCGGCAACAAGAATCTCGTCGTGGTTGAAAGATTGCCGCAAACGCTTAGAAGCCGCCAGCTTTCTCAATTGCCCAAGCATGGTCTCAAGAGTGACCCGCCGCCCGAATCCAATATGGTGGGGGAACAGAAGAGCCTTGACCCATCCAGATCCCTTTGCCCATTCCCAACTGGTGATAGAACCACGCAGGATGACATCAGGGGAGTCAAGGCTTTCAACTTGGACCAAGTGAAACAGGTTCCGAGCTACAGAAGAAATCTGTCCTAGCATCGCCGAGAAACTTCCAGCAGCAAAAACGGCGATGCTCCCTGTGGGTATGTTAACTTGTGTAAGCCGCGGCTCGTGTTTGTGCCCATGAATAACCAACCCGCACCCGACCTCCCGAAGTGCGCTTAATAGCTGGTCCCCGGTTTCAATGACATCATTTACGTTCATGAATTTAGTAGAGTGCAGAATTGGGTGGTGGTGCATCATCGCTATTCGAATTTTGGGACGTGGCAAGAGGCCTACGGTTTGGCGTAAATTCTCTACTCGCTCAATAGGGAATGATCCCCGTTTGGCTACGGACCGATCGCTGTAATCAATGACAGTGTTGACAAGGATTATCTCAACTTCGGGCGTCAGGGGTAAAACGCAATATCCTTCCGAGAGAAATTGCTGACACGACAGGGGACTCGCAAATGGGAATCCCGGACGAAGGAACTCTGCTGCATGTGTAGGAGTACGCGTTCCACGGACTTTGTGCGTGTCGAGATCGTGGTTTCCCAAAACAGGTATTACGTATTGCGCTCTTAGTTCCCTTCCAATTTCGAGTACCGAGTCCCAAGCATGTGCGAGCCCTTCCTGAGACGCTTGGTTTGCTAAATCACCCGGAACCAGTAAAGCCTCGGTAGCCATTGTCTGATCGTGAATTAGATCGACTAAAGCTTGAATCGGGTGATGTGTAGAAGGCCTTCTTAATGCACCCACTGTTAAAAATGAAGATTCAGGCCGAACTATCCTTTGCGTGACAGGGTCGCTCTCTTCGGACAGATGACAGTGCAAATCGCTCATGACTGCCAACTTAATCTTCATACTCTTTTTCGATTGCCGTTTAGTCATGGGTCGTGCGCGTTCACCTGCAATATACTTGTGTATTAACCATATATTCAATTATTTGACCCCAGCGATGCAAATATAAAGCTGTTATCCTTTTCCTCGAGGACTTCTCCGCCCATGCGCCGACTCCTAACCTTCTTTTTCGCATTTACGCTTATGGCTACCGCACAGAAAACTCCTGCTCCGCCTTCGCAATTCCCCAATGCCGATGAACTCAACCAGATGGCTGCGCGCTTTGCGCCGGTGCCGCTCAACGTGGACCTCTCCGGCCTTTCTGCCGGAGACAAGAAGGCTCTGGCCAAGCTGGTGGAGGCCGCGCGCCTGACCAATGACGTTTTTATGGACCAGCTCTGGAGCGGCAACCTGGCGCTCTACCACAAGCTGCAGCAGGATAAGTCTCCGCTGGGCCAGGCGCGGCTGCATTATTTCTGGATCAACAAATCTCCCTGGTCAGAGATTGACGAGCACAAGGCCTTTCTCCCCGGCGTGCCGGCCAAGAAGCCGGCGGGCGCCAACTTCTATCCTGAGGATATGACC
Organism: Candidatus Angelobacter sp.; assembly: GCA_035279585.1. Taxonomy (GTDB): domain Bacteria; phylum Acidobacteriota; class Terriglobia; order Terriglobales; family Acidobacteriaceae; genus Angelobacter. The sequence continues at coordinate 43,026 of DATEHN010000096.1, read as the reverse complement.
AGGGAAGAGTTTGAGGCCTGGGTGAAGACGCTCTACCCGGAATCAAAAGATGCGGCCGAGGGCTTCTTCACCGTGATCCGTCGCGGCCCCGGCAAAAAACTCCGGCTCATTCCTTACGGCCCCCACGTCTATCCGCCGCTGGCCAAGCAGGCCCGCCTGCTGAAAGAGGCCGCCGCGCTTACTGACAACGCATCGCTCAAGAAATTCCTCACCACCCGCGCTGACGCCTTTCTCACCAACAACTACTTTGAGAGTGATATGGCGTGGATGGACCTGGACGCGCCCGTGGATGTGACCATCGGCCCCTATGAGACCTATAATGACGAGCTGTTTGGCTACAAAGCCGCCTTTGAGGCTTACATCAACGTGCGCGATGAAAAAGAGTCTGCGCGGCTGGCGTTTCTGGGGCAGCACCTTCAGGAAATTGAAAACAACTTGCCGGAAGACCCGCAGTATCGCGTGCCCAAACTGGGAGCGGCGGCGCCCATCCGCGTGGTGAATGAGGTTTTTTCCGCCGGCGATGGAGCGCACGGCGTCCAGACTGCGGCCTACAACCTGCCCAATGACGATAAAGTGGTCCAGCAAAAGGGCAGCAAGCGCGTGATGCTCAAGAACATTCAGGAGGCCAAGTTCCAGAAGACGCTGGTGCCGATCTCAAAAGTGGTTCTGCAGCCGGCGGCGCAGAAAGACCTGAGCTTTGAGCTTTTCTTCACGCACATTGTGGCCCACGAGCTGACGCACGGCCTGGGGCCGCACCAGATCAAGGTGAACGGGCGTGACACCAATCCGCGGCTGGAGCTGAAAGAGCTTTACAGCGCGGTGGAAGAAGCCAAGGCCGATGTGACCGGCCTCTTTGCGCTGCAATACCTGATGACGCAGGCTGACAAAGGCGCAGGCGCCAATCCTGCTCCGCTGCCGCATGGGCCTGATGCCGAGCGCCGGCTTTATACCACCTATCTTGCGTCTTCATTCCGCACGCTGCGCTTTGGCCTGCAGGATTCACACGCCAAGGGCATGGCGGTGCAGTTCAACTATTTTCTCGACCATGGCGCGTTCATTGCCAACCCTGACGGCACCTTCAGTGTGGACCTGAACAAGATGAAAGACGCTGTGGCTGGGCTTGACCACGAGCTGCTCACGCTGGAAGCTACGGGCGATTATGACGGCGCCAAAAAGCTGATGAGTGAGATGATGGTGCTGCGTCCTGAGGTGCAGAAAGCTCTGGAGCGGCTGAAGAGCGTGCCCACGGATATTGAGCCGAAGTTTGTGACCGCGGACGAGTTGACGGGCAATGCAAAAACCGCAGTAAAGAAAACTACGAATAAGAAGTGATTTGGGTTGTTCTAAGCATCCTAAGCTGAGTCAGATGATGGAGCCTCTCGTCGCCAGCACGGAAGATCTAATGAGTGTTCTGGATCGTGTCCTGGATAAGGGGATAATCATCGATCCATGGGTTCGGGTCAATCTCCAGGCAGTTGGGCTTCTGACTGTCGATGCCCGGCTTGGTGGCGAAAAGCTCGCTGTAGAATCAGCAGCCGTCTATGTTGGCTATGAGGAGCCTGGGATATGGGTTGAGCTTGATACATTCGGTAACTTATTTCCTTTCTGGCGGCGCGATCTGTGGACCAAGTAAACATGGCAACGAATATCAAATTGACTGCCTCTGACGGCCATCAGCCCGGCGCTTACCACGCCGCGCCCGGCGTTCCCGCCCAGGCGGCCATCGTGGTCATTCAGGAAATCTTTGGCGTGAACGGCCATATCCGCTCCGTGGCGGACGATTTTGCCCAAGAAGGATTTCACGCCATTGCTCCAGCATTGTTTGATCGCGTGGAGCGCGATGTGGAGCTTGGCTACAACCAGCAGGATATGCAGCGCGGCATGGCCATGGCGATGAAGATCGGCATGGACAACGCGCTGAAAGATGTCGCAGCGGCCATGGATTATGCCAGGGCGGAACTCGGCTGCGCTAAGGCCGGAGTGGTTGGCTACTGCTTTGGCGGTTCGCTGGCCTGGCTCTCCGCCACGCGTCTTGGGCCGGCGGCGGCAGTCGGCTATTACGGTGGACGCATCGCGCAGTACGCTGCGGAGAGGCCGCTCTGCCCGGTGATGCTGCACTTCGGCGCGCTCGATCAGCACATCCCGCTTTCAGAGATTGACAAGATTCGCGCGCAGCATCCGGAGCTGCCTGTCTATATGTATCGGGCTGGCCATGGCTTTAACTGCGATCAGCGGAAAGACTATGACCCGGAATCGGCGAAGCTGGCCCGCCAGCGCACGCTCGCATTCCTGCGTAAATATCTGTTTGTAATGTAGCGACTGACAGCTACACCGCTGTTGACTTTCCAGTAAAGAGGCGCTATTCTGCGTTTACACGGGAAAGGAGGGCGATCCAAAATATATGAAGAATTCTGACAGTAGTGGTAAACGTGAGGTGGCTGAGGCTTAAGGCGTGAGTCTTTAAGTCCTAGCGAGTTGTGGTTCGCATCAAGGCCTCCGCGCCTTCAGCCAATCCCAACAGACTACCGAATAACCCCGCATTGAAGTGCGGGGTTATTTATTTTTGCGCGCTATCCACAAGGCAATCGCAATCTGAAAAAAGAGTGCGCCGGCGGTATCGATCAGAACATCATGGAAGTTGCTGGTGCGTGACGGCACAAAGCTCTGGTGAAACTCGTCAAGGCTTCCTCCGGCAAAGCCCGTCAACAGTCCCAGCGCAGCCCAGAGGAGTTTCCATGGTCTTGATGCAGGAAACGTGGCGCGCCAGGAGAAAAAAGCCAGCGCGCTGAGAAAACCATAACTGCAAAAATGCGCAGACTTGCGCACCAGAAAATGAATCAGCTCAAACTTCTCTGCTGACAAGTTGGGGAAGAGCTTATCCAGGATCGCTGCAAGCACGCTGCCGGTGTGCTCGGCGGAAAACAGGTCAGTGGAAAAGAGCGCCAGCACGCAAAGCCAGATGAGCGTGGGAATCCACGCGCGCAACTTTCGCCAGGGTGCTGTTGGGGTTTCAATCACCGATGATGACAAAAATCTGCCCGCCTATTCCAGCCTGTAGTTCGGCGCTTCACGCGTGATGATGACGTCATGCACGTGGCTCTCACGCAGCCCAGCGCCGCTGATGCGGATGAAACGCGCCTTCTGCTGCAACTCAGGAATGGTGCGCGTGCCGCAGTATCCCATGCCGGAACGCAGTCCGCCGACCAGTTGATATGCCATCTCTGCCAGCGTGCCGCGATAAGGCACACGCCCTTCAATCCCTTCCGGCACCAGTTTGTCCACGCGATTGCCGCTGCTCTCGCCGTCGCGCATGGCCATTGCGTCCGTGGAAGAATCGTCAATGCTCTGCGAGTAGCGCTCGCTTGAGCCGGCGGCCATGGCGGAAAGTGATCCCATGCCGCGATATGACTTGAAGGAGCGCCCCTGGTAAAGAATGGTCTCGCCCGGACTCTCTTCCGTCCCCGCAAAAAGTGAGCCAATCATCACCACGCTGGCCCCTGCGGCAATGGCCTTGGTAATGTCGCCGGAAAATTTGACGCCGCCATCGGCGATCACGGGAATCTGCGCGTCACGGCAGGCGCGCGCTGCTTCAGCAATCGCAGTAATCTGCGGCACGCCCGCGCCGGTAACAATGCGCGTAGTGCAGATTGAGCCGGGGCCAATCCCAACCTTGATTGCGTCTGCGCCGGCTTTGGCCAGCGCACAAGCGCCTTCATGCGTGCCCACGTTGCCGGCCAGCAGATCAACTTCAGGCAGCTTTGATTTGATGGTTTTTATCGCATCCAGCACCCGGCTGGTGTGGCCGTGCGCGCTGTCAATGGCCAGCACGTCAACCTTGGCTTTCACCATCTCCTGGGCGCGTTCCAGGAAATCGCCGGTCGCGCCAATTGCGGCCCCCACGCGCAGCCGCCCATGCTGATCTTTGGCCGCTCCAGGATATTTCAGCTTTTTCTGGATATCTTTTACCGTGATCAACCCCTTCAGGTTGTACTTGTCATCCACCACCAGAAGCTTTTCCACGCGATGCTCATGCAGGATCTTTTCTGACTCTTCCAGCGTGGTGCCAACCGGCACAGTAATCAGGTTTTCCTTGGTCATTACCTTGCTGATGGGAATATCAGAACGGGTTTCAAAGCGGAGATCGCGGTTGGTGAGGATGCCGACCAGCTTTTTGTTCTTGGTTACAGGAACTCCGGAAATTTTATAGCGGCGCATCAGGTCCAGCGCATCAGCAATCTTGTGATCGGGTGAAAGCGTGATTGGGTCCATAATCATGCCGCTCTCCGATCGCTTTACCTTGTCCACCTCGTCGGCCTGCTGCTCAATTGAGAGATTGCGATGAATAATCCCCAACCCGCCCTGCTGCGCAATGGCAATGGCCAGGCGCGACTCGGTCACCGTGTCCATGGCCGCGCTGATAATGGGGATGTTCAGACGAATATTGCGCGAAAGCTGCGTCTGCGTGTTTACCTCTGCAGGCACCACGTCAGACTGGGCAGGTAAAAGCAATACGTCATCAAAGGTCAGGGCCTCAGGCACAGGAAAATGAATCATGTTCGTTGTCTCTAAAGGAGGGACTAAGCAACTATTGTAAACGGTTTCATTGAAACACGCTGGAAATCGTGGCCGCGCGTCAGCATCTGGCGATTCGCTGGCGAATAAACAGGCCAAGTCCACGATTTTCAGCTCGTGCTGAGCGCAGCGAATAGCAGGCGTTGATCGCACCTGAACGATCAAGCCACGCTAAAGTAATGAGGCTTTTGCCGGAGCTGATCACCGCCGGAATCCTGCTTGGTGCACAAATTACACTTCATTTCTGGCGCACGAAAGTAATGTTGACCAAATTGGATAGTGCCGCGATACTCGAAAGGTCATGGAACCAAAGCAAGGCCTCTCATTCGCGACCCCAGCCGCACCAACCGCAGTAACCGCTCCTGATAAGCGGCAGGAAAAACGGCTGCATATTGCGGTGCCAGTCAAAGTGTTCCCTGATGTGGCCAGCAGTGACTCGCATAATTGCTGCACCTATGAGATTTCTACCCATGGCGCCCGTTTGGTAGCGCCTCCGGGAATCAAGACCGTAGGCCAGACCATCTGGCTGCAGCGCCAGAGCCGGCGCGCCAGATTCAAGGTAATGTGGATTGGCGAACCGGGAACTTCACTGGCCGGCCAGGTAGGCGTGGAAAATCTTGAGCCGGGCAACGTGATCTGGGAAGCTGAAATCAAGAGCCGCATCATGCGCTCTTAAGCCCGTCTCAATCTGTCCCGCAAACCTCTCTCATTATCTTGAGCTTTCCTCTTACGCCAATTTACCTGCTTGTTGCTTGCAGTTAACCTTTTTGAGGCGATAGGCCAAAAATCCAACCAAGCCTAAGCAGTGCACCTTAGTGCAGTAAAAGAAGAATGGCTCAAGAATGGGGTGCTCCCCCCAAAGTTTCACCTGCGCCATGGCCGAAAACTATCCTTACATTGTCCGCTGCAATGACTGTGAGTTTGTCAGCCAGGTTTATCTTGACGAACAACAGGCCATGAATGAGCGCGACTTCCACTCTTTTGAGCATCTGCACTCGGTCTCCATCTGGCGCTACGCCTGGGAGCAATGGACGCTGGTGACGGAGTTGTTGGGCGTAGAGTTGCGCTAGGGCCGCTTCGCTTTACCACGATGACCGCTGTAATCGCGCCAGCAGGTTTTCTTTCACTTGGCGCCAATCTTCCGGAATAATGCTGTAGAGCGCCGTGTCAGTCCTGACGCTGCCGGGAAGGACCGAGAAGTTCCGCATCAGCCCCTCAAATTTTGCGCCGAGCGATTCAATAGCAGCGCGCGATACCGCATTACCCGCGCTCGCTTTGAGCTGAACTCTCTGCATCCCCAGAGTTTCAAACGCATATGTCAGCAGGAGCAGCTTGGCCCGCGTGTTTACGCCCGTGCGGCGCACGGACGGCACAAGCCATGAACGCCCGAGTTCACAGCGCCTGTGCCTCAAATGGATGTCGTAGAGGCTGGAGCTTCCGAGGATGGCGCCGGAGTTGCGGTCGATGATCGCAAAGGGCGTGCCGGTCCCTTTTGCCGGCTCCTGGAGCGCCGAGTCAAACCATGTTCGAACGGCCTGCGGGTCGCTCAGGTCTGCGAAGCTCATATACCTCCAGACCGAGGGATCGGCAACGGACGCAAGTATGCCTTCGTAGTGCCGCTCTTCGAGTGGCTCCAGCGCGACGAAATCCTTCACCAGCGCCGCCGGAGCCAAAAGTTCTTTCCTCAGGATTGCCGCTGAACTCTGGCGCATGTTAACTTTGAGAGCTTAACCCCTATGTTGCGAGCTTATCAGGGAATCTCTCCCCGCATCCATGATTCGTGCTACATCGACGAGTCCGCCCAAATCATCGGCGATGTCGAGATCGGCGAGAACTCCAGCGTCTGGATGAACGCCGTGGTCCGCGGCGACGTTTTTGCCATCCGCATCGGCAAGAACTCCAACGTGCAAGATTGCAGCGTGCTCCACGGCATGAGGCATAAATATGGCGTTACCATGGGAGACTGGGTGACTGTGGGTCATTCTGTGACTTTGCACGGCTGCACCATAGGCGATCGCTGCCTGATCGGCATGGGCTGTGTGATTTTGAATAATGCAAAGATCGGTGAAGGCTGCATTATCGCTGCCGGAACCGTGATTCCTGAAGGCACGGTGGTTCAGCCATATTCGTTGTGGATGGGCGTCCCCGGCAAATTCAAGAAAAAAATCGATGATGAAGAATCACAGAAGATGATCCTGATGTATGGAAAAAACTATGTAGACTATACACAGGCATACAAGATGGAAAATCGTTTGGTTTGAGGGCTTAAATGAAGGTCAAGGGTCGTAATTCATGAAGCAGAAGAAGGCGGCTTTTGGGCCGAGGTTCCAGCAATACCCGGCTGCGCCACCGAGGGCGATACCTTTCAGGAGCTTCTCACCAACCTGTATGAAGCAGTCGAGGGTTGTCTATCGGTTGATGTAGCGAAGGCCAAGAAAACGAAGCGCGATCAAGTTTTAGAAATCGTGATATGAAGCCGCTTTCAGGCCAAGCTGCTTGAAAAGAACGGCTGGCAATTGTTGCGCGTTCAAGGAAGCCACCATATCTTCGGGAAACCAAATACCATTGTGAGATTATCCGTACCGATTCATGGCAACAAACCTTTGAAGAGAGGATTGCTTCACCACTTACTCAAGATGGCGGGGATTGGCACAGAGGCAGGGCAGCAATGATTCGAGCCGTTCGCGGCACACGCGACCTGCTACCTCCTGATACCGAAACGTGGAACTTCGTTGAAGCCGTGGTTCGCGATATCTTCCGCGTTTACAACTTTCAGGAGATACGCACACCCATATTGGAAGATCTGCAGCTTTTTCAGCGCTCCGTGGGTGAAGAGACTGACATTGTTTCCAAGGAGATGTTTGCCTGGGAGGACCGCGCCCGCGCACAGAGCGAAAAAGGGCAGTGGCTTGCCCTTCGCCCTGAGAACACTGCCGGCGTAGTTCGCGCTTATATCGAACACAAACTGTGGGAGCGCCCAGGCCTGCAGCGCTTTTATTACATTGGCCCGCAGTTCCGCCGTGAGCGCCCACAGAAAGGGCGCTATCGCCAGTTTTACCAGATCGGCGCAGAGGTGATTGGGCCAACGGCGGCCGGCAGTGAGTCACCTTCGGTTGATGCTGAAGTGCTGGAAATGCTGGCGACGCTGCTTGACCGGCTGGGCATTAAAGGCTGGGCGCTCAAGCTGAACTCCGTGGGTTGCGCCAATGACCGTCAGGTTTACCTGCAAGCTTTACGCGATGCGCTGAAAGATGTTGTTGGAAGCATGTGCGCTGATTGCCAACGCCGCGCGCAGACGAATCCTCTGCGCGTGCTCGATTGCAAAGTTCCCGAAGACCAGCCCATCATTGAAAAGCTGCCGCGCATGGCGGACTATCTGGACGAAAGCTGCCGCACGCACTTTGCAGAAGTACAAAAACTGCTCACAGCCGTTGGCGTGCCATTTGAAATCGATCACCGCCTGGTGCGCGGCCTGGACTACTACACGCGCACAGCCTTTGAGTTCACGCACGGCGCGCTGGGAGCGCAGAACGCCATTCTTGGCGGTGGCCGTTATGACGGTCTCTCCGAATCTCTCGGCGGTCCGCCTGCGCCCGGTATTGGCTTTGCTATTGGCGAAGACCGTCTGGTAATGACCTTGCAGGAATCTGCCGCTGTAGCTGCAAAGCCCGCCGATGTTTACATCGCACCGCTCGGCGCCGGCATGAACCTGCACGCGGCACAACTGGCGCGCGAGCTTCGCCGCAAGAATATTGTCGTGATCGTAGGGGATGAGAGCTTCAAACTCAAAAAATCTCTGGAAACCGCCAGCAAGCTGGGTGCACGGTTTGCCCTGATCGTAGGCGAAAATGAGGTCAATTCCGGGCAATTCACCCTCAAAAACCTAAGTACGGGCGAGCAGGCTGGTGTGAGGTTGAGTGAGATTTCAGGGATCGTGGCGCTGAAGAAATAGAGTTTGCTTTATTGAGACTCCATTCCTACGGCATCGAAAAGGCCTATTCGCAACAAGAGCAAAGCGGTTGAGTGATCGGGTGATCGGAAAACCAAATCTCACCGCGGCGGCGCGGGGAAAAATCATAGATCAGCGCCGGGGATGAATCATGTAAATCCTTTGCGAATGCTAGTTGAGGAGGAGGGAGGGTCAGTCTGTGAGCGATCCAGCAGTTATAATCGACGTTTCAAGCGAAGCACAGTTGCGCGATTTAGGGATCAAGATCCGAGGGTAAGTATGGAAATGCGGCCGGTGGGCATCCTTGTGGTTGCCGGCATTTGTTTGGCGCTCGCCTTGCTGATACCACCTGCGCAAAAATACATTCTTTTTGCCATGGCGTGCGTTCCTTTGACGTTGATGCTTGCGGGCCAATTCGTCTTGCCTCGCTCCAAACGCTCCGTCAGCGTTTGGTTCAATCCCATCGTGATTGAATTAGAAGACGAGATGATTGTGCCTATCGATCCTGGTACGCCGCTGGGACGCTTGAGCGGCAAAAACCTGGTCTATAGCGCCTTCAGACAGTGGCATGACTTTGAAATTGTGACGCACCGTTTCTGGCTTTTGGCGGCCATCGGCCTACTCTCTCTCGGGTCGATCTGGGTTTCCAGCCAAAACGAATTGGGCTTCTTTCCAGATGCCAGCTTCTTTTACTTTACGGCGTTTGGTTGGACCTTGATGGTTGCAATCTCAAAACGGTGGCTTTGGGAGCGCCGCATGCTCCGCCTCGAAGGCATTAGTATGGCTCCATTTTCAGTCCAAGCAACCGGGCTGTATCGACAGATTTGCTACCATTTTGTTGATCCGAACGATCAACACAGAGGCGGCTGGTTCGAATCGATGGCTTGTTCCCGAGCTGATGACATGACAATCATCTTCTATGACAAGGATAATCCGGAACGCAGCGTTCCGGCATCTGGACTCATGTTTCACAAGCTGGTTTGGAAGGACCGGCCTTCACCGGTAACTGTTGCAAAGATGCCCGAGGAAATCTAATCTACGCAGCATCCGCACTCTGCTGCCCGTGCATATCTTTCTCAATCGTCCTTGAACCTGTCCACAGCACCAGTGCCAGCAGCAATGACAGTACCGGGATCGCCAGCAGAGCCTGTTGCAGGCCAATGGCTTTGGCTGCCTCGTTGATTTTGTTAAGCCCGGCAAGATGGGCCGCATGAAGGGCGAAACGGTCGCTCAGCTTGCCGATGATCACCGTCCCCCAGGAAGCGCCGCTCAGGTACATCACCAGAAAATAAAGGGCCATGGTGGTGCCGCGCAGCGCAGGAGCAACAATATCCTGGATTGCGGCATAAACCAGCCCGTAATACATGTTGAGCAAGCCATAGGCAAGGGTAAGCAGAGGCAGAGCGAGAGAGATGGCGCCGTAGCCCTGGCGAATGCCAAAGTAAGAAAGCGGAACCGCCAGCAGCGCAGCCACGGCTGCGATCCTCATGCGGCCGGCGCCGCTGCCGCCCACCAGGCGATCGCCAAACACGCCTGCTACCCACCCTCCCAGCACGCCACCTATTGAATACATGATGCCCATAGTGAGACCGGCCTGGGCCACGTTCATGTGGTAAGTGCGGCCGAACAACGCCGGGAAAAACAGGGCAACAACATAAAGGTTAAAGTTGACCAGCGCGCCGGAGATCGCGATGATCCAGAACGTAGGTACGCGCAGCACCTGCCAAACTGAAGCCACGCTTGCGCCGCGCGGCGCATGACTTTCCGAAGCGCCGCGTTCAGGCTCTTTGAGCAGGAGCAACAACGGAACCAGCAGCAATGCCGGTGCGGCGGCCACGATCATGGCGGCACGCCAGCCCAGCCTCTGGGCGATTGCTCCGCTGAAAAAATAGCTGAGCGCTCCGCCTACAGGAACACCGAGCATGAAGAGCGCCAGCGGCCTGGCCCGGCGCTCAGGCGGGAAAAGATCGCCAATCCAACTGGTGGCCGTGGGTGCAGCGGTGGCTTCGCCAACGCCTACTCCCAACCTGGTAAACACCAAAAGCGGATAGTTATAAACCCAGCGCGTGCAGGCAGTAAGCACCGCCCATATAGCTATGCCCACGGCAAGAAGCTTCTTGCGGCTCACGCGGTCAGCCAGCAGGCCGAGCGGCAATCCCACCACTCCATAAAGGATGGTAAACGCGGTGTTGAGCCAACCGAGCTGCGTATCAGTGAGAGAGAACTCCTTGCGTATCGGCTCAACCACCGCCGCTGCAACGTGGCGATCGTAAAAATTCAGCACGTTAACGGCGATCAGCACAGCCAACGGCCACCATGCGGCCCTGCCGCCTCTCGCAACTGGCCCCGTCTGAATATTTTCCTGCTGCTTCCGCTCCTGCACAGCCATGGGCGGCAATAGTAACAGATGGCAGAAGGCCATGCGCCGTTACGCCTGGCAGAAAGGACAGGACTTTGGCAGCGAATGCTCGCTGTGAATCCGGCCTTATTCGCGATGATTATTTTCTCTCAATGTTGCCGCGCAGGACCACCATGCTGGATGGAGTTTCCGGCTTCATCGTATCTTCCGCGGTAATAAGAATGTCAAACTCTTTGAGCGGCGTAGTCGCTTTCAGGCTGCCTTCCAGGTCGCTGTTCACGCGCAGCGCGCCCAGCAGTTCCGGTGACTGGCCGCGTCCCTGCACCCAGACCAGATAATCCTGCTTGGCCGGCGTGAGCGATTGCGGCGTGGCCATGTGTTTTACCTCAACTTCAACACTGGTATTGCCGTTGCGGTCAGTATCCGTGGTGACTTTTCCTTCAGCCGCCGGAGCTGTGCCCGTATTCACCAGGCGGTCTTCACGTCCCCAGGCGGTAACGGCAAACAGAAAGCTGAACAACAGAAACAGAGTGATATTGCGGTGGCGCATGTGTGTTTTCCCCCGTAGAACATTTGCTTGTTTAGGATGAGTCGCAAAGCAAATGCGTTGTGAAAAAATCGCGGAGCTCTGTTTCGCCAGGCATGAGAGAAGCTGGATTGAGCAAGTAAGCAGCTATCAGCCCGGCTTGCGCTCGCCTTCAAGCCGTGCACGCGCGCTTTGCGCCGGCGCAAATGCCGGGTCCTGATCGCACGCTTTTACCATAAAAGCCAGCGCTTCTTCAGAACGACCCAAGCCTGCTGAGCAGAGGCCAAGGTTGTAACTGGTGGCGGCAGACGGGCCAAGTGCCTGCTCTGAGATGGTGAACATCTCCATGGCCTCGGCAAAGAAGCGCAGCTCCAACAGGATCACGCCGCAGTCAAACGCCAGTTCGTTGTCGCCTCGGCTGACGGGGAAGTGATTTGCCATCACACTGAAGACGGCGTCGCGCAGGTCTAGGCGCTCAGCTACGAGAGTGCGCAGTTGAGGAGCAACCACGGGAAAGAGCCGCATCAGCGCAGTTGGGTCCCAACGCGTGAGACGCAGAATGGCCAGCGCCTGGGCCGCGGAAACCTCATGCAGATGGGCATCAAGCCAGCCCATGAGGGTGAAGAGATCGTCCGGCCCAAAGCCATCTACGACCTCGCGGTAGGCTTTGCGGGTTATGGGGAAACCATCTTCTCCGGACCGTTCAAGAAACGCGCAAATATTCAGGCTGCTGATGTGCTTTTGCGGAAGCAAGGCTTCTCCGCCCTTGCCGGCATAGTACCTGGAGATCGCCTCAAAGTTCACGACCTGGGAAAAACAGTGGCTTCCCGCATGGAACTCTACTGTCGGCGGTCCCTGTAAAAGCTCCAGGTCTTCTATATGGGTAAAGCCCTTATCCGCCGCCAGCACCAGCATTCTTCCATCGCTCAGGCTGCTGAACCGCTGGAGCAGCGCAAGGGCCGCAGTTGGGAAGTAAACCGTAGCGGCCGTCAAACGGGTGCGATACTCCTCCAGAATCGCGTTCCACGATTTCTCTGCGTAGCGGTCCGGCAGCGCAGGAACAGTGTTGAAAGAGAGTTGCAGCCCGCTTAATGACGTACCTTCGGCAGCCGCAGAAGTAGTTACCATTGACTCAGAGATCTGCCCGTTGCTGATCATGAAGGCATCCTGCGGCAGGCTGTCAAAAAAGTAATTCGCAATGATGACAAGAGGCGCGCAGTCCCAATGTGCCGGTATGGCGGCGGCCTCTGCGCCAATCTGCAGTTGTTTGAACTCAAGAACCCCGTCTTCTACGAACGTTTTCAGACTCGGGTTGGCCTGCCACTCGGCAATCAGTGCTTCAGAACAATCAGCCATGCAGTAACGCAACGTTTCTGCCGATATCCGTCTGGCCCGCAACAGAGCAGTAAGCTTGCGCAATAAGAGAAAGGAGAACTTGCCTGTTCCGGCACCCAACTCCACAATGCGGAGCGGGCACTCCGGGGAAAGAACCTTTTCGTCCCGCCGCGCCGGGCCCATGCAGTCCTCCAGAAAACCTGCCATGATGCCGGCATAAATCTCTGCGATCAGCGGATTGTTCGTGATGTAGCTGGGGACCATGTCCTCAGTCCAGGCCTTAAGGCCGCGTTGGACGTAGTAATCATGCTGGAGCCGCCAGATCACGGAGTGTGACAGAGGAACGCTGGTTTCCAGGGCCCGGACCTTCCCTTCAGAGAACCTGGGAACAGTTGCAATCGGATTGGAAGGCGTTTGCTCCTGGTCTGCCATTTCCTCATCAATAGTAGCGCAAGTAAAAAAGGCTTCAGAGTCAAGCGAACCCTGAAGCCCTTGGAGAGGGTTAGAAAACCTGCAGCGTTAAGTGCGTGGCGGAAAGATACCCTGCAGCGCGATGCAGAAGTTGAGGGTGAGGAAAGGCATCAGGTTGTTGTGGGGCAGATTGCCGCCCGCAGGCGCAAGGGCAAGCGGGTGCATCTGCACGTCGGCGTTGCCGGTGCCGCTCGGGGTATACAATGACGGGCCGCCCTTGACGCCGGACGACCAGGCATTGTTGACCGGGGTCTGTGCCGCAACCCCTCCGCCGCCAGCCAGCGCGCCGTGGGAGTGTGCGGGCATCTCCGTTTGCAGGAGAGTTACTGTCTCTTCTCCGCCGATTTCGCCCAGGTCACGCAGGCTCAAGCCCGGGCCCTGGCCCGGCTGCATGGGCGTGTTGCCCTGCATATTGGGCAGCGCGAAAGTGCTCTTGCCGTCGCCACCATAAGTGGTGCCGAGAAGAGAGAACAGGGCAGTGTTCTGGCTGATCGGCAGGAGCTGTCCATTGCAAAATGCCCAGCCTGTAGGAGGAAAGTTAAAAGGAAAAATCCTGATCTCAGCTACAAATTGGTCTGACATGGCTATTCCTCTCCTTTAATTTTGCGAGGGGAATATCCCCTGCAGCGCAATGATGAAGTTGAGTACCAGGTAAGGTGACATATTCTCATGCGGCTGGTTGCCGCCGGTGGCGCCGATGCCTGCCGGGTTCATGACACTGTCCGGTGTGGTGGTGGCGTACTCAGATGCCACAAAGCCCCACAAATTACCGGCAGCGCTGGCCGAACTGGCAGGGTTGGTCTTGTTGCCGTTGGGCGTATGCGTGTGCGTAGGCAGCTCGCTGATGTTGACCGTGTGTGCGGTCTCGCCGCCTTGTTCCCCAAGTGTAAAGCCGTTCCCCATGTGGTTGGGGACGCGCCCCTGCAGATTGGGCAGCGCGAAGTTCACGCGTCCATCGCCGCCGTAGGTGGTTCCAAGCAGCGAGAACAATGCCTGGTTCTGGTTGATCGGCAGTAACTGGCCGTTGCAGAGCGCCCACCCTTTGGGAGGAAAATTGAAGCTCACGATTTTGATCTCAGACAGAAATGGTTCTGACATTGTCTCTCCTTGATAAGTTTTCCGGGACTGGATTGTCCCCTTGCCGCGCAGCTACACGTTCCTGTCTACCCCACGGGTTTATGTTGGGGACGGAAAGACTCCAAACAAGGAAATAATGAAGTTAATGCAAAGAAACGGGACCATATTGTCATGAGGCTGCGAGCCGCCTGTGCCCCCGACAGCATTGGCAGACATGGCAGTAGCGGGGGTAACGGCAGCGTAAGGCGCGGCGGAGGTTTGCGCCCAGAACCCGCCCGTGGGCTCGGATTGCCCGCCTCCGGTGCTCAGACACCGCGGCGGATGGCTGTGCGCGGGAATCTGGGTGGTGGTAAGAGTGACGGACTCTGTTCCTGCAGCTTCGCCAATGATATAGCTCACTCCACTTCCATTACCCATGTGGAGAGGGACCCGGCTGGCGAGGCTGGGAAGATTGAAGGTTGTCTGTCCGTCGCCGCCGTAAGTTGTCCCGATCAACTGGAACAACACTTCATTTTCCGAAATAGGAAGTGTCTGGCCCTGGCAGAACGCCCAGCCTGCAGGCGCAAAGTTGCCAGCGAACATCCTGATTTCACCTACATATGGTGGCATGCTGGTTGTCTCCTCTGTTCAAAATGGTACAACTACTGCACGGTTAAGTTTACTTGTGTTGTCGCCTGCACGGTAGTTGTAGCCGCCGTAACAGTGATTGAGAAAGTGCCGTTCGGTGTGGTCGTGCGGTGCGCTCCTCCGCAGCCGACCAGGGCCATAAGCGTTAGCAGGCCAGCGAATACGAATGCCAAACGCAGCCTTGGTTTTCTGTTCTTTTTATTCTTGCGTCCGCCAAAGACCATGGCTACGAACCCCAGCGCCGGGAACATGAGCGCAGCATACAGGCGCGGATTCGGGCCGCTGAAATTCTGGCTCGAAATCACGTTGCTCGCGCCGTTTGAAGTAGTAATCGTCATCGTCACCTGGGAGAGCGGCTGGGTTGTTGCAGGCGGATTGAACGTGCATACCGTTCCTGCCGGCAGGCCGCTGCAGCCAAGAGCAACCGTGCCCAGAGTTGGGTCGTCGTCCTCCAGGTCAAAAACAAACTGTGCCGTACCACCGGGCTGCACAGAAGCACTTGCGGAGTGAGGCGTGATCACAATGGGCGGCCCAAGGCTCACCGGATCAGAAGCGGTGTTGTTGCTGGGATTCACATCGCCGCCGCCGGAAACCGTGGCCGTGTTGGTGAAGTTGTTAACGATGTCCTGAGGAATATCCACAGTCATCGTAATGACCGGATAACTGCTGCCGGAAGGCAGAGCATCTGCGCGAGTGCAGGTGAGCGTGGCCAGCGTGCACGTCCAGCCGGTGCCGCTCAGCGCTGTGGGCACGATGTTGTGCGGATTACCTATGACCGGCAATGTATCAACCACGGTAACCGTGCCGACTGTTGGACCAAAGCCAACGTTGCTCACGGTGATCAGGTACTGTGCGCCCGTCTGTCCGCGATGGAACTGTCCGACATGGGTCTTGGCAATCGTCGGATCCGGAGCTTCCACGTCAATCGTAGCCGTAGCCGTACCGCCGGTTCCCGCGTTGGTGGAACTCACCGTCCCAGTGGTGTTGACTTTGTGCCCGCCAGTGGTGCCCACAACATTTACTGAGAATGTGCAGGAACCGCCTGCAGGGATGGTGCCGCCGGAAAGGTTGACCACAGAGAAGCCGGAAACGCTTCCGGTTGTGATTGTGCCTGCGCCGCAGGAGCCAGTAAGGCCATTCGGGTTGGCAACGGTAAGCCCGGCTGGCAACGTGTCACCAAAACCTACGCCCGTAAGTGCAACTGTGGGATTCGGGTTGGTAATGGTAAAGGTCAGGGTTGTAGTTGCGTTCAGGTTGATGCTGGCAGCTCCGAACGCCTTTGTAATGGCCGGAGGCCCGATGATCGTGATTGTGGCGGTGTTGCTGGTCGCGCCCGGGCCGCTTTCATTCGACGCAATTGCGCCGGTGGTGTTGTTATCGACACCTGCCGCAATTCCAGTCACGTTCAGGCTGATGCTGCATGAAGCACTTGCTGCCAAGGTACCACCGGTGAGGCTGATGGAAGCTGAACCCGCCGCAGCCGTCGTGGTTCCACCGCACGAGCTGGTCAGCCCGCTGGGCGTAGAGACCACAAGGCCTGCCGGCAGCGCATCAGTAAAGGTGATTCCAGTAAGGCCTAGCGAAGTGTTCGGGTTCTGGATGTTAAAGGTCAGTGACGTGCTCGCATTGATCAAGATGCTGGCTGCGCCAAAGGCCTTGGTGATGGTGGGCGCCGTGGCTACCGAAAGGTTCGCCGTGGCAGTGTTGCCCGTTCCGCCGTTGGTTGATGTGACTGCTCCCGTGGTGTTGGTGTAAACGCCCGCTGCTGCGCCGGTGACCGTCACGCTGAATTGGCACTGGCCGCCAGACGCGATGGTTGCGCCTGAGAGTGAAATTCCTGTCGGCGCTGTTGTCGTCACCGTTCCGTTGCAAACCGTAGCAGTAGCATTAGCAACCGTCAGACCTGTTGGCAGCGTGTCAGTAAACGCAACGCCGGTCAGCGATACCGTGTTCGCCGCCGGGTTGGTAATCGTGAACGTTAGTGAAGTTGTGCCATTCAACGCGATGTTGCTTGGGTTGAAGACCTTGGCTATCGATGGCGGCGCTACCACGTTAACGCTGGCTGAAGCCGTTCCGCCCGTGCCACCTTCCGTTGAAGTTATGTTGCCGGTTGTGTTGTTCTGTTGGCCCGCCGCAATGCCGGTCACATTAATCGAGAATGTGCAGCTAGTGCTGGCAGCCAAAGTCGCTCCAGACAGGCTGACCACATTTGTGCCCTGCGTGGCTGTGATGGTGCCGCCACCGCAGGAGCCAGTGAGGCCGTTCGGTGTAGAGATCACCAGGCCTGCCGGCAGCGTGTCACTAAAGGCAATCCCGCTTTGCGCAATCGTGTTGTTGTTCTGAACGTTAAAGCTCAAGCTGGTTGAGCCGTTCAGCGGAATGCTGGCCGCGCCAAACGACTTGATGAGGAGTGGCGGTCCAACCACAGTGATCGATGCATTGGACGTGTTGCCTGTTCCGCCTTCCGTCGAGGTCACCTGCACGCTGTTGTTCTTTACGCCGGCCGTGGTGCCCTGCACCGTTACAGAAACCGTGCAGTTCGCGCTGGCCGCCAGGGTCCCGGCGGACAAGCTCACTGATCCCGCCCCTGCAACTGCCGTGGCTGTTCCGCCGCAGGTGTTGGTCAGGTTCGGCGTGGAAGCAATCACCAGTCCGGCCGGCAAGTTATCGGTAAAGGCAATGCCGGTCAGCGTAACGTTGGTGTTCGGGTTGGTGATGTTGAATGTGAGCGAGGTGGTTCCGTTCAGCGGAATCGACGCCGCGCCAAACGCTTTGGCGATCGTCGGAGCCGAAGCTACTGTCAGGTTGGCAGTAGCAGTGTTGCCTGTTCCGCCGTTGGTGGAAGTGACCGCACCGGTTGTGTTGGTGTACTGGCCTGAAGCTGCGCCGGTCACCGTCACGCTGAACTGGCACTGGCCGTTCGCAGCGATCGTCGCCCCGGTAAGAGAGATTCCAGTAGGCGCTGTGGTCGTCACCGTGCCGCCGCAAATCGTGGCGCTGGCATTGCCGACCGTAAGGCCTGTTGGCAGCGTGTCAGTAAAGGCCACGCCGGTCAGCGAGACTGCATTCGCCGCCGGGTTGGTAATCGTAAACGTCAGCGAGGTCGTGGCGTTCAGCGCAATCGTCGAAGGAGTGAAGACCTTGGCAATCGATGGCGGAGCTACTACGTTAACGCTGGCTGTTGCTGTGCCGCCTGTGCCACCTTCGGTTGAAGTTACATTGCCGGTGGTGTTGGTCTGCAGGCCAGCCGCAGTACCAGTCACGTTCACTGAGAACGTGCAGCTGCTGTTGGCGGCAATCGTTCCACCGCTCAGGCTGATCGTGTTTGTGCCTGCTGTGGCAGTAATCGTTCCGGCTCCGCACGTGCCTGTCAGGCCGTTCGGAGTCGAGATCACCAGGCCTGCCGGCAGCGTGTCACTGAAAGCAACGCCAGTCAGCGCAATCGTGGTGTTGGCGTTCGTGATGGTGAAGCTGAGTGAAGTGGAACCATTCAGCGGAATGCTGGCCGCGCCAAACGCCTTAACGATAAGCGGCGGTGCAACCACGGTGATTGAGGCGTTGGAAGTATTGCCCGTACCGCCTTCGGTTGAAGTCACCTGAACGCTGTTGTTCTTTACCCCTGCCGTGGTGCCCTGCACGTTGACGGAAACCGTGCAGCTTGCGCTTGCGGCCAGCGTACCCGCGCTTAGGCTCACTGAGCCTGAACCCGGAGTCGCCGTCGCCGTGCCGCCGCATGTGTTGCTCAATCCGTTCGGTGTCGCCACCACCAGCCCCGCCGGCAGGTTGTCCGTGAAGGCCACGCCTGTCAGCGCCACGCCGGTATTCGGGTTCTGGATGGTAAAGGTCAGCGAAGTGGTTCCGTTCAACGGAATACTGGCCGCACCAAACACTTTTGTGATTGAAGGCGGCGAAGCTACCGTCAGGTTCGCTGTCGCGGTGTTACCCGTTCCACCGTTGGTGGAAGTAACTGCACCTGTGGTGTTGGTGTACTGGCCTGAAGCTGCGCCAGTCACCGTCACGCTGAACTGGCATTGGCCGCCGACCGCAATGGTTGCGCCGGTGAGAGAGATGCCGGTCGGTGCTGTAGTTGTCACCGTGCCGCCGCAGATTGTAGCGCTGGCATTGCCGACCGTCAGGCCTGTCGGCAGCGTGTCAGTAAAGGCTACGCCGGTCAGCGGATCGACGTTTGCTGCCGGATTGGTAATGGTAAACGTGAGTGAAGTGGTGGCGTTCACAGCGATGGTTGAAGGATTGAAAACCTTGGCAATTGAAGGTGGCGCTTCTACGTTCACGCTGGCTGTTGCTGTGCCGCCGGTGCCGCCTTCTGTTGAAGTCACGTTGCCGGTTGTGTTGGTCTGCAAGCCCGCCGCAATGCCTGTCACGTTCACTGAGAAGGTGCAGGAAGCACTAGCTGCAATGGTTCCACCTGACAAACTGATGACGCCGCTTCCAGCTGTGGCAGTGATCGTTCCAGAACCGCAAGAACCGGTGAGGCCGTTGGGCGTAGAGATTACAAGGCCCGCCGGCAGTGTGTCACTAAAGGCGACGCCTGAGAGCGCGACCGTGGCATTGGGGTTGGTGATGGTGAAGGTGAGTGAAGTGGAGCCGTTCAGCGGAATGCTGGCCGCACCAAACGCTTTAACGATGGTCGGCGGCGCTACGACTGTGATGGAAGCATTTGCTGTGTTGCCGGTACCGGCATTGGTTGAGGTTACCTGAACGCTGTTGTTCTTCACTCCCGCCGTGGTGCCCTGCACGTCAACAATCACCGTGCAGCTTGCGCCCGGAGCCAGAGACTGCCCGCTCAGGCTGACCGAAGAAGCACCCGCCACTGCAGTGATTGTGCCGGTGCAGGTTCCACCCACGTTTGGTGGAGTGGCCACCACCAGTCCTGCCGGCAGGTTGTCCGTAAATGCCGCGCCGGTAATGGTCAGGTTCTGGTTGGTGCTGCTGAGCGTGAAGGTCAGGCTGGTGGTGCCGTTCAGCGGAATGGTGGCCGCAGCAAAAGCTTTAGCAATGGTCGGCGGATTAATGACCGTGAGGTTCGCTGAAGATGTATTACCGTTGCCGGCATCCGTGGAGAGGATCTGAACGCTGTTGGTGTAGGTGTTATCCACCGTGCCGGTAATGTCCACCGAGATGGTGCAGGTCCCTACCGCCGTCAGGTTGTTGCTGAAGCTGATGGTTCCCGATCCGGCGGTCGCTGTGACTGTTCCGCCACAGGTATTGCTGACCGTAGGCGCTGCCGCCACCTGCAAGCCCGTGGGCAGCGTATCTGTAAAGCTCTCGTTGATGGCCACCACGTTGGGGTTGTTGATGCTGAAATTCACCGTGGTTGTGCCGTTCACCGGGATCGTGGCCGCGCCAAAACTCTTGGTAATCTGCGGCGGCTCCAGGATCACGATGCCAACATTGGCCGTTCCGCCGCTCGAAGCGCCCAGCCCCGAGTTCGCGTCAGTATAAGTAAATGTGTTTGCAAGCGGTGTTCCGGTAATGATGAACGTGCCGTTGTAGCCGCCCACACCGACACCAGAAATCACCACCGTGTCGCCCGTCTGGAAGCCGTGCGCTCCCACTGTGGCAATTGTCGCGGTGGTGCCTGCCTCGGTCGCGGCGGAAATCAGGCTGTCATTGGCCAGGGCTGTGCCCTGGTCCACTGTAGCCGTCGGGTTCGCGCGTCCGGAAGCACCGCCCGCGTCGAAGGTGGCGTTGGCCTGCGCATTTGAGTTTAGAGTCTGCGACAACTGGCCCGCGGGAATGGTTCCCAGCGGCCCTGCGACGAATGTAATCGGTAGCCCGATAATCTCGGTCAGGTTGGGCAGGCCCACGGCTGCGCCATGGTTGTCCTTGCTCATGTCCCCGGTGATCACCGTGCTCTGGTTGATGCGAATCTTAGCCGGGTTCGTCGGCCGGACGGTCTGGTTCGTCAGCACGATGAACGGATCAAAGCAGACCACGCTGCTGGTGGCGCCTGCCGGGCACGTGCTTACTGCGGGCGATCCGCCCTGCGAAATCGAGCTCGTCGGCACGTTCGATCCCCACCAGTTGTTGGTGGCGGTGACGGGGTTGCCGGTGCCTGCGACTGTAGCGGTCACGTTGAAGAGGTTGCTGCTGCCGGGCGTGGTGCTCGCGCTGTTGCCGGCAAAACGGCTGAAGTGGATGGTCACCGGAGAAAGGCCGCTGCCGTCGCCGGTAAAGATTGCGCCGCCGTTGCCCGTGGTACTGTTCCCGGTGAAGGTCACGTTATTCAGCGTCATGCCGTCGAACCCGTCATTGGCGATTCCACCGCCGCCGGCATGGAACGCTCCGGCTCCGGTATCGGCTGCCGTGTTGTTGCTGACCACCGTTCCGCCATCCATCAGCAGGTTGGCCGTGCTGCTGATGCCGCCTCCCTTTCCCGCCGCCGTATTACCGGAAATCGAGCCGCCGGAAATATGGTTCTGCGCCGTCGTATGTTGTCCTTGCAGGAATATGCCGCCGCCCTCGGGAAGGATCGTCCCGCTCAGGTGCGTGTGATTGTTCAGCACCTGCGTGTTGCTCATCGACATCACGGTATGGACGTCCGTCATAACGCCGCCGCCTTCGCCGCAGCAGCTCCCGTTCGAGGTCCCGTCGTTGTTCTGGATGATGCTGTTGGTGATCGTCACCGTGCCCGGTCCGGGGTGGGTCACGTTGAACACCGCGATGCCGCCGCCGCGTCCATCAAAGATCGCGTTGTTCTGGATGGTGACGTGGTCCACGATCAAGTTTGCTGTTCCTGTCAATCCGGTATCGAAATCAAACGCGCCGCCGAAGCCATCGAAATTCGGCCCGCAGCAATCGCCGCGGTTGCGCCCGTGCTGGATCGTCAGGTTGGAGATGCTCAGGCTTGCGCTGGTGATTACATTCACGTCTTCATTGATGGACATCACCTTGTCCACGCTGTCGCTCAGGTCTGCAGCCGCTCCGCCCTGGATAACGGTAGTGGCCTGGCCCGCCCCCACAATGTTCACTGAGTCGGTGACTTCCAGCGTTCCATGATTGCCGGTCTGATCACCTGCGACTCGGGGAATCGTCAACGTATAGGTGCCCGCCGGAACCGTGATCGTATCAGTTGTCGTGGCGCCATTGTTATTGGCATTGGCCTTCAGGATTGCTTCGCGCAAGCTGCAATCGTTCGCTACCCCGTTGCATGCATTCGCAATTGGTGAAACCGGCGTGGGATCATCGGTGCGGTTCACCGTAAAGGTAGGGTCCGGCAAAGGCATCAGCATGGAAGGCGAGCTTTCGCCTGCGTGGATGGCCAGCACTCCGGCGCGTCCGTCAATGTTGATGCGCTGCGGAATTGCGGCGAGCGGGTTGCCCGAATAAGGCCGCGTGGAAAGCACAGCCGGAAGAAAAGTCTGCGCGCCCGGAGCCACGTCTGGATGCTGGACTATGGTTAACAGACCGGAAGCTCCGTTGAGCACCATCACATCGTCCATCTGGTGGTCGGAGATGCGGGTGCGAAACATCACCGGCGCCTGTCCCGCCGGGAAGGTAGCCGCGGCGTTGATATCTTCCACGATCTTCCAGCCGTTGACCGGAAACGCCTTCACCGGCATCAGTGGGTTGGCCTCGCCCAGGACTCTCGCGCCCTTGCGCATCGTCTTCAACTCGTCGATGGTATAAGCCCGCGCGTCAAATTCGTTGTGCGCCACAATGTGGAGCGCTCCGTCAGCCGTCAGCAGCGCCAGCTGCTGTCCCGGGATGCGATCGTTCACAAACTTGCCCACCGCCAGCGCGCTGGCCGTGATTGGCAGCGAAACCTGCTGCAACTTCATGGTCGCCGCACGCAGGATCTGCACCTTGCCTCCGGCCAGAAAGGCCAGGTCGGTGTTGCCGTCGCCGAAGTCGGCAAAATTCAAGTTGGAAGCCGGACCGCTCAGCGGAAACGCCGCCACCGGATCCAAGCCATTAGCGCCGCCGGTGAAAATCGCCAACTCGGGGCCTGAAGCCGCATTGATCCCTACAATGATCTGCTTGAAAGGCTGCACGCGTCCTAGGTCGCCGCCGGCCATTACCGTGATGCCGCCCGGAAGGTTCACCTGCTCGGGGGCCGCGAAATTGCCTTTGCCGTCGCCCGCAAAAACGTAAAGAGCGCTGCTGCCCTTGGCCGCGATTACCAGGTCATTGTGGCCGCTGGGCGTGAAATGGCCCACGGCCATAAAGTCCGGGTTCACCGGCGTGTTCAGCACCGCCTGCTGCGGCAGGAACGGCGCCGGAAACTGTCCATGCGTGATCGCCTGGAAAGAGGCATCGCTCTGTGGCGCAAACGCGTCCACGTTGCCGCGCTGTATGCCCAGATAGCCGCTGTACCCCACCAGCAAGTCGGGTGTGCCGTCTTCATCCACATCAGCCGTCAACAGTGAAATCGGCTGCCCGGTTGCGGGTGCGCTCGCTCCAGCAACGGCCGCGCTGGAAAAGGCGCCCTTTGCAGCCGGCGCGCCTGCTGGCTGCATAGGCAATTGCTGCCGCTCACCCAGCCATATTTTGGGTCCTTGCGTTGAAGATTGCTGCAATGCACCCAGATGGCTTGCCGCGCCACCCAACCCGAGCACCAATACCAGCATGATTGTGAATTGAATTCTTGCAGTAATTCGATTGCAGAGAGACCAACGGCTTCTAGTCACGGCTAGTAAACTCCTTGCACAATTTCGTTGTTGTTTGGTGGGTTCCGGAAGCTTAAACGCCTCGGGCACAGGCGCAGACGAGCTAGAGCCCACCTTCCGGAACCTGGCGGACAACGCTCAAGGGAAATTAGTTAATTAGCCTAGGGGGTTATCGGGATGAACCAGTGTGTACTCTGCTTCTAAGTTGCCGGTTTGTCAAGAGAAAAGCTGTTTTTTATTAAAGTGAAAAACAATTCCTACGTAGCAAAGAAGTAAATATCGGTCCGATATCAATTGAGATCAAAGGTTCGTCTTTAGCGGGTTTGACGAACAGAGAGCTACCCGACCCAAGTCAGTAAACCTTCGCCTTGGATGGTTACTAAAGTTTTTACCAAAATCAGAATTATTCTCTTGGCATAGTGGCCGTTCGCGGGTACCATCCTGTTACTGTACTTCCGTTTACGCTCTCAGGTTTGGTTTTTCCGGGTACCAAGTTAAGACCTCCCCCAAAAACATATTCCCAAAACGGGAATATTAGATCGAATCTATTTTGCGAGGTGCCGTTTTGGCAGTTTCTCGACGGATATTTTTGCATCAAGGAGTCCTGGCAGCCGTGGCTTGCGCTGCAAACCCTGTATTCGCGCTCGGCTCCCAGCGTTCGGTGGGTGGCAGTTCAGTTGTTGGCAATAATGACACTGGAACGTCGTCTAGACAGCCATCCATCGGTGGATCCAACAATTGGCAAGACCACGCCGCGGCGCTCCAGGGTATGGCTCGGGAGCAGTTTGCTGGCATGGTGGGTACCAATTTCAAAGTCATCATGCCGGACGACGCGCAGCCTGTGTGGATCACGCTGCAAGCGGTAGAAGACTTTCCCGAAATCGCGCCCGTGAACCCTGCCAGCTTTGCTGTTCCTATCAAGCGATCTTCGGTTGCGCCTGTTGCGCCCAGTTCCAGCGGCTTTTTCCTGAAATTTGGCGGCTCAACGCCGGTCGCGCAAGGAACATATCTGCTTGAGCATGGCTCGCTGGGCCAGTTTGCTTTGTTTATTGTCCCTGCGGGCAACGGAGAACAGGTTTATACCGCGGTGGTCAATCGCCTGAATGCGCCAACCATCATCGCTGTGCCCTTTGCGGCTGGAACAAATGCGGGAAGCGCCACAACGGCAACTGCTCCTGCGGGCGTAGTTATCGCGCCGGCTCCCGCTTCAGCAAGAACTGGAAACCAATCTCCCGATCTTTCTGGAAGCCGAGCCGTTCAAAGAAGCGTACGGAGGGATTGAAAGTTTCCACGTAGATGGTAACTGCTTTGCCGCTCTGGCCGGCTTCGTCAAGAAGCTGGCGGAGCAACTCCGAACCAATTCCCTGGTTGCGATACTGCGGCAGAATCGTTATGTCCAGAATGTGCAGGCAGTCCGCCTTGCGATCAACATAAATCCTGCCTACCGCTATTTCATCCAGGCAGATCACGTCGTGGCTGGCCCGGGGAAAGCTTGCCGCATAGTGCTGCTTCTGCGCGGTGAACTGCATTTTTACAAATGCATCTTTTTGCTCAGGAGTCCAGGGAACTTGCTGCAGTTCATTGGCCCGCGTGCTTGCATAAACCAAGAGGATAAACGCATCGTCTGCCGCCCCAACCGGACGCAACCGGATCTGTTCCGCGCGAACTGTCATGGCTGCTTACGGAAACGATGAAAGATGGCCTCGTAAACAGTGCCCTGGTTATCAGCGCTGATCGGGGTAAAAAAAATCTCAAACGTTCCCAGCCGCTCATGCTGCAGACGATGGGTCTGTTGCCCCAGCAGGGGATGGACCGGGCCAAGAAAATGCAGGCTGAAGAATTCTATCTTCGGGGAATCGTCGCGCTCTGCCACCTCAATCAGTTCCAACTGCAGTGGCTGTGCTCCGGTATGGACCTTGAACTGGGTGTGCAACTGCTCGCGAAAAACCTTGCTGTTGAGATCTTCCAGGGATGTGGGCATGAAGCGACAGGCTATGCAACTCAGACCGCAGGTGTCAAGCTGGTCAATGGTAGTTCTGGGCCATCGCCATGCGATGGCCCACAGGAATTTATTTCTTGCGCGTGAACTGCAACACCCCGTGATCGTTGTCTTTGCCGTTGATGCTGAAGAACCACTTCTCGGTGAAATGGTCCTTGTCCAGGATGGTCAGCACCAGTTTGTGCATGTGCGGATCGGCAGGGCTGGCAAGGTTGGTGGCATCGAGAAAATCGAAAGTAAAAGTCTTGCCATCATCGGAAACCTGTCCCTGCATGCGCGGTTGGTTATGCGCGGAGCAATAGTGCGTCAGCATCAGGTGGTCTTTATCCACGTGATACATGGTCACCATGCTCTCTTCCTCCATGGACTCCATCAACACTGAACCGCCGGAAATCAGTTGCCATGTAATGGTCTGCATCTTGCCGCTTGGGTCCTTCACTTGCCACTGGCCGGTCAGTCCCTTCAGGCTGTCAAAAGCCGCGCCGGCATTCGGCGCGCACCAGGCGGGAAGGGATAGCGCCAGGATTGCTATTGCAACTGTCTTGAACTTCATTTGTTCCTCCCTGTGCTGAACTCTGTCAGCGTTTGCCACTGAAAAATTTTCAGAGCCCCTGCATCTCGAACGAATGGAGACGCTGTAATGCTTTCGCAAACGGTCCCTACCTTATCTATTCACTCTTTTGTCTGGTTCCTTTAAAGCCAGCCCAAGTATTGCATCCATCAAGAGCGCGCTGCTACTTTATTCTTTAGCCCAACTTATCCAACCCAAGGAAAACTAAGGTGCCTAAAATTCAGCGTGCGATCCTGAGCGTTACAGACAAGACTGGCCTGGCCGATTTTGCCAAAAAACTGGCAGCAATGAAAGTGGAGATGGTCTCCACCGGAGGAACGGCCAGGCTGCTGCGTGAAGCAGGTATTGTGGTGAAAGATATTTCAGAGCTGACCGGCTTTCCAGAGATGATGGATGGCCGCGTGAAAACGCTCCACCCCAAGGTGCACGGTGGAATTCTGCATATTCGCGGTAATCCGGGGCACGTTGCGGCCGCAAGGGAGCATGGCATACAACCGATCGACATGGTGGTGGTGAACCTTTACGCGTTTGAAAAGACCGCAGCCAGGCCCGGCGTACATTTTGATGAGCTGATCGAAAACATTGATATTGGTGGGCCGTCCATGGTGCGCTCAGCGGCCAAGAATTTCCGTGATGTTGCCATTGTGACCTCGCCGGATGACTACGCTGCGCTTGCCAAAGAGATGGAATCGAGCGGCGGAGAGCTGAGCCTGGCGACGCGCTGGCGCCTCATGCAAAAAGCATTTGCCGTAACCGCCGCGTATGACAATGCCATCGCCTCAACGCTGGCAAGAACTACTCTGAACGAGTCAGGAACAGAGTTTCAGCTGCCTGCCGCGCCGCACGCGGAAAATGAATTTCCCGCAGTACTGCGTTTCGGGCTGACCAAGGTGATGGACTTGCGCTATGGCGAGAATCCGCACCAGCGGGCCGCGATGTACTCAGACAGCTCGTCCACCGGCGTGGCCAACAGCAAGCAACTCCAGGGTAAAGAACTTTCATTCAACAACATTGTTGATCTGCAGGCAGCGTGGGACCTGGCGCAGGATTTTGATGAGACGGCCTGCGCCATTATCAAGCACACCAATCCAAGCGGTGCAGCCACAGGGGCAACGCTGCTTGAGGCATATCTAAAAGCAAAGGAAACCGATCCCGTTTCAGCTTTTGGAGGGGTGATTGGTGTGAATCGCGTGATTGATGGCGCTGCGGCAGAGGAGATTGCAAAGCTTTTTGTCGAAGCCATCGCCGCTCCGGGCTATACACCGGAAGCGAAAGAGAGGTTTGCCGCCAAGAAAAACTTGCGCCTGGTTGAGGTGCTCCAGGGTGCGCAAAAGTTTGCCATGAAGCAAGTTTCAGGCGGCATGCTGGTGCAGGATGCAGATGTGCGTCCGCTGTCAGATGCTGACCTTAAGGTCGTCAGCCAGCGGCAGCCCACCGCGGAAGAAATGTGGGCGCTCAAGTTCGCCTGGAAAGTCTGCAAGCATGTGAAATCAAACGCCATTGTCTATGCTCGTGAAGGGCAGACCGTAGGCGTTGGAGCGGGACAGATGTCGCGCGTGGACTCGTGCAAGATCGGGGCAATGAAAGCGATCTTACCTTTAAAGGGCACGGTAGCGGCTTCCGACGCGTTTTTCCCATTTCCGGACGGCGTGGAGGAGATCGCCAAGGCTGGTGCCACGGCAATTATTCAACCGGGCGGCTCCGTGCGCGACCAGGAAGTGATCGATACGGCAAACCGTTTAGGTTTGGCCATGGTGCTCACCGGAGTCCGTCACTTCCGTCACTAGTAAAGAATCGTTATGTTACGAAAAAAGAGCGATTTAAGGACTAAAATTGAAGTGAGAAATTGCCGCAATCGGCCTGCGCGCATCGCGCATCAAATTTAAGAGGTAAATTCTCGGTTCGCCATTATGACTCTCATGAAAACCCGCTCTATTTGCTTAGGGACTTTATTGTTTGTATCCATGGGCCTTGTGGCGCAGCAAAAAACACCTGCTGCTCCTCAAAAAGGTGCAACCAAAGATGCGCAGCCGTCCCAGCCCGCTACACCCAAAAAAGTTGATCAGGCTGCTGCTTACTATCATTTCTCATTAGCGCACATGTATGAAGAGATGATGGCGATGTACGGCCGGTCAGATTACGCCAATAAAGCCATTGAGGAGTACCGGCTGGCGATTGAGAACGATCCATCGTCTGAATACCTGAATGCTTCTCTGGCCGAGTTGTACGCCAAGACAGGACGCATCCGTGACGCGGTGACAGAAGCGCAGGACATTATCAAGCGCGATCCTGACGACCTGGAAGCGCACCGGTTGCTGGGGCGGATTTATCTGCGCTCGCTCGGCGACATGCAGTCTGGAACGCAGTCGCGAGAGGTGCTGGGTCTGGCCATTGAGCAGTATGAGGCCCTGGTAAGGATCGATCCAAAAGATCCTGACAATCATTTGGTGCTGGGCCGCCTGTATGCGTTGGACGCACAGACCAAAGGAAGCAAAGATCTATCCAAAGCAGAAAAAGAACTCAAGACCGCGATTCAGCTTGATCCGACTTCAGAAGAAGCTGTCACCTACCTGGCCTTCATTTATAACGATGCGGGTCAGAGTCAGAAAGCGGCGGACCTGCTTGGTTCGGTTCCTAAAGACCAGCGCACCTCAAAAATTTATACCGCGCTGGGCGGCACATACGAACAGCAGAAGGAATACAAGAAAGCCATTGAGGCTTTTCGCCAGGCGCTGAACATTGACAAGGAAAACGTTGACGCTATGCGCGGGCTGGCGCAGAACCTTGCCAATGACAACCAGACTGAAGCCGCGCTGGCCGAATACCAGGCAATTCAGGAAGCTGATCCGCAGGATGCAACCGCCTCGCTGCGGATTTCAGAGATTTATCGGCGCATGGGCAAGTTTGATCTGGCCATGGAAAACCTGAAGAAGGCCAATGCCCTGGTGCAGGATTCTCTGGAGATCCCATATAACGAAGCGCTGATTCTTGAAGCGCAGGGTAAGTATGATGAGGCCGCCACAATCTTGCAAAAGCTGGTGAGCCATCCACTGCCGCCAGATGCGCGTGCCGGCGATAAGAGTAATCGTGCGATCTTCCTTGAACGCCTGGGCAATATCTATCGTGAGGAAGGCCGCCCGTTGCTGGCGATAGAGACGTTCCGCAAGATCATTGATCTGGGGGGCGACGAGGCTGCGCGTGGATACCAGGACGTGATCGACGAGTATCGCGACCAGAAACAGTGGAGCGACGCCACGCGACTGGCCCAGGAAGCAGTAAAGAAGCTGCCTGCTGATAAGAGTCTGAAACTCACGCTGGCTGAGCAATTGGCCGATAACGGCAAAGAAGATGAGAGCATACAACTGGCCAAGTCAGTGCTGAAGGGCGGCCCGGATGATCGCGATAGCTACATCATGATTTCGCAGATCTATATGCGCCTCAAGCGCTGGAAAGACTCTGAAGATTCGCTGATGCAGGCGGAAAAACTCTCTACCCGTCCGGAAGAAAAGGAATATATCCGCTTCCTGCAAGGCTCCATTTACGAGCGGCAAAAAAAATATGACCAGGCCGAGCAGGCCTTTCGCCAGGTGTTGCAGCAGGACCCCAACAACAGCATGACCTTGAATTATCTGGGCTACATGATGGCTGATCGCAATACCCATCTGGAAGAGGCCCTCACGCTGATCAAGAGGGCAATTGATCTTGATCCGCAGAATGGTGCTTATCTTGATTCGCTTGGCTGGGCTTACTTTAAGCTGGGCAATTATGACCAGGCAGAAGAAAACCTGCGTCGCGCCGCAGACAAGACTCCCAACGACGCTACCGTGCAAGATCACCTGGGCGAGCTGTATGCCCGCACCAACCGCTTCAAGCTGGCCGCAGCGCACTGGGAGCGCGCACTGGATGAATGGAACAAATCAGTTCCGGCCGATGTTGACCAGCAGGACGTAAGCCGTGTGACCAAAAAGCTGGAAAGCACCAAAGTAAGGCTGGCCCAGCAGACGGAACAACAGAAGTAATAATTGGTTTTTGTGCTTAACAAGGCCCCCGCTCCTGCGAGGGCCTTTTGCTTGCCCGCCGCAAAAGGAGCCTGCGAACCGTATTGGACATCAAATGCGTAGAGGTTTAATTTTTTGAGCGATGGCAACTTCCAAAAATAGTGGGCTTACAGATCGCCAATTTGCCCGCATTGCGCGGGCGCTGGCGGAGCCGCGGCGTTATGAGATCCTCAAGGCCATCGGGAAATGCAACAACGCCCCAATGGCTTGCAGCTCTCTGCATAAACTTCACGACATAAGCGCTGCCACCCTGTCCCATCACCTGAAAGAACTGGAAACCGCAGGTCTGATCCAGATCGTCCGTAACGGTAAGTTCGCCAACCTCACGCTGCAACGCGATGTGCTGCGCGCCTACCTGGCGCAGCTGGCAAAGATCTGATCTTAAGGAATTACAGGTTTCAGCCTCTGTATTGGCCAGGTTGCGGTCTTTAAATGAAGATGATTTTTCGCGGACTGGCATTCACTCCAAATTGGGCGAGATGACGCTTGCGCTATGGCTGGAATTTTTTCTGGTGCATGAAGGCCATCATCTGAATGTGGTGCTGGGGCAACGAAAAGCCTGGCAGGTGGAAAGCTAGGATTCGCTGACTGCTAGTAAACCATCAGCACTCTCAGGTCGCGCACATTATTTCCCGTTGGGCCGGTCTGGATCGTATCGCCCAGCTTCTCAAAGAAAGGGAAAGCGTTGAAGCCGCTGAAATATTCGGCCACGTCGAGCCCTGTTTTTTGGGCTCGCTCCAGAGTTGTGCCGTCAGCCACTGCGCCGGCTGCCGGGCTTACGCCATCAATCCCGTCAGTGCCGGCACTTAACACTACGATATTTTCGCCGGCAATTTTTTGTGCGCAATAGAGCGCAAAATGCTGGTTGCGCCCTCCGACGCCCGCGTTGGCGGGAACTTTCACCGTGACCTCGCCGCCGGAAATAATGCAAGCCTTGCTGACGCCGCGCTTCAGCCCGCGCACTCGCTCAAGCAGATAATCCGCCGCTTTGGCATAGTCCCAGTCATCACAGCTGTGGTCAATCTCTACGGCAAACCCCTGCCTGGTGGCAACCGCAGCCGCTGCTTTCTCCGCCGTCTCATTGGAAAGAACCTTCCACCAGCGCGACCGCGCAAAAGCAGGATCGTCTTTTTTGGGCGTTTCTTCCAGAGCGTGTCGTTCAAAAAGCTCGCGCACCGATGCTGGAAAATTCGCCATCATTTCATGCTCATGCACAATGCGGTAACAATCTTCCACGGTGCTTGTGTCAGGCATGGTGGGACCGGAAGAGAGCGAGTCCAGCGCGTTTTCCGGCACGTCAGACACCAGGATTGAGACCTGCTGGGCTCCCTGCGCTGCCCTGGCCAGTCGCCCGCCTTTCACTGCTGAAAGATGCTTGCGCACCGCGTTGATCTGCGCAATCGGTGCGCCTGAATTCACCAAAGTTTTGTACGTGGCGATCAGGTCCGGCAATGAGATTTCAGAGTCCGCTGGTTTTTCCAGCGCCGCTGAGCCGCCGCCGCTGATCAGGTAAAGCACCAGTGCCTGCTCGTTCAACACGCCCAGCGATTTCAAAATAGCCTCAGCTCCGCGCACTGACTCCTCATTAGGCTGCGGATGGCCTCCGGCAAAATAACGATAGCCGGGAAGCTGATAAGAGTGAGGATTGGAATCAACTACGATTCCTTCCACCGTTGTGCCCACCTGGCGGGCCAGAATTTCCGCCATGCGGTGCGCGGCTTTGCCCACTGCGACGCAAAACACACGTGGATGTGAATTCAGGTCGTAAAGATCGTCACACACCCGCAGCACGCCGCGCTGGTAGTGCACGTGACGGTCAAAGGCCTTTTCAATGCTGGCTTCATCCAGGGCGGCAAGAAAAATCTCCCGCGCCGTGGAGCGCATGCTGTGAGCAATGGACATCAGCTTGCTTCCGCCTGCTTGCCTGGTTTGAAAAATTTCTCGATCCAATTACGGATTGCTGCCTGCATCTCCGGCAGATGCCCTTCAAAAAAATGGCCTGCGTCTTCCACCACTACCAGTTCCCGCGGTTCGGGCGCCAGGTCAACTACTTTTCTGACGTTCTCTGTCGCGCCGTACTGGTCGCGCGAGCCGCTCACAAACAGCTTGGGCTGAGCACAGTTCTGCATGAAATGATAAGTGTACACGCGCCCTTCCGCGCTCACCGGCGTTCCCAGTGAGATGAGCCCGGCGATATGTTTATTTCCGCAGGCTACGCGCAGCCCCGTGGCCGCTCCAAAAGAGAATCCGCAGAAGATCATCGGCAGGCGGTATTCAGCCTCAAGCCACTCCAGCGCCGCGCGAACATCGCCTTGCTCGCCTTGTCCTTTGTCATGCTCACCTTCACTCAGCCCGGCGCCGCGAAAATTGAAGCGCAATATCGGAAAGCCAAACCCGTTCAGGGCTTTCATTGCGTGATACACAACTTTGTTGTGCATGGTGCCGCCGTATAAAGGATGCGGATGGCACACCAGGGCAGCGTGCGCCGCGTCAGGCTGGCCTTCATTAAGCAGCGCCTCCAGCTTTCCGGCCGGTCCTTTGAGGAAGAAGGATTTGATTCCGTTAGCCACAGGATATTTTGTACCAAAGATCACGTCCGATGTCTTGATGGCTCTTCTCTCTGCAATCCCGAGCGGAGCGAGGGGCCCGATCATCAAGAGGGTCTTTTGTTCTTACACAACTTAAAACATTCTGGCTGCAAACAAGACTACTCCAGCCCCGCAATTGTTGGTTTCAATAGTGGTCCCTCGCTACGCTTCGGGATTGCAGAAGAAAGCCGTGCCTTCGATGCCTAAAATATCGAGACCATTTATCCTGTATGCGCTGCTATGGATCCCATCAAGCTAACCCGCAGGCTCGTCGATATTGAATCCATCACCGGCAATGAGGGCGCCGTGGGCGCGGAGCTTTATGAAGAGCTTGTCCGCCTGGGCTATACCACGCACAAAATGCCGGTCGCGCATGAGCGCTTCAACGTGGTCGCCACGCTTGATGATGTTCCTCCGCAAATCGTTTTCTCCACCCACATGGATACGGTCCCGCCGTTCATCCCTTCCTCGGAGGACAGCGACAACATTTACGGCCGTGGCTCGTGCGATGCCAAGGGGATCATCGCTGCGCAAGTGGCTGCATGCCAACGCCTGCGCAAAGAAAGGGCTGCCGTGGGAATGCTGTTTCTGGTCGGCGAAGAACGTGATGCCATAGGGGCGAAGACCGCCAATCAGAACCCGCTTTCCTGCCGCTTTCTGATCAACGGCGAGCCCACGGAAAACAAAATTGCCATCGCCTCCAAAGGTTCTCTCCGCGTGCTGCTCACCGCCCGCGGCAGGATGGCGCACTCGGCGTATCCGGAGCTGGGCGAGTCCGCGATCGAGAAGCTGCTCACGGCGTTGGAACGGCTGCGCGCCATAGAATTACCGCACAATCCTGAAGTTGGCCCATGCACTCTCAATATCGGAATCATTGACGGCGGGCGCGCCATCAACGTGATTCCTGATCAGGCACGCGCTGAATTGTTTTACCGGCTCGTGGGCCCGTCAGAAACACTGCGGGCACAAATCATGCAACAGATTGAAGGACTGGCAGAGGCGGAGTTTGCCCCGGAAACGCTCTTTATGAAGCTGCGCACCATTGCTGGAATTGAAACCATGGTCGCCAGGTTCACCACTGATATCCCGTGGCTCAGCAATTGGGGAACTCCCGTGCTGATTGGGCCGGGCTCAATTCACGTGGCGCATACCGAGCGAGAATTTATCTCAAAAAAGCAGCTTCATGAGGCGGTGGACCTGTACTGCTCGATTGCGCGCCAGTTGTTGAAAAATTAAAGAATTGTATCCGGGGATCCTCACGGCAGCCGCAAGGGCCGCTCTGTCCACTGCACGTCCCAATATTGCCCGAACTTGTAGCCAACCTCGCTGAATGCTCCAACATTTCTGAAGCCAAAGAGTTCGTGCAGCTTTGCTGAAGCCGGATTCGGCAGCGTGTACCCAGCAACGATACGATTTACGTCCTCGCCCGCGATGGCCTCAAACAGCGCAGCATAGAGTTTGCGTCCGATTCCTTTTCCCACCGCTTCCGGGCTGCTGTACACAGTGGTCTCCACGGTCGTGTCATAGGCAGCTTTCGGACGCCAACGCGTGGTTCCTGCATAGCCTTCAACCCGCCCGTCGATCTCCGCTACCAACAGCCGATAGCGTCCAGTGGCCGCGAACTGATCAAACCACGCTGCACGCCGCTCCACGGTGTACGGCTCAATATCGAATGTGACCGGAGTATTGACAACGTAATAGTTGTAGATTTCGGTCAGCCTGGACAAGTCAGCGCGGTTCGCGGGACGAATTTGGATAGCCATCTACCATGCTCCTCTTGAATAGAACCGGCCTTCTGCCACCTAACCTGGGTTGGCGGCTGATGCCCGCTCTGCCTCTTCTCTTTGTTTGTGCAGCAGTCCTTCACGTCCGTCATAGCGCCAGAATGCGGGAAAGATCAGCGCCAATGCTGCTGTGCCCAGCACACAAAGAACGCCGCCTGAAACCACTGAGGTACGAATTGTGAACAGGCTGGCGACAATTCCTGCCTCAGCGTTGCCCAGCATCGGGCCGGACATATAGCTGACCATCTCAATTCCTGCGAGCCGTCCGCGCAGATGATCGGGAATGGTCTGGTTCCAGATGGTCATGCGGAACAGGCCGCTCACCATATCGGCAGCTCCCGCGGCAACCAGACACAACAGAGCCAGCCATAGGCGATTGGCAAATCCAAAAGCTACAATCGCCACGCCCCAAATGCCCGCCGCCAACGTCACGGCCAGGCCATGACGATTGACGTGCTTTGACCAGCCTGAAGCCAGCGAGGCCACGAATGCTCCCGCCGAAGGCGCTGCATAGAGCAAGCCCACGGAAGCTCCGCCAAACCTGGTGGCGATAGCAGGGAACAATGCCATGGGCATTCCAAAGAACATGGCGTTGATATCGATCAGATAGGTTCCCATCAACTCCGGTCGGCTTCGCGCATAACGCAGGCCTTCTCCCAAAGAGCGCAGGCTGGGCCGGTCAGCATTCAGCGGTGGCGGCGTAGCCCGCATCATCCACAGCGTGGCAAGAGAAATAGCAAAAGTGCAGAACGTGATGGAATACGCCCTGGCCGGACCGACCGTTGTGGCCAGCAATCCTCCCAGAGCTGGGCCTAACACGCCCCCCAGAGTGCTGCTCATCGCACGCAATGCCGCAACAGACGGTATAAGTTCCGGCGGCACCAGCTTAGGTGTAATCGCTTCCAGCGATGGGCGCTGTAGCCCATTCGTCCCGGCGAACGCTGTTGCGCTGAGGAAAAGCACCCATGCTCGCGGATGCGGCAGCAGGGAGTTCACTACCAGCATGGCGCTGCTCATGGCCATCAGGAATTCTGTTGTCAGCACCATCCGCCGCCGGTCAACGTAATCAGCTAGCGCGCCGCCCACAAACGCCATAGTGATGGTGGGAACAAACTCCACCACCCCGAGCATTCCCACCACAAGTGACGAATGAGTGAGCTGGAACATCTGCCACGGCAGCACAACAAAGCTCATCATTGAGCCAAAAAATGAGATGGACTGGCTGGCAAAGAGCAGGCGGTACTCGCGTGAGACTTTAAAAGGCGTCAGGTCAACGGCCAGTGCGCGCAGAAGCCCCTGCGGCGTATCGGAAGAAGGCTCCGGCACGGGATCAGGCGTCAGGTGGGCTGGATTATGCGGCTGCGGATCCACATTGCAACTATAACTTAGCTATGTGAAACCCCGATGTGAAGCCTGCATAGCTGCACGCTATTTAATTTTTTGAACCTTTAAATTCTGCTTCCAGCATTTTCTTGTCGCCGGCGATCATGGCCAACCTGGCCGCACCAATCAAGCCGGCGCCCATGCTGCTGCCATCGTAAGCCGATCCATCTGCACCATGCTTTGATGGCTGCCGGAATGACGAGTGGCCAGACGGCGTTCACCCAAACCATGAACGCCGCTGACCACTGCCGGTCGCCATCCGACATCAGGAGAGCTAATACTGTCCGTAGACCAGTACGTCAACCGCTCCCTGTGTGGTGGCTGGTCCAATGCCGTCAAGTGCAATGGAAAGTTTGGTGCCGGGCACGTCATACACTCTCGTGTTCTGCGAGTGAGGCGTGAGCAGCACGTGGTCAAGCAATGCCACCAGCTCGTTGCCTTCCATGATTGTCAGGCGGACCAGAACATTGCAGGTTGAGCCGATGCGCTCGTCACAAACCAGGCGGATTTTGTCAAAGTGGCTCACCTCCACGGTGCCCAGCTCCTTTGTCTCGCCGCCCCGGACGCTCTCCGCTCCTGGCTTGGTCCGGAATGCCAATATGTTCTCAATCTCGTGCGCAGTTATCGGTGTGGGAGTACTTCTTGGTGCAGTTGCCATAATCGTTTATCCAATCTTTGCGCGGTAGCGCGCGTCAGAGGTTATGGACCTAAACGGCGGCGTTCGAATGCCGTCGATGTTGCATGTGGCTGGATTTGCCTCCGGGGGCGGGAACACTCGGAGGGATCTCGAAAGGGCTGTTTCACTTCTAACGTTCTGCCCGCCGATGATGAAACTCTCCCCACATTTCCTCAGGCGCAACAGCCTCTTTCCCGGTGGAAGGAACAATTTCAGATTGACGAGCCGGTTCTTTTGTTTGCAATGAAGCTGCGCTGCGTCTGAAACGGAGCAGAGTATAACCCCGTTATTGCTCGCAAAGGCAAAACACAAAAACAATTTTTTTCTTATTTTGTGTAATGAAACTCTGACGACAAAAATTGGCTTAAGTTTGTTTCACAATCCACGCACCCAACGCGATCTTTGCCGCTTGTCTTGGCAGTCTTTAATGGTCGGCAAGCATATGCACACTTTTCTGGGACAATTCTTATGCTCGCCTGGGCTCTGCTTTTGGCGCAGCAGTCTTATCGGCGATCATGGGCAATCTGGCCGCGCCAACCAAGCCAGCGTCGCTGCCCAGCAAAGCGCGAGTTACGATGGTGGTTCGCCGCGCTGGTAAAACATCATCTGGGACAATGTTTCCCTGCACGCCGCGCGCAGACTGTGCTGGAGCAGTTGCGCGATAAACGAAAGAATTCTTGCGTATCCTTTCCATCATGGCCGGGGCAAACGCATCCCAGGCGCTGGAGACACCTCCGCCGATCACATACATGGGCAGGTTGAAAATATTGATCACGTCTGCCAGCACAATTCCCAGAGCATCTCCGACGCGACGGAATATTTCCCGGGCCGGCTCATCTCCCTGCATGGCCATCTGGTGCACCACCTTGGAGCTGAATTCAGGCTCTTCATTCATAGCGCGCGCCAGCTCAGGCGCTTTGCCGGTGGCCACGGCTTCCACTGCCATGCGCTTCACCGCGGTTGCGGAAGCAAGCTGCTCCAGGCATCCTCTGCTGCCGCACAGGCAAGGCGGGCCGTTAGGCTCAACGTTGATGTGCCCAATCTCGCCGGCCATTCCCGTCATGCCGTGCCATACCTGGCCGTTGAGCACTACGCCTCCGCCAACGCCTGTGCCCAGCGTCAACATGCACATATCATCCACGCTGGCGGCTGCGCCCAGCCATTTTTCACCCAGCGCGGCTGCATTCGCATCATTTTCAAGCACCACGGTCGTTTGCAATCGACGCTCAATCTCGTCGCGCACAGGATAATCCTGCCAGCCTGGAAGATTCGGCGACTCGCGTAACATGCCGGTTTGCAGCTCAATGATCCCCGGGACGCCAATTCCAATTCCTGCCAGATCACCGCTGCCGCGCAGTTTGGTCACGGTCTGCTGGATGGCTACACACATTGCGTCTATCACCTGGTCGCGACCCCGCGCGACCTCAGTTCCGGTAGTGGTTTTCTCCAGCACTTTGCCGCCGCTATCCACGGCAGCAATCCGCAAATTCGTTCCTCCCAAATCAACGCCAATCGCAAACATGGTCATGGAGGGTTTGACTCTCCTGAGTATGAAGAATGATGCCTGGCTTAGGTTAATACCAGCCGGCGGTAAGCTGCTCGTTCTGATTTGAACAATCCCGGTCGGGAGACTATCTTTGTTTTCCATGCAAATCCAGGGCAAAGTTGTGATTGTGACTGGTGGCGCCAATGGCATTGGCCGGGCGCTATGCCGCCGTTTTGCCAAAGAAGGCGCGCAAGCCGTGATTGTTGCGGATATCGATTCGCAGGGATCTACTCGCGTTGCGGATGAGATCAGCGGTCTTGCCGCCAAATGCGATGTGAGCAAAGAAGCTGAAATCCAGTCTCTGGTGGCGATGGCAACAGAAAAGTTTGGCCGCGTCGATATCTTCTGCTCCAATGCCGGGATTGGCGCCGCCGGCGGCCCTGAAGCAGCCAATCGCGAATGGGAGCGCAGTTGGGAGATCAATGTAATGGCGCATATTTATGCGGCACGCGCCGTTCTGCCGCAGATGCTGGCCCGCAAAGAGGGTTATTTGCTCCAGACCGTCTCCGCGGCCGGCCTGCTCACGCAGATCGGATCAGCGCCGTATTCGGTTACTAAACATGCCGCTCTCGGTTTTGCTGAATGGCTCGCCATCACCTACGGCGATCAGGGCATCCGCGTCTCTGCCTTGTGCCCGCAAGGCGTCAGGACTGACATGTTGCTGAAAGGCCAGTTTGCCGGCGCCGCGTTTCTGTTGCAGGGCGCTTTGGAGCCGGACCAGGTGGCCAACGATGTGGTGAAAGCTATGGCAGAAGAGAAGTTCATGGTCCTGCCTCACCCTGAAGCCGCCAAGTATTTTCAGAATAAAGCCAACGATTACGAGCGCTGGATTCGAGGCATGCGCAAGCTGCTCCGGAATTCCGAGCCGCTGAAAGCGTAGCTGTCAGCGGCCGGTACGCGGCAGTCGGCTAAAGCTTTTTACCGCAAAGGGCGCAACGGACGCAAAAGGAGAAGAAGGTTTGTTTTACAAGCAAAAAAACGTGACGGCTTCCAATCAATCCTGCGGCTGCGCTCAATAAAGGGGCACTCCTCCTCCTTTGCGCACTTCGCGTCCTTGTGGTGAGAATTTCTCGGCTGAGCGATGACCGCTGACTGCTACTTCTGGCATTTCGGGCAATAGTGCGTCCCTCTCCCTGCCACCACGATCTTCTTGATCGGGGTTTTGCATTTCAGACAAGGCTTGCCTTCGCGGCCGTAAGCGCGATGCTGAATCTGAAAAAAGCCGGCTTCACCGTCGGCATCAACATAATCGGAAATTGATGATCCCCCTGCGGCGATGGCCGCCTTGAGCACCTTTTGCAATGCCGCGTGAAGCTTGCTGAGTTCCGCCTGCGTCAACGAGTTTGCCCGGCGACGCGGCCTGATCCCGGCGCGAATCAAAGCTTCGTCGGCGTAGATGTTTCCCACGCCGTGCAGCAGCTTCTGGTTGAGGAGAGCAGCTTTAATGGGCGCTTTGCTGCGATGAAACAATTTGGCAAAGCCATCGCTCGAAATCTGCAGCGGCTCAGCGCCAGGGCCGCTAAAGCTGCCTTGCCGTACTTCCAGCCGTCCGAAGCGCCGCGGATCAACAAACCGCAGCTCCCTCCCTGATTGCAACTTCGCCACCAGGTGCGTGTGTGCAGGTATTTCCGTTTCCGGACTTACCACCAGCATTTTGCCTGTCATGCCCAAGTGCACGATCCACTGGCTGCCCGGATGTTTCTCTGATTGCAGATCAAAAACAATGTGCTTGCCCACGCGGCGCACCCGTGCCACCTGCGCGCCTTCAAGCGTGCTTGAAATCTCCTGCGCGGGCGACTTCAGCGGCTCCGGCTTGCTGCCTACCCACACTGACTCAATGCGGTCGCCGGCCACGCGTTTATTCAGGCCGTTGGCTACGGTTTCGACTTCAGGCAGTTCGGGCATTCTCTACAATACCTATCGGCGTAAACGGGATTTTTGGGGGCGGTTGTGTATCCAGGTCCGCCACTCATCATTATCTTATTTCAGGTCAGCTTCGTGTAAGGTAAGCTTGTGCGCGGTCTCCCCATAACCGCACGCTGCTGTCCTGGTGGACTTTGAAGCTTTTTGATAAAAAAACGGCGCAGGCGCTGCTCACAGCCCTGGTATTTGCCCTGGCGCTGTTGTTTCTCTATTCGGCCTGGCGCGCGATCATCACCTTCCTCT
Organism: Candidatus Angelobacter sp.; assembly: GCA_035279585.1. GTDB lineage: Bacteria > Acidobacteriota > Terriglobia > Terriglobales > Acidobacteriaceae > Angelobacter. The sequence continues at coordinate 2,709 of DATEHN010000096.1, read as the reverse complement.
TCGCCATTTTCTTTGCTTATTTATTAGAAGCACCTGTTTCGCGGTTGCAGGTGTGGTTGAAAGGCTCACGTCCAGCGGCCATCGCCGTAGTGTACCTGGCCTTGATCATTGGCTTAGGGGTGGCTTTCGCCCTGGTGGGCGAGCAGGTGATACAGCAAGGACAGAAACTCATGGAGCAAGCTCCAGAGTGGGCGCAACGCCTCAACTCCAGTGACATCATCCAGCAACTCGGCGCAAAACACGGCTGGAGCAAGTTCACGATTGAGCACCTCTCTTCCTTCTTTGAAGCCCATCACGGTGACCTTGCAACAGCAGCGCAAAATATCGTCTTCCGTGCTGTCCGCAGCATCCAGAGCATGTGGTGGCTTCCGCTGGTGCCTATCCTGGCCATTTTCTTTCTGAAGGATGGGAAGGAATTGGGACAGCGATTCATAAACTCCATTGAAGATGTACGCGTGCGCAGCCTGGTTGCTGAAATATTGGGCAAGATGAACCTAATGGTGGGCCACTACATCCGCGTCCAAATTACTCTGGCAGGCATTGCAATTGTGGTAGTCACGTTTGTGCTCTGGGTCATGCGCGTTCCTTACTCGTTTGCGCTGGGTCCCGCTGCAGGAGCGTTGGAGTTTATTCCGGTTGTTGGCCCTGCAGTGGGCGGGGTAATCGTGCTGGCGGTCGCGCTGCTTGCCGGCTATAACCATCTATTTTGGCTGCTGATATTTCTGCTGATCTGGCGCGGCATTCAGGACTATGTAACTTCACCGCGAATCATGGGCACCACGCTGGAGCTTCACCCTCTTACTGTGTTGTTTGGCGTGCTGGCCGGAGGCGAAGTAGCAGGCGTGATCGGCGTCTTTCTATCGATTCCGGTGCTGGCGACGCTGCGCATCCTCTGGCACGCCTGGCTGCTGCAGCGCAAATCCACAACAAAGAGAGTAGCGGTAGCTGAAGATTTGACGCATGTCTGATTTCAAAAAGCATATCGACAGGGAGTGCTTACTGAAGCTCTGGCGTCCTTCATTCTGGGCCATCATCTTCAGGCTGTATAATCGAACGTTCTTAACTTCACGCAGAGGCGCTCTGTTATGGCACAGTCAGGTATGGGGGGCATACCCGCTCTCAGAGAAGTTTATAACCAGCTCAAGAGCCGCATGGATAAAGCGGTGGAAGACTTCCGCACTAACCTGGCGGCTGCCCGCACCGGGCGGGCGACAGTCCACATGCTGGACCCAGTCCGCGTTCCAGCTTATGGTTCGGAGATGCCGCTGAACCAGCTTGCTACCGTGCACGCGCCGGAACCACAAATGCTTACCGTGCAGCCTTACGATCCCAGCCTTATGGGCGAAATTGAGAAGGCCATCCGCTCCGCCGGGCTGGGACTCAACCCGCAGAATGACGGCAAAATGGTCCGTATTCCCGTGCCTCCGCTCACGGAAGAGCGCCGCCGTGAGATGGTAAAACACCTCAACAAAATCCTTGAAGACCATCGCACTGCGGTGCGCAATGTCCGCCGTGACGGCAATGACGCCATTAAAAAAACCATGAAAGACAAAAAAATCACTGAGGATGAAGAGCGCCGCGCGCTGGAAGAAATCCAGAAGCTAACCGATGATGAGATCAAGAAGATGGAAGAGCTCTGCAAGGCCAAAGAAAAAGAGCTGATGACGTTCTAACCAATAGAGAATATTATTTTTCGCAGCGCGCTTCCGCAACTCCGGCGTGAATTGCTGCACCTAAAGCAGGTGGGAGCAGCAAGATGCGAGCCCTCAAGTATTTTCTAACCTTCTTGTCAATATTTTTTGCAGGCCTTGAGTCCAGCGCTTCCTGTAACTATCGGGACAACACGGGACCGGTAAATACACCGTTAATGGTGTCCATCTGGCAGGGCGACAAAGCTGCTGTAGGCCGATTGCTGAGCGAGAAATCGACGCTCAATCTGCAATTCAGTCTTTGCAACGATGGAGGTAAAGCGCTTCACACTACTCCTCTGATAAACGCTGTTTTGGCCACGGATTCGCGCGTCGTCGCAGATCACGTTGGCATGGTGGAGTTCTTGCTCCTTCACGGCGCATCGCCTGATTTCAGTGCTGACGGTTTTACGCCGCTCCACATGGCCGCATGCGTGGGCAATCTTCCGGTAGTCAAAATGCTTCTGCGATTTGGAGCATCTGTCGATCCGCACGCCGATGGCGACACGCCTCTCCTGATGGCAGTACAGGACGGGCATATCGAAGTCGTTCAGGAACTGATTGCAGCCGGCGCAGATCTAAACGTGCACGACTCGCTTGGGGGCAATTTGGTATCGATTGCAGCCAGTCAGCACTATCAGGATATTGTCAGATTGTTGGTGAAGCTTGGTGTTGATCCCTGCGCAAAAGACAACGACGGAAACGATGCGATTTACTGGGCGGACTTCGGTGGGGACAAGCGATCGGAGAGAGAAGCAATTATCGGTTTTCTCAAGTCCAAATGCGGCCGATACGACTGAGTTTCTGCCTACGCTGTTAGTCCTGTAAAGAAAAAGCCTGGCCCCGGAGCCAGGCTTTTTCCATTTGGCAAAAGGTTGTTTGATTACGCTGGTAACCAAGGGTTACGTTTGGGGTGCTCTTTCGGCGTTTCTGTTATGTGCAGCCATTTACATAGAGCGGAACTGATGCCAGAATGTCCCCCACCAACCCACTGACTATGTCTCAGCAGATTCCAGCCGCA
>DATEHN010000095.1:0-28177 GCA_035279585.1 Candidatus Angelobacter sp. | reverse complement strand
GCAGTTGCTTTTTACAGAAAACGAGACCAATTCTCAGCGCCTGTTCGGCAGCCCGAACGCCACCCCTTACGTAAAAGATGGAATCAATGATTTTGTCGTGCAAGGGAACTCAGATGCGGTCAATCCTGAGGCGACGGGAACCAAGGTTTCTGCGGATTACCAATTAACCGTGGAAGCGGGCGGAAGCCAGATTGTCCGGCTGCGTCTTACCACAGTCTCTCCACGTGAGCTAGAGAGTGCGTATCCAAAAGAAGACGGTGCTTTCGGCAGGTATTTTGAGGATGTGTTCTGCGCTCGAATTGCTGAAGCCGATGAGTTCTACGCGCGGCTTGTGCCTGCGACAGTCGGACAGGAAAAAGCGGCCGTTATGCGCCAGGCGCTGGCGGGAATGCTGTGGAGCAAGCAGTATTACGAATTCGACGTGCACCGCTGGATCACAGAGCATAAGGCCAGCCGCGTTCGTAACACAGAGTGGTTCCACATGATCAACCATGACATCATCTCCATGCCTGATAAATGGGAATATCCGTGGTATGCAGCCTGGGACCTGGCTTTTCACACTGTGGCCTTGTCCCTGGTGGATGATATTTTTGCCAAACGGCAACTTGAGCTGATGGTAGGCCCGCTTTACCTCCACCCGAACGGGCAGATGCCTGCTTATGAATGGAATTTTGGCGATGTCAATCCACCGGTCCATGCCTGGGCTGCGCTTTTTATGCACAATCTGCAAAAGGCCCAGAATGGAGTCGGGGACATTCCGTTTCTAAAAAAGATCTTTCACAAACTGGTGCTCAATTTCACCTGGTGGGTCAACCGGAAGGACCGTTTTGGAAAGAACGTCTTTGAAGGAGGTTTCCTCGGCCTGGATAATATCGGAGTTTTTGATCGCAGCAGTATGCTTCCGGGCGGAGGGCATCTTGAGCAGGCAGACGGTACAGCGTGGATGGCGCTCTTTTCCCAGAACATGACTGAAATTGCAGTGGAGCTTACCGCCGTTGATCCCGCGTTTGAGGAATTCGCTGTCAAGTTCGTTGAGCATTTTCTTTGGATCGCGGCGGCCATCAACAAGCCCGGAGATGATGGATTGTGGGACGAGGAGGATGGCTTCTATTATGATTTGCTGCGCCTGCCCGATGGTTCCTCTACCCGGCTGAAAGTCAGATCGATGGTGGGCCTGCTGCCGCTCTGCGCTACCACCGTGATTGAACCATTCCAGAGGAATACGGTAATAAACGCAACGCAGTTTTTCCGCGAACGGGTCTCACGAATGCCTGAGTTGCTCTCAACCATTCATCCAACCGGCGAGGGCCATTTTGGCGTAAATCAGCGCGGGATTATGGCCCTGGTTTCTCCGGAAAGGCTCCGCCGCATATTGGCGAGAATGCTGGACGAAAACGAGTTCCTGTCGCCTTACGGAATTCGCGCGCTCTCCCGCCATCATCTCGACCATCCCTACGTAATCCACTTTGGCGGGCAGGAATATCGCGTGGACTATCAGCCGGCCGAGTCGAATACAGCGATGTTCGGCGGCAACTCCAACTGGCGCGGTCCGGTCTGGATGCCCATGAATACGCTACTGATACGCGCATTGATTCAGTTTTATCTTTATTATGGCGACAATTTCAAAGTCGAATGCCCGACAGGATCGGGCAGGCTGATGAATCTCTTTGAGGTGAGCCGCGAAATCTCTAATCGCCTGGCCAGCATATTTGTGCGCGACGAAAATGGCCGGATGCCGCTCTATGGCGGAACGGAAAGATTTCAGAGCGATCCATACTGGCGCGACTATCGGCTCTTCTACGAATATTTTCATGGCGACAATGGAGCAGGGCTGGGAGCAAGCCACCAGACGGGCTGGACAGGCTTGATTGCCCGGCTGATCCATCTGTATGGAACCGTCGATGCCGAGGTTTTACTGAAAAGCGGTAAACAGATTTATGCGGAGCGAGCGCAACAAAAGTCAGCGGCTTAGATCATTATCCAAAGCCGCGTGCGAGACTTGATCCCGTCTAGCTCTACTACCACTCAAACCGGCAGGCAGCGCGGACCGAATTTAGGTACATTGAGGGGACGATAAGAGCGCAGCTCTGTTTGGAGCGGGACATCCTGAGGACCAGCCCGATCCTCTCCGCCTCACACGGCGCCCCCACCAACACGCCGCGAACGTTTATAGACTTCCGGTTGGAACTGCGCCTGCATGCTCGTAGTTGATGATGATGACGCCTTTCGAGGTGACTGTGCTTTCGGTTACCTTGAAAGCTGCCGGGATCGTGCCGCCGGCAAACAATCGTTTTCCACTGCCCAGCGTAACCGGAAATATCTTCAGCCAGAACGCATCGACCAGATCATGCTTGAAGAGTGTTTGCATGAGATTTGCGCTTCCATAAACGTGCAAATCCGGCCCTTCCTGTTGTTTGATTTTGGTGATTTTTTTCGCAATATCTCCGTTCAAAAACACCGTCGGCTGCCAGTCATGCGAAGTCAAGGTATTCGAGGCCACGTACTTGGTGGCTGTGTTGACCGCGGGCCAAACGTCGCCATGTTGCGGCCAGAATCGTGACCAAATGTCAAAGGTTTTCCGCCCCAGCAACAGGTCAAACGGCATGTTCATCTGCTTTTTGATGGCCGTTGTGGAAACGGGGTCAGAATGTGGGCCCGTCCACCCGCCATACGCGAAGCCGTCACTGGTATCTTCCTCGGGCCCGCCTGGGGCTTGTATGACGCCATCAAGGGAGACAAATTCAAGCACAATCACTTTTCTCATAACCCAGGTTCCTTTCCTTGCGTGAGGTCGCAGATTTACTGTTTCAAGTAACGAAGAGCAGCACAGCCTGATTTGAAAATCTTTGACTCAACCAGTTTCAATTGCAATCTCTCTGGCAAGCTAATGCCTTCCAATAGCCGTCTCCCTTCACCGGCGATGATTGGGCCAACGACAAACCGATATTCATCAACCAGACCAAGCTCGATAAGTTGTGAGGGGACACTTACGCCGCCGGCTAAAATATTTTTGCCTTGCTCTTGCTTCAATTTAAGTATTTCGTGGCGCAGGTCCGTGCGAACAATTCTCGTATTTTTATCTTCAGCTCTGTCCAATGTTCGTGAAAAGACAACTTTATTGGTGGAGGCAAAGGCGTCAGCAAATTCGTTCTCTGCTTTTGTCGCAGAATGGTTTTTTGCGACTTCAGGCCAATAGGGAACCATCAATTCATAGGTCTTGCGCCCAAAGACGAACAGGTCAACATCTCGTATGAGGCGCGTAAAATATTCATGTGTCTCTTCATCAGCAATTTGTTTGGTGTGGTCGCAGCAGCCATCTACGGTGATGTTGATTGCAAAGATTAAATTTCTCATTTGCTTCCTGTAAAGTTCCGGTTTCCCTCAAAATGTGTGTCCCAAAAATTTTTCTGGCCGGTTTTGATTGTGCTCACTCCATGCCTATCGCGCCGGGCTGTGTAACGCTTTTGCTAGTCGCTGCACTAATACTACAAGCTCATTTGATGAGTGGATTTCGCGTAAGAGGGTAGAATCGACATTTTATTTAGTTTTGCGCACCGGGCGAGAGGGCAAGCCTTGCTTTCCTCAGGTTCTACGGTCTAAACTTACCCCTCAATCCCCAGGCCAAACAAATGGTGTCGTTGGTACTTTGATGTGTTTGTGGGCTTTTTGGGCGGGACAACCTGATTGGTCCCTCCCCTGGAACGGCGTTCGTATGGTCAACAAGAAAGCAGTCGATGTTCTGCTGGTCCTCTTAATTCTGCTGGATGTGGTTTACGACATTGTGATCTTTGGCTCACCTGCGACGTGGTTTCACGTCATTCATGGCACGCCGCTCGACGATCCTGAGGGACTGCTGCGCCGGACGGCGGCAGGCTGGGCGTCATTTGCCCTATGGCAGATTGTGGCCCTCATCCGATGGAAGCAACATCGCCATTGGCTGATGCTGGTGGCCGGAATCAGGTGGACGGAGATCTTTGCCGACTGGACGTATGTTTATTTCGCGCAACACCTCACCCTGGTCGGGCATATTGGTCTTCTATCGGCCGGGCCTGTCAATTTTCTTTGTGGATGGTTCTTTTATCGCAGCTATTTCAAGGCTGCGCCATCTGATGCCGGCCATGCCTGATGCTTGGCACTGATCATTGCAAGAAAACTCCACAGGCTCACCTTCGCTGGTTGAGCTGAGGCTTGAGCCGATGAAATATTTCAGGCCATCGACAGTGAATGAGGTTGTCTCCGGCCTGGCTGCGGGCGGAGTTGCACTGGCGGGGGGAACATTGCTTGTTCCCAGTCTGGCGAGCCAGCCGGATACCGGCGTAACGCTCTGGGACCTGCAGCAACTCTCTGATTTGCGCCGGATCACAGCTGAGCCGCAGTTTATCCGGGTGGGCGCCCTGGTTTCTCTTGATGCTCTCCATTCTTCTCCACTGATAGCGACAGAATATGCTGCATTGGCTGAAGCTGCGCTGGCTGTGGGCAATCCGCACGTCCGCGACGCTGGGACCGTGGGAGGGAACTTGGCATCGCCAGGGACTGATCTGCCGCCAAGCTTGCTTGTTTTGGGCGCAGAGGTAGTTGAAGCGAAATCCAGTGGCGAAGTGGTGCAGCCCGTGCAGCAATTTCTGGCGAATGGCGCACACGGTCTGATTACAGAGGTTCGTCTTCCGCGCCAGGCGCAACGCTCACGCTTTATTAAGTATTCCTTGCGCGCCGCTTCCGGCAGGACCATTGCGAGCGTGGCCGGCGCGCTCACGCTGAATGAGGGCAAGATTGCCGGCATAAAAATTGCTTGCGGCGGAATTTCACCCAAAGCGGAAAGACTACTCACAGTTGAGCAGATGCTTCTGGGACAAGCGCCAGCAGAACCGCTATTCAAAGAAAGCGCACGCACCGGCGCTGCACAGGTGACAGTGAATGCAGTTCAGCCGCCGGGCGAGCAGTACAGACGGCATCTCGTTGAGGCGGGAATTTTGCAGATGTTGAGGGACATTGCCACGGCATGAACCAACAGGACAATTCCGCCATCGAGATCAAGCTGCGCGTCAATGGCCAGGACACCTCGCTATCAGTTGATCCTCTTACTACCCTGCAGCAAGCGCTTCATCGTGATCTGGGATTGCATGAAGTGCGTTATGGGTGCGGTGAAGGCGTTTGCGGAGCTTGTCTTGTGTTGTTGAATGGAAAACCAGCAGCAAGTTGCATCAAGCTGGCTGTCCAGGCCGGAGGATGCGACGTGGTGACCGCCACGGCATTGGATGCGGCGCTGTCTGAAGCTGATCGGGAGCGCTATCGCTCTCTGCGCTCTAACCTTGAAACCTCCGCGGCGTTCCAATGCGGATACTGCGCCTGTGGCTTCCTGGTATCTGCCGCGCACTTTCTTGGAGAAAATGCAGGTTCTGCGCAAGAAGAGGACATCCGAACAGCTTTGTCTGGAAATATTTGCCGGTGCAGTGGGTACCAGCAAATCATTGAAGCGGTTGTTGCCGCAGCAGAGGGGAAAGAGACCGGCGTTGGGCTTGCCCAGCGGCCAGACATTGTGGAGAAGATGGGCGCAGATGCAGGCTATCCAACAGATCGCCACACTAAGGAAGCGCTGGTTGGGCGAATTTTCTGGAGTGAGCAGCCCTCTGCCCGCATTCAGACGATTGATGTTGATGCCGCACGGGCTGTGCCCGGCGTGGTTGCGGTGCTCACGCACCAGGAGATACCCGGGGAAAACATCGGCGGGACCATGACATTTGCTGAAGACCAGCCGCTCCTCGTCTCCGATCAGGTGCGTACGATGGCGGATGCCATTGCGCTGGTGGCTGCAACCAGTGAAGGCGCTGCTTTGGCTGCGTTGCAAAAGATTCGCGTGACCTATACACAACAGGCCCAGATTGCTGATACCACAATGGCCTTGTCTGCCGCCGCATCCATTGGACGGCATGGCAATCTCGTTTCGCAATTTACAGAAGTAGCGGGAAGTGTTGATGCAGCATTTTCTGGTGCGGATATAGTGGTGCAGGGAAGTTACCGCTGCAACAGCAATGACCATGCCTGCATGGAGCTTGAAGGCGGCTCAGGCTGGATGGAAAACGATGTAGTCGTGCTTGAACTCCAATCACAAAGCCCGTATGGAGTGGTCAGTGCCGTGGCCCGGCAGTTGGCGATCGAGGAAAAACAGGTGCGAATCATCTCCAATCGGATGGGCGGATCTTTTGGCAAATATCTTGTTGCTGGCCTTGAAGGCTTTCTTGCATTGTTGGTTTACAAAACCAAACAGCCCGTGCGTCTGGTCCTGAGCCGTGAGGAGTGTCTTACACGGCGCGTCAAGCGTCATGCCACGTCGGCACAATACAAGCTCGGCTTGAAGCGAGATGGCTCGTTTGTCGCGCTGGATGCCAGGATTCTTGCCGATGCCGGCCCTTATGTTTCCCTGACGCCCGCAGTTGTCTCTTTGCTGACCACTGAAGCTCCGGGAGGATATGAGATTGGGAATGTGCGAGTGGATTGCCAGGGAGTGCTGACCAATAATCTTCCGCCGGCCCCGATGCGTGGCTATGGCTCACAACAAGCGAATTTCGGTATTGAATGCCTGATTGATAAGGCAGCGCATGCGCTTGGCATGGACCCGGCTGAGCTGCGCCGCAAGAACTACAAACGCGAGATCAATAAATCCGGAGGCCAGTCTGCTATTCCGAATCCCTGGCTAACCAAGACAATTGACGCTGTGATTGGCGGGCTGGGCGCGCGTCCCGTGCCGGCTGATGGATGGCGTTACGGTCGCGGCGTCGGCTCTGCTCATGCAAAGTATGGCTATCCTTCAGGGCTGGTGGATCGTTTTGTGGTCCGGTTGCGGGTTGATAGCTCAGGGCAGTTCAAAGTGGAGTCAGATATCGCAGATGCCGGCAGCGGCAGCACTCGCGGTGTATGCCAGCTGGTTGCTCAAGCGCTAAAGCTGAACAGTCTGCCTACTTATTCCTTCAGCCAGGATTGCATTGCCGATCCAACCGGAGCGCTCATTAGTCGTGGACGTGCACCATCGGGATTGAAGATGGCTTTGTTTAAAGGAATCGAACGCATCCAGACGACTTTTTCCGGCCGTCTCCACGCCATGACTTCCCGGCTAGCTCCTGATTCTCTATCACGGTTGATGCGATGGAGCGGCTTTATGACCAATTGGTTCAACGCGTTCGTGGGCTGGCTGAAATCTGCGTTGTTCCCCTTTGGTGTTGATACCTTCAATCCGAGGGTCAGCGGCAGCCGAGGCATCTTCATGCTGGGCAGGGCAGCGCAACAAGCGGCAGCGCAGTTGCGTGAAATTGCTTTGGCCCAGGCAGCCAAATCGCTGAGCGCAAAAGCTGAAGACCTAGATCTCGGGAATGACGGCTTTTTCACCTGCAACAACCCGGCCCGCCGAATCACGTGGGCTCAGCTGGCACAACAGCAAGGAGGCAAGTTACAGGCGGTGGGTGAGAGCCATCTGCCCAAGGGAATGCTGTTCCATGCCGGAACGGGAAACCAGGTAGGACCTGTAGATTTTGTTTACGCTTCTCATGGTTGTGATATCGCGGTGGATCCGGCAACGGGACGCGTGAAGATTCTCCATTACGTTGCCAGCCACGACGTAGGGCGCGCGCTTGATCCAGAGGCGATTCGCGGACAGTTGCTTGGAGGCATCGCCATGGGAATCGGACAGGCGTTGTATGAAAACCTGGCAATGCAAAACGGACAAGTGGGAACTAAAGCACTGCATGATTATCTTGTCCCTACGTGCCTGGATGTGCCGGAGAACATAGACCTGCACATTCTTGAATCAGGCACCGGACTCGGCCCGAATGGGGCCAAGGGGATTGGTGAAATTGCCGCGGTGGTGGCGCCGATTGCCATTGCCAATGCGGTTTATGACGCTTTGGGTGTGCAGCCTGCAGAGATTCCGATAACACCGGAACAGATTATTTGCGAGTTTATGAACCGCTCTGGCGCTTCTGCTACGGCGTGAGCAAGAGCAAGAAAGGACGAGGATATTTGTATGGCACCTAACTTTGATGTGTTGGTAATCGGCAGTGGATTTGGCGGGGCGGTAACAGCGTGCCGTCTGGCAGAAGCGGGAATGAAGGTGCTGGTGCTGGAGCGCGGGCGCCGCTGGGAGGTCAAAGATTATCCCAGCCAAAGCTCAGCGAACTGGCTCTATGACAACGATAAGCCACAGCGCGAATACGGCTGGGTGGATTGGCGCTTTTGGGGCAACATGACCGTAGTTTGTGGCGCCGCTGTAGGCGGCGGTTCATTAATCTATGCCAATGTTTCCGCCCCGGCGCATCCTGAAGCCTTCAACAAAGGCTGGCCGCCGGAGATCACGCGCAAGGTGCTCGACCCTTATTATGATCGCGTGGGAAAGATGTTGCGCGTGCAGACGATCCCCGATAACCAGCTCACGTACAGGTTCAAGTTGGTGCAGGAAGCCGCGCAAAAAGCGGGCTATGGTGACAGGTTTGTAAAAATGCCGATCGCTGTCTCGTTCAGCGAAAAATATCCCCTTCATCCTGACGATCCCCGCAACAACAACAACAGCGTTCCTTTCGTGAACGATCAGGGTGTAACGCAGGGTACATGCGTGCACTGCGCCAATTGCGATTTCGGTTGCCAGGTACATGCCAAGAACACGCTTGACCTGAACTATATCCCCCAGGCAGAGAAGTACCATGCTGAAGTTCGCCCGTTGCACTATGTCCGTTTCATTGAGCCGATAGATGGCGGATACCGCGTGACCTTCGATCAGATCATTCCCGGTTCAGGGTTTGAAGAGGGCACGCTGAAGCGCGGCAGTGAGACAGCGCGCAAGGTGATTATTTCCGCCGGCTCGCTCGGTTCCACTGAGCTTTTGTTGCGCTGCCGCGACCAGTACAAGACCCTGCCGAATATTAGCCAGTTCCTGGGGCACAACTGGAGCTCAAACGGAGACTTCCTGACGCTTGGAATCTATCCGGAGTCGCGGACGGTAGCCCCCATGTGGGGGCCAACTATCACGTGCTACATCAATTTTCTTGACCAGCCATTTCAAGATCAGAGGTTTGTGGTTGAAGATGGCGGTTTCCCGCCGCTCTTGAATGATTATCTGCTGGAAAAACTTCGCGATGCAGAGCACGGAATCAAGGAGCCGCATGTCAAGGCCATCCTGGATGCCATTGCCAAGGACCTGCGCAGAGACGATCCGCTCAGCAACATCATGCCCTGGTTTGCCAACGGAGTTGACCGCAGTGATGGGCAGCTTTACCTGGGACGCAAGTGGTGGTGGCCGTGGCAAAAAGTCTTAAAGCTCAACTGGCCCAAGGACCTTGAGCCAACAGACGCCATCATTGCCATGCACACCAAGCTTACTCAGGTGACAGGCGGCAGGGAATTTGTTTCGCCGACGTGGACAGATTGGAAGTGGCTGATTACTCCTCATCCGCTGGGCGGTTGCAATATGGGAGTTGATGCAGCACATGGTGTTGTGGACCATACCGGCGCGGTCTTCGGTTATCCCGGTCTTCACGTGGCGGACGGAGCGATTGTGCCAGAGGCGATTGGAATCAATCCTTCGCGCACCATTGCTGCGCTGGCCGAGCGTAGCGCCGAATTTATTGCGAAAGACCTGGATGGACGCACCCGAGCCACAATTCCCGGAAATTGATTGCAACAGGATTTATCTATGCAAGAGCAAGATCTGAAAGAAGCGTTGCAACACTGCGAAGAGGCGGAGCATTACGGGCAGTCTCCCGTGCTTGTCTCCGCCAACGGCGCGGAAATTGTGGTGATCAGTGACCTGCATCTTGCGGCTGGGAAAATGACCGATGGCCGTTTCTCTGGTACGGAAAATTTCTTTGCCGATTCCTCTCTTTATCGTTTCATCCATACAATCCTCGCCCGCCTCGATCGGAAGCGGGCAATCCTGATCATCAACGGAGATGTGGTTGATTTTTTGCGCATCACCGAGTATCCGCAGAGTGAAGAGGAGTTCCAGGATTGGCACGGCCTGCTGCAGGAGCTAGGCATCGCCAAAAGCCTCGACCATTTACGCAACAGCATCAGCAAAAAAGAAATAAAGTTCGGCATGAAGACCCACAGTTACAAATCTGTGTGGAAGCTAGCCAAGTGTATGCAGGGCCATCCGCGGTTTTTCCAGGCTCTTACGGAGTGGCTTGAGCAAGGTCATCAAATCATCATCAGCAAAGGAAACCATGATCTGGAGTGGTATTGGCGCGACGTGCGGAATTGCCTGCGCCTGGCGCTGGCAAAGAACCTGTGCCGAATGTTGCAAGGGAATGATCCCAGGCTGTCGCTCAAAGATGTTCTGGTCCAACACATTTCAAAAAGCCTGTTGTTTGTAGATGATGCCATGGTCATTGACGGAATGTTTTACATTGAGCATGGACATAGGTATGACAAATACACAAATGTTGTGGGCAAGCCGCTTCTGAATGACCACGAACTGAATATCCCTTTTGGCTCTTTCCTCAACCGGTATTTATTGAATCAGATTGAGCTTGATTATCCTTACGTTGATAACGTCAGGCCTACGACAAACATTTTGCCGCTGCTGATCCGGCAACGTTTTTTTACGGCGATGAAGCTGTTGTTTTGGTACGCCCCTTTCATGTTGCGCATGATTCCCAAGCGTTATTTCCATTACATGTTTGGGCGGCTGCTGGCGATAGTGGCGGCGGTTGGAATCCCGGTGGGATTAGGCCTGCTGTATCTCTTTATTTCGATGCCAAAGCTTGAGGGCCAATTGCAATCATTGCTGGCAACGGGCTGGCTGCGCAGTGGCGTGGTCACGAGTTTTACCTCCATGGTGGCTGCTTACCTTCTGAGCCGGATTGTCGCTTATTTCCAGCTGAGTGAGCCTTCAAGCCTGGCCGTACCCGCCATGAGGATATTTGACAGCCATCCGGAGTATAAGCTGAGCACCATGGGCCACACGCATAATCCCGATCAGTGTGTGAAAGACGGCCGTTGGTTTTACAACACAGGCACATGGATCCCGATTGTGGGGATCGACACGGCCCAGGTCAGAGCTGACAAAACATATACGTTCCTGCACTTTCGCCGCGACCAGGCCGGGGAGTTGCTGCCTACGGTGGTTGAGCGATGGGACGATGAGGCGGAACGAGCGGAAGCATTGATCATCGTCTCAGAAGATTGAGGGGAATTGTGGAACGCTGGCTGCTAGCTTTTTAGAGAGGAGCAAGGCAAAAAGTAAGCCCATCATCTAGTGATAGAAAAGTTCAGTTCGTTTCTTTTTTTGCGTTGGTTTTATTTTGTCGCTTCTTTATGCACAATTTTGGGTGATTAATCTTGTCAAGCTGAAAAGCACGGGCTATAGTAACCGCGCTGCACGTGGAAGTTTGCGCTTTCTATAGCGCAATATCTGCATTCGGGATTCTTTCAAAAAAAACTACGGGGGATATATGGAGACGTGGATTCGAAAAGTTTTAAACTCACAATTCCTGCACCGGCTGTGCCTGGTTTTTACTCTCATCGGATCATTCACATGGATTCTGGCGTGGATCGCCGGAGAAAATGGCAGAGTATGGGGACTTACCCAGACTCGATATTATCTTGATACGATCAACTTCCTGCTGATCGCGCTGGGGCTCCGCCTGGGCTGCCTGATGCACCACTGGGAAGAGCGCCTTGGGGTGCGTCCGAACCCTTATGGATATACGCTCGATCCCCAGCTCAAAGGGGCCAAGTTGCCGCCCTTGAGCTAGTGAACGAAGTTCGTTTTGATTTATGACACCTTTCCAGTCCAGTCTGCTTCCGCGCGGACGCAAGGCTTGGTTCGCGCGGGCAGGCGTTTGAAACCCCGCGCGCGCAGGGCGCAGATTTTTGCGAGTGTACATGGCTTCACCGACAACAACCTTGATTAGAAGAATCGTTCTGGTCGGAAACGGTCTCACATTTCTGCTGATCGCGATTGCCGTACTTTTCGCGGTTGACAAGGTTGCCTATATTTACGGTTATACGCTCAACGGGATTGGCGGCCATAACGAGTTCCGCGCTGTTTACATGGGCTTTTGGGTCGGCCTGACGATTTTGTTTTTCATCGCGACATGGAAAATCAATCAGCCGCTTCTCGGCGATCTGGCTTTGCTCATGGTATTGCTGCAGTCGATGGGACGACTTCTAAGCTTTGTCATCGATGGAAAGCCGCCTGTGCAGTACATCCTTGTCTTCTTTCTTGAACTCAGCACCAGCGTGTTTGGGCTGATCATGCGTCCGCAACCACGCACAACCCAGGCAAACTCGTCTTCAGATTAGGCGTTAAGTGGCGCGGATACCAGGGCATGCTCTTCAGGCGGACTTACGTGCGTTGGTAGTAGCGTGCTCTGCCGGATATCATTTTCGTTGATTCCGGCAAACCGTCAGCTTTCCAAGGACCAACCGGCCGCTGACTTAACGGCATCGTGATAGGGCGCAACACCGGGTGAGGCCAGACCATTTAGTTTTTTTTCGCCTTTCGTGAAAAAGACATTCTTTCCGTGAAAATCTTCGCGCCAAATTACGTGCTGAGACGTTCAATGTCTTGAATCATGCCAACTTTGTGGGGTACAGTGGCACGTTTGGAAACGGAGCCTCAGCCTGGCGGCTTCGGACTGCCTCTTACGGGCATCACGAACCAGTTGCCGGCGCGGTCGCTTCAATTCTCATTCCGGTTGAGTTCTTGAAACCACAGTTGCAGGTCAGCAACCTGACAAAACACGCCCTAGCTGATGCGTCCACGCCAAACGGCCGCTTTATATCTGGTCCGGCGCTCGTGGCGTACGTGGCAGCCGCCAAGCTGCTTTTTCATCTGCTCACTGCCACGCGCTACGGAATCTTTCGCGACGAGATGTATTACTACGCCTGCTCAGAGCACATGGCATGGGGATATGTGGACCAGCCGCCGCTGATTGCTCTGATTATCTGGATCACCCGGCACACTCTTGGCAGCTCAGTACTTGCGCTGCGATTGCCAGCCGCTTTGGCCGGCGCAGCGCTGGTCTGGCTGGCGGGCAAGCTGGCACGCGAACTCGGCGGCGGACGTTTTGCCCAGGCCCTGGCCGCGCTGGCGGTTTTCATGGTGCCGATTTATATGATCATGCATCACTGGATCACTATGAACGCCTTTGAGCCATTGATCTGGATGGGCTGCCTGTGGTGCGTTGTACGTGCGATCAACAGCGGCAATGAGAAATACTGGTTCTGGTTCGGCGGGCTGGCAGGGGTTGGATTTGAAGCAAAGTATTCCATCGTGTTTTTTCTTGGCGGCGTTCTGGTTGGCGTATTGGCCACGCCGGAGCGCAGGGTTTTAAAAAGCAAGTGGCTCTGGCTGGGCGCGCTGACGGCGTTCCTGATCTTTTTGCCCAACTTTATCTGGCTTGTCACGCACAATTTTCCATTCATCGAGCTGATGCACAATATCCGCAGCACCAGCCGCGATGTGGTCCGCGGCCCACTAGCCTTTGTGCTGGACCAGGGGCAGATCATGAACCCGATTCTGTTCCCACTCTGGCTGGCTGGATTGGCATGGCTGTTCTTTGCCCGGGCCAGCAAACGTTATCGCGTGCTGGGCTGGACATACGTGGTTGTCTTGGCAATCTTCATCTTGCTTAAAGGCAAAAATTATTATGTGGTGCCGATCTATCCTGTGCTTTTTGCTGCCGGCGCGGTAGCGTTTGAGCACATCACCAGCCGGCGCATGGCTTGGACGCGCGCTGCCTACATCGCTCTGCTTGTTCTCTGTACTGCGGTGCTGACGCCGCTCTTTGCGCCTGTACTGCCGGTGGAGAGTTTTATTCGCTACCAGATCAAGCTTGGCATTCAGCCGCCCAAAGCGGAGAACCAGAATAATGGCGCGCTGCCGCAGTATTTTGCCGATGAGTTCGGCTGGGAAGATATGGTTCGCGAGGTGGCACGCATCTATAACAGCCTGCCGCCTGAGGAGCGCGCACGTACGGCAATTTTTGCCAACGATTATGGTGAAGCCGGCGCGATAGATTATTTTGGCCCCAAATACGGGCTGCCTAGAGCTATCTGCAATCACCAAAACTACTGGTACTGGGGGCCGCGCGATTACACCGGCGAGACCGTGATCGTGTTGGGCAGTGACGGCTCAGACGATCGAGAGCATTTCAAGAGCGTTGAGGTCGCGGGACGAGTTGATAATCCTTATTCAAGGATGGACGAACGCTATAACATTTTTCTTTGCCGCGGTCTGCTGTGGAACTTCAAAGACGTATGGCCAAAAATGAAAAAGTGGGGCTGAGAGCAGCTCTTAGCTCTTAGCCTTTGGCCCTTAGCTTTTTCCTCGCAACCAATGCAATGTTGGGTTACACCTTGGAAAATACTGAATTAGTTCATGCAGAATGCCATCGAAAGCGCCAAGCAGATAGAAATTATTCTTAGAAAAATGCCAGATTCTAAAAACTCAAGCTAAGAGCCAATGGTGGCTAAAAGCTAAGAGCTTCTTCCCACCAGCACTGCCACTGGAAATCCGTAATAAATTTCTCCATTTTGGCGCCGTGTGTTGAGGCCGAGAGTATCGTCAGGGATAGAGTCGGCAAAGATCTTGCGCAGACGATCACGATCCGCATCGCCTTCATTAGGGAAAGAGCGGGCCAGAAGGTCTTCCATCTCGCCTTCAAAGCGATAGTAATGAAGCTCCGCTGCGGGCAGGCCCGCTTGCTCAAAGAGGCCGCGCAGCTCTGCTTCAGGCAAGGCGCGCACATGCGAGGGGTCGCGCAGCTTTTCGGCGGCATTCAACGCAGCGGCTTTCTCCGGAGCAGGCGACATATCAGCCACAACAATTTTCCCGCCCGGCTTGCATACGCGCTTCATCTCTTTAAGCGCGTTGAGCGGCTCTTCAAGATGATGAAAGACAAAGCGCGAGCTCACAATGGAGAACTGCGGCTGCGGGAAAGGCAGAGAATAGACGTTGCCCGACTGCCAGGTCACGTTCTTGAGGTTTTTCTCGTTCTGGATTTTGTGCGCCTGCTCCAACATGGCCGGCGTCAGGTCAACTCCGGTTGCATGCTTTACCACGCGGGCAAAAGCGCATACCAGCAACCCGGGGCCACAGGCCACATCAAGCACCGTGTCTTCAGCGGTCGCCCCCACCCACTGCACAATACGATTTAATGCCTCTTCATTGCGAATGGGCGCTGCGGTGGAGAAGGGAACAGCCTGGCGAGTGAACTGGTCGAGGATGCGGGAATCGTGGGAGCTACCCATGTATCTATCTTAAATGGGGATATTGTTTTTGAAATTCCGGGATAATGTGAAGTCACCTATCGTAGGAAACCTGCTGTTCAGCGGATGAAATTGCACCTTTGCTCGATGTCGCAACTCCTTTAGCCACAAGAGGATGATTGTAATAAGGCCCCACGCCACTTTGAGTCCTGGGACCTTCGGGGGGAACAGCGTCCTTCCCATCCTACCCAACATCCAATTAAAATAGAGATAGCCATGAGCGATCATATAGTCAGTCCCGATACTGAGCGCGGAGCTCTTACCAAGCGTTTTGAGAACACTGAAGGGTATCCCGCAGGAGACCCCGGTCATCTGCGCGAAGTGCTGTTTGGCAATGAACAACCGCAGGGCGTAGTCCTTACCTCGCTGGATAATGTAGTCAACTGGATGCGCAAAAACTCTATTTGGCCAATGACGTTTGGCTTGGCCTGCTGCGCGATTGAGATGATGGCCATGGGCGCATCGCGTTTTGATATTGCGCGCTTTGGCGCTGAGGTATTTCGTCCTTCGCCGCGCCAATCTGACCTGATGATTATTGCCGGCCGCGTCTCACAAAAAATGGCCCCTGTGATCCGCCAGCTTTGGGAGCAGATGCCTGAGCCCAAGTGGGTGATCTCCATGGGCGCCTGCGCCACCTCAGGCGGCGTGTTCAATAATTACGCGCTGGTCCAGGGTGTGAACCAGGTGATCCCAGTGGATGTTTACGTTCCCGGCTGTCCGCCGCGCCCGGAGCAATTGATCTATGCCATTACGCTGCTGCAAGAAAAGATCCAGAAAGAGCGCGGGTCATTCAAGCGTGCACTTAATCTGGCGTAAGTAAAGAATCAGCCTGCAGCGATAGCTTCGCAAAAAATTATTGCCCGTAAATTGCGCATAAACTTGTTTCATTCATTTCGCTTTGCGCGATAATGAGCAGACACGAGGGAAACGATTTATGAGTAAGTTTGGTGTGATTGCCCTTCTTCTAGTCTCCATGTTCGCAGTGGCGCAGACCAGCGACCAGGACGTTTTTACCATCACAGTAAAGTCGCCCACTTCACCTCAAGACGTGCAGGTGCGATATTTCCTGAGCGGCGATTCCGGGTTGCAACAGGCCGGCAGCGTTGCCAAACCGAATAATAACCAAATTGTGATCAAGACCGGCGTTGAAGACAAATCGGCGAAAGGCTTTAAAGCGATTGTGTTTTCACCGGGATGCGAGTTTGCCACCATCAACGCAAACGATCTGACTGCCAGCACCCGCCAGGCTGATTTCCAATGCCAGAAACTTGATACCACGTCTTTGCACGGAAAGGCTGACATCTCGAATTTCACCGGCAAGCAGCTACAGGTGGAAGCGCTTTATATGTGCCACTGGGCCGGCAAATTTTTTGGAATATCCGGCCTGGCAATCTCGCCTTTTTCCGTAGGCAAGGCCAAGGTGGAAAGCGATGGAACCTTTGCGGTTGACCTGCCCGATTTCAGCAGCGATCCGCTATGGAACAACCTTTCTCACAACGCGACGCTGACATTTGTGCTGGTGGATGCGGCCAACGGCCAGCGCCTGGCACGGCTCACGGCTCCACGCGATCTCTCCCACGGAAGCGCTTTGAAGATTGCGGCCAGCTATCCGGCGGAAATTCCATTCAGCGTGCAATAGCTTCTGCAAAATCATAAAAGGCACAGAGACTGTAGTCTGTGCCTTTCATTTGTCACTGACGTTTAATGCCTGCTTGCCGGCGGCACAATGCCATTCATGCGCAAGTACTCAACCATCTGACCGTACTCATCGGCATCGTGGATGACCGCGCCAGAAGCGATAAACAAACGGGCCTGGGTGCCGCGGAAGAACGGTAGTTGGTCGCCTGCATTTTCTGCGGTCAGAGTCTTGGCAGCGCGATGCCCGACGGCAAATGAGTCCTTCAAAAACTGAATGGCCTCAGCCTTGGTCTTGAATTCTGGACCATTCGGGCCTTTGATGTTCTCCGGCATCTTTTCGCCAGTGACGGTCGTCCAAAAATAGAAATTTGCCGCAGCAGTGTGCGTGATCAACTGCGCAAAAGTACGAACATCTTTGTACTCGGCGTTAGGAATATTAAGGCTAGACGGGCTGAAGTTGAATTTATCTTCTGGCATGGCTTCAGCCACTCCCACCACGTTCTTTTCATACTGGCTTACCTGGCGGTCTACTATTTCGGCGAGGCTGGAAGGCCCGGCCGGGGCCTTTTGCGCCTGGGGCGTGGGCGAGGCAGCGGCTGGATGCGATCCGCCTTGCGCATAAGCGCCAACAGCAAAGGTCAGTACGGCCAGCAGGAACAAAGCTCTCAGATGTTTCATGGTAGAACCTCCTCATTTCGCGAAATCGAGCGACCGAGAAAGATATCATACGCGCTTTCAGGTGCGCCAGCGGCTCATCCGCGATGAAACCTCTACCCTGGGTTTTCGTTCACCCGATTTACAAAAGATGCCGGACAAAATTGTCGGTGCTAAAAAGACGGAGGCCATTGGCCTCCGTGCTCTGGTATAGATGTTTTGTGGCTAAGTCATTGATTGCCGCGGCTGGCCGGCGGAATAATTCCATTCATGCGCAAGTATTCCACCATTTGTCCGTAATGATCAAACGCGTGAGCCACCGCAAAGGTGGTGCAGAAGATTTTAGTTGCCTGTCCCTGACCGAAGGGATTGGGAACCAGGGCCAGCGCATTTTCTGAAGTGAGTGATTTGGCAGCCTTGTGCCCAAGCGCGAACGAGTCTTTGAGATACTTGATGATCTCTGCCTTGGTCTTCAGAGAGGGTGGGCCATTGTCTTCAGTGGACTCGATCGGAGGCTTATCGCCGGTGACTGCGTCCCACAACTGGAAATTGGTGGCGGCAACGTGCCTTACTTCTTCGGCAAATGTCTTTACGCCTTTGTATTCGCTGCCGTTGATGTTAAGGCTGGTAGGAGAAAAATTAAATTTGTCGTCAGGCATGGCCTCAGCCGCGGACACAAATTCTCTTTCCAGACTGCTGATCTCGCGGTCGATTACAATACCCATGGTCGGCGCAGGTGAGGGCGAGGCCGCGGGCTTGGCCGTGGCTTGCGCCGTTGCACCTACAGCAAAGGACAGCACGGCACAAAGGCAGAGTGTTCTCAGAGGGTTCATCGGTTCTCCTTGTCTCTCCATTCAAGGTTGTAACTATATCAAGACCTTTGTATTTATGCTTTGCGACGGCTGGCGGCGGCACAATGCAGTTCATGCAAAGTACTCCGCGATTGCTCATGTAATCGTTGATTGTGGGTGAGAACCGAATGACCAGAAAATCCGCGTTACCTTGTCAAAAGCAAAGCCACAGAAGGCTCGAGTCCAGTGGAATCGCCGCTACCTGCGTGGCTTTTAGCTGCTCCAACTCAGCCATGGTTTTGTTCCAGCGATCGCGTTTCTTTTTGGTGGTATTGGGCGCGTTGGGGTCCTGGTAATAAGTCAGAATGTCTTTGCGCAAATCCGGGGAGATGCCGACGAACTTGGTATCAGCAAGCTTATCCAGCAGCTTGCCATAGGTTTCATCAGCCAGGCTGTATTCGCCTGACCGGGTGAGCTTGCCTGTATCAAAGTCCCGATTCACCAGCGCCAGATTATCTTTGCTGTCTAAAACACGCAGGCAGGCCTTGTAACGATCCACCGTATCATTCACGCTCTTAAGGTAGAGCGTTTCCGTGTCCGGGTAGGGCATTTTGAAATCGATATTTCTAAAAGGCCCGATTTTAGGAATGATTTTGAAGATTACAGCCAGCAACTTTGCGCCGAATCCCGGCTTGTGATAGTTCTTGCCCCACTCTCGTTCATAATCTGAGCGCTTGAGGTTATAAAGAAATTTCTTTTTCTGGAAGCTGGGATTTTCCCTGACCAGCTCATCTTTCTTGGTCAGCAGGGCGACCTTGGTCATCTCCGGAATGGCGCGGCTGACAGCCCAGCGAAAGCTGCCAATCGACAAATCAAGATTGGTAAAAATATCTTCCAGTTTGATTCCGTATGTTTTAAGAAATGCTCGTTGCAACACAGGCTTCGCAACTTCAAAGCCAATAAAGTCATGATAAGAATCTGACGTATAGCGCTGCTTGGCTACCTGCACGACATCAAAGCCGAATTCGGTGCGAATGTGGGCCTTGTGATCCTCCGCATAAGTCACTGACGGCCCGTACTTGGCCCGGAGCTTGGGAAATTCGCGCGCCACCGAGGCATTCACCACCGGATGGCCTACGGTATCAGAAACGTAGTGGGCCAGCGCGCCAAGAGCAAAAGCATATTCATTGATATCAGTCGATTCATCAAGCAGTGCCTGGACAAAATCGCCGCTGCGAACGTAGTGCACCATGTCACTAAAAACTTTGTTGCCAAACGGATAGTAGCCCATGTCCTGGATCAGGCATCCTCCGTAAGCATAGGCATGGGCCTTGCGCAGGTCTTCTTCGCTTGCTTGTGGATATTTCGCCATCAGGAGCGGCTTGATCTCTCCCGCCCAAAGCAGGTCAACAATCTCTTCATGAGTCAGGATCGAATACCCACGGCAGGCCGGGCTAGTCCCACAGATGAGCAGCAGAGCGGTTAGAAATCCCAGGATGGACTTTGGCATGGTCCTTTTTTTCACCATTATTCAGAACTGCTGGCGCACTCCGGTTAGATGCAGACCAGTTGGAAGGGGTAAGTTGATCTGGTCTCTATTTGCCTTTGAAACATGTCTGCTTTTTGAATAAAACCCTGCTCAGGAATGACTTGCAGACAGGCTGGAAGGAGTTAATTCCACTGCTTTTAAAGCAGAACGATCGTTATTCCCTTGTTGCCCTTGCCGAGATCAGCATCCCGCTTCCACTCTGGATAGCGTTTGAGCAGTTCCCAAGTAGCTTCGTTTGAGATTCGCCACTCTTCTCCGGCGATGAAAGCGCTGATATTGCTCTCATCTGCCAGGCGGCGTAGCTCTTTTTGTAATTCGATTCGCAACGCTCCACCTACGCCGCTGGAGCCGTATCCATGGATTAGTTTCACGGCTGGGTATCCTTGCCGCCGGGCGGTATGAAGCTCATGCTGCATGCGCAGCCGGGCCGCCTCAACTTTTGGCTTGCCCTCTTCAAGGTTGATGATCTTGATGGCCGCCAGTTTGCGCGACATAAACCAACCTTACCACTGAATACTCATGGCACGGATTAGAATCGGCTTGAGTGCATCAAAGCCAATCAAAGTTCTAAAAGCTTGGCCATCAAACGCGGTAGTCACGCCATCATTTAATATTGAAGGTTTTGCAGGGGCAAACTTTCTAATGAGCATGAAACAGATTGCTGATTGGGCGCTGAACACAGTTACCCAGCGGGGCGCAGGTTATGCTGACGTTCGGATTGTTGACCATCGAGAGCGCACGCTGGCCACCAAAAATGGGAAAGTTGGCCACGCGGGCAGCTCAGAAACACTGGGCATTGGCATCCGCGTTCTGGTGAATGGTGCATGGGGCTTTTCTTCCACTGATGATCTAAGCCGCAATGCCGTGGAAAAATGCGCCGCGCAAGCGCTGGAGATCGCCAAGGCCTCAGCGCATGTGAAAGAAGAGCCGGTGCGCCTGGCGCCTGAGCCGGCGGTAAAGATCGAGTGGGTGACGCCTTGCAAGATTGATCCATTTTCAACTTCGGTTGACCAAAACCTTGATCTGCTTACGCGTGTTGATGCCGAGTTGCTGTCGGTAAAGGGCGTGACGCTGGCCGAGAGCAGCATGAGCCTGGGCCGCTACGAACAGTGGTTTTACAACGCTGACGGCTCGGATATCCATCAGACACGCGTGATTACCGGGACAGGTTTTTGCGCGCTGGCCTTCCAAGGCACGGAGATCATGAAGCGTTCGTATCCGAATTCTTTTGGAGGCCAGTACCAGAATAAAGGATACGAACTAATTGACGAGCTTAAGCTGCTGGAGAACGCGCGCCGCATTGGGGAAGAAGCCGTGGCTTTACACAAGGCGGAGCGCTGCCCTGAAGGCAAGATGAACCTGGTGCTGGATTCTTCACAGCTTGGGCTGCAGATTCATGAGTCGATCGGGCACCCGATTGAGTTGGACCGCGTGCTGGGCTATGAGGCGAATTTTGCCGGCATGTCATTCTTAACGCTGGAAAAGCTGCGCACGCTGCGCTACGGCAGTGACATTGTGAACGTAGTGGCTGATGCCACCGAGCAGCACGGCCCCGGACTGGGGACATTCGCCTATGACGATGAAGGCGTCCAGGCCCAGTGCACGCCGATTATCACCAACGGCCTTTTCACCGGATATATTTCTTCGCGCGAAACAGCGCATGCCATCGGTGAGAACCGTTCCAATGGCGCTATGCGCGCTGAAGGATGGAACCGGATTCCTCTTGTTCGCATGACCAACATCAGCATTTTGCCCGGAGATAAGCCGCTTACGTTTGACCAGCTTATTGCCGGGACCGATGACGGAATCTACATGCAAACAAACCGTTCATGGTCGATTGATGACAAGCGCTATAACTTCCAGTTCGGCTGCGAGATTGGCTGGGAAATCAAAGGCGGCAAACTTGGGCGTATGTTCAAGAATCCTTCCTATTCGGGAATTACCACGGAGTTCTGGAACTCGATGGATGCTATTTGCTCGCGCGACCAGTGGACGCTTTGGGGCACGCCCAACTGCGGCAAAGGCCAGCCCATGCAGACCATGGGCACAGGGCATGGGGCGTCACCGGCGCGGTTTAAGGGAGTGAAGATTGGGACTGCGTATAAAGGGAATTAGCGTTTAGCAATTAGCAGTCAGCAGTGTTTGTTTCTGAAACTCCGAGCGTAACGAAGGATCCATATTGTGACGATTCTGAAGGCGACATTTTGCAGGACCGAATGGAATGCAGGGACTCTGTACTCATACATGACTTGAATAAAATTGTGCTCCGTTAATGTTTATGACTATAGAGATCCCTCGCTGTGCTCGGGATTAGAGAGAACGAATCGTGCCAACTGCTGGAGATCAGATGCTAGATCAAGTCCGCGCCGAACAAGTTTTTGAGAAAGCGAAAAAATATTCCTCCGCCCCGGAAGTCGAGATCATTTTTTCCTCCACCAACCTTTCGCTCACCCGTTTTGCCAACAACACTATCCATCAGAATGTTTCTGAAGTGAACGAAACCGCTTCCATTCGTGTGGCTTTTGATGGCAAAACGGCGCGAGCAAAAACGAATCGCTTTGACGATGACAGCCTGAAGCGCGCGGTGCAATCGGCGGAGTCGATAGCCAAGGCGCAGGAGCCAGATACAGATTTGCTGCCGATGGCGGGTGCCGGAGATGGCAAAGGCACTGCGCCGCCCTCGCGATGGTTTGACCAAACCGCTGAACTTACACCAGCAGATCGCGCTGAAGGCGTGGCCAGGATTGTTGGCGCCGCCAAAAAGAACAAGCTGGTAACAGCGGGAATTTTTTCCAGTTCGCAAATCGCGGATGCGATTGTGAATTCCAACGGCTTGAGTGTTTATCACAAGCAAACGGGGGCGGAAGTTTCCATTACCATGCTGGCAGATAACTCTTCCGGCTGGCAGAAAGCAAACTCGCCAGACGTGAGAAATATTGATCCGGTGCGGCTGGCGGAGATCGCTGCGCAAAAAGCGCGCGATTCGCGCGGACCCCAGGAACTTGCTCCGGGGAAATACACAGTGATTCTGGAACCGGCTGCTGTGCTTGATCTGGTGGGATTTATGTTCTGGGATTTTGGCGGCATGGCGATCCTGGACCAGCGCTCATTTCTCAACAATCGCGTGGGGACAAAGCTGTTTGGCGAAAACATCACCATCGTCGATGACGTCGGCCATCCGCTGCAATCCAATCCGCCGTTTGATGGCGAAGGCGTGTGGCGCAGCCGAGTGAACCTGGTGGATAAAGGCGTGGTCAGCAACATTGTGTATGCGCGCGGCACGGCGGAAAAGATGCGCAAATCAGAGTTCAAGGGTAAAACCGGTGAAATTCGTGTCACTGGGCACGGCTTTCCTTTGCCCAACGAGGTAGGCGAAATGCCTGCCAACATTGTTTTCATTACGCCGGGCGGTGAGCAGACAGTTGAGCAGATGATCGCCGGAACGGAACGCGGGATTCTGATCACGCGCTTGTGGTATATCCGCGAAGTGGATCCATATGAAAAGATACTCACCGGCATGACGCGCGACGGCACATTCCTGGTTGAGCGAGGCAAGGTGCAGCATGGCCTAAGGAATTTCCGTTTCAACCAGAGTCTGATTGAAATGCTGAACAACGTTGAAGCCATGGGCCGCGCGGTGCGCGCCAGCGGCGAAGAATCCTTTGATATGGTGGTGCCGGCAATGAAAGTTCGCGAGTTTAACTTTACTGAAGTGACCAGGTTCTGAGCTGGATTTTGGCCAGCGGCGCAAGCGCATGTCCTTTGGTGCCTCGCGAATACCAAAGTAATCTTGGGTCTTTTTCATGAGCAGTGTAGCCTCACACAAGAGGTGCAGGAGTGAAAGAAACCAAGATTCCCGTCGCCGGCTCCGGGCCGGCGGACACCAGAAGCTCAGTACGCTTTCCCCTCAGACTTCCCATCACGGTACGCACGGCGGACGCGCATGAACACTTTGCAGAAACAGCGGACATCTCCGCGGGCGGAGTGCTTTTTCATACTAAAGACGCGCTTGATGTGGGCACCGTGATCCGCTTTCGCATTGTGTTGCCTGCTTCTGTTCTGGGGACTGATACCGACGTCCAGGTAAATTGCACCGGACGCGTGGTGCGGTCACTGGATGAAAAAGGCAAGAAAGCGGTGGCAGCAGTCATTGACGAATACTGCTTTGAACGCATCTTCGCCAGCATGGCCGCAACCTGCTAGCGGTAGTTGTTGGCTAACAGCAGTGCTGCTCGCAATTCACCGCCGAAGCATTTTAACAAATCAAGTTCTTTCCAAACGCTCGCGGCTGCAAGGCCGCTTTTTAAGTTTTAAGCCGCGAATGAATGCGAAAGACGCGAACTCGTTTAAAGTTATGATTTGTATACATGCGCGCCATCACCGCGAGAAGGACAGCGCAGCGGCGGCCTCACGGCTTGGATTGAGCCCGCGCACAGCGAGATCAATCCTGCGCCTGCCTATGCATCAGCCTGTATAATGAACCTTGTCCCAACCTTGCGCCGGAGAGATGGCCGAGTGGCTGAAGGCGCACGCTTGGAAAGCGTGTTTAGGGGAAACTCTAACGTGGGTTCGAATCCCACTCTCTCCGCCAGCCTTTTTGCTTTCATAAGACTTAAGTGCCATCCATACCGTGGTTCATACAACTCAACCAGAGGAGCGGTATGCGATGTTTTCCGCAGTTTCTCTTGTCTCAACTGATCGTCTCTGGGCCTGCGCGCTCTCTTGCACGTTCGATTTTTGCTGCTCCCAAACTCGCGAAAGAGCTTCCGGATTTGCACGAGTTTTGCTCTGGACCTACTTTCGCTACCACCGGGAGGCCGGAATGAATCACGAACCCAAGGCACAGGCCAGCCGCATCAATATCACGAAATATGTGAAGGTGGCCACCGGGAAAAGCGAGGGATGGCGCTGCTGTCCGGTCGTTCGTTCGAGTAACGGCCGCATCCGCGCGGACTACGTTTTGGTTGATCGAAGAACGGAGTTTCACAAGGAGGGCGCGCTTACTACATCGAGTGGTATGCGACGGGAAAACGGCGTCGAGAATCGGTGGGCAGAAACCCGCTGGAGGCGTTTGCCGCGGCAGAACGCAAGGAGCAAATTCTAAAAAATGCGGCACTTGGCATTCAGGTGTGGGCGCTGGCTTCCCAAGCCAAGGCTAAAAATGAGCCGAGGAGTGCAAATGCATGTTCGATCGCAGCATTTCAAAAATGGAAAAAACGGATACACCCCGGTCCTTTTCTGATGAGATTGGCCAGTCTATTCATCTTAAAGTGTGACAGACCAGTCTTACAACCAGAATTCCTTTCCCACCAGAGTATAGTCGCTGCGTTGTGTGGCAACAAAGCGGTTTGACCGCGGCTGATAGGGGAGAGGAAGGCCGAATGAGCGGTCTGTTACCCGTAATTGGATCCTAGATGGCCCTTTGATGGTGAGATCAAGATCTTCGGCTTGAATCTCCGTCCCTATTAATACGATCAGGTTATTGGATGGATGCCGAAAAGCTATCGGACGGCCCGCCAATGCAAGGGACATGACTTCAACGTTATTTCCAAACCTTAAAAGGAGTGTGCTCGCGTTGCGTTGTGACTTTACCGAGAAGCGAATTCTCCGCAGATCACCCTCCTGCTGGTTGGACTTTATTTCCAAGACCGGCGGGATCAACTCAAGCGCTGTCGTCTGGGTCGAGAGCACGTGTTGAGTCGAACCGTAAAGGTAATTGGGCATACTCTGGCGGAGCCCCTTTTGGTTGGCAAAGAATTGACTGGTCCACTGATCAGGGACCGCGTCATAGCTGATCCAGAAAGCTGTGTGATCGTCCGCATTCAGGCTGTAGACGATGCTGTCATGCCGGGGATGTTGAGGGCTGTAGGCTGATAGCTTGGCTCCGATCATGATGCAGGTCAAACCGCATACAATCAGAACGAGCACAACACCCGGCCGCTTCGTCCGAGGAATGGCCATATCAACAAAGCGAACGCAAGCCACAAAAAATATTCCCATCAGCAAACCGATGGCAAGGGCCGTGATCAGTTGCAAGGTGAGGAATAAATAAAGGAGATAAATGATCGGGGCAACAAGCAGGACCGTGACTGCCGCACCCCCGAAACCAAAAAAATTTCCCGGCCAGGCGCCTGCTCCGCTTTTGATAAGCGCCTGAAGGAACAGCGCAAGCGTTCCGAAGAACAATGGCCAGAACAAAAGATAGCTTCCAGCGGGAAGGAAAACCGCCAGCGCCCAGCTCAACGCAGCTACCAGAACGATTCCGGCCAGAGACATCTCCGACGCGGTAAAGTGTTCGCGAAAACCGGCGAACAGCATGGTTCCGGCACTGGCACCAAGAAAGAGCTCGCCCAGGAGCAATAAGGAGTTGGCTGTTGAATCACCCAGCAACATTCGGTTATGCAACCACAGGGCAACAAGCCACTCCGCCGCTCCAAGTACTGCCATGATCGTGATTACGACCCCGATGGCCAGGAGCAATCCCAAAAATATTCTTCCTGCCCGTGCTTTCAACTGCCGGACCTGCAGCAGAATCGCTCCAGCCAGCAGCAGAGAGACTAGTACCTCGCCGGGGATTACCCACGTCTCGGGATAGCTGACAAAGCTGCTGCCTAGAACATCAAAAAAAATGTCATCTTGCTTCTGGTTTTTAAGTTCATTCAGGTCCATATTGCCGAAACTGCGGGCCAGGGCCAGCGCATAAGAACCATGGTGCTGAAGGGATGCGGCACTCAGGTTGTCGACGGAATCCAACCCGGAATGATAAGCGTCCAGGTCTCCGCCAAATGCAAAATTCAGCGCCGGAATGCCGTACGAACGGAAGACCGTTACGTCGGTATCATTGGGCAACAGTTTATAGAGAGAGTAGAACAAGGAGGATCCGACCGGGAACGGAGCCGATTGCCCCACAATTTTGATCAAAGTGCGATTGTTCGGGGTTGTTTCGAAAAGAAGTGACGGTCCCTGATTGCCGCGAGCCTCGAAATTTAGGATCACACCAACGTCTTTCACCCAGGGATGCGAGGTGGCAAACGCATCGGCTCCAAGCAGCCCCCCTTCCTCTCCATCCGTGAAGAGGACGATCAGATCGTTCTTTAACAGGGGCTGCATCCGGAGCGCGCGCACGGCTTCAAGAATGGCAGCGACCCCAGCAGCATCGTCTGCGGCGCCCGGCGCGCTGGAGACTGAATCGTAGTGGGCCATCAGCAGGAGGGCTTTGGAATTTGACGTGCCCGTCATGCGCCCGACAACATCATGAGTCCGGGCAATAATCGTCTGTCCGGGGCCGACAGCGACCCCATTGGCGTCCAGCACTTGTGGGTTGAGGCCCAACGCCGTCATTTGCGCAAGTAGATAAGTCTTGACAACTACATTGGCAGCAGAATCAATAGGGTGCGGAACACGGGCGATAACCGACACATGGTTGAGCGCGCGTGCAGCGGAGAATTTTTCGGGTGGCGCCGTCGCGGGAAGCGGTTCCGGCGGCTTCAGCTCCCAAATCGCGAGCGTCGCAACCGAAATCAGAAATACCCATGCCAACAACGACAAGCCCAATCCACTAGCTGGTTTTGCCGGTACAGTTACCATTGCCTTGTGCATCACACAGCTCCCAAGACGAATTGCCCTGCGTGAAAAACAGCATAAGTCAAAAGGGGTACAGTAACACATGTTGCGCATTGAGCAACCTGCAAAGTCGAAGCACAGTCAATCACTGTGGTCGGCTTTGTAGCGGGCATGAGATTACAGATACAGAGTCACTAGGCGCAGTTTCTTCCTATTTGACTAGCTTCCATACCATTTCCTCTCCATGTTTGTCCGCATTCGGAACGCGCAAACCAGCTTCTTCCAAAATGGAACAGCCTGCCTCTTAAAAATCAGAATTTGCCGTCGTGAATCCCTCAATAGCTCGTACAATTTTTTGACGCCGAGGTCTTTCAGGACGATGCTAGAAAGCATTTAGTTCAGTGGGCCTCTTCATACCACGAACCCCGGGATCTTCCGGGCATACATGGCAAGAGTTGCCTTCTTTTATCCAAAGAACAAAGGAGATCAATCCATGAAGAAACTTACGTTGCTTAAGCTAGTGTTTATCGTTGCAGCGGCCTTGTCTCTCTATGGAGAGGCGACACCAGCGGTCCCAGTCCCGTCAGCATGCCCGTCGATTTGCATCCATATACTTTGTGCGGATGGGGAACATGCTTTCTGCCGCAATGGAAGATGCGTGTGTCCGTAAAATCTGATTCACTCGAGCCTGAGACTTGATGTATCACCTGCACGGCCTTCTGCA
>DATEHN010000094.1:0-4129 GCA_035279585.1 Candidatus Angelobacter sp. | reverse complement strand
ATTAGCGATATGAAACTTGGAGAGAAATTACGCTACCTGAGGTTGATGGAAGGGAACCTTCGCGGCTTTGGTCGCGAGATGACGCAGCAGGAAGTGGTGAAGGCTGTGACGCGCGAACTGAAGATGAAGATCAGCCAGAGCTATCTGTCGCAGATTGAAAATGGCTCGCGTCCGCACCTGACGAACAAGACGCGGCTGTTGCTGGCGCGGTTCTTCAAGGTCCATCCGGGATATCTGGTGGACGATCCGGAAGGGTTCCATAACGAGCT
Organism: Candidatus Angelobacter sp.; assembly: GCA_035279585.1. Lineage (GTDB taxonomy): Bacteria > Acidobacteriota > Terriglobia > Terriglobales > Acidobacteriaceae > Angelobacter. Next base: position 3,860 of record DATEHN010000094.1, on the reverse strand, counting down.
GTTGTCTGACGTGAGCGCCGCGGAAGACACGCTGGATCTCTGGCTGATTCAGGGTGCAGAGCGGTTCCGCAGAGATCCGCAGGTGAGCCGGGCGTTGCTGAACCTGGCCAAGCACCAGGATTCACGCAGTTGCCTGGTGTTGATGGAAGCGATTTTGGAGACGCCGGAGCTGGCGGAAAAATTATTGCACGTGCTGCGGCCACAGACGGCGAACCCTGCCGCGGAGATGAGCGAGGCCTGATTTTCTGCCCATCCACGCCAAAATCGTGCGCGAATGGGGGTCCGCAAACGAGGTGAAGCTATGAACTGGGAACTCTTTTATCTGATCTGTTTTGTGGTGGGCTTTGCCTTTACGGCGCTGTCATTCCTGAGCGGCACGCTGCATTTTCATTTTCATCTGCCGCATGGGCATTACCACACGGGCGGAGGGCATGGCGCGGCGCATCATGGCGGGGCAAAGGGAGGGACAGCCAAGAGCGGATCGGCGGGCAGGTTTCCATTTTTTAATCCCATGAGCCTGGCGGTCTTTCTGGCTTGGTTCGGCGGGACAGGATATTTGCTGGTCCATCTGCGCCACATATGGGTATTTGCCGGGCTGGCGTTTTCCACGCTGGCGGGATTCGTCGGGTCGGGCATTGTGATTGTTTTTGCCACGAAATATCTCATGGCGCATGAATCAAGCCTTGATCCCATGGATTTTGACATGGTCGGCGTGCTGGGAAAGGTGAGCGGGACGATCCGCAGGCACGGCACAGGCGAGATTATTTTTGATCAGGAAGGCGCGCGCAGGGCGTGTGCAGCGCGCACTGAAGAAGAGAACGAAGAAGTTTTTCGCGGTGAAGAGGTGGTGGTGACGCGCTTTGAAAGAGGCGTGGCTTACGTGCGCCGCTGGAGTGAGCTTGCTGAGAAGGCCGGCGTAATGCCGGCCGAGGAGGAGAGGAAAGAGTTATGAAAGATTTAGGAGGAAGTATGGAATGGCAAACAGTCGCCATCTTTGCTGGTTTAGCTGTCCTGGCCGTGATGATTGTGATCAGCATGCTGGCACGGCTGTATCGCAAAGTTGGCCCCAATGAAGCGTTGCTGGTCTATGGGCGCGGCAAGACACCCAGAGTCGTCAAAGGCGCCGGAACCATTATTTGGCCGCTGGTTGAAAATTGCCGGCTACTCTCGCTTGAACTGATGTCTTTTGATGTTGCGCCGCAACAGGACCTTTACACCAACCAGGGTGTGGCCGTTACGGTGGAAGCTGTGGCGCAGATCAAAGTGAAGTCAGACGATATTTCCATTCGCACCGGCGCAGAGCAGTTTCTTTCCAAGACGCCGCCACAGCGCGAAGGGCTGATTCGCCTGGTAATGGAAGGCCACCTGCGCGGCATTATTGGCCAGCTTACGGTTGAGTCGATTGTGAAAGAGCCGGAGATGGTGGGCGACCGGATGCGCGCGACCTGCGCTGACGACATGAGCAAGATGGGCTTGGAGGTTGTCTCGTTCACGATTAAGGAAGTGCGCGATAAGAACGAGTACATCGCCAACATGGGCCGGCCTGATGTGGCTCGCATTAAGCGCGATGCCGACGTTGCCGCGGCAGAAGCTGAGCGCGACACGGCGATCAAGAAAGCAGAAGCGCAGAGAGCGGCGGCTATCGCGCGAGCGCAGGCTGACCAGGAGCGCGTGCTGGCAGAGACGCTGTCATTGGCCAAGCAAGCTGAGGCGCAGAGAGATCTTGAAGTAAAGAAAGCTGCCTATGCTGAATTGGTCAAGAAACAGCAAGCGCAGGCCGATAAGGCGTATGAAATCCAGCAGAACATCCAGCAACAGCAGGTGATTGCGGAGCAGGTAAAAGTTCAGCTGATTGAGCGCGAACAGCAGACCAAGGTGCAGGAAGCGGAGATCGCCCGCCATCAGAATGAGCTGATTGCCACCGTGCTGAAGCAAGCGGAGATCGAGAAGCAGCGAGTGCTCAATTTGGCGGAAGCGGAGAAGCAGAGGCTGATTGCTGAAGCTGAAGGCCGTGCCCAGGCGACCCGCATGCAGGGTGAAGCTGAAGCAGACATCATCTTCAAGAAGGGCGATGCTGAGGCCCGTGCGATGGGAGTAAAGGCTGAAGCTTATCAAGAATATAACCAAGCCGCCGTGGTCGATAAGTTGATCACCAGCCTTCCAGAGGTCGTGCGCGCAATGGCCCAGCCGCTGGCGAATGTCGACAAGATCACAGTTGTTTCAACAGGGAACGGTCACTCCGCCGGCGTAAGCAAAATCACCGGCGACATGACGGAGATCGCGGCGCAAGTGCCGGCGTTGTTTGAATCGCTCTCCGGCATGAGCATCAGCGAACTGCTCTCCAAAGTGCGCTTGATCGGCGACAAAGCGCCTAAACCTTCGCCTTCGCCATTGCCAAGCGGTGACGATTCTGGCGGAAAGGCGAAAGCCGCGGGCAAGTAAGCGGCAAATGAACAATCGGCAGGCTGGGTTCGCGCAGCCAAGCCTGCCGGCAAAATGGAAATTGAACCACTGGCAATGGAGCAAGGCTATGAAGAAGTTTTCACTGATTGGATTGTTGCTGGGCGCAGTGCTGGGAATCGCGGTGGTCGTGGTTTTTGGAAAATGGCTTTTTTGGCTGGGCACAGGATTGGCCATCGGTTTGTTTCTTGGCGCTGCCCAGGCAAGGCGCAGCCGTGTTGAGCACAACAGCATCGCCCGGCGCGAAGCAAGTTTTTAATCGCAGGAAAGAGGAAAGAAACGAAAAACAGAAAGCTGAAATGAGCGGAGGAGTTTATGGCACTACTAGAGAGGGTTTCAACGTTGATTCGGGCCAATCTCAATGACCTTATTGATAAGGCAGAAAATCCTGAAAAGCTGATCAAGCAGGTCATTTTGGATATGGAAAACCAACTGCTTCAGGTAAAGACGCAGGTTGCTATTGCGATTGCCGACCAGCATCTGCTGGAAAAGAAGCAGAAGGAGAACGAAGAAAAAATTTCCGACTGGAACCGCAAGGCGGAGTTGGCCGTGGGCAAACAACAGGATGACCTGGCGCGCGCCGCGATTGAGCGCGGGCTGCATTACAAGCAGTTGTCAGACAGTTTCCGGCAGCAGGTGACCGACCAGACACTGCAAGTGGAAACGCTTAAGAACGCGCTGAACAAGCTGCAGCAAAAGCTGCAAGAAGCGCGCGCGCATAGTGACCTGCTGATCGCGCAGCATCGCCGCGCCCGCACGCTGGATAAAGCTGCTGACGCGCATTCTGCCATGTCCAGTCCAAACCACAGCGCCAACTTTGACCGCATGAAGCACAAGGTACTGCGGCAGGAAGCCGTTGGCCAGGCTAAGACTGAACTTTTGGCAGCCGATGGCGGCAGCGTGGAAGACCGCTTTGCGCAACTGGAGAAAGAAGACGAGATCAACCGCATTCTGAGTGAACTGAAGGCCAAGCGGGCGTAAGAATTGGGGCGATCCACTCCGCACAATGAAGCCATTGCGGCAGACCGTTGTGCAGAGCCTCGTCTGGCGACGTCAATAAAATACGTTTCATGGAGGTCTAGCATGAGAGGGCCTGAGCAAGTTTCAGAAGCGGTAGCAGAGAAAGCCCAGATCCCTGGGGTGGTTATAGGTCTGCTGGTTGCATTGGCGTGTGCCGCTATTTTTGTGGCCGGATTTCTGGTTGGCATGCCAGAGCTGAGTTATTTCACGGCTGGGGCGGTGATTGTTGGCGGAGCGGTTGCGGTGACGTAAATTCCTTTGTGTAAAAGCAGAGGGTGTAAGTTGGTTTTTGCCTAACGAGCTAAAACCGAATCCTGAGAAAAGGAGCCTTACACCCAATGGCGAAAGTAACACCGATCACCGAGCATTTCCAACATTTT
>DATEHN010000093.1:0-34495 GCA_035279585.1 Candidatus Angelobacter sp. | reverse complement strand
CTTTACCTTTGGGTTGGATAGCACCGGCGCGCTGCACGTCTATGTGCCCAAGAGCAGTTCGGCAATGCATGTGGCAACGGGGACAGGCTCGATCCTCAGCGGACAGTGGGTGCAGGTGGCTTTCACTTGGGATGGAACGGTAGGAACAGCGGCAGCGGCGCATGTCTATGTGAATGGCGTGGAGCAGACGAAGGCGGTGGCAGTGGATGGATCAGGCACTTTGAGTTATGCGAATGCCACCAACAAGTCATTCCGGATCGGCAATAACAGTTACCTGACAACGGTCGGGTCGCTCAATGGAAAGGTCGCATACCTCGCCGTATACAGAGGGCGCGTCCTTACCGGAACAGAGCTGAATCAGTTAGACGGCCAGCTCCCCATTAGATAAATAAATCCGGAGCACGACCCTAAGATGGACTGCAGAAGCTTTGACCAGGAGAATGACGATGGTTGCACGGAAGTTGATGGCTGTCATTTTTGCATTCGCGTTTTTACTTGTCATTCCAACGATGGCGCAGCAAGCCAACGTTCTTGGGCGGTCTTCCACCATCCTGCCTGATGGAAGCATTCTCTTGGCCGGCGGCCTGGACTCCAAGTCGAGTGTCACCAGCAGCGCATTTATTCAGACATCCGATGGCACTGCGATTCCGCTTAATTCAGGGCTGAATGTCGCACGAGTTGGTCATTCGGCGACCGTTTTGCCGGACGGAACTGTTTTCATATTCGGCGGCATTGGTGCCGACGGAAAGATCGTTACCTCGGCAGAAAAGTTCGATCCGATATCCCGCCAATTCACAGTCGTGCCTAACGTTCTCGCTGTCCCGCGCGCTTTTCATACAGCGACTCTCCTCACTGACGGTACTTTGCTATTCGCAGGCGGCGTGTCTCAAGGCGGCGAGTTCCCGGACGATGTGCAGCTCTTCGACTACAGAACCAATATCGCACTCAGCCAGCATGCTTCGATGGCCTTTCCCCGCGAGGGCCAGTCGGCCGAACTGCTCTCCGACGGCAATGTCCGCCTTTCCGGTGGAACTGATCATTTCGGCAAAACCATAACGGTTCGGGAAATCTATGACCCCGTGGTCAAGCGATTTGGGTTCTCGAGCGATAACAGTCAGCCACAACCTTCATTCGGAGTGGCTGCTTCGATTCCTACAGACGGTGCCACAGATGTTGCACCGCAGAATCCTGTATCCATCCGCTTTACTCGGCTGCTTGCGTACTCTTCCATAACGTCTCAAAACGTGACCTTGTTCGGGCCGAAGGAAGAGCTAGTACCGGCGACGGTTACTCCAGCCGAAGACGGCAGATTGCTGTTTGTGCTCCCAATGGCGCCACTACAGACTGGAACTCAATACACACTGCGCATCAAGGAATTGAAAGATCGCTCGGGCGTGCAGCTTCCTGATATAACCATTTCTTTCCAAACCGAAGGCGAACCTCCCGAGGGAGATGGGCCGGACTGGGTGCCTGGGCCTAACTGGACCACTGGAACCGGGCCGTCAAAGTGGCAGCAGTTACCTGCTCTGCAAGCTGCGCCGGGACAGACTGCATTGGCTGGGCAGGTTTTGAAGCTCAATGGCTGGCCGCTGCAACGAGTCACACTCGAAATGGATGGGAGAAAGGCGCAGACCGATTCCACTGGACGTTTTCTGCTCAAAAGCCTTCAGCCTGGTCATCACGTTCTTTGGATTGATGCCACATCGGCAAACAGCTCTCATGCAACTTACGGAACTTATGAAGTCGGCGTGACGGTACTGCCCAATAAGACCAATGTCCTGAGTTACACGATCTGGATGACGCGTTTGGATATGGCGCACGCCGTTCGCGTCCAGTCGCCGACAAAAGAAGAGACCGTTCTGACCAATCCAAGCATGCCTGGGCTCGAACTCCATCTCCCTGCCAGAACGACGATTACTGACCGCACGGGCAAAGTAGTGCGCCAGGTGAGCATCACGCCGGTGCCACTGGATAAACCTCCATTTCCACTGCCGGCAGGAGTCCAGGTTCCGATCTATTTCACGGTACAACCTGGTGGGGCATATCTGACGGTTGCCGGCTACACGAACGGACAAAAGGGTGCACGCCTGATTTATCCGAATGCCTTCGATTTGAAGCCGGGCGCTCCATTCGATTTCTGGAACTACGATGCCGACGCAAAAGGCTGGTATATCTATGGCAACGGTAAAGTGAGCGACGATGGCAAGAACATTGTCCCTAATCCCGGCGTTGAAATATATGAATTCACGGGTGCAATGGTCGGATCAGCCACTGGGGCTCCAGGCATCGGCAGACCAAAGGGTTCAAATGCACAGGCTGGCGATCCTATCGATTTGTCGACGGGACAATTCATCTACACCAAGACTGACCTTGCGTTGCCGGATGTCAATCCGATCACGTTTACGCGGACCTACATAACAAACGATAGCCGCTCTCGCTCCTTCGGTATTGGCGCTACGGACTCCTATGACTTTTTCATGGTCGGGAATATTTTTCCCTACACGTACCAGGAACTTATCCAGCCCGATGGCGGACGAGTCAGGTTTGATCGCATCTCGCCAGGAACGGGCTATCTCGATGCCGTCTATGTAGCCGCTTCGGCTTCCGGCGAGTTCTATGGCGCTGTTCTTTCGTGGGACCCAAGTACCACGGTGGGTAGTTGGACGATGGCCTTGAAAGACGGAACAGTCCTAAAATTTCCTGAGTCCTCAAGGTCTACCAGCCCGTTCTGCCAGGCCGTGGTCCAGATCCAGGACCGCCATGGCAACGTGACCAAGATCGATCGCGACAGCCAGTGTTTGCTCACAAGAATCACGTCGCCGAATGGTCGCTACATCACGGTTACAAACGATTCATCCAGCCGAATTACCGAGATTGACGACAATGGAGGACGCTCTGTTCATTACTCCTATGACACCGCGGGACGTCTCGCCACAGTTACGGATGCCAATGGCGGCAACACGTCATATACGTATGACGACCAGAACAGAATGCTCACAATTCAAGATCCCCGTCAAATCATCTATCTGACCAATGAATATGACGGCGCTGGACGTGTCAGCAAACAGACCGAAGGAGATGGTGGCGTCTTCCAGTTTAACTGGACGCCGGCCCAGAGCGCGCAGACGCACTTCATCCGGTCGTCCGGCCCAACCGATGGGGGTGGCGGCGGCACCGTGTTCCGCGATTCCTGCTGGGGTACAGGTGGTTTCGCACGATACGATTCCGGCTGTACAGCAGGCTACATGTCTCTGGTGGCTCAGGTGGATGTCACCGATCCGCGTGGGTACGTACGGCGGGTCACGTTTGACGACACCGGCTACATGACCAGTGACACTCATGCGCTCGGCCAGCCGGAGCAGCAGACGGTCACTTACAGCTACTATGCTGACAATTTGCCTCGATCTGTGACCGACCCGCTGGACGCGTGACGAGCTTCGATTATGACAGCGCGGGAAATCCCATTCGCGTCACACGGCTCGACGGTACCCCGGACGCGGTCACAAACACCGCCATCTATTCTGGACCGTTCGGGCAGATCTCCAGCGCTACCGATCCGCTGAATCACACGACCACATTTGGTTATGATCCGCAGGGCAATCTCAGCACAGTCACCGATCCTCTGAATCACTCTACCTCATTTGCTTACAATCCTGATGGACAGTTGGCCTCAGTAACGGATGCGCTCGACAACGCAGTCCAGTTCGGCTATGTTGGCGGCGATCTTGCGACCATCATTGACCCGGCGGGAAACCAGAGTAGCCAGTTCACTGATGCAATGGGCCGCGTGGTCTCCACCATTGATGCTCAGGGGAATGTCAGTCAATTTCAGTACAACAACCTCAATTTGTTAAAGCAGGTCACGGATCCCAAGAGCGGCATTACAGCCCTCTCATACGACCCCAATGGCAACCTGGTGAGTCTGGCGGATGCTCAACATCCTTCGAACCCCACAACTTGGACTTATGACTTTATGGATCGGGTGCAAACGCGCACCGACCCGCTGCTGCGGCAGGAAAGCTACAGCTATGACTTGAACGGCAACCTCGTCAGTTCCAGCGATCGCAAGAGCCAGGTGACGAGCTTGACCTACGATCCGCTGGATCGGGCCACTCTGGTCGGGTACAACACGGTGGCGAATGGCGGCGTCACTTCTTATGAGAGCACCATCAGCTACTCGTACGATGGCGGAAGCCGGATGACGCAGGCGGAGGACAGCGCCGGCGGGACCATCACTGAAGCTTATGATAATTTCGACCGTTTGACTTCAGAGACAACGGCCCAGGGTTCCATCAGCTATGGCTATGATCTCGCGGGGCGCAGGACCAGCATGACGGTCGCCGGCCAGCCGCAGGTCACGTACAGCTATGACAATGCCAGCCGGATGACGCAGATTGCCCAGGGGACGACAACAGTGGGTTTCGGCTATGACAGTACGAATCGCCGTGCGACCCTGACCTTGAGTAACGGTGTGAACGTGAGCTACACGTATGACAATGATTCGCGCGTGACCGGAATTGCCTACAACTTCAACACCAACCCGCTGGGCAATCTCTCATACACATATGATTCGCTCGGGCGGCGGACTCTGGTGGGCGGTAGTTTTGCCCGCACCGGATTGCCTGGTGCGATCAGCTCTGCCACTTACGACGCTGCCAACGAGCTGGCAAATTGGAACGGGACGGCGATCAACTATGACCTGAACGGCAACATGCTGTCAGACGGCACGAACACGTTTACCTGGGATGCGCGAAATCAAGTCGCAACATTGAACAATGTCAGCTTGCAATACGATGCGTTTGGACGGCGAATTCAGAATGCCGCTGGCAAATCTTTCCTCTACGACGGGCCAAACGCTACGCAGGAACTTTCCGGCACCACGGTCCTGGCGAACCTGCAAAGCGGCGGGGTTGACGAGGTATTCACACGAGTGGATTCCAACGGATCTTTCACACAACTGAAAGATGCTTTGGGCAGCACGATCGCCCTGGTGGATGCGAGTGGCAACCTGAATACGCAGTATTCTTATGATCCGTTTGGGAACACTACGGCGGCTGGAGCAGCTAATACCAGCGAATTTCAATACACCGGACGTGAAAATGAGGGTAACGGGCTATATTACTATCGCGCTCGTTATTATTCGCCACTGCTGCACCGCTTTATTAGCCAAGATCCTCTAGGATTCATCGGAAGTGGCCCCAATTTCTATTCCTACGCAGGAAACGACCCCGTTGACTATAGAGATCCCTTCGGCCTTACTGGGCCCGGGCTGGCGGCAGGGACGACTGCACCAGCAGCAAGTGCCGCTGAAATCAATGCTGCTGTCGAGCCCCTAGTGGAGAATGCTGCGACAGATATGGGCCTGAGTGCGGAGTTTGGTGCGGCAGTCGAGACAGGATCAGCGGGGGGGCCGATTGGAGTAGCGTATGCTGCAACGGGAGCAACAATTTACGCTTCCGTTCAGGCGAGTTCCGCCGAAATCAATGCAAACGCGGCTTATGCCGAAGAAATACACGCTGTGGCTTTATCGAATCTGGCCAACATTGCCCATCCTTCGGCACCATACCTGCTCTACCACTCCCCGGCGCTGGCAGGGAGAGCGTGCAAAAAGCCGAGTGCTGTCGGGCTTGTTGCGAACTGCGATTTATGGGGAGAGATATTCATACCAGGTGCAGGTGGAGGCGGAGAGACGATCTGCTATTACCAGTGTAGCGACGGAAGTGAGCACAGTCACGTCTATCATGGCAAACAGAGTTGTCCCGATCCAGGACGGTTCGTTTTAGAGCCATAGCTATTGTTGGAGGCTTTTATGGAGACGATTTCTATGAAATTAATAAGGGAGTCTGAGTGGATGAGAGTTTATCAAGTGGCGCCAAAACACTTGCACTATGAATCCAAATTTCTTCGGGACAACTTATATATCTCCGCGCAGGATGTACGGTCTAGGTGGCCGGTACTCTCGTCTGATGAACAATTCGAATTTGCACTGGCATTCACCGCGAAAGGCGTCTGGTCAGCAGAGGACGTAGAGATCTTAAATTACCTCATGAGGTCAGATAATGACGACGTACGACATACGATCGCGATTCCTGTCGCATTGCACTGTGATCGAGCACGTGCGCGCGAGTTTCTCTTACATGAGGCAACTACCACCTCAACCGATCGGTCGAATTACTACCAGGCCCTCACAACCTTGAGTGACAGCCAAACGATGCCGGAGCTTCGGGGGCACTATGAGCAATATCGAGAGCAGCTAACGACGGCTGAATCCTTTACAGGAAGAGAGAAGGAATTTAGAAATCTGTGTCGCGATTACCTGTACTGCTGTGCAGCCCTTTGGAGCATCGAAGGATCGCCAGAATTCGAACGTGCAATACGAGAATACGAAGTAAGTCCTGATCAGATCGTTGCAGACTGCGCGCGAAGGATACTCCACCGCAAGTAATGCGGATGCATTTGTTCGAGCAGGCGGAGGTCGACTGGTTTATAGCCCTTCACGGAGAACAGTCTGCATATGACGAGGAGATGAAAGCCATCGCTCTCTATAATAAGGCGATGCTCGCTAAGCATCTGCCTGCCCGTGACCCGAGCCCCGATATTGTTCCTGATTCTCTTCCGGAGCCGTCGAGGGAACCTCTTGGCAAAGCGAGATGTAGATTTATAGGAGTTAACTATCCCGGCGGGCCATGCAAGAACTGTGTATATCAGTGCCAGGGCTATGGGGCCCACGTAGTATGGCAGCAAGCGGTTGAAAAGCCATGTATGAGCATTGATCCTGCAAGCGGACTGGTTAATACTGGGGAGATCGATCCCAAATGTGGAGGGCGCCCGCAAGGTTCTCTCGCAGGTCGGAAGGATTGTTCACAATGAAATTTAACACACCAGAACTACTCAAAGCTCTCGACCAACTTGAAAGTAGGCAGTACGCAGCTGCAGTGGTTGTGCTCAAACTTTTGGCAGAAGCAGGTAACCCAAAGGCACAATGTAATCTAGCAACCTGCTATCAGTGCGGCTGGGGCGTCGAAATGGATGCACAAGAAGCTGTTAGGTTGTATGAAATAGTCGCAAAACAGAATATCCGAGACGAGCACCTCTCAGCCATAGCATGCAACAATGTTGCAGGTATCTATTCGTGCGGAGCGCCAGGCGTGACTCCAGATCATCAGAAAGCTGAAGAATACCGTAGACTGTCCCAATCTCTCGGCTTTCCGATGGCTCTCTAATACCGACCTGGTGGGCACAACACGGCAATCAACGGCACCGTCACTTCTTATGAGAGCACCGTCGGCTATACCTACGACGGCGGAGACCGGATGACGCAGGCGGTGGACAGCGCCGGCGGGACCATCACTGAAGCTTATGATAATTTCGACCGTTTGACTTCAGAGACAACGGCCCAGGGCTCCATCGGCTATGGCTATGATCTCATGGGGCGCAGGACCAGCATGACTGTCGCCGGCCAGCCGCAGGTCTTGTACAGCTATGACAATGCCAACCGGCTCACGCAGATTGCCCAGGCGGCGTCCACGGTCGGATTCAGCTATGACAATGCGAATCGCCGTTCAGCCCTGACCTTGATGTATAGGAAACATAAAAACTCATTTCTGCCATGAGTCGCGCCTAATACCGCCGTGCCGCCTAGCCAAAGACGGATATATCTTTGAAGATATGTGTTTGAGAACCAAGAAGACACACAGTTCAGCAAAAAAGAAGTGGGGTTTGTTGTTATCAAAAGCATACGAAAGTATTCCCATCCCATACTGGAAAGGACGAGGAGTGCAAATGCCCTATCGATGCGTGCGCTTCTACGCTGCTTTGACCGATCCCGTAAGGGGGGCGCATCGTCCAACCCTCTTCATGCGCTGCCCATGGCTATCGAGAAGAGGGTTGAAATCAAGGTACTTTACGCTCATTGCCTCGAATGAAAGGCGCTTAGGCCGCGGCCTTTGTTCCTGTCCTAGAAGAGTAAATACGGCACTTGAAAACAAACGTTTCCCAGAGGGTGATGCAAGACCAAAATAGTGGATGTTGTGGGCGTATCGATCAGGCACATGTTGGGTCAGTAGCCCCAGAAACTCTTCCACGGATACTTTAATCCTCACCCAAGCTTTCAACTTAAGATCGTTGGCCCAATACTCGACATACTGATCGGTTATGTCGATAATCCGGTCTTCGGCAATGGGAGGGCGCCGGAGATAGCGCGCGGCATATCGAAGAAAGTGCCATTTTGAGGAGAAACGTTTAATGTGAATGTTCCAGGGGCGCTTGCTTTGACGATTCAAAACTCCTTCAAATGCGTCGACATCCTCGGCCTCGGAGCCCAACACCTTGGCCAGATAGTGAACTACGGCAAATCGCCACCAGTACATAAGAGCGTATTTATCAATGTGTCGAAAGTGAAGCCAGCGGTTCTCCCGTTTACTGAGCCCTCCCGCCGAGACCAGAATGTGCAAGTGAGGATGAAAGTTCAAACGCCGGCCGAAGGTGTGAGGTATGACGAGGATGATTGGCGTCACCCGATAATGCGCTTGGATCCAGCGTGTAATGACGGAAGCTGCAAGGACAGCAATATCGCTTAGCAGCCGGCGATCTTTCTGAAAATGATTCCAGAATTGTTTGGGCATGGTGAAGCAGATTTCTGAATACCTGGCGTCAGGAAGGGCACGCCACTGTTCGCGCTGCCATGTAAGGGTCGCTCGGTTCCCGCAGCCGGGGCAGAATCGCGATTTGCAGGTATGGCAAATTATCTTCAGCTCTGAATCGGAAGCGTAAATCTCAGCTCCTAGTGCAGGCGTGCGGCATTTCATGAGTTTCTCTAAATTATCGCGGACTGCCTGACGGACTCCCGGTCTGGACCACAGCTTTCGGGTGCTTTCGGCAAATTGTTGTAATCGGTGCCTTGATTCCATAGCCTTCGTTGCTCCATACCGAGGATTTGAGCTAGTTCTTGCGTGATGAAAATCTCAGGCCGAGTCCCTTTGACCACTTCGACTCGAAGGGTCAGCAACTTTTCGCCGGCAAGCTGAGCCAGCCCGTTCATTAAGTCCTTCGCGTCTTGCGGCGGTGTCAAACAGGTTCTCTGCCTGCGAGCGGCAAGCTTCCGGATGTCCTTCAACAGTCCCTTCTCGAACCGGAACCGGCCCAGGGCATCTAATTGGTCTTCAGGACTCTCATTCCTGAGTTTCCAGGCCCAGTGAATGCTGATTTCATCGTCATAGAGTGCCGCAACGATTTCATCGACGCAGGTTTCATTAAGCTGTTTGACTTTAGTCACGTTTCCTGTGGAAACATCCGCGGCTTTGGCTATCTCAGACCGAACATGAACCTGCTCAGCTTTGGTCAAATTTGACCAACCCTCCTGGTCCACCACTGAGCGCACGATGTTGATGCGCATCTCGAAGAAATCCAGATCACACCACTCTTTCAAGGTGGGAAATATCAACTCTTTGGTTATGTGCTGGCCACTATTAAGGCCGGGCTGCCTTCGCCACCGGCAATCCAAATGAAAAGACTGATCCTTTTCCTAACTGGCTGGTGACCTCAATGCGTCCGCCGTGCGCTTCCACGATGGCCTTGACTATTGCTAACCCCATGCCGGTGCCGTGGATCCTGTGGCGCTGCCCCTGGCCGCGATAAAACTTATCGAAGATCATGGAGCGTTCCAGGTCGTCAATGCCTTCACCGCGGTCAGCCACGCTGGTAACCAGCCGTCCGTTACGCACTTCACTGCTGATAAAGATAGGCTCGCCTGCGGCTGAGTATTTGGCGGCATTCTCAATAAGGTGTTGCAGTACTTTGCCAATCCAGTTCACATCCATGATTGCCGGCGGCAACTCCTCTGGCAGTCGTACCTCAACAGGATGGCCGGCAAGGGTGTGCTTGCACTGTTCCAGCGTTGCATCAATCGCTTCGCGAATGGAGTGCGGCCCCAGTTCCAGGTTCACCTCATTGGCGTCAAGGCGCGCCATCTCCACCGCTTCGCCAATCAGGCGATTCAGCTTGTCGCTTTCTTCGTCAATTACCTCCACAAACTCGCGGCGTGCCTCTTCGCTCATGGCAGCGTCAGATTTCAGGCTGGTGGCTGACGCCTTTATGGAGGTAAGCGGCGTGCGGAACTCATGGGTGATGGAATCAAGCAGCGCAGAGCGCAGGCGCTCACTCTCGCGTGAGGCCTCCGTGCGCATCAGCGCTTCCAGCGCCCCTGCCCGTTCTATGGCAATTGCCACCAGTCCGCCCAGGGCTTCCAGGGTCTCTCGCGATAGCAGATCGCCGAAAATTCCCAGGCTGCCTACAATCTTTACTCCCATTCTTACCGGAGCGATGGAGCGTTTCACGCCAACATCAACATTCAGGTTCCCGCTGAAAGCAGCTTCTTTCAGGTCGGCCCCGGTGATCCGCTCTATCTCTCCGCCAGAGCGATACAACTTGTCTTTGTCTCTCAGGTAGATTGCAGCTTCTGGAACGCCGAACACCTCAATGATGTAGAACGGAATTGATCTCAGCAGCTCTACGGTGTTATCTGTTACCAGCAGGCGCTGGCTGAAGGTATAGAGCCGTTCAACCTCTCGGCGTCGCAGTGTGGCTTGCCGCGCTTCCCGCCTGGCCCGCTCAGAAAGATTGCTGGACACGATCGCGGTAAAGAGGAAAGCAAAGAGCGCGACCCAGTTTTGCGTATCTGCTATCGTGAGTGTTCCAACGGGCGGCAAAAAGAAAAAATTGAAGCACAGTGCCGCCAGGATAGACATGGGAATTGCATAGCGCAGGCCCCACATTGCTGAAGCCACTAAAATGGCCAGCAGAAAACTGAGCGCAACCGTGGTGGGATTGGCGTGTGCGTACCTTGAATAAAATAGAACAATACAAAAGAGCGCCAGCACGATGATCCCAGAGCGTATGATTATTCGCAAAGGCGCCTTCACACTGGTGATTGTAACTGAGGTCCCCCGTTATCTTGAGAGGTCCCTTGACTAAGACACCTGAACAATGGCTTGAACAGGCAGCCCCGGAGACCAGGACCGGCATATTCAAGCTGTTTCTTGGCTACGCTCCAGGTGTCGGCAAAACCTACAACATGCTGAGTGAGGCAATCCGGCGCAAGCGCCGCGGGGAAGATGTTGTTATCGGAATTATTGAAACGCATGGCCGCAAGGGGATTGCCGAGCTTGCCGCTCAGTTGGAAAGCGTGCCTCGCCGCCAGTTGGAATACAAAGGCTCCCTGTTTGATGAAATGGATATCGATGCCATTCTTGCGCGCAAGCCGGGAGTAGTGCTGATTGACGAGCTTGCGCATACCAACATTGAGGGTAGCCGGCACAAAAAACGTTATGAAGATGTGCTGGAGGTCTTGCAGGCCAAAATCGACGTTCTCTCCACCATGAACATTCAGCACTTGGAAAGCGCCACTCCAACCGTCATGGGCATTACCGGAATTCAAGTCCGTGAGACGGTGCCGGACTGGGTGCTGGAGCGCGCCAATGAAATTGTTATGGCAGACCTGACGCCGGAAGCTCTGCAAACGCGCATGCGCCGTGGTGATGTCTATCCGGTGGATAGGGCAGAAAAAGCGCTGGCTAACTTCTTTCGCCAGGGTAATCTGTTAGCCCTACGTGAACTTGCCCTGCGCCAGGTGGCCCAGTCAGTTGATCGCAATCTGGAATCGTACCTCACCAAAAAGCACATTGATCAAAACTGGGGAGTGAGTGAGAGGATCGCCGTCTGTATTAGCTCCAGCCCGGCAGCGCAGAACCTGATTGCCCGCGGGGCAAGGCTGGCAAAAGGCGTGGATGCCAGCGAATTTTTTGTCGTGCATGTTGATACCGGCCAGGAATCGGAAGACGGCGACCGCCAATCGCTCGCCGGTAATATCCGGTTTGCTGAGAACGTGAATGCCAAGGTAATCACGCTCAAAGGCAAAGACATTGCCACCGCGCTTGGTGCGTTCGCCAGAGATTACAAGATTACTCAGATCATTTTTGGTAGAACGGCCATCCGCGGCTGGGGACAGTATTTGTATCTTAATGCGCTCAAGCGATTTTTGCGCGCTGCTCCTGATATTGACATTCACATTGTCAACCAGAAACCTCGCTGATCGATCTTGATGGAAAGTAAGACAATTCGCGTTTGCCAAAGAGGCCCGCTTGCCTGATCGGTCAAGAATCCTTGTTGTTGACGATGAACCGCAGATCACCCGCGTTCTCAAGACCAGTCTGGTCATGCACGGCTATGAAGTTCAAGTGGCCAACGATGGCGCAGCCGGTCTGAAGGCCTTTGATACCTGGAAACCTGATCTGGTGATCACCGATCTGGCCATGCCGAAAATGACCGGCGTTGAACTCTGCGAGAATATTCGCGATCGCTCCCAGGTTCCTATCATCGTTCTTTCCGTACGCGGTGAAGACAAGCACAAGATTGACGCGCTGGATAAAGGCGCCGATGATTACGTAACCAAGCCATTCAGCATCAATGAGCTTCTTGCCCGGATTCGCGCCAACCTCCGCCGCGCCGGCGCTCGGAATGAAGAGGAAAATCTTGAGCCGATCAAAATCGGCGGCTTTGTCATCGATCTCCAAACGCGCATCGTTTCAGTCAACCAGCATCAGGTTCATCTCACACCCAAGGAATTTGATCTTCTCGTCTATATGGCGCGTCATCCCGGGAAAGTCCTTACCCACCGCACTCTTCTCAAGGCCGTATGGGGAGGGCAAAATGTCCAATCCGCAGAATATCTTTGGGTATTTATCAATCAACTGCGCAAGAAGATTGAGCCTGGCCCAACCCCGCAATACATCCTGACTGAGCCAAGAATCGGCTACCGCTTTCGCCCGGAAGTAGGCTGACTTACCTGTAGTCCGTCAATTCCCCGCTGCAATCGATTCAGCGGAAGCACTCGCGGCTTTAGGAACAATTTAGGAATCGCTTAGGCCATTTTTATGCCCAATGTTGTCCACTGGGTTGTTCCAATCGTACGGCACCACCCGCGGGATTGGATTTTTGAGGCTGCCATGGTGAGGATCGCATTGGTCGTGATCTTAGGAAGTTTATCTATAGCTGCCCTGGTCTGGTGTTTCCTGGGCTTCACACGCGCTTTGCATGACCCGCCAGGGCTTTCCGGTCTGCTGCTCCATCTGCATCAAGCGCCGCGAAAAACATCTAAGCGGCAAGCCGCGGTCCTTGAATTTCCAGCCATTCCTTCTGATCACGCCGCTGCTGCCAGGATAACGTCCGGCAAAAAAGCTGGAGGCAAGTAATGCTCAAACTTTTGCCACTACGGATGGCCAGATCCCTGCGATCCAAGAAGCCGCAAAAAAGTTGAAGGTTTTGACTGGAGAGGTTGAGCTGATGCAAACATCAAAATGTCTTTTCGCACGCAAGTTTGTAGGCGTTCTTGCTGTTTTGACTGTGGCAAGCATAACTTTGTCGCAAAGGGCCGCCGCTCAGGCTGCAACGCCGACTGAAAGACTTGTTGACTCGCCTTCCGGATCAGGTGTAGCCGCTTCCGCATCGGGCGCTGACGCTAATACCGCCAATGGCAATGTCGAACTTTTAAAAGAGTTGGAGCAAATGCGCCGCCGCATTGAGCAGTTGGAAGCGCAGCTCAAGGCCCAGCAGGGTGGCGCGCAATTGGTCAATGCAACCATCACTAACACTAAGACCCAGCCGGCAACCGCTGAAGCAAGCAGCTCTCTGACTACAACGGCCGCAACCACACAAGATGCTGGCCAATCAAAAACGGAAAAACCAAAACCGTCTGAACCTTTCGCATACGCTGATTGGACTTGGCTCAACGGGAACGCAAGGACCAAAGAACCGGCCTTCAATTCAAAGTTCTTCACGCCGGAAGTCCGTTTAGATGCTGACTATATTTCGTCGTTCAATCATCCCAGAGACGACAGCATCGATGGCTCGACTGAGATTTTTCGCTCCAACGAATTTCAGATCGAACAGATCAGCCTGGGCGGCAACTTCCAATGGGACAACGTGAATGCCCGCCTCTTGACGATGGCTGGCATGTTCGGCGTCACCACTCCGCGCAATGATACCAGTCCCGGACGCGGACAATGGGACCTGCGCGGCGCGTATAAATATTTTTCTGAAGCCAATGCCGGTTATCACTTTGACGTGAATCACGGGCTCAATATTGATGCCGGCATTTTTGTTTCCTATATCGGCCTTTTCAGCTATTACAACTTTGACAATTGGGCGTATCAGCCGTCCTATGTCTCATCCAATACGCCCTGGTTCTTCAATGGGCTCCGCATTCAGTGGTTCCCGACCGACAAACTGAAGATCGAACCCTGGATTATCAATGGATGGCAGTCTTATGGCCGGATGGGCAGCAAACCGGGTTTGGGTGGACAAGTTTTGTGGCGTCCCACCGGATGGCTCTCAATCGTCTCTAATAACTATGGCATGGGAGAAGATACGCTTGGCAGTGGCAATGGCCAGTTCGGGCGTTCACGCATCCATACAGATAACAGCGTTGAAGTCAAGTACTATGATCGTCCTGATGGCTTTCTCGACAAAATGGCGTTCTCTCTTACCGGCGATCTGGGCTGCGAATACGGCGGCAAGGGAACCAGCATTGGAGCACAGGGCCAGACCGTCATCAACAACACGAATTGCTTTCACGATACGCCGACGAGCCGTAAACAGACATTTGCCGGGTGGATGGCGTACAACCGGTTCTGGTTCAAGAAAGACCGGTATGCCATGACCGTTGGTGGCGGCGCAATCGACAATCCAGGACGTTACCTTGCGCTCCTGCCTCCCATCAATGGGGCCGATGCGGTCTCCGGCTCGCCTTATTTCACGCAAAATCCGGGCGATCCCTTCAAAGCGTGGGATACATCGCTGACCTTTGACTGGATGCCCCAACAATACATTACTTTCCGTACCGAATACGGATATCGCCATGCGAACGTGCCCTATTTCTCCGGTCGCGGCGGGATAACACCCGGCGTCAATGCCGCGCCCAGCACCATTCCCAATCCGGCTGCGGGATCTGTGGTGGGAGACACTATCTTCGTCCCCGGAGCATTTCTGTCTGCTACACCCGGCTTCACCTGCGTCGCAGGGAGTACAGGATTCTGTCCTGACCTGCGCAAGGACGAGGCGAGCATGAGGTTCGCGATCATGGTGAAGTTCTAAAGGGAGTTTTCGATGCTCGATTTTGTCATGGTTTTGTTGACGCTCGCGTTTTTCGCCGTCGCAATCGCCTACACGGCTGCTTGCGACAAATTGAAGTGAGGTGAGCAATGGACCTCGAAAATATCTGCATTTTGTTCATTAGCGCAATGCTGATGGTCTATCTGATCTACGCGTTGTTGCGTCCGGAGAAGTTCTGATATGACGCTCAATGGCTGGTTCCAAATCTTCTTCTATTTCGCTGTGATCTTGTTGCTGACGAAGCCTCTCGGCATCTATATGGCAAAAGTCTTCTCGCGCGAGCACACCTGGCTCGATCTCGTCATGCGCCCCATGGAGCGCATGCTCTACAAGATCACCCGCGTTGATGAAACCCGTGAGATGCGTTGGACTGAATACTCCATCGCTATGTTGCTTTTCAGCGGGGTTTCCATGCTGGTGCTCTATCTGTTGGAGCGCACGCAGCAGTGGCTTCCGCTGAACCCCCAAAAGTTTGCCGCTGTACCGCAGGATCTTGCGTTCAATACCGCTGCCTCATTCACCACCAACACCAACTGGCAGTTTTATACCGGCGAGCAGGTCATGAGCTACCTTACGCAAATGGCTGGCCTGGCTTTTCACAATTTTGTCTCGGCGGCCGTTGGCATGGCCCTGGCTGTGGCTTTCATCCGCGGCATTGCCCGGCGCGAAAAAGATACCATCGGAAATTTCTGGGTCGATATCACGCGCTCTATTTTCTGGGTACTTGTTCCGCTCAGCCTGGTGGCCGCGCTCGTGTTGGTCTCGCAGGGCGTGATTCAAAATTTCAAACCTTATGACACTACCAGGCTGGTTGAGCCCCAACAGGTGCAAAAGCTGGGGCAGGATGGCAAGCCCGTAATCGACGCGAACGGCAAACCGGAGATGGAGACCATTAGCCGGCAGACCATTGCCCAGGGCCCAATTGCCTCGCAGGAGGCCATCAAAGAACTGGGAACAAATGGCGGCGGCTTCATGAATGCCAACAGCGCGCATCCATTCGAGAACCCCACCCCCTTCAGCAACTTCTTTGAGATGGTTTTGATTTTTGCCATCCCGGCGGGCTTTACCTATACGCTTGGCCGAATGACCGGCTCGCAACGTCATGGTTGGGCCGTCTTCGGCGCCATGGCTGCACTGTTCTTTGCAGGGGTTGCCACGGCCTATTGGGCTGAAGCCCACGGCAACCCTCTATTTTCCGGAGTCGATCAGCGCGCCTCCCTGACTCAGCCTGGCGGCAACATGGAAGGCAAGGAAGTGCGCTTCGGCATTGCCAACTCAGCTCTCTTTGCCACCGTAACCACCGATGCAAGCTGCGGCGCGGTCAACAGCATGCATGATTCTTACACGCCGCTTGGCGGAATGGTCCCGCTTATCAATATTATGTTGGGCGAAATTGTTTTCGGCGGCGTCGGCGCAGGTATGTACGGAATTTTGATCTTTGTCATTGTCTCCGTCTTCATCGCTGGCCTCATGGTCGGCCGAACGCCGGAATATCTGGGCAAAAAGATCGAATCGTACGACATAAAGATGGCCATGCTTTACGTGCTCATCTTTCCCCTGATGATCCTGGTGCTGGCGGCAGCTTCCACCCTGCTTCCTCAGGGTCTGGCAACGCTCAGCAACAACGGCCCGCACGGCCTTTCTGAGATTCTCTACGCATTTACCTCTGGGACAGGTAATAACGGCTCGGCTTTTGCTGGCCTGAGCGGCAACCGCTGGTACTACCTGGCCATGGGATTCACCATGCTTGTTGGCCGCTTCCTGATGATTGTGCCCATACTTGCCGTAGCTGGAAGCCTGGCGCGAAAAAAGACTGTGCCGCCTTCGCCAGGAACTTTTCCCGTCACCACGCCATTGTTCGCGGCGCTTTTGGTAAGCGTCATCATCATTGTCGGCGCGCTGACATTTTTCCCGGCGCTCAGCCTGGGGCCCATGCTTGAGCACCTGCTCATGAATGCGCACAAGACTTTTTAGGAGGCATCCACACATGGCGGCAAAATCCAGATCATTGTGGGACGCCAAAATTGTTCGCAAGGCGCTGCTCGATGCACTGCTCAAGCTGAATCCGCGCGTCATGATGCGCAATCCGGTAATGTTCGTTGTGGAAATCGGCAGCGTTGTTACCACAGTTTTGCTGGTGCTTCACGCGTTGAAGCACCAGCCAGGTTTCAGCTTCAATCTGCAAATTACTTTATGGCTGTGGTTCACCGTGTTGTTCGCCAACTTTGCTGAGGCCATGGCTGAAGGCCGTGGCAAGGCACAGGCGGAAACGCTGCGCAAGGCGCGCGCAGAAACCATGGCCAACCGGCTGCTGGCCAATGGCAAGATAGAAAGCGTTCCCGGCTCCAAGCTTCGCACCGGCGATCTGGTGATCGTCTCCGCCGGTGAAGTCATCCCCGGCGATGGTGATGTAATGGAAGGCGTAGCCTCGGTCGATGAATCGGCTATCACCGGCGAGTCTGCGCCCGTGATCCGCGAGGCTGGCGGCGACCGTTCCGCGGTCACCGGCGGTACACGCGTGCTCTCCGATCAAATCAAGGTTCGAATCACTTCCAATCCGGGTGAAACCTTCATGGATCGGATGATCGCCCTGGTGGAAGGCGCGGAGCGGCAAAGAACTCCCAATGAAATCGCCCTTAACATTCTTCTTGCCGGATTGACTATCGTGTTCTTGCTCGCCGTGGTCACGCTGCAGCCGTTCGCCGTGTACTCCGGATCGCCACAAACAGTGTTCGTTTTGGTGTCATTGTTAGTCTGCCTGATTCCCACGACGATCGGCGGCCTGCTCTCTGCCATCGGCATTGCCGGCATGGACCGGCTGGTGCAGCACAACGTGCTCGCTATGTCCGGTCGCGCAGTGGAAGCCGCCGGCGACGTGAACACGCTTTTGCTCGATAAAACAGGCACCATCACGCTCGGCAATCGGCAGGCCGCGGATTTCATCGCTGCGCCCGGCGTGAGTAATGACCAGCTTGCCAATGCCGCCCAGCTCTCGTCGCTTCCGGATGAAACGCCCGAAGGCCGGTCCATTGTTGTGCTGGCCAAAGAAAAATTTGGCCTGCGTGGGCGCGACCTGACTGCCCTGCAGGCGACCTTTGTGCCCTTTACCGCACAGACGCGTATGTCTGGCGTGAACCTTGATGGTGTGGCTATTCGCAAGGGCGCCGCCGATTCCATCAGCAAGTATCTTGAAGAAAATCGCGGCTACCTTCCTAAGGAAGTACAGGCCGCAGTGGAAACCATTGCCCGCTCCGGCGGGACGCCGCTGGTGGTGGCAGAGAACAATCGCGCGCTGGGCGTTATCCACCTCAAAGATATTGTGAAGGGTGGAATCCGCGAGCGCTTTGCCCAACTGCGCTCCATGGGTATTCGTACCGTGATGATCACTGGCGACAATCCGCTCACTGCGGCGGCCATCGCGCGTGAAGCCGGCGTAGATGATTTTCTCGCCCAGGCGACGCCGAAAGACAAGATGGACCTGATCCGGCGTGAGCAAGGCGAAGGCAAGCTGGTGGCGATGACCGGCGACGGCACCAATGATGCTCCCGCCCTGGCGCAAGCCGATGTAGGCGTGGCTATGAACACAGGCACTCAGGCAGCCAAAGAAGCAGGTAACATGGTTGATCTCGATTCCAATCCCACCAAGCTGATCGAAATTGTCGAGATCGGCAAGCAACTGCTGATGACCCGCGGCTCGCTCACCACTTTTTCGATTGCCAATGACGTGGCGAAATACTTTGCCATTATTCCGGCAATGTTTGCCGGAACGTTCCCTGTGCTCAACGCGCTGAACATTATGCGCCTTGCTACGCCGCAATCGGCGGTGCTCTCGGCGGTAATCTTCAATGCGCTCATTATTATTGCGTTGATTCCGCTGGCGCTGCGCGGCGTGAAATACAAGCCCATGAACGCCGAGGCCTTGCTGAGGCGCAATCTGTTGATCTACGGCGCAGGCGGCGTCATCGTCCCATTTATCGGAATCAAGCTGATGGATATGGTGATTCGCTCGCTGGGCCTGGCCTAAGGAGTTGATTGGATATGAAGAAGAATCTGATTACGGCGATTCTCTACACGATTGCAACAACCATCATTCTTGGATTGATTTATCCCGCCGTGGTGCTTGGTCTGGCCAAGCTGTGGTCCAATCAAGCTAACGGCCAGCTCATTACCAGAAATGGCGTCGTGGTCGGCTCACGCATCATTGCCCAGCCCTTCACCGGCGCTGCTTATTTCCATCCGCGTCCATCAGTGGCCGGCCCCAACGGATACGCTGCTGACAACTCTTCCGGCAGCAACCTGGGACCGACAAACCAAAAACTGATTGATCGCGTGAAAAGTGACGTAGCAGCGCTGCAGGCAGAAAATCCGGGCAAGCCGGTTCCAGTCGATCTGGTAACTACCTCAGGCTCCGGGCTTGATCCAGACATCACTCCTGCCAGCGCGGAATTTCAAGTTCAGCGTGTGGCCAAAGCCAGAGGAATTCCTGAAAACCAGCTTCGCGAACTGGTCAAGCAGCATGCAGAAGGCCGGCAATTTGGATTTTTTGGCGAAGCCCGCGTCAATGTTCTGGAACTGAATCTAGCCCTCGATCGAGAATATCCGGAGAAGAAAACCGCATTGGCAAGATAATGTGTGAATTACGTCCTCTCACGGCGCTAACACTGGGGTCAAATCCCGTCAGGGACGCCCGAAGAAGCAACGAATCAAACTTCCCCAGAGTTCCTTTTTGGGAAAAGGCTTAGTGTTTTGAGTTTCCTGGGAAGAGTATACTTGTAACCTCACATTTTTTAGCGAGCAAGCCTATGGACCGCAAGCCTGTAGCTCTTATCAGTATGCCTTCGCAGTCGGGTGGCATTCCTTCCATCCAATTGGCGCTGTTGAAACCCACGCTGGAAAAGGCTGGTATTTCTGCCCAGTCGTTTTCACTTTACATGTACCTGGGAACTCAAATTGGATGGCAGCTCAGCGAGACTCTTGCCGAAGTGTGGCCTAGCTTGGTGGGCGAGTGGGTCTGGTCTAAAGCGGCCTTCGGTGAGGAAGCCAATCTCGACGTAGAAAGTTATCTTCTCCAATACAGGGATGCATTTGCGGCTTTCTGCAAGACCGCCGGCTGCACTCTGGAAGATCTGCGGCAATTTCGCAACCACGGAGCACAGGCCTTTATCGATTTCTGCGTGGAGAGCACCGACTGGAGCCGCTTTTCCCTTATCGGGTTCACGGTGGTCTACCAGCAGATGCTTTCCAGCCTGGCGATGGCGCGCGCGCTCAAGAAGCGATATCCGCACGTCCCTATCATCATGGGTGGCGGCGCCATGGAAGATGATATTGCCGACGAGATTATGAAAGGCTGTCCGCAGATGGATTTTGTTCACTGCGGCGATGCTGAACTCTCCTTTCCGCAAATGATCGAACGCCTCTACAGCGGCCAAAGTATGGAAGGCCTGCATGGAATCATGTGGCGCGATGCTCAGGGCCTGGTGAAGTACTCAGGACGAGCCCCCAATTTTCACGCGATGAATGAGACCCCGATCCCGGACTATGACGAGTTCTACTATGCGCGTGAGGCAAGCGGATATGGATCGTGGGGCAAGGCCCGTCCTGTGCAATTGCCGTTTGAGACTTCGCGCGGTTGCTGGTGGGGAGAAAAAAATCACTGTACTTTCTGCGGCCTGAACCGCTCCGGCATGGAATTCCGCGCCAAGAGCGTGGATAACGTCATTGATCAACTGGAAGCGCTCTCCAGCCGTTACCGCTGTTTTGATTTCTTCGCCATTGACAACATCATGGCCCCGGAATATACAGAAAAACTTTTCAGCCGTCTGGCCGCTGCGAACAGTGACATCTCCATGCATTATGAGATCAGGCCCAATTTTTCCCGGACGCAACTGGCCCGCATGCGGCGCGGTGGATTGCACTCAGTACTGCCCGGCGTGGAGAGCTTCTCCACCAACATCCTCAAGAGCATGAGGAAATTTACTTCAGGAATGCGGAACATCGAATTAGTGAAATGGTGCACTCATTACCGCATTAACGTCACCTATAACATCCTGTGCCGCTTTCCCGGCGAGACCGCCGAAGACTACCGTACGCAAGCCGAGGTCATGGGGAAAATCCCTCATTTCCAGCCGCCTTATGCCGCAGTCATGGCGCGGGCTGACCGCGGATCTCCCATGTTTACTGATCCGGCCTCACAGTCAATTTCCAGGCTTGTGCCCTTCAAGTGTTATGAATACATCTTTCCGCGAGGGAAATTTGACCTGCCCCGAATCTCCTATTTCTTTGATCAGGAGATGACCAATATCGCCGGAGAGGAGTGTTACCAAGCCACCTTTGATGCCGTGGACAACTGGCGGATAAAATGGGACCAACGCCAGAAACCCTACCTCAAGTACCGCAAGGCATTGGCCACCATCTTTATTTTTGACGGACGGCAACAGAAAGCGCGGACACATACGTACCACGATCAAGATGCATCTCTCTACGAATATTGCGGCGATGCCCGCACGCCCAGGGACATCAGTGCTAATTTTGGCTCTGACCCATGGGTTGAGGCAGCGCTCAAAGACTTTGTGGAAAAAGATTTGATGCTGTTTCTGGATGGCCGTTATCTAAGCCTGGCACTTCCTGAGAACCGCAATTTTGAATTGGAGGCCGGTCCAGCCATCAGGATGGCGGCGACGCCGGAGCAACCGTCTCAGTTTGCTTAAAAGTTCGCACTGAACCAGAATCAAAACATCACCGACGGACATTGGGATTCGTCTGCCGGAAAACAATACGGAGAAATAAATGGGTCTAGACAGGCAGGTTGATGAAGATTCCAATGCAGGTGCAGGAACGTGGCTGGCGGCGCTGTGGCAGGATGTTCGCTTTGGCATCCGCATGATGACTAAAAATCCCGGATTCAGCATCGTGGTCATCATCACCCTGGCCTTGGGCATTGGCGGCAACGCAGCCATTTTTACCATCTTTAATGCTGTGCTGCTGCGCCCCCTGCCGTATTCTGACCCACAAAAACTCGTGACCCTGGCAGTAGCCAGGTCGGGAGACCCGGCATCGATCAATCCCTTTTCCCTCGTCCGGTATGAAATGATCCGCGATCAAAACCATTCCTTTACTGGAGTTGCGGCCTTCGCGGTTGAGTTTTTCAACCTGACAGGTCGTGGAGACCCGCTGCAGGTCAATGGCGCGCGCGTTTCGCCGAATTTTTTTGATGTGCTAGGCGTAAGACCGCAAAAGGGCAGCTTCTTTATCCCCGATGAAGGCGAACCAGGCGGAAAAAATGTTGTGGTCATCAGCGACTCGCTGTGGAAGAACCAGTTCGGCGCCAATCCTGCGATTGTTGGCCAGCCCATAACTCTTGATTCGACGGACTACACCATTATCGGCGTGCTGCCTCCCGAATTCCGTTTTGCGTTGCTGGGAAAGATTGACGTGTGGAGTCCACGGTACTTCGAATTAAACCTTGCCACAGCCGCCCAGCTTCGTGCAGCAGGCACAGGATATTTGGCGGGAATTGCACGCCTGAAGCCGGGTACTTCACTCGATCAGGCCGCTGCGGAAATGAACCTCCTGAACCAGCAGTACAAGCAGGCATATCCGAAGTTCCCAGATGCTCATCCAAAGATAGCCCTCGTTGTTAAAAGTCTTCGCGACCGGCTGGTGGCCAACATTCGCACCAACATATTGTTTCTCTTTCTGGCGGTCGCGCTGGTGCTGCTGATTGCCTGCGCCAACGTTGCTGGGCTGCTGTTGGCCCGCGCGCTGGCCCGGACCAGGGAAATCGCAGTCAGATCAGTGCTGGGAGCAGGCCGCGGCGCGCTTGTGCGCCAATTACTCACAGAGAGTTTGGTACTCGCCATAGTGAGCGGGCTTCTGGGGCTGGCTTTGGGCTATGTTGGTATACAGATCTTTTCCCAAATCGGTCCAAAAGACACCTTCCCCGATTCGGGCCTGGTGATGGACGGATGGGTCCTTCTCTTTGTCGCCGGCATTACCCTGCTGACGGGACTGGTGTTCGGTATTTTTCCGGCATTACATTTGTCGGGCACCAATGTGAACCAGGTTTTGCGCGATGAAGGCCGTGGCAGTACCGGAAGCCGGCGGCGGGCCTTGTTTGGAAATTCGTTAGTTGTGGTCCAAATCGGCATTTCCATGCTTCTGCTTGTCTGCGCCGGGGCGCTGGTCCGCAGCTTTGACCGCCTCAGAAAAGTCGATTTGGGTTTCGATTCGCACGACCTTCTCACATTGAACGTCTCTTTGCCTCCCACCAAATATCCGCGCGGCGAGAAGCAGGTTGCGTTTTACGAAGAATGTTTACGGCGGATGCAAAGTTTGCCTGGAGTGCGCCGGGCCTCCATCTCGTCAGCATTGCCTATGCATCCTGAGCGTTTTACTCCGGCGCTTCCTGAAGGCCAGCCCGATGTGCCCCTGAGCCAGCGGCCACTATTTGTCATTGAAACTGTCAGCCCTGATTATTTTCAGACCATGGGCATTTCGCTGAAGGCAGGCCGGGTATTCACCGAACATGACGATGCCCAGGCCCCTAAAGTTGTGATTGCCAATGAAGCGATGGCGCGCCTCTATTGGCCGAATGAAAATGCTGTGGGCAAGCATGTGCTGGTGGGCCTCGGCCCCAAGCTTTCCGAAATCGTAGGTGTTGCCGGCGACGTAAAGAACATGAGCCTGGCCGATGAGACGATGCCGCAAATGTACATTCCCTTTCCCCAATTACCATGGGAAAGCCTTAACCTTGAGGCGCGCTCCGCAGGCGACCCTTCCCAGCTTGTATCAGCCATGCGTAACATGGTTCTGGGAATCGATTCCAGCCAGCCCATCACTGATGTGCGGACTGGGGAAGAACTGGTAGATGCAGAGCGCGCCCAGCCGCGTTTGAACATGCTGGTGACCGGACTATTCTCTGCGATCGCTCTGGTGCTGGTGATCGTCGGCATCTATGGCGTGATCTCTTATTCAGTAACCCAGCGGCAGGCGGAGCTTGGAATTCGTCTGGCTTTGGGCGCTGAGAAGCGCGACATCCTTCGATTGGTGGTTAGCCATGCCCTGACTTTAACGCTGGTCGGCATTGGCCTTGGTGTCGTCGGGGCCGTGATCGTGACTAAACTTACCAGTCTCTTGTCCGCTTTGCTCTATCAGGCAAGCTCACGTGATTGGGCCACATTTGTAGCCTGCGGGATCGCCCTCATATGTATCGCTTTGGCTGCCAGCTATTTTCCGGCCCGGCGCGCAACAAACGTTGATCCTTCTGAGGCCCTGCGGCATGGGTGAAGATTTGCCGAAAAAGCTTAAACGGCAGCCGCAGTGCTCACAGCAGTAGCTGATAACTGCATAGGAAGCACCTTACTCTCATAATCAAGCGGCAAAACAGCAAGGCACAAATATGAGTTCCCTTCCCGTAGCATCAAGTCGTGTTCCACGAACTCGCCAAGTATTTTTCGCACTTTCTCGATCGTGACCGTTTCTTCCGGATGGCGGCCAGCCACAGATTCAAACACGCCAGAATCTGAATGGACGCCATCAGTGGCCAGATAAATCTCCCGGTCGAGTCCCTCAAAACAATAGTCCACAGGAGAATAACCAGCGCGGCGCTCGTGGATGATAAGCGATGACGGAGTTACCTCCGCTTTGAGTGTGCTGTTGTTATGCACTCGCTGCCATTCAGCAACTGCGGCCCAGGTGGTCTTGATGGCATCCATCGTTCCCGGGATCGTCGGCGGATCGCAGTCCTGATAATACGCAAGCCGGAGAAGCGAATCTTCAGGAAACGGATAACAAAGGCGATAACCGTTATAGCTCCTGATATTGACGATGCCGTATTTTTCCGGCCACTTGAACATGGGGCTGAAGCGGTCGAGCCGAAAACGCGTCATCACCGTCGGCGCCGGCAAGTGGGTGACGGCCCGAATCCAGCGCGTAATCTGGTAGTAGTCATCCGCCGTTTCACCGGGAAAGCCGCAAAGGATATTCCAGAGGACATCGAACCCTATCTCCTCTGACCAGCGCAGCAATTGCACGTTTTGAATTCCCTTCACGCCTTTATCCATGAGATCGAGCACGTGAGTATTCAGGCTCTCAATACCAGGACAAAACCTGGTGCTTCCCACATCCCAAAACGACATCAATTGCTTCTTCTTCAGGTTCGCCTTGGTCTCATAGAAAAGCTGGATCTTGAACCCGTCCGCTGCCAGGCGTGGAAACAGTTCACTGAAGTAGCGAATATCCACGATATTGTCAGTATTAAAGATCTCAGGACTCTTGTATGTTTCCAGCAGGTACTTAATCTCCTGATAAGCACGGTCGGGTGTTTTGCTGCGATAAGTCATGCCCATGCCGTTCAGGCCGCAAAACGTGCAGTGGTGCTTTTGTCCCCACCAGCAGCCCCGCGATGTTTCCATGGTGGTCTCTGTAACCACTTCGTCCCGTGCGTTGGAGTTTTGCAGGGCTTTGTAATAGTCAGTATGGTCAGGATAGGGCAGATCGTTAAGATTGGTCACAAACGTCTGCTGCTCTGAACTGGTGACGGTCTCGCCGTTCACGCGGGAGGTTACTCCGCCCAGTGTGTTGAGCGGTGCGCCGGCGCGAATGCGACGCACTAATTCGGGAAACACAAGGTCGGCCTCTCCCGAGCACACCACGTCAATAAAAGGAAAACGGCGGTGCAGTTCCACTCCCATCTCAGATTCAAAGTTGGCCCCGCCAAACACAGTAACGATCCCCGGCGCCCGCCGTTTGATCTCCTGGGCCATGGCCAGCGACGCAATATTCTGCTCAAAGCTTGAAGTGAACCCAACAATGTCATACTGGCTAAGATCGAGTTGGTCTGCGCATTCCTGGATAAATGACGGGGTCAGATTGCGCGCGTGCTCCAGTTGCCGCAAATAATCTTCAGAATATGGCAGAACATAGTCCGCAATGCTGGCCCTGAAGTCAGCGAACGGACGCGCCTCTTCGCCATAAAGCGCCGGTGTAAAAATGAACTCTCCCACTAGCAGGTGCGCGGGCGATCTCTCAGCAATGCGGATGTACAGGGGCACGCCGATAATGTCGGCAAACCGGAAACTGAAATAGCGAATGTCGCAACTCATTCCCTGCCGGGCCATTCCGGCTTTCAGCAGCGCGACGCCAAGATGAGGACGGGGCAACGTCAGGAATGGCATCACCAACAGCAGTACACGTTTTTCGGGCATTGTAGTCCTCATTTAATTTCGCACAGCACCCATCAGACCGCGTGAGCAACCGCCGTCGCCGTCCTGGAGGCATTTGCCATACGGGGCGGCGGCGTGATTTCAACCGATTGATCGAGCGGAAGCAGCGCCAGGCTCAAATACAGATTGTCTTCCTGCAGCATCAGATCACGCTCCACAAAGCCGCGCAGAACTTTGCGGATGTCCTCCAGGGTGAATGATTGATCAGGATATTGCGATGCGGCAAATTCCAGCAGGAAAGAGTCAGCGTGCACGCCATCCGCAGCCAAATAGAGAGTGCGCGCCAGCCCCTCATAGCGGTAATCAGCGGCAGCAAACCCGGCCCGCCGGTCGTGAATGATAAGCGCAGAATCGGTCACCTGAGCCTGGAGACTGCTGTTGGAGTGAATATTCTTCCACTCCGTCACGGAAGACCACACAGTTGCGATTTCTTTCATGGTTTCCGGCAGTATCGGCGGATCACAATCCAGGTAAAAAGCAAGCTGCTGCAGAGACTCCTCTGAAAAGGGATAGCAGAGGCGGTGCGCAGGCGAACTGCGCACGTTCTTGATGCCATACTTCACCGGGTCCTTGAACATGGGGCTAAAGCGGTCAAGGCGGAAACGCGTAATAAACACTGGGGGCTGCAAGTGCGGCACAGCGCGTATCCAGCGTGTGATCTGCTGGTAGTCCTCAGGCTGTTCGCCGGGGAAACCGCAAATAATATTCCAGGAGACGTTAAACTCCATTTCTGCCGCCCAGCGGAGCAATTGCATGTTTTGGATGCCCTTGACGCCCTTGTCCATCAGGGTGAGCACGTGCGAGTTCAGGCTTTCAATTCCAGGCTGAAATTCAGTGCTGCCCACTTTCCTGAAAGTCAAAAGCTGGCTCTTCTTCAAGTTTGACTTGGTTTCATAGAAGAGCTGCATCTTGACGCCATCGGCGACAATGCGCGGAAACAGCTCATTGAAATAACGCAGGTCCACGATATTGTCAGTATTGAAAATGGAATAATCGCCATAGGTAGAGAGCAGGTGCCTGATCTCGCTGTAAGCACGGTCGGCGGATTTGCTGCGAAATGTCATGCTCAGGCCATTCAATCCGCAGAACGTGCAATGGTGCTTTTGACCCCACCAGCAACCACGAGAGGTCTCCATGGTCATTTCAGGAACAATCACGGAAGGAGCCGTGGAAGCCTGAAAAGCATGAAAGTAATCGCCATGATCGGGATAAGGAAGCTCGTCGAGATTACTGACGAATTTTTGTGGCGTGGAACTGGTTACAGTTTCGCCATGAACGCGGCTGGTAACGCCCCCCAGGTCTTCTAGCGGCTTTCCAGCGCGCACGTGGCGAACCACTTCAGGAAATATGTGGTCGGCCTCCCCGGAACAAACCACGTCGATAAAAGGAAAATGGCGGTGCAGCTCAACCCCCATCTCTGATTCGAAGTTAGAACCGCCAAATACCGTGGTGATGGCCGGGGAACGGCGCTTGAGCTCCTGGGCCAGGGCCAGCGACGCCATATTCTGCTGGAACGTGGAGGTGAAGCCAATAATGTCGTACTGGTCAAGATCGATCTGGTCAGCACATTCCTGGATGAAGATGGAACTCAAATTACGGCACCGATTGAGCTGCCTCAGAAAATCATCAGGATACGGCCTAATGTAGTCCGCGACACTTGCTTTAAAGTCCTCGAACGGTCGGGCATCCTCGCCGTACAAGGCTTGAGTAAAAATAAATTCCCCGGCAAGGTGGTGCGAGGGAGAGTCATCAGCTATACGGTCATAGAGCGCTGCCCCAATGAGATCGGCAAATCGAAAATTGAAATAGCGGACATCGCACTCAATGCCTGCCCGATGCAGCCCAGCTTTGAGCAATGCGACCCCAAGATGAGGGCGACGCAAAGTCAGGAAGGGCATGATTAGGAGAAGCACCCTTTGGGTGGGCATCTTGGAGCCTCGCTCAACCGGTTGTGTGCGTACGAAAAAGAGGGCGGACCGAAGAGTTTTATGCTCATCG
Organism: Candidatus Angelobacter sp.; assembly: GCA_035279585.1. Taxonomy (GTDB): domain Bacteria; phylum Acidobacteriota; class Terriglobia; order Terriglobales; family Acidobacteriaceae; genus Angelobacter. The sequence goes on along the minus strand of DATEHN010000093.1, from coordinate 6,110 downwards.
GTCCTTCCCGAGAGAAACCAGACGACACTGCAATTCAGCGCTGGTTATGTTTTGATTTTCTTCCCATTGGGAGTTGCAATCGCCGGCTCTTCATCCTGTGCATCCATCTGACGAAAATCTGCGATCACCTCGACGATGGGACGAGCAACAGGCTTCGGCAACGGTTCACGGACCGGCTCCTCGACTTGCTGCTGTGTATCCATCTGACGGAAGTCTGCGATCACCTCGACGATGGGACGGGCAACAGGCTTCGGCAACGGTTCACGGACCGGTTCTGCATTCTGCACATCTGCATTCGCCTGAGGATGGGGAGCCACCTCGACGATAGGACGGGCGATAAGCGGCAACGTCGACGTCCCCCGCACCGGTTCCGCATTCTGTGCATCATCCGCCGCCTGACGCCAGTCCGCGACTACCTCAACGATGGGTCGGGCAACAGGCTTCGGCAATGGCTCCCGAACCGGCTCCGCATTCTGTGCATCATCCGCCGCCTGACGCCAGTCCGCAACCACCTCAACGATGGGTCGGGCAACAGGCTTCGGCAACGGCTCCCGAACCGGCTCCGCATTCCGTACATCATCCGCCGCCTGACGCCAGTCCGCGACTACCTCAACGATGGGACGGGCAACAGGCTTCGGCAGTGGCTCACGAACCGGTTCCGCATTCTGTACATCCTGACGAAAGTCCGCACTAGGAGACGGAGCCATCTCGACGATGGGACGGGCGATAGGCGGCAACGATACTGCATTCTGTACATCTACCTGACGAAAGTCAGCACTAGGAGCCGGGGCCATCTCGACAATGGGACGGACGATAGGCGGCAACGCCGCCCGCACCGGCTCTGCCTTCGTATCCACCTGACGAAACTCCGCACTAATCTCGACGATGGGACGAGCGATGGGCGGGAATGGTGCATTCTGCGCCTCCACAGGACGAATGTCCGCATTAGGAGACACTTCGACAATGGGCCGCGGCGAAATAGACTTCGACTTCGATTCCTGGACCTGTTCAGTACTAACCAGGGTAGTGTCTGCGATAAAGGACCGCAGTTGTTTGTCTGTACCGGCTTTGGTTCCGGCCGCTTGTGTTGAAGGTTGATCGAGGACTTCTGGCGCTAACTGCGGTCGCTTTTGATCACTCATTGTGTCTCCTTACGAAACTGCTTGTGTATTGTCAGGGATTAATTCTGGTACTTCAGCGCTGGGCTGGCGGGACGTCCCGGCAGCCGTGAAATGTTCATATAATTCCAGCACAGAGGACAGTCCGTGCTGGACAAAATCAATGCGTACATAACTGGAATTCAAACTTAGCCGCAGGCCGCCAATGGCATAGTCGCTGTTCGGCAGCATACAAGTATGGCCGGGCTGAGTCGTGATCCGGGTTAGAAACCTGAGACCATGCAAATAGGCATCCAGATATCGCTGGCGACGGTTGCCGCTATCAGCCGACTCCATCTTCATCGCTGCCCCGATGCCTTCCAAGTATAACGCTGTGGTGTAGCCTGGGGTATCGGCCTGATGATCGTTAATGAAGGCGCCGCTTTTCTCCTGCTGCCACTGAAGCAGCCAGTCGCCAATTTCGAAAACCAGATCGGAAAATTGCGTGTTGCTCTGGATACGCGACCAGGCGCTGAAGGCCTGCATCAGCCATGACGCCTGCCCAAAATCACGAAAATAACGAAAACGATGGCGATAGTAGCGAAATGCCCGTTCAAGTTTCAGTGAATCAACGTCGGTGAGTCTGGCTTCAGCCGCGGCCGCAAGCGCCAGCAATACCTGTCCGGGAAAATAATTCTGGAAGCTATCGTCCACCTCTGTCCTGCCCCGATGAGTGAAAATATAGCCGTGCTGGCCAATGGAGGACCACAGGGTCTCCGCCAGTCCGCGCACCTGAGGACGGCGATAATCCCCTTTGGGAAGCTGGCAGAGCGCAAGAACAAGAAGTGCAATTTCTGAGACCGAAGGTAAACTCTGCTCCCTTTCTTCCAACCAGACCCCCATCGCACTGAGCTTCACGCTGCGCAACAGAAACGCCAGCGTCTTTTCAGCCGCTGCATGAAGCTGAGGGTTTTGCAGCGTGCGGCTGGCCCTGGCCAGCACCCAGGTGGCATGCGCCATCCAGGGAAGGTTGCCGCCTTTCAGCAGACGATTGCTAAACGGCTCATAACTTTCGTAGAAAGTCCCATCCTCCCTCTGATGATTCAGCAGATAATTCGAATACAGGCCAGCAAGATGGACCAGGAGTTCGCGGCCTTTGCGGTTTTCTGGCAGCCGCCTGAATGCTCCTTCCACTTCGCCCATGCCATCTGCATCGGCCAGCCAGGTCTTGCAATCAAACCGCTCCCAGAAGTATGGAGGACGGGTAATTCCCGCTTTGTCGATCACTTCCAGCGGATATTGTTCGCGAGAAATGTTTTCCCTGGCCGCCCAGAATGGGAGCAAATTGCCTGAACGCTTCCCCTGGCTAACCTGGAGCATTTGCCGCCCCTGCATCACATAACGCACAACGATCTCAGGCTTAGCCTCTCCCATTTTTGTGCCATTGGTGAGGAGTGAAATGCTTACGGCAATGGCTTCCTGCGATGAAATCTCACCCTGTTCAAAACGTTCGTCTTTCAGGGCATTCAGTACCAGGCCACGCAGATCTTTATCCGCAGTCAAGCTTGCCGCGTCCAGACCCATGCACCCGCGCAACTTGCCCCATATATATATGGTGACAAAAAGGAACTCAGCGCCTTGCGGCAATATTCTGCCGGTCAAAGGCCCTGTGGTTTCCGGCAAGCCTAACAAGTGGGCGATTGCGACGTCCCTGGCACGAACGGCAATAGGCAAACAGACTGCCGGATCATCGCACGGAGCGGGAGAAGCCGGAAGGGGAGTGCCGGTGGGCTGCCAGGGCGCACCCGGCTCAACGTATTTCATTACGCCATGCCTGTGAATCACAAATGGTTCAAAAGGACGCAGTTTGCCATTGGTGATGCGCGCATGTTGAAACTGGCGAAACTCGTTGCCCATCCCTGGCATGCGAGGCAGCGCGCCGCCCATGACTCCCGGGCGCTCCCGGCTGCCAACCACTATTCCATAACGGTCGTTGTCCAATTGCCCAACCGTGCATTCTTCCAACTCAGAAAAGAGTGTGACGGCAATATGGCTTGAATCCACCAGAGTGCGGCCCTGGCTTCCCTTTGGCAGATGCTGGGCCGTAAGCAACGCGGCCCTTAATACATGTTCGGGTGCTGTCCATTGCGGCTCACCGGGAAAGCACCAGAAGCCGTCGCGCGCATGGCGCACATGGATGTCTCGCTGGGAACGAAGGCTCACCCATGCGCCGCCTGACGAATCGTAGGTGCGATCCATCTGGATCGGAGGACGAAGCAGCGTCCCGGTAGTGAGATATTCCAGTAAGGCGAGCCGTGCCAGGTGTGCCGGATGCAGTCCTTCAGGCGCTTGCGCCCCGCTCCAGTTGAACTTTGGAAAAGCCTGGGAAGGGTTAGGAACAGGCTTCGCCTCGCCCTTTATGTTGGGCATGATGTCCTGATAGATATCGAACAATGCCTCCAGATGAAAACCACGCTCCAACACATCGGCGACACCAAACTCCCAGCCAAAATGCACCAGGCAGACTCCGCCTTCCACCCGCAGTCCCGCTTTTTCCAGGTACTCGCAGCCTTTCCAGAAAGAATTCCCTGAAGCAATGGAGTCATCCACCAGAATTACCGGCTCGTAAGGATCGATCTCACCCTCAATGAGCCGCATGGCCCCATGCGCCTTGGCTTCCTTGCGGACCAGCAGTCCGCGATAGCGCCCGCCTGACTGCTGAATGCAGGATTGGAGAATGGGAACGCCAATTAATCCATACGTGGCCAGCTGCCGGCCGTCAAAGCGTTCCAGTAACGACAGCAGACAGCGGGCAGCCAGTTCAGCTCCATGTTGCTCCAGAGTGAACGCCAATGAGTTCAGCATCCAACGGCCGGTTCTTCCGTCGGGAGAGCGGATCGGCTGTGTGGGTGAGGAATAGAGGATTCCTTTTTTCAACAAGAGCGCCAGCAGTTCTGCTCGGTCTGCCTGAAACGAGGCAGGCATGGATGCCAGAGTCGATTTCGTGCCTTCGCGTACGATTCTCATCTGGCTACCAACTCCGCATCCGGTTGACTCACGTTCGCCGCCTGCCGTTCCGGCATGTCCTTGAGATCGAAATATGGGTTCTCCGGCAACGCCAGGCTCAGATAGCGTCCATCAAGGTGGAGCATCACAGACTTGCTGACAAAGTCTTTAAGAGCAGCCTCGATCTCCGGGCCATTTCCGAACTGGGCGGCGATATCTCGCGGCGTACGCGCCTCGGCACAGTATTCATAAAGATCGGCTGCCTGTCCGCGATACGTGAACACCTGCTCCTGCCGCTTCCTGCCATCAAAGATTGTGATCGTCGCCAAAGATTTCCGATATTTAAGATAAGGAGGCCTCGGCTGCTTCCACATTGCCTGCCATGCCCCCACTCTGCCGAACAGTTCTTCATACACATCATCAGTGACTGTGTTTCCCATCTGATGATCAAAGTAATAGGAGATACGGCGCAGATCGAAACTCTCAGGGAAAATGTACTGGTAACACTTCGCTGGAACCAAGCAGGAGACGGACTGCGAATCAGGCTCGGTGTACATGGGAGATCCGCGGTCCGCACGCGCCTTTACGATGGCATAGGGCGGCTGAAAATGAACGATCCTGGCCGCCACTTCGCTCTGTGTCCGGTAGTCATCCTCAGTTTCTCCGGGAAAGCGGCACAGGATATTGTAAAGAGCGTTAATGCCGTAATAAGTGCACCACTTGATCAACTCCACATTGCGCATCCCGGTTGAATGCTTTCTCATGATTTTCAGGACGTTGGTGGAGAGGCTCTCAATGCCCGGCTGCACCGAGAAAAGTCCGCTGCGGCGCAGTTTGGCCAATTGCTTCCGCGAGAAATTGGGCCGGATCTCATAGTGAATGCAAATGTCGCTGTTGGCCGCTGCCAGCTTTCCAAACAGTTTCTCCACATACTCCGGGGCCATAATGTTGTCGATGGCATTGAAGTAAAACTGCCCGTACCGGCGAGCCAGAGCTTCCAGTTGTTCCAGTACTTTATCGGGATCTTTGGCGCGAAATTCCATTCCTGAGCGGTTCAGGCCGCAGAAAGTGCAGTGGTTTTTCTCTCCCCACCAGCAGCCGCGGGCGGCTTCAAAGGGGACTAGCAGTTCCTGCACATAGTCCGAATTTTCGTAGCCACTGGCTTCGCGCGCATAAAAGTATTCATCGAAATCAGGGAGGGGTGTCTGGTTCATGTCCATGAAGTTGGGAGCGCGTCCGGCATAACGGACTTTGCTCTCGGAATCGCGCCACATGATTCCCTGTAGGCCTTCCATACTTTGGCCGCTGTACAGACGTTCAACCATCTGCGGAAATGAGATTTCCGCATCGCCGCAGTGAACATAATCAATTTGCGGACAGCCCTTCATGATCTCTTCCGCAATATCATCTTCCAGGCTGGCGCCACCCATGATGATCGGCAGGTTGGGATACCGTTGCTTGAGAGCTCGCGCCAGCGCCAGGCTGCCTACGAGTTGCTGAAAGACAACGGTAAAGCCAACCAGGCCAAACCGGTTCCAGTCAACAGAGTTAAGACAAAAATCGATGAACTGTGGTGCGGCTTCGTCACGCAAGCGGCGAATGTCATTGAGCGTACATCCTGCAGTGTGGCAAATGGCTTCGAACAGGCTGTCGTAAGCGGCAAAGTATTCTTCATCTTTGGTGTTCGCTTCTTCGCCAAAAGCGGCTTTAGACCATATCCACTCACCCACCAGGCAGGGCCACACATCAGAGATGGTCTCTGCTATCCGCCAGCCAATTTGGTGCCCCATATACATAAAGAATGAAAACTGCTGGGCGGGGATTCCGGCTCGCTCCAACATAGGTTTAAGAAGTGCCAGCTGAAACGACGGATGCCGCGCCGATAAGGACGGCATGCTAACAAGGGCGACCGGTTTGGGCTTGCCGTTCATGGCTTGGAGCGCAGAAAGATAGTGTTAGCCAACCACCCGCGACGAACGGGAATGCTCAGCTAAAAAATCTTTAAAA
>DATEHN010000092.1:0-50696 GCA_035279585.1 Candidatus Angelobacter sp. | reverse complement strand
TGTTCCAGGGCATTCCGCCGGACATAAACCGAGCGCCAAATCCCTGCACCTTCCAAGCGTTGCGCTGGCGGATTTGCTGTGCACGGTCCACCATGTTCTGGGCAAAGACGCTCTCAATGGGCTTGGCCGGTTGGTCCGGCTGCTTCAGAAAAATTCTGCCTTGCGCTATATAAAGGAAGCTTGCGGGCATGACGCGAATTCTAGGTGAAAGCCCGCATCAGTGCCACGTTACGAAAGAAACCCATGGCGGTCACCTATAAATTCATGACGGCTTGAGTGATGTTTGCTCCACCGCCTGTGCTACACGCAGCACTGTGTCCTCATCAAAGTGCCTGCCCAGGACTTGTAGTCCAATGGGCAGGCCTGATTGGGTCTTGCCACAAGGAACGCTGATCCCCGGGACACCGGCCAGATCGGCAGTGACCGTATAGATGTCGGCCAGGTACATGGCCAAAGGATCATCGGCCTTTTCACCCAGTTTGAAAGCCGGGGTTGGCGCCGTGGGCGTGACCATGGCGTCAACTTTTTGAAATGCTTCCTGAAAATCGCGCGTGATCAAGGTGCGTACGCGCTGCGCTTTTAGATAGTAGGCATCGTAGTAGCCGGAGCTGAGAGCGTATGTTCCGAGCATGATGCGGCGCTTAACCTCCGGACCAAAACCTTCATCGCGGCTGCGGCGATACATTTCTGAAAGCGTGCGAGCCGACTTTGATCGGTGGCCGTAGCGCACACCGTCAAAGCGCGCCAGGTTGGCTGAGGCCTCAGCGGTGGCGATCACATAATAAGCAGGAATGGCATATTTTGAGTGCGCCAGCGAGATAGGAATGATCTCGCAACCGGCTGCGCGCAGCTTGTCGATTCCTGCTTCCACCGCAGCGCGAACCTCAGGATCAAGGCCTTCGCCGAAATACTCTTGCGGTACGCCAATCTTCAGCCCACTCACCGGCTTGGTTAGCTCAGCTTCATAGTCGGGAACGGGAACATCGGCTGAAGTGGAATCAAGCGGATCGCGCCCGGCGATCACCCGCAAAATAATGGCAGCGTCTTTGACGGTCCTGGTGAGCGGTCCAATATGGTCGAGCGAAGAGGCAAATGCGATCAAGCCATAGCGCGAAACGCGGCCGTAGGTCGGCATAAGGCCGACAACGCCGCAAAAAGATGCAGGCTGGCGAATCGAGCCGCCAGTATCGGAGCCAAGCGTAGCCACCGCCATTCCCGCAGCAACAGCAGCAGCAGAGCCGCCGCTGGAGCCGCCAGGAACACGCGACTTATCGTGCGGATTGCGCACCGGCCCATACGCTGAGTTCTCATTGGATGATCCCATGGCAAACTCATCACAATTCAGCTTGCCCAGCACAATGGCTCCGGCAGCTTCCATCCGCGCAACTGCGGTGCAATCATAAGGTGGAATAAAGTTTTCCAAAATCTTGGAGCCGGCGGTGGTGCGAACGCCGCGAGTGACCATGACGTCTTTAATTCCAACCGGCACGCCAGCCAGCGGAGGAAGTGGCCCACCAGCAGCGGCGATGCGGTCAATGCGCTCGACCTGTTGCAGTGCCCGATTTTCGCAGAGCGTCAGATAGGCATGAATTTCACGATCTTCAGATTTGATCCTTTGATAGAAGCCTTCAACCAAGCCTGAGGCGGTAAGCCGCTTTTCCGCGATGGCGGTGCGCACTGACTCGACGGTTTGAAGATTAAGGTCCATCAGCCTTCCAGGCGGATCCACGTTGCTCGCGCGACGGCACGCGGCTGGTCATGCTGATACAGGCAAGCTGCGCTGAAATGCTTTCGGCCTTCCACTCCAAGCGGCCAGCTCAGCAGCACGCATGGTTCATTGACTCGTACAAGATCGAGTTGCTTGACTGCCATCTGCCCGGTTACCAGCGTCCCAGCGGTTGGAAATCCTGAGGCAAAACCTGTCGGGCAGTCCAGTGCGGCCCAGAGAAATTCCGGCTTGAGATCACCACTGGCATTGCCAAACTCAGCCGCTGGCAGCCAGGTGGCAGCATAAAGATCGCCGGCCAAAGGCGCAGGAAAAATCCGCAGGCCGTCAGCTTCGTCCCTTTTCGGCCCGCAAACAAAGCAGGTGGGAAAAGGATGCAGGGGGCCAAGCGCCGGCGAAGCCGAACGCACATCGGTGGCTGATTCCAGGCTTACGGGTGCAGGGAGTTTGAGATCGATGCTCGTCGAGTTTGCTTCAATAATCACCCTGGCGTGGTTCCGCAAGACCGCGCCCGCAGATGTGCTTTCAATGTACAAGGGCGTCTTCAGGGGAATAGGACTTCGCAGTGTGCATTCGACTGGGCCTTCCAGCTCCCGCGCGAGCAGGCCGCAGGAGTATCCGCCATTGCCGGATGTGGGCGGGCCACAGAATCGGGATGGTATGGTAAAGGTTTCCATGCTACTTCTCTATCACTTTGGGTACTTTAAAGAATTCTCCGTCGGTTGCAGGCGCGTTTTTCATCGCTTCCGCATGTGGCAAACACGGAATTAGCTCATCTTTTCGCAGAAGATTGGTGGCTTGATCGTGAGCCGGGCCTGAGCTCTCGACAGTTCCTGAGATCTGCGCCATCGGTGGAACGTTGGTCGTGTCCAGCTCATTGAGCCGGTCAATATATTCAAGGATCGAGTTCAGATCTTTGAGCATACGCTGGCGCTCCTGGTCGGTCAGTTCCAGGTTTGCCAGATCGGCAACGTAGGCAACGTCTTTGTCAGTGACTTTCATTGGGAGCACTCAGCACTCAGCAATCAGCGATCAGCAGTCAGCAAACCCGTTCGTGATCATCAACCCAGTAAATCCCAAAATATCGCGGAAAGGTTGTCCCCAGACGCGAGCACAGCATCAAAGCGCATCTGCTTTGGCTGATGGCTGCTGGCTGAATGCTGACTGCTTCACTTCAAATTGAATTTCTTTTACCACTGGTCCCAGCAGCCCTTCAAATCCATTGATATAACGTGGCGCAAATGATTGAAGTTGGTTGCGCCAGGTGGCGTCTGGCACTGCCACAATCAACTTTCCTTCACTAAAGCTCAAGGGACGTGTACGCGCTGCAACCTCCTTGCCACAGACCAGAGGCCACGCCAAACTCACGGCTTCTTCCGCCGGACGCGTGCGCAGCAAATCATTCATGATCTGGCGCAAACCTGTGCGCACAGGTTCCATTTCACTTGTCTCCTGCTTGAAGTTTTGATTCTAGCACCTGAGGATGCGGCTGCTGACCATTCGCTCAACTGCCTTAAACCACAAAAGGGACCAAAGTTTTTACGCGCTTCTTGTAATCCAGATAGGCATCACCGAACTGCTGGACCATAAAAGATTCTTCCATGCGCATCTTCAATCGCCAGCCCAGCACCACCAAAGGAATCCAACAAAGCCGCGCACATCGCCATGAACAATTGCCGTGCCCAGGAAGGCAAGCAATAATCCGGTGTAAATGGGATGGCGAACAATCGCGTAAGGACCATTTTGAATCAGCTCGTGCTGTTCCTTGATGGTCACAGTGCCGCTCCAGTTATTGCCGATCCGGAGGCGCGCCCAGAGCGCAAACCCTAATCCAGCCACCGTAAGCGCCAACCCAATCCACATCGGGGTGGTATTGGATTCGGGGAACAAACGCCGGCGAAGCCAGTGCGGCCAGAGATCTTGAGCAAAGAGCAAGGTGAATGCGACGATCACCGGCGTATTCTGCACCATGCGCGAACTGAGGGACTGTTTCTGTACGGTGCGCTTGGCTGTGCGCGCACTTACCAGCCAGATCAGCCAAAGTGCAACCCAAAGATAGCCTGAGCTTTCACGCAGGACACTCGACATATCCAATCTAGTTTACGCGGGCTTAAAAGCCGTACAGGAAGAGAATCGTCCGGGCCACTTGCGGCATTCAGGAGAGACATAAAATCTTAGTTACCGGTGCACGTGATGTAGCCCATCAGAAAATCATCGCGCAAGGCACCGTATTCCTTCATCGTGTGGAACCGGGGTGTCGAGGGCGAGGTGTTCATCAGGTAAAGCGTTATCACGGTCATATCTGCATCATTTGAAGAGCAGGTAAGCGCCGAGCACGACGCCTGAATGCTGCCTGCGATTGATGCCGTACATCTCGAAGCCTTCGATCGTGGCCGGCCATGGAACGGCCGTGTCGGTATCCGGTTCGGCGCCCAGCATCCGCAGGCTGTCGATCGACGGGATCGGTGATGGCTTTTTGCGTGGCAGGCTGGAGCGCCTAGTCCGCTCCTTTCGCGTCTTGCGCGCGTCCCGGCGCAGCCGCGCTCAAGATGAGCAGGAGCGCGCAGGGAATTTGCGCGATAAGATTTCTTTTCAAGGTTTCATCCGCGGGCAGCGGCCATTATCGCGCCGTTCCGCGGGTGTTTATAGATGTTTCTTGTCGCGCGAGGTGTGTCGGGCGGAAGGCTTTAAATCCAATGACTTAGCAGGAAATTGACATGCCATTTAATGCGGAGTAGCACCGCTGAACCATGATTTACACCCATTCAGGGAAACCTGCTTAATCACAAAGAGCCCCGGCGTTTAAGATGGATGCTGAACCGATATCCCATTTTATTTCTGTCGCATAGCTTGGAAGAGGGCGCCGAAAAGGGCGCAAGGAGAGGCACAACGAAATGCACAAGCCGGTTAAATATGCCGAAAAAGCCCTGACCGTGGCCGCGAAAGGCGCATGGGCGGTGTTTGAAAAAGTAAACAGCATTAAGCCCCGGCCGTCATTCACGCCAAAATGGTCAGACAAGCCAATGTTGAAATCGTGGGAGAAGACCAAGCCTCCGCTAGGCTGGCCGCGCTCTACGGATTCACTCTGCCCCAAATGCGTTCCGGAAATACGGCAGCAGATTGTTGACGGCAAATTGCCGCATGAAGTTTTGCTCAATGAAAAAGTCGGCGAAATCAAGGCCACCATTATTGAGCGCGATGGCAAGATCCTGATGGTTAAAGACTGCCCTCTGCACGGCCATTTTGAAGATGTGATGGCAGTTGACGTTGAATTTTTCAAGCACCTGGAAGACGTTTTCCCTGGCCGCGATATCCGCGCGCACAACGACGAAAAGCTTCATCACCACGGCACCAGCACCGTGAAGCATGGCCGCGGTTCGGTCCTGACGATTGACCTGACCAACCGCTGCAACATGATGTGCGATCCCTGCTTTATGGATGCAAACCAGGTTGGTTTTGTCCATGAGCTGACGTGGGAAGAGATCAAGACCATGCTGGACAACGCGATCTCCATCAAGCCGCGCCGTCAGATGTCAGTCCAGTTCTCCGGTGGCGAGCCCACGCTTTCGCCGTACTTCCTGGATGCGGTCCGCTATGCCCGTCAGGTTGGTTACAACTCAGTGCAGGCGGCCACAAACGGAATTGAATTCGCGAAATCGCCTGAATTTTGCCGCCAGGCCGCTGAAGCAGGCCTGCGCTACGCTTACCTGCAGTTTGACGGTATCGGCAATGCAGCCAATTCGCATCGGCAGGTCGGCAACCTGTTTGACGTAAAGCTCCGCGCCATCCACAACCTGCATGAAAACGGCGTGGATATCGTTCCGGTCACAACGATTATCAACGGCATCAACAATGAGCAGGTGGGGCGCATTATTCAGTTTGCGCTGGATAACCCCAAGACCATCAGCTTCCTCAGCTTCCAGCCGGTTTCATTTACCGGCCGCGATGAAGAGATCACGAATGATCGTCGCCAGGCGCAGCGTTACACGCTGAGCCATCTGGCGCATGATGTGAAAAATCAGACCGGTTTGGGCGAGCCCAAGCGCGACTGGTTCCCGATCTCGTTCATGTCCACCTTCTCTGACTGGGCCGACCTGATCCATGGTCCCAGCGCTGATTGGGGGCAGCTAAGCTGCGGATGCCACCCGAACTGCGGCGTTGGCATGGCCGTGATGATCGATAAGGAAACCAAAGAAGCCGTGCCTGTTACCGCGTTCCTGAACGGCGATAACATCGCCAAGGACGTAGCCAAGGTGAATGATGCTGGTCGCGGCAGGTTCCTTTCCGTGTTTGGCATGGCTTTGGCGCTGGCCAAGAATTACGATCCTTTCCAGGCCCCGAAGCACTTCAAGTTGATCGATCTGCTCAGGAAGTTTGACAAGACGTTCGGCGCGACGAAGAAAGCGGACACCAAGTACGGCAGCGTTTCCGGCGATCGCACGATTGACGACATCAAGAAGCGCCGCACTGACCGTTGGAACTTCCTGTTCATTGCCGGAATGTGGTTCCAGGACCTTTACAACTACGATTTCCGCCGCACCGAGCAGTGCATTATTCCTTACGCCACGCAGGAAGGCGAGATCAGCTTCTGCGCTTACAACACCGGCGTGGGCTGGCGCAACATTATTGAGAAGATGCACATGACAGCCACGCTGACCAAGTGGTATGAAGAGCACGGCCGGCATGAGATTTTTGCCGGCGGCAAGGCCGTGGGACTGAACCAGAGCGCGCACAAGCTCAAGCTGAATGATGAGCATGTGCACGCTGAACGCAACCACACGCTGGATGATCTGGGAATCGCAAAAACGGCCCGCGAAGAGAAGCTGCGCGCCCGTGACCAGAAGCTCAAGAAATCCGCAGAAGATGCACGCATGGAAGCGCTCTATCGCGAGCACATTCTCAAAGAGCCCAAGCCGCAGGGTGGGTTCGTTCCGCTCGGTTCGATTTCTCCGGCAAAAACTGAAGCCGTGGAAGAGAAGAAGGAAGAGGTTTTTGGCGATTAACGTCAATTAGCCGCACAAATATATAAAGGGCATAAGATTGGTTCTTGTGCCCTTTGTTTTTTGCGGAAGGTCGGCGTTGATTCAGGCGTAGCGCGTAGACCTTATCTTGCAGTGGATGTGCTGTCCTCTTCTTTTTCGATAGCCGTAATTTTCTCTACTCTGCGTTCGTGCCTTCCGCCGGCAAACTGCGTGGCCAGCCACTTATCGACAATGCGCAGAGCCTCATCCGGTTTTAGAATGCGCGCTCCCAGCGTGAGCACATTAGCATCATTGTGTTCGCGGCTCATCTGCGCCTCATACTCAGTGTCCACTTTGGCGGCGCGGATGCCATGAACCTTGTTGGCGGCAATCGCCATGCCGATTCCGCTTCCGCAGACCAGGATGCCAAGGTCAGCGTGTTGCCGGCTTACATCATGCGCAACGGCGAGAGCGTAGTCAGGGTAATCAACCGACTCAGGCGAAGAAGTACCTTCATCGCTTACGTCAATCCCCCGATCCTGAAGATGTTGTTTGATCTGGTCTTTCAATTCGTAGCCGGCATGGTCAGCGCCCAAGGCAATTTTCATAAGGACCATTCTACTGAAGGCGGCAACCCGAAAGGCCAGGACCTTCCGGGAGAAGGGCCCGGAATATGCACTTGCGAGTGTCCCATAAGGCGTATAGCGGCTTGTGCTGGATAGCTTTTCATCGGATAATCACGCTCGCGTACCTGTGAATTTTTGCCAGAGGTGATGAATGGCCACACGGCCTGTGCATGAAGCGGAACCCGATCTGACCGGCGATGTTCGCATCCCGGCGCCGACATATAAGTTCATCCAGTTTTCAGTCATCGATTCCATTGCGCGGCTTACGCTGAACCATGCGCCGCACAACGTGCTGACCGTGCCCATGATGAAAGAAATGGCAGAGGCCATTGAGAGCCTCAACGGCCGCGCCGATGTTAAAGCCATTCTGCTGCAATCGGGGCAACAGGCGTTTTCCGCCGGCATATCGCTGGAAGATTCGCGCCCGGACCGCGTCTTCCAGACGCTGGATGCGTTTACGCGCGTCTTTCAGGCGATGGTGGATATCTCAAAGCCCGTGGTTGTGGTGGTAAATGGCCCGGCCATTGGCGCAGGCTCTGAGCTTGTGGGTTTTGCCGACGTGGTGCTGGCAACGCCCAAAGCCAAGTTTGCCCAGCCGGAAGTTAAGCTTGGCGTCTTTCCTCCGTTTGCCGCAGTGATGCTACCGCAGCTTATCGGCCCGAAAAAGACGTACGAATTGATCCTGACAGGCGAGGCCCTGTCCGCTGAAGATGCGCTGCATTTTGGTTTCGTCAATAAAGTGGTGCCGGAAGCCGAACTGGAAAAGCACGTGGAATCTTTGATCGCGCGGATCTCTGAATTCAGCGGGCCAGTGCTGGAAGTTACCAAGCGCGTGATCGGCAGCTCCATTGGACGCCCGCTGAAAGAGGCCATGAAGACCTCGCAGGACATCTACCTGAACGAGCTCATGAACCTTGAGGATGTGCAGGAAGGTTTGCGCGCTGTGATCGAGAAGCGCAAGCCGGTGTGGAAGAACAAATAGCGTTTCTGAAATCCCGGGTCCCGCGCAGCGGGTGGGAAAACCTTATACCTGCAATAAAGCTCCAATCAAACTCGCAGAACTTTGTGGCCAGCTTCCCTGCGCTCCGAAGAAGAAGCTGACTACTTCTCTTTACAGATTCTTCACCAAAAACTTCACCATGTAATATCCATCCATGTATTTAAATGGCGTTTCACCGGTTGTGTAATGGCCGCAAGGCAGGATAACGGTTTTGAGATCGGCACCGTACTTGCGGAAGCCGTCTTCAGCCTGGCGTGAGAGTTCAGGCAGGAACGTCAGATCATAACGAGCATAGATCAGCAGGCTTTTCTTGGGGAAGCGGGCAAACTTATCAAAGTACGCCATGGGGCTCACGCTTAGCCACGATTGCCGCAGACTTTCCAGCGTTATGCCATCGCGCTCCAGGCCTTCACGAACATGGCGCGTTGATTGGCCTGTCCAAACCACGTCTGCCATATAGGTTGAGGCGTGGTTAAAGACATTTACCTTCAGACGCGGGTCATGCGCGCCGGCCAGGAAGGCATAGCACGATCCCAGGCTGGTGCCAATAATGCCCACGCGTTCTTTGCCCTGCGCGGCAAGCCAATCAATGCAGGCGCGCACATCCAAAACCGCCTGGCGGGCTGAGTCTAGCGTGCGGCAGATGTTGGGTGAGACGGCGTAGTCTGAGCGCGCGGTTTCCTGCGGCCGGCGAATATCATGGTACGGCTTGCTCAGCCGCAGCATGGAAATGCCAAAGTGGTTCAGCACCGGCCCCAACGCGTTGTAGGCGATGCCATTGGCGTTCCAGTGCGGCAGCACAATTACCGCGCGTTTGCCCTCTGCCGGGAACCAGCGGGCGTTGACCAGATCATTTTCCGGATAGGGCGTTTGTACCGGCGAGGTAAAGCGCAGGAACAGCCCGTCGCCTTTGGGAACTTTTTCATTCGCATTGCTGCCGGTGGGGAAGAGCTCAATCTTGCGTTTATCCAGCCGAAAATCATCCGGGGTCTTATAAGCAAAAAACTCGTCACTGTTGGCGACAATCAGGTCGTTCAATTCATGCAGATAGCTTTCAAAATTCTGCTCTGAGCTGGGGAAGTTGCCATTCACCAGCGGCCAGCGCCGGGCCCATTCCATGCCCCAATCCAGCGGGCGCACAATCCGGTTGGTATCGCGCGTGGTGAGGCGAGTCTCCCACGCGTACATCCATTTTTGGTAGAGGCTGGTCATTATTCGTTGGAAAAGCTGCTTCTTTGATTTTAAATGATCTCCGGTACTTTCCTTGTTCTCTGCTGCCATGCGGCACGCAAATCCCGTACACTGAGCGTTACCGGAGCGCGAAACCAATTGATCCCAACAAAGCTGGAGCGCATTGCCCATGAGGTTGGCGGCGAGTTACATGGCGGAACGCCGGCGCTCACCGTTGACCGCGTCTGCACGGATTCACGCGGCGCCGCTCCGGGCGCGCTCTTTGTTGCTTTGCAGGGGCAGCAAGATGACGGCCATCGCTTTCTTGCCGATGCTTTCCGCAATGGCGCGAGTGCCGCATTCATCGCACAAGCGCGGCTTAGTGGTCTTACTTTGCAGCCCGAGTGGCCGGTGATTGCGGTTGCCGATCCGCTGCGCGGATTGCAAGCCCTGGCGCGCTGGCACCGCCGAGAATACTTGCAACGCGTGCTGGCGATCACCGGCAGCAACGGCAAGACAATCGTCAAAGATGCGCTTAAAACTTTGCTTGCAGGAAAGCAGCTTTTGGCTTCGCCAGGCAGTTACAACAGCCAGTTGGGACTGCCGCTTGCAGTGCTATCAGCAGAGCGCCCTGAGCCGCTGGCGATACTTGAAGTGGGTGTCTCTGCGCCGGGAGAGATGGATGCGCTGGAGAAAATCGCCGCGCCAGATTTCGGCATTCTCACCAACATTGGGCTGGCGCATTTTGCCGCGTTCGGCAGCAGGGAAGCCATTGCACAGGAAAAAATGAAGCTCTTCCAGCACCTGCCTCAGGATGGATGGCTGCTGCTTCCCGCCAATGAGCCAATTCTCGATAGGTTTGCGCAATCCGCCAAGTTCCCGGTCCATAGAGTTGGCGCCGCCGATCAGCTTCTCTCGCTCAAGCCGGTTTCTCTGCGTGAAGACGGCCAGCTTCTTGATCTGAGCATTCCTTCGCAGGGAACACGCAGCGTGATGGTGAAAACGCGCTCGCCGGAAATTATCAGTGATCTCCATTTTGCCGCCTATGCCGCTCACCTGCTTGGACTGCGCCTGGACGAGATTGCCACAGCTCTCGATGGCTACGCGCCAACGGCAACGCGCATGGAAGTGTGGTCATCGCCGCAGGGCATCCGCATTATTAATGACGGTTACAGCTCTGATCCCATCTCGGTCCATGCGGCGCTGCGTTCAGCCATGCTGGGCGCGCCGCAAGGCGGGCGAAAGATATTTGCCTTTGCCGGCATGCGTGAGCTCGGCGCCAGTTCCAGCCGCGAACACAAGCAGGTGGGCGCGCAGGCAGCGGAGTGTGGTTTCAGCCATCTGTTTCTGGTCGGCGATGGCGAGCTGGAGAGCACGGCCGGGGGCTACAAATCCGTGCGGCCTGAAGGCAGCGTGGCGCGCGTGGCCAACGCCGGCGAACTCAAAGACCGGCTTCTACCGCTGCTGCGTCCCGGTGACACCGTTTTGTTTAAAGGCCCACGCAATGCCGGCATGGTGAAGGCTGTGCGCGATCTTTCCGGCGCAATTGCCCAACGCTGCATGTGGGTAAACCTGGCGGCCATTGAAGGCAACATCGCGCGTTTTCGCCGGCATATTGGCGGCGCGCACGTTGTGGCCATGCTCAAAGCCCGGAGCTACGGAACTGAGCTGGGCCAGCTTGCCTCCTGGATGTCACGCCTGGGTATTCATCACATTGGCGTTTCCTCTGCGAATGAAGGTGCTGTGGTGCGCAAGACCGGCGCGGACCAGGACATCCTGGTTTTTCTTGCCGAACGTGAGGATGTGGATAACCTGTTGCGCTATCGCCTTACGCCGGTGGTTTATTCAGCGGAGCTGGTGGAGGGATTTGCTGCTTCGCTGGCCGGAGGCGACCGCATCCTCGACGTTCATTTGAAAGTCGATACCGGCATGCATCGCCTGGGAGTGCCGCCAAACTGCGCTCTGGAAGTGGCGCAGCGCATTCGTTCCAGCGGCACGATGCGGCTGACCGGAGTTTGTACGCACTTTGCTTCGGCAGAAGATCCAGATTCTGATGACTTCACCCGCCAACAAATCGCAGCTTTCAATCAGGTCATCGCCGCGCTGGAAGCAGATGGGTTTGCCGATCTGCAGATTCATGCTGCCAATACGGCCGGCGCTATCCGTTTTCCTGAAGCGCGTTACAACATGGTGCGCATCGGCCTGGGGCTTTACGGCATTTATCCATCCAAGGCCTCCCAGCAAATCATGGGCCTGGAGCTGGCCGTGGGAGTTACCAGCCGCATTGCCAGCATCCAGCAGTTTGCTCCGGGGGAAACGCTGGGCTATAACCGCACCTTCACTACGCAACGCGCAACCAGGGTCGGCATCGTCCCCTTTGGATATGACGATGGCCTGCCCTGGCGTCTCTCCGGCGTTGGAGAGGTGCTGGTTGAGGGCCGGCGCGCCCAAATCGTGGGCCGCATCAGCATGGACCAGATGCAGGTGGATGTGACCGATATTCCCGGCGTCAGCGTTGGGGCTGAAGTCCTGCTCTATGGCACGCATAACGGCCACACCCTGCGTCCGGAAGAGGTGACGGAAAAAGCCGGAACCATTGCGTATGAACTCCTTACCCGCGTGGGAGAGCGCGTGCACAGAATTTACGTGGAACCCTAGCAAGGTTGCGGCAATGGTCGTCGTGACAGTTCGGAGAAACATTCTGCTGCCTTGTGCAGAAGAATGCAGAGCCGGTATCTTCACGATTTTGCGATTTGCCGGGCAGGCCCCATGAATTTAAGGCTGAGTTTTCCACCGGCATCCACAGGCAAGAATTGATCTCCACAGGAAAGTCACCGAAATCACGCAAAACCTAAAGATCCCACTTGATGGCATTTTCCCCTTTTGGAGATATTAAAAAGTAATCAAAGAGTGAATGTTCGAGCCGTGCAGTGAGGTTTGATTTTCAGGAATCGACAGTGCACTCAAGGGATGTGCTGGAGCTTAATCTGCGTTGGCTTTAGTGCTAAATCTCATCAGCGCCAGAGCGTGGTGAGCGTTAGAGAAGCTCGCTGAATCGCATGGCGGCCGCAGGGGCAACACGCGGCCTGGCGAAACATTCACCCCGCAAGCCCGGCTTGTATGGCTGGTACAAGCCGGGTTTATTTTTGTGCTAAGATGAGGCGAGTTTCGCCGGTGATTCGCTGTTTTGCGTCTGGTTTTAGCGGTATTTCGTTCGGCGAAGCAAGTACAGAAATATTCTCCATGGCAACCACCGACCACATTCTTGATCGCGGATTACCGGCCAGCGCAGAGGCTGAGCGCGCGATCCTGGGCGCGATACTTCTGGACAACTCTTCCTATCCGCAGGCGGCGGAGTTTCTGCGCGCAGAAGATTTCTCTCTCGATTCCCATCGCCGCATTTATCTGCGCATGATGGAGCTGGCGGAGACCGGGCGGGCCATTGACTTTGTTACCCTCACCGAGCAACTGGGCCAGCACAAGGAGATTGAGTCTGTAGGCGGCGTGGCTTACGTTACATCGCTCACGGATGGCCTGCCGCGGGTCAAGAACATTGAGCAGTACGTCAGGATCGTAAAAGACAAGGCGCTGCTGCGGGGGTTGATTTACGCAGCGACCAGCGCAATCCAAAAAGCATACGAGCAGGAAGGGCCAGCCGAAGAGATTGTTGACGCGGCCGAGTCAGAAATTTTCAAGGTCGCTGAGCAGCGCATTGGCCGCGGTTT
Organism: Candidatus Angelobacter sp.; assembly: GCA_035279585.1. Taxonomy (GTDB): domain Bacteria; phylum Acidobacteriota; class Terriglobia; order Terriglobales; family Acidobacteriaceae; genus Angelobacter. The sequence goes on along the minus strand of DATEHN010000092.1, from coordinate 37,488 downwards.
TCTGAACATTCCGGAGATCGTGAAGCAGTCTTTCGGATCAATTGACAAGCTTTACGAGCAGGGCCAGCGCATCACAGGGCTGGAAACGCACTTTGAAGATTTTGACAGCATGACCAGCGGGCTGCAGAAATCTGATCTGGTGATTGTGGCGGCGCGCCCTTCCATGGGCAAGACGGCGTTCGCCATCAACATCGCCGAGAACGCGGCGGTGCGGGACAACAAGGTCGTGGGCGTGTTTTCATTGGAAATGTCGCGCGAATCGTTGCTGCTGCGCCTCTTGTGCTCGCAGGCCATGGTGGATTCGCACAAGCTGCGCACCGGCTTTCTGGGGCGCGATGACTACAACAAGCTGGTGACTGCCCTGGCGGCGCTGGTGGAAGCGCCCATCTTCATCGACGATACGCCGGGCATTTCCATCTCTGAAATGCGCGCCAAGTGCCGACGATTGCAGCAGGCGCAGGGCCGGCTGGATTTGGTGGTTGTGGATTACCTCCAGTTGGTGGCAGGCACCGCGGCGGGAACACGCAGGTATGAGAACCGGACGCAAGAAGTGTCAGCGATTTCGCGCGGTCTGAAAGGGCTGGCCAAAGAGATGCGCTGCCCGGTGGTGGCGCTCTCACAGTTAAGCCGCGCGCCAGAGAGCCGCACAGGCAACAATCGTCCGCAACTGGCCGACCTGCGCGAGTCGGGCGCGATTGAGCAGGACGCGGACGTGGTGGCGTTTATTTTCCGCGAAGAAGTTTATAAGCCGGATGATCCCGATCTTGAAGGCAAGGCGGAGCTGATCATCGCCAAGCAGCGCAACGGTCCAACCGGTGTGGTCAGGCTGGCGTTTATTAAGAGGTCAACACGCTTCGAGAATTTGGCGAATGACGCAGGTTCTGGAGAGTATTAAAGCAGTGCGCACATCAGTGTGTGCTTGCTAAATGACATTTTTATCTTTTTACCCATGGCGAGTTCACAACATTTACAACCGAGCGAGGCCTGCCCTCTTTGCAACGGGACAGGCTGGAAGAGCATTGCGATTGCCGGAAAATCCAACCGCGTTGCTCGCTGCGATTGCTACGTGGCGGCAAGGGCCCAGCGGCTGCTTGCGCAGGCGGAGATTCCAAAGCAATTCCAGCACTGCACGCTGGACGATTTTGATATCGGTTTTCGGAGCGCGACCGAATCGCTGAAGCGGGCCTTGATGACCGCGAGGCGGTTTGTCGAGCAATATCCTCTGGAAAAAGAAGGCATGTTGCTGTGGGGCAGTTGCGGCACAGGAAAGACGCATCTGGCCATCGCGATCCTGAAAGAGCTGGTTGAGCGGAAAGGGGCTCGCTGCCTCTTTCGCGGATACAGCGCGTTGCTGAAGCAAATTCAAGGCACCTACAGCCGCCAGATCATTGCCGACGAGGACACGGGCGTCGTGCTCACCGAGTATTCGATTCTTCGCGACGTGACTGAAGTTGATGTGCTGGTGCTTGATGATCTTGGGGCGGAGAGATCAAGCGAGTGGGCGCTCAACATGCTCTACCACGTCATCAATGAACGTTACAATGCCGGACTGACCACCATCATCACGTCAAACCTTCCCTGGGAAGTGGCACAAGCGAGATCTCCAGCGGATACCATGACCGACGCCAAGCGCGTGATGAAACAAGAAACCTTGCGGGACCGGATTTCAGAGCGCACTTATTCAAGGCTTAAGGAAATGTGCCCGATCAGGCTTGAATTCGTTGGCCGCGATTACCGGGAGTTTCGCGGAGCTCGCTGATTCCGAGGTCGACCGGACTCTTGGATGAGAACAAGGGAAGGCACGGTTCCCGGTTTAAGGAAAAAATGCAAGGTCCCTCCGGCCTGCTCGCGTGCTGATGACGACGCACGCTCGCCTCAACGGCCGTCGGAATGACGAACCTAAGAGCGGAAGCAGTTGTTTTAAAAACTGTACCGCCGCCAGCTCTCGATATTCCTTTTACTCGGGTTGCATTGGAGTATACTTCTTGCAACAGTTGTTTTGCTGGTGACAGGTCTGCCAGTTTTATCGCGCCGCTTTCATACAGAGTTTGACGAGGCCCAAGAGGGAGCGTGCGCGGATGCATTTGAGCACCGACTTTGCCACGGAAAGTGACCTGCTTGACCGGATGATGGACAAGGGGATTGTAGTGGAAGTTTGGGACCGTCTTGGGCTGGCAGCGATTGATGTGACGGACATGCAGGTTACGGTTTCCTCGATCCAGCTTTTTATCAAAGGAAAGAACCCTCCATCGCAGGCAACTCATTTTATGAAGGCAGATCGTTCGTGATTCCAGGCGCGACGCCTTCTGGCTGGCTGGATAGATAGACAATAAACTTACCAAGTTTCTCAAACGATTTCAGGACACGACCTCTCTTTCAGCAGAGGATTCCCTTCGACAAGCTCCAGGGCTACACCGCCTAAAGGCGGCTCAGGCTGCGCTGTGTGAGGTCTTTGCCGGAGCGGATTTTGGGACATGGACCAAACTTCAGCAGAGGGTCGCAAAGGGCAGTGACCGGTGCTGCTGAACTACTTCGCGCGTGACTCCTGCATGTAAATAGACCTAAAGTAGGCGAGGGCACACCCGAGTGGGGTTGTGTCTTTTTTTGATTTCAGGTAAGGCAGCGTCCCAGGACGAGACGAAGACGCTCTTTGAAAATTAGCGCTCAGCGGTCGGCAATCAGCGATCGGGTAAACCATTCTGAGGAAATTTGCGACCTACTGCTGTTCGGTTGGGTCTGCGATTGGGATTGGGCGACCCAAGGGTGACCCTTGGGTCACCCAGGCGTGACGCAAGCGTCACCCACGCGATGATTTACCGAAGTGCTTTATTTGCAACGCGAATGAAAAAATGGCGGGGGGGTGGAAAATCACCGGAATCGCCCGTGATCGGAAAACTACCGCTGATTAACGCTGATGACACGGATCGGAAAGGCAAAACCGCTTAGCCAGAAAACCCCAAAAATCGTGAAACCTACGCCAAACTCAACCCATCCACGCGAAACCCGCGCATGGGCTGGGGCCTGCTTGGGATGAAGTTAAAAGGGGGAGGAGCTATGAATCGCTGAATGAACAAGGAAGGGGGAGAACTGGGAATCGTTGATCTGGGAAATGAGTGATCCGGAAAAGAAATAAGATCATTTGCTGGTGCACAGCGCTATTCAGGTTTTTGCTTTCTTGTTTTTGTCGGTTGGCTGGTCTGAATCGTCTGGCTGGCCCAGCAATTTGAACTCAACTTGGCGTGAGCGGGAGACCGTATTTTTATCCGCGCCGGTGGAAAACTCTTTCAAAGTGCCGCGCAGCAGGTAATATCCGTCTTCTGTTTTGGTCTTTGCCGGTCCACGCTCATACTTGCCCTTAAAGTCAAACCATACGCCGTGCAGCGGCCTGGTGGTAAACGCAACGTCGTGGCCTTGAATGGAGGCTTTGTCAAAGAACTGGTCAAGAAAGACACCGCGATCGCTGTCTGATTCGCCGAGGCGCGAGATGTATCCGGTAAGGCGGCCTTCTTCCAGCGTGATCTGGACGAATTCACCGTCTTTGAGGAAGCTATACATTCCGGAAATATCGTCTGCCGGCGCTGAGGCATGGCTATCCTGCTCACCTGCCTTGTCTTGCCCGCGAACGGCAAAGCCGCTCTGGGCCTGGGACAAAGCGGCCAAGGTGACCAAAGTAAGAAGACCTGCGATTCTCCGCCACGAAAGCATTGAGTTTTCCATGTTTTAATAACGATATAATCCTTCTACTGGCCCGGAAGTTCAAGTGAAATGCAGTTGACCATAACACCGGCCCTGGACACACCAAAAGCTCCATCTCGCGGTTTGCAGTTTACCCTTGAGCCGGAGCCGTGGCTACGTGTGTTTGCACGCAACCTGGGCGACCTTTTCCGCTCCGCTCCGCCGCCAGTCTGGGTAACAGCCAAGCCCGCCGAATATTGGCCCGACGCGCTGGTGCATCGCCCGGTGGCGTGGGGGGCAGCGCGACAGTCTTTTTTGTGTCACACGCTGGCGCTGCTCACGGTTTATGGTCTTCATCTCATCTGGCTGAACCAGCCTCAAGTGCTGCCGCAGGTTGCAAGAACTGCAGTGGTGCACTACCAGCTTTCAGAATATTTGCCGGCGGTTGCTCCGCACAACGCAAAGCCGCAGCCGCCGCGCCGCATCCATGCGCAAAAGGCCGATCCTGAGCTAGCAGTGCAGGAAATTGTGGTGACAAATGAGAACCACATCAGCACGCGGCAAACTATTGTTCAGCCCAGCCCGCGTTTTCTTAAGCAGGATGTTCCCCTGCCGAACCTGATTGTATCCACGCCGGTTCCGGGCGCGCCAGTAGCGATGAATCATCCGCTGCAGGTTTTGCCGGTAAATGTGCCGCAGATCGCCCCACCGCCTGAGCCGCTGACGCAAAGCGGGTTGCAACCGCTGGTTTTTCCCCTGTCGCAGCCGGTTGTTGCGCCGCCGTCTGCCCAAGGCGCGGCCCGCCATGCCATGCAGGCGCTTCCGCTGGAAGGCCCGGTAGTTGTTGCTCCGGCGCCGGAAACCGCGGTGCACAATGCTCATAATCTCCAAATCCCAGCGCAGGCGCCCGATGTAGCTGCGCCATCATCCGAAATTGCGGCCAATCGCGCCCCTGCTGCTCCGCTGCTGCCTTTGTCTGCACCGCAAGTAGCGCCACCCGCTTCAGATCCAGCCGTTGCCAGAAACCTGAGCAACATTGGCTTGCCTGTGCCTGAACAAGCTGCTGCTCCTCCTGCACAACCCATCAGCACCGGCGGCAGTTCGCGCGAAAAAGAGGCTGGTCAACTGCTGGTGTTGAACGCACATCCAATTGCGCCTGCTGGTCCGATTACAGTTCCTGAAGGCAATCGTCCCGGAGAGTTTGCCGCCAGTCCTGAGGGACACGTTGGAGCAACTGCACATCCTGAAATCAAAGCAGGCAACAGCGTGCCTGCCGCGAATGCTCCTGCAAGCGGCGCAAGCCCAGGCAATATCTACGTATCAGCTCCGCCAGCAAAGATTACAGCCAATGCTGTGGTTGCGGCCCCGGCGTTTCGGCCGCTTGTTCCGGACAAAACTGCTGGCCAGCCGCGCGACCCCATTGATACCCAGGTTTTTGGCACGCGCAAGCACTATTCCATGAAGCTGAGCATGCCGAACCTTTCTTCATCCATGGGAAGCTGGACTGTCCGTTTTGCTGAGCTGAACCCTACGGGCCAGCCCGGCTCTGATGTGAGCGCGCCCGAGGCGATTACCAAAGTTGATCCAGCTTACCCGCAGGACCTGATGCAGGACCATGTGGAAGGCGTGGTAGTTTTGCGGGCGATTATCCGCAGTGATGGCCGCGTGGATGAAGTACGGGTGCTGGAAGGCGTGGATGAGCGTTTGGATGAAAATGCACGCAAGGCGCTGGAGCAGTGGCGCTTCCGTCCGGGCACCAAAGATGGAGTGCCGATTGATATTGAAGCTGTGGTGCGCGTGCCTTTTAAAGTTCGGCGCAATCCTTTTTAGCTAGCGGACCGCCGCCATGCTTGTGACGTTCTCAATCGCCTGATAAATTTTGGGATGGGTGCAGACTTCGTAGTAGTTGCTGTTTGTAATCTGCTTCAGTGAGAGATCGCGTGCATCAATGTGAGCAATGCGGCCTTCGCGCACCACGATCTGGTGAAATGATCCCTGGCCCAGAGGCACCATGCCGGCATAGACGCGCACCGCGGTCTTGTTCCAGATCATGGGCACTTGCAAGTCAAAAGCCTGCAGTGAGATTTCGCTGCGCAGCTTGCGGAATGCAGCCTGATTGAGGTGAATGCCGCCAATGTTATAGCGCAGCAGGAACTCATCCGGATTGCCGCCCGTATCCGCGTCTTCCACGGTCTTGAATGAGAAGACGTTAAACAAGAGTTCGCGATCTTCCAGCAAACGGCGTATGCCTTTGCTGCACGATGAAAGACGATCACTCTCATTGAGCGCTTTGGAAATCATGATCTTCTTGTTGCCGTCCATCAGGTACATGGGCGCGGAATCCTGATAAGAAATTCCGATTCCCAGTTCCAGGCTTGGTAGGCCGGCTGCAAGTGAACGTTCGTTGTATGCGGTGACGATCTGGATGATCTCTTTGGCCAGCACGCAGGTTTGGGCCACGCCCAGCGCAGGCTCGCCGGAATTTTCAAACAGCGCCAGAATCAGCGCATCGCCTTCAATGAACACTTTTTTGGCTTCATATTTCGGCAGCAGCTTGTTGATGGGATCGTAGAAATTCAAGCTGAAATAAGAAGCTGGGTTCAACCCTTTTTCCAGCAAGGTGCGCGTCAGCGTGGTGGACTCGCGAATATCTGCTTTGAGCACCACATGATGAATAATTTTTTCTTCCGTTGGCTTCTGCTCTTCGCCCAGAAGAAATTCATACAGCGTGTTGTTGACAGCGGAAAGCTCGCGGAAACGCTCCGTCGCCAGCACGTTCACGTTTTCCATGGCGCCTATCACAGTTTCCATCCGGCGCAGGTCGCGATGATAACGCGTTAAGTCGGCAAAAAACCGTCCGGCAAGCTTGGCGCGTTCCGCCGGTCTGCAGCTTTCAACTTTTTTAACCGCGGCGTGCAGTCCCGCAGGAGAAAGTTTGCCGTGTTCTTCCAGCAGCGTCTCCACCCGCTTGCGCTCATCGCGTGAGATCAGCGCATTTTTGAGCTGCTGCGGGTTGATGGGCGGCGAGTAATGCGGCAGCAGCGGCACAGCTTCATAAGAAGCAATCACGCTGGCCATCACGTTTTCCCGATCCAGCAGATCCACCCAGGCGTTCAGTAATGCCTTATGCGCTTTGCCCTTAGGACTGGAATCATCAGGCGTTCCGCCTGCCATTAGTTCGTGGGCATTTTCCGGGACATTCAGGATTCCATCCACCAGCGGATCGTCCATGTCCGGAACCACTTCCAGCGATTTCAGAAATTGCGCGGCAATCTCGCGCATGGTCTGAAAGCGGTCGCGGTCACGATCATAAGTTCCCAGCATAACGTAGTGCTCGGCGTTGAGCAGGTTGTCCTGGCCATCTTCAATGAATATCAACCGGTTCAGAAACAGTTCATAGGTCGCAGCAGCCGTATCGCCAAAGAGAGAACGCCGGGTCCGGCCCAAAGATTCTTTTTCCGCCTCGCGCAGCATGACAAACAGGTCCTGGCCTGCGCGCCGCAGCACGGTTTTTTTGTTGATCTGGAATCCGGCGAGCCGTTCACGCGTCTCCATGGTGCGATTGGTGCCCGACTGTCGCGGTGCTTCATAAAGTTTTAGCTTGGCGCGGCAGCGATCCAGCACCTTGCCATATTGGCTGAGCAGTTCTGTACGTTGGAACTTGAGGATTGCCAGACGGAACAGGAGATCCAGCGAGACATTGTTCTCTGCCTTGGCGCGATTCAATGACGTAACATGCAGTTCCGTGAGCTGCCGTTTGAACTCTGCCTGTTCAGACTGTCGCGCAGCCTGGCCCTGCGGTCGCACCGGCATACGGGTAGCAAGCCGCTCTTCCGCCGCCAGTTCCTCCACGTTTCCATGCTTGGCGATTAGCTTAAAGATGTGTTGCCGGGCCGTTTCAACAAATTTTGGGCTTAAGAAAACATCATGGCGGACATTGTCAATGCCCGTGACCAGGCTTTCCAGCACAAGCGAAGGCCACTCACTGGTCAGGTTAAGCTGACGGGCGTGTTCGGGTAAACTACCGCGTTGAAGAAATGAAAACGACATTTACAGCCGGCTGCCAGGGCGGGGGGAAGCTCGATTGTATCCCAGCTTCCAGATACCACTGAGGTTACTATTGGCACCTCCAGGGTGGCCTGCTGCTTTACTTCGGATAGAAGGTTTGCCTTACTGGCCTGCTTTTCGGGCTTTCTCAAACTCATCGCCCGCCTGCCATGCCACCAAGCCGGGTTGGTTCGCTACCTCCCAGCCCAAAATCAAGCCAAACTTCGCCATCTCCGCGTCTGAGCGGAAGTCCATGTCCGGTCGATACTCATCGCTCGGCTGATGATAGCGATGGGCCACGTAATCCCTCTGCTTCTCCTCGCCCCAGGCCAAATCGTGTCCTTTGAACAGCGCGCCTTCATTCACGCTGAAGGCAGGCACGCCAACGCGCGCCATGCTGAAATGGTCTGACCGGTAATAGTGTCCGGCTTCTGGATGATTGTCCGGCTGAATGGCCAGCCCAAACTCCTTGGCAATCTTTTCCACCAGAGGATAAGCGCTGGTTCGCTCCGCCCCAGACACCACCAACTGCTGCGGCACACCCAGGGGCTGGATATCGTCATAATTCAGGTCCAGCGAGATATTTTTCGCCGCAACAGGCGGATGCTGGCCCAGATATTTTGATCCCAGCAAACCCTGCTCTTCCGCCGTGACTGAAGCAAAGATCACCGTGCGTTTGGGCTTTTCTGGCGATGCGGCAACCACTCTTGCCAGCTCCAAAAGAATGCCGCAGCCGGTGGCATTGTCTTCTGCTCCGTTGTAAATGTTGTCGCCCGTCTCATCCGGGTGAATTCCCAAATGGTCATAATGCGCTGTATAAAGGATCGCCTGATTCTCCAGCTTGGGATCAGAGCCCTTTACTTTTCCCACTACGTTTCTTGATGTAAATGACCGCACATGGCTGACGATGGTTTCTTTCACTCGCACCGGCAGCTCCACCGGTTTAAAGCTGCGCGAGTTCGCATCTGCAAGCATTTTGTCCAAGTCCATTCCAGCAGCCTGCGCCAGCTTGCGCGCCACTTCCAGCTGGATCCACCCTGCAGATTTCAGCTTAGGGTCTGTATCATCCTTCTGCAGTGATGTCTCTCCGCCCCAGGAGTTCCGCACCACCTCCCAGCCGTAGCTGGCCATATCAGTTTTATGGATCAGCACCACGCCCACAGCGCCGCGCCGTGCCGCTTCCTCATATTTATAGGTCCAGCGGCCGTAGTAGGTCAGCGCTTTTCCCTTGAAGAAATTCGCATCGTCAGACGGCGGCTCATTCACCAGCATCAGCAAAACTTTGCCTTTTACGTCCGTGCCTTTGTAATCGTCCCAGTGGTATTCAGGCGCCTCAATGCCATAGCCAACGTAAACCAGCGGTGCGTCGATTTCCGACTTTGTCGCATGGGTCTGGTCATTGGCCACATAATCATCGGCGAATTTGAGCGCCATTTCCTGGCCTGGCTTGGGAACAAACGCAAACTGCGTCTCCTTGGGGTCGGTGGTAACGCCAAAGAAATTGATTTTCTGGAAATATGTGCCTGCATCGCCTGCGGGAAGAAGACCGTAGCTCTTGAATTGCTCAGCGATCCAGTCAGCGGCCATATCTCCGCCTTTTTGTCCTGTGCCACGCCCCTGGAGCGCATCGTCAGAAAGATACTTCACCGTCGCGCGGATCTTCTCCGAGTCAATAGCGTTCATCGCCTTTTGCGCTGCCGGAGGCGCTGATGACTGGGCCTGGGCTGCAATCAACGAGCAAACGACAATGAGCAGAATGATGCTGGGTTTTCTCATGGAATCCTCTTTGGCTGAGTGCTGATACTGATTTACTGATACTGATTGGCTAATAGACGACTACTGAAGTGCAGACCGCTTTTAGTCCGCGCCCGCGGACTAATTCTTTGACTCTCAACCTGGCTTGTATTCCGGAATTTTTTCTCCCGGCTGAAAGATCTGCGCTGGAGAAGTACCGTTCACCTTAGCCAGCCGGCGATTCAGCTCTTCCACGTCGGCCTTTGACCAGCTTACCGTCGCAAAGTTGATCTCTCCTTCCGGGGAGATAAGAAACACCGTCGGCACATTGGTCAATCCATAGGCATTGGAAACCGGATACTTGCCGGCTGGATCAAGCAGCATTGGGAAGGTCGCGCCAAATTGCCGGACATACGCTTTTGTGTCGACCGCATTATCTTGTGACACGCCCACAAACGTATGCTTGCCGCTCTTCTCATACGCTTTGAAAACACGTTCCAGGTAAGGGAAGGCAAACTGGCATACAGGGCAGCTTACCTTAAAAAATACGGCCACCACTGGGCCTTTCTTTCGGGCTTCCTTCAGTGAAAATTTGCTGCCGTCAAGGTATTGCAGCTCAATCTCCGGTGCCTGTACACCGGCTTCAAGTGCGGGCATTCGGGTTCCTCCCAGGTAATCTTCTATTGTAGATAAGTCTGCGGGTTTGGGGGAACCGTTCTCACTCATAGCTGCGGCATTTGGCGCTTCATTGGACGCAGGGGCCGTTGTGATTATCGGGCATGTCTTTGGCGGGATGGCCGTTTTCATCGTGGTTGCCAAAGAAGCAGTTCTGCGACTTCTGTGACGGTCCCTCAAACGCAATCTTCAGCCCAGCGGCAATCTGGTTGGATTGGTAAATGTTGTCGTGGTTCGGGCCTGTTCCGCGCGCTGAAAAAACTCTCATCGCTTTGAATTGACCGTTTGACGAACCCTCTACCTGCAGCGTATTGCCGGCGACGGTCGCATGGGTAACATTGCCCTGGAAAATCAGTCCCGCGGCGCCAGGCTTATTCAACAGCACCGTGTTGTTCAAGATCTTGAAGTTTGCGTATGTTCCCCCTCCGCCGATCACGAACCCATATTTTTGCGGATGAATGATGCGGTTGGAGTCAATGCGGACTCCGTTATTGTTCAGGCTGTCGATGTTGAAGCCATACTCTGTATTCATCGCCGTGTTGTCGTGGAAATAAACTTCTCCCATTGACCAGCCGCCGTAACCGATTCCGTATCCATCGACCATGTTGTTGCGTACTTCCCCCACGGCATTTGACATGGCAATGGCAGTACATGCGCCGCCATGAAAATTCGTCATAACGACGTTCTCAATCACGTTATGATTGTTGTCTGCCGGAGCGGCATTCTGACGTACGGAGGCAATCCAAACCGGGAAAGTCTCATACCTTATATTCATGCCGCCAACCTCGCCAGCCGTATGAATAACCTTCACATTGTGGATCCAGTGGCCGCCCTCGTTCGATCGCAGATGGATGGCTTCAAGGTTCAGCGCCTTTACGCCATGCTCGCGCGCAAAACTCTTTAGCTCCGGAAAATTTGCATCCACGGTAAGATCGGAGATTTCAATGCCTGCGGCATCATCAGAATTGGTGCTGAAAACCGTATTCATTCCTGTATCCAGGGGATAGCCGCGCTCATCATGCGAGTTGGTGATGGTGAGATAAGCACTTAGCTGCACGGTTGTTTTGTCCACGCCCTGGCCGTGGACCTTCCATCCCTTGCCTAGGGTGAACCCCTCCTGCGTTTTATGCGGCACGTTGATCAGAAAATCATAGTTGCCCTTAGTGCGGAAAGTTCCGGGGCCAAGACACACAACCAGGTTCTCTGTTTTGGCTACAGAGTTTTGTGGGTGGCCAGGATCGGCGCAGCCTTCGGAATAGCAGCGCAGGATTGTGTCGAATGCAGCCGCAGTGCTGCCATCGCGTCCATCAGCCATGGATTTGCCTGATCCATCTTTGCCATTGCGGAGGGCAATATAAACACGACTGCTGTTTTGCTTAGGAGTTGTGCCAGCAGCGCAGTCAGCGCGCAAAGAATTCTGCTGGGATTGCAGTGCCTGCCCGGCTGGAAGAAATGGCTGGAAAAAGAGCGCTCCGGCAAGGAGCAATAGCTTCATTCTCATGATTTCATTTCCTCCAGCTTTTGCAGTATTTTCCTGGTCAATCCGGTGAGCGCAAAGCGATCAGCATTCCGCAGTGGCACCCATTGGCCTTTGTAGCCTTTCCCAGCAAAGACAAGCACAGAATAATCCGTGACGGTAATGGAATGCTTAAGCTTCATGAGCGGCGGACCGTTCGGCTGCGTTCCACGGAAAGCAGGCAACTCCCACATGCTCGGCATCAGCGAACTGCTTTGTGGCCGCTGTTGCAGCAGCACGCTTCCATTCCGCATGCAGAGCGCATATTTCACCACGGCTTTCTTGCGTACTTCTCGCTCGCGTTTGGCTTTAGCGCCGCGTGAGGCGCAGAGATCTAGTACCGGGCAGGTCTCGCAAAGCGGCTTTCCCGGCAGACAGACTGTTGCGCCAAGCTCCATCATGCTCTGGTTGAAATCACCCGGAGAGCCGGGATCCAGCATTACCTCTGCCGCCTGCCAATACTGCTTTTCATTCAGCGCGCGTCCGGTAAAGCGTTGCAGTACACGCTTCACGTTGCCATCCACTACTGCTACTTGCTCACCGAATGCAATGCTGGCAACTGCGTTGGCCGTATAGCGGCCTATGCCGGGCAATTCCTGCAATGCCTCCGCGGTATGCGGAAATTCGCCGGCTTTAGAAATCTCCTTTGCCGCCCGATGCAGGTTCCGTGCGCGCCGGTAATATCCCAGCCCGCTCCATGCTGCCAGCACCGTCTGCTCTTTGGCGCGCGCCAGCTTTTGTATTGAAGGGAACTGCGCGATGAACTTTCTGTAGCGATCCTCCACCACGGCTACACGGGTTTGCTGCAACATGATCTCTGAGACCAGAATGCGGTAGGGATCGCTCTCACCGCGCCACGGCAGTTTGCGCTGATGTGCGCCATACCAGCGAAGCAAGAGCCGCCGAAACTGCCGGACATTCTCCTGGTCTTGGCGCGCGGAGCCGGTTTGCAGATCCATATCGAAGAGGATTGTAGCTTAAATGCGTTCCTTCAACGATTCACGCAGTTAAGCAGCCTAACGCGCTTTATTGATCATCTGGCTGAATCGGAGCTACGCCAGGATGGACGCACTCCCCAAGCCGCCCGGGTGCTAGTAAGATTCTTGTATGAAGAATTCCTGGATGTCCCGTCCACTTGCCGAATTTGATCCTGAAATCGCCAACGCCATTGCCAATGAGGTTCGCCGCCAGCATGAAGGGCTGGAGCTGATCGCCTCAGAGAACTTTGTCAGCATGGCGGTGCTGGAGGCGGCGGGATCGGTTTTTACCAACAAGTATGCGGAAGGATATCCAGGCAAACGCTATTACGGCGGCTGCGAATTTACTGACGTGGTGGAAAATTTGGCTCGCGACCGTGCCAGGCAGCTTTTTGGCGCGGACCATGCCAATGTGCAGCCGCATTCAGGATCGCAGGCGAACATGGCGGCATATATGTCGCTGCTGCAGCCGGGCGATCCAGTCATGGGACTCAACCTGGCCCACGGCGGCCATCTCACGCACGGCCATCCGCTGAATTTTTCCGGCAAGATGTACAAGATCATCCCTTACGGCGTGCGCAAGGATACGGAGCTGATTGATTACGATGAGATGGAGCAGATCGCCTTGCGCGAGCGCCCAAAGATGATTATCGGCGGCGGCAGCGCGTATTCGCGCATCTTTGATTTTGCCCGCATGAGGCAGATCGCAGATAAAGTCGGCGCCAAGCTGATGATTGATATGGCGCATATTGCCGGACTTGTTGCTGGCGGAGCGCATCCTTCCCCAGTGCCGCACTCTGACATTGTTACCACCACAACGCATAAAACGTTGCGTGGACCGCGCGCGGGCATGGTTCTTTGCCGGCAGGAATTGGCGGCGACCGTTGACAAGATTGTCTTGCCGGGAATACAAGGCGGGCCGCTGGTGCACATTATTGCCGCGAAAGCTGTGTGCTTTAAAGAGGCGTTGGAGCCGGCATTTAAAGACTATGCGCGCCAGATTGTCGTCAATGCCAAAGCGTTGGCAGCCAAGCTGATGGATGAAGGTTTTCGCATTGTCTCCGGTGGCACAGACACTCACTTGATGTTGATTGACGTTTTTGCCAAAGGCATGCTCGGCAGCGAAGCAGAAAATGCTCTGGGGCAGGCCGGAATCACGGTCAACAAGAACGCGATTCCTTTCGATACCAATCCCCCGCTCAAGCCAAGCGGAATTCGCATTGGCACACCGGCGCTGACCACCAGAGGCATGAAAGAAAGAGAGATGGTGCAAACCGGAACGTGGATTGCCGAAGCACTCAACAATCACAAAGACGGAAAGGTGCTCAGCCGCATCCGCAAGCAGGTGCTGGAACTGGCAGACGCGTTCCCGCTTTATCCCGAGTTGCGAGCGCCTGTGGGAGTTGCCTGAAAGCGGATGATCGAGCGGCCATTCAAAGAAAATTTACTGTGGCACCAGCTTGAGCACGCGTCCACCGGAGATGTCCGTCACGTAAAGCTCGCCCGCAGCATCCTGTCCGAATGAGCTGATGTTGAAGTTCTCCGTAGCAAGTTGAGATCGCGTAAACGTGTTGGGCGGGCCTTCTGTCAGCTTCCAGATTTTGCCGTTCAGATCGCCAAAAATGTACGCACCTTGCATTCCGATCAATGCGGTACCGTGATAAACAAAACCACCGATCACCGCTTCCGCTTCAGGATGTGGAATCTCAACAATAGGAAGGCTTAGGCCTGTCATGTTGCAATTGCTGGGCGGGTTGAAACAGTGGTCGCCTTCCATGATGTTCCAGCCGTAATTGCCGCCTTTTTGCACGATATCAACTTCCTCAAAACTGTCCTGGCCAACATCGGCCACAAATAACCGGCCGTTGGGATCAAAAGAGAAGCGCCAAGGATTGCGAAATCCAAACGCATAGATTTCCGGCAGTCCGCCGCCAGCCACAAAAGGGTTGTCAGGAGGAATGGCGTACTGCTTGCCGGGGCTGATGGAATTCACATCAATGCGCATTATCTTGCCCAGAAGGATTTGCGTGTTCTGGCCGTGGCCAAATGGATCGCCGCCACTGCCGCCATCGCCAAGGCCAAAATAGAGGAAGCCGTCAGGCCCAAACGCAAGTTGTCCAGCCTTGTGATTGGTGAAATTGCTTACCTGATCAACCGTTAACAGAATGCGCTCGCTCGTTGGATCAGCCTGGTTCGGATTGGCGGCCGAGACCTGAAATTCCGAGATTACTGACTGAAACTGTCCGGCATTGTTACGCACGTAGTTGACATAAAATTTTCCATTGGCCGCGAAGCTGGGATGAAACGTGACGCCCAGCAGTCCGGTCTCATCCTGGACAAATGTCTTGCTGCTGATATCGAGAAAAGGCGTCGGCAGCGTTGAGCCGTTCTGAATAATTCTGATGGCGCCGCCCTGTTCCACCACAAACAGCCGGCCAGAGTTGTCGTCGGGGTGTTCGATATCAAGAGGTGAATTCAAGCCGGAGACGATCACCTGCGTGCCGATTATCTCGGGCGAAGACGAGGTGCTGTTGTTACTGCTTCCACAACTGGAGATAAAGCACAACCCGAAAGCCAGACCCAGACTAAATAAGGACTGCCATCGTGCCATTTCGCTCCTTCTACAACATATTGGATGATAAGCGCATGGGACGCTGTGCGCAGCAAACCATGGTTCCAGCTGCACTGCCTTTTGGTTGTAATCCTCTTAGTTCCTTTTAGTTCCTTGGCCCTCCTTTTACTGCGAATTTGCTTCTAACTCCCTAAGAAGTTAGGTAGTGGGATTTTTGCATGGTACTGCGATTCACATATTTGGCATTTTTGTCGTGTCTGCTGGCAGTGATGGCTGGCGCACAGGCCAATACACCCTCGCCGGATGTGAATGCAATTGTTGCCAGGATGATGACGGCACAGCAGGAAAACAAAGCTCATGAGCGTCCTTTTACGGTGAAGAGAGGCTATTTGCTGCTGGACAAAAAAGAGCAACCCAAAGCCCATGTGGTGGCCAACATCACAGTACTGCCACCCGATAATAAGCAGTATTCAATTGAGAGCAGCAGTGGCGGCATGGGAGAAAAAGTGCTGCGTGATGTCCTGAACAAAGAAACAGAGCCGCCCAGGGATGCGCAGAAAAAAGAAATCTCACCCGAGAACTACAATTTCCAACTTTTGGGCGAGGGGACGATAGACGGCCGGCGCTGCTACCTGCTGGCCCTGAATCCTAAGCGAGAAGAAAAAGACCTGCTCCGGGGAAAGCTCTGGTTGGATTCTGCCAGTTATAACATTGTGCGGCTAGAAGGCAGCCCGGTAAAAACACCCTCCTGGTGGATTCACGACCTTTATATATTGATGAATTTTACTGAAGTGGATGGCGTGTGGCTGCATACCTTTACCCATGCGGTGGCCAATGTCCGCTTCAAAGGTAAATATGTAATGGAATCGCGCGACCTGGAATACAGTCCTGTGCGCCAGACAGCCTCGCGCTCGCGCAGTAATCCGGGTATATTGACCGGCGCCGCATTGAATCCCTGAGTTTTTGCATCTACCTCTCTGCGTTCCTGAATACACAGCTTTGAAATCCGTTTACAGAACCATCCGCGCACTTGCAGCGCTGATGGGCTCGCAATTACAGTGGATTGATTCATTCTTATGTTTCAACCAAGAGACGTGAACTGCGGAGCACAATTTTGCTGAATTGTATAACCCACCGCTTCCTTTTTGTCATGGTGCTGGCCGTGCTTTGTGTGCCAGCGATTGCACAGAACAAAGCCAATTCTCCAAAGGCCACGCAAGATCAGCCCTGGAAGTTTGCAGTTTCCGGAGACTCCCGCAATTGCGGTGATGTGGTTATGCCGGCCATTGCGGCCGGAGTCTTGAAGAACCAGGCATCGTTTTATTGGCACATGGGCGATCTGCGCGCTATTTACGGTGCGGATGAGGATTATCAACACCAACCTGAACATCGCGGCCGCCAGATTTCAAAAAATGATTACCTCAAGGATGCCTGGGATGATTTTATCCGCAGCCAGCTTGCTGCTTTTGGTTCCACGCCGGTCTTTGTAGGCATCGGCAATCATGAGGTCATCCCGCCCAAGACGCGTGAAGAATTTGCCGAGAAATTCGGCCGGTGGCTGGATGCTCCCGTGCTCAGGCAGCAGAGGCTTGCGGACAATCCGCAAGGCACTACGCCTAAGACATATTTCCACTGGATTCAGGGCGGCGTGGACTTCATCTACCTTGATAATGCTACTCACGATCAGTTCTCCCCTGACCAGGTAAGCTGGTTTGAAGGCGTGCTTCAGCGTGCGGAAACAAATCCGGCTGTGCGCTCCATTGTTGTGGGCATGCATGCGGCTCTGCCTGATAGCCTGGCTTTTGGGCACAGCATGAGTGACTGGAGCACAGGCGTGGAGAGCGGCCGCCGAGTTTATACCGATCTTCTCAACCTGCAAAAGAAGAGCCACAAGCATGTTTATCTGCTGGCGAGCCATTCCCATTTTTACATGAGCGGCATTTTCAATTCAGAGTATTGGCAGGCCAATGGCGGCGAGCTTCCGGGCTGGATTGTTGGTACTGGCGGAGCAATCCGCTATGCCCTGCCGCCTGATGCTCCTCATGCGCGCGAGGCGCGAACCAACGTGTACGGATTTCTGCTGGCCACAGTGAAGAGCAACGGAGAAATTGACTTCAAATTTCACGAAGTCAAACGAGACGATGTTCCAGAAGAAGTGGTGCAACGCTACACGCCGGAATTTGTAAGTTATTGCTTTGACAAAAATAGCCAATCCCCAAAGAGCAAGTGATCGTGCTGGGAAAGAGGATGAGAAGAAATAGATGCCGCCGCGCTGCGATTTTGCTTCGGAAGTTTTGTATTCATTGAACTGTCAGAAGGCAACAAGATGGGCAGCAATTTACGCATCAATCCTTGATTACAACAGCATTCCTGTGCGATTCCACCGGGTGCGGGAAATAAAATTCTCCGCAATTGAGGCGTAAAAAGAAATCCGGTGCGCGGGGTTCTCATCCAGCCACCGCGCCGTAGGCGCATCGTATGACCAATAAACAAACAGCGGTTCGCCAATCACATTTTGCACCGGCACAAAGCCCCAGTCGCGGCTATCACTGGAATTGTCGCGGTTATCTCCCATCACAAACAATTTGCCTTCCGGCACAACCGTTGGTCCCCAGCTCTCCTCTGGACTGTGCACCGGCGCATGGTGTACCGCATAAGGTTCCTGCACCGGTTCAGAATTAACGTAAAGAACGCCATCGCGGATCTCCAGGCGATCGCCCCCGGTCGCGGTTACTCGCTTCAAGAAAGTCTCAGAAGGATCTTTGGGATAACGGAAGACCACGATATCGCCGCGGTGGATGGTTTTGATCATCGGCAGCCGCCAGTGAACAAAAGGAATCTCCGGTCCGTAAAGCAGCTTGTCCATGAATAAGTGGTCGCCTACCAGAATTGTTCCTTCCATGGAAGAAGTGGGAACCACGGAAGCTTCACCTACAAAGATGCGCATTCCCAGAACAATGGCGGCAAGTAGGAGGAGTCGGCGCTTGGAGTGTTTCCAGAATCCGCGAGCAGACGTGCGAGCTGCAGGCATGGCCGGCACTGCTGCGCCGTGTACGGCGTTTGGGATGGCAGATGATTGGGCTTTCAGTCCCTGTTCAACTGCAATCACCAGCAAAACAAACTTGGACCAAAACTTCTTTGACGATGGCTTAAGTGAGAGCATATCGACGAAGGGGTAATGCCCAGTTTTTGCCAGAGAGGGCGGAGCCTGCAATCAGGTGAATACCTGCTCTAGGCAAGCGATTGGCCATGGCCCAAGCTTTTTGGGCTATAGTTGCGCCAGGTCTTTTTAAGTTTTCTTGATTCGTTTAAGCGGACAAAATTGAAATTCCAAGCGGCTTGGCGAGCGGTTTGCAACGCTTCCAGAATCGGTATTGATCTAACGATTTAGATCATCACCCGGAATCTGCGCTCAAGGACTGGCCACTATCTCTGCTATAATCAGTTTCTACCGTTTCTGCCCGTTCAGGGCATCGTGTTCGGGGAGTGGCTCAGCCTGGTAGAGCACCTGGTTCGGGACACAGTGGAAATTCATTGATTCGGCGTCGCTTAGCTGCAAAATTCCACGTTAAAATCCCACTCTGGTTAGTCCCAATTCTTGGTCCCAAAGTCCTAAATGTTCCAATTCCAAAATGGAAGAACGGGCGGGTTTGTCTCAGCGGGTTAAGGCAAGGCAGGACAGGCTGGACGCACTGGTAACGGGCATTTGGAAAAATTAGGGACCTTGTAGATGCCAGACATCCCTTCCCCTGCGCTCAGTGCGTGGGGCTTGGTACAATCAACCGGAACAACTCAGCCAGAGCAAGAAAGAATGGCTACGCCCGCACAGCCGCCTCAAGAATCCCAGACCAAGCCTATCAACCTCACTTCGTTAAGCCCATTGGCTGACGTTCTATCCAAGGGCATAGCGGGAATTGTTCTGACTGTCTATTCGTCCGGATTCCTCATAGTTTCATTGCACCAAGCAAAGTACGGCTTCACGGAGGCTAACCCGTTCCGTCCGCGAATTCTAGCCGCTGGCGCTTGGTTTTTCCTCTTAAGCGGGATACCAGTTGTGATCGTAACGAGCTATCGAGCCCGGCACACACAAATGAACTGGAAGGCAGTTGCTAATTTCCTGTATTTGTTCTATTTGGGCTGCGCGGGCTTGAGTTGGCCTGCTGTGATGTTCTTCAACCTTACAGGTAGCAAGCCATTCAAGACATGGTGGCTGATCGTCGGTGTATTGGGGATCTTGGTACTGTTCGTAGTTCGAGAGTCTAAAAGAATTCCCGATTATGTCTCGGCCATCTCTTCGATTGCCATTGTCTTGGTGTTCATCACTTCAGCGATGTCGCCAATAGTTGTGGCAAATGACTTCGGGCAGACCTCGATAACAATCTGGTTCTTTGGTATCGGAGTCGCATCGCTGCTCTTCGCTGGCAGAATGCCAATGCATCTCGGGGATAATTATTGGGCGCAATCGTTGTTCTTTGTCTTAACCCTCTTGTTCCTGTTCGCGTCGTACTACTATCCCAACATGAAGGCATCTTGGGGTGGCGGAAGCCCTGTGCCTGTTACTCTATATTTCACAAAGGATTCTCTTCTCAAGCCTAATCAGAGCGTGTCGGCGCGGCTGGTGGATGAGTCGGACGCAGGTTTCTACATCGTTGGCCAAGACGAAACGAAGGCCGTATTTGTGCCGCGCAATGCGGTGTCGCTTGTCTATTTCTCTGATAAAGTGACGGACTCCAAGCTGTTGAAGTAGGTATTGAGCCCACTCTCGAAAAGGATGACGCCCGCCCGACTTCAGTCCGCTATTCGGACGCTCCTTGCGTCGAAAATCTTTCCGCATTTCGGACAAATCACCCGCTCAACATCCACCCGCCGAATCTCTGCGGGCGTGATCTCGTGTCCGCATTCCGGACAAGTCGTGTTCAGGGCAGCTAGGACCTTTACCAGATTGACTCTGTTCTTGTGCATGGACGCATTATAGATTTCGCCTCACATTCGCCCCTAATACGAGCACCCAAACGGAACGCGGCGAGTAGGCGTTGAGTGCTATACTGTCCCAGTATATAGATATACTGTCCCACTTGGGGGTTATACTAGCCCATGTCAGCCTTGTTGAGCCCAGAACGAGCGTTGGAGCTTTCCCTGCAAGCGGGAACCGTCTTCAGCCCCACTGCGCCAGTTGATGAGCGATCACTCTTTGCGGGTCGTAACGAACAAGTTCGAAAACTTATCGATGCGATCAATCAGAAGGGTCAGCACGCCATACTCTTTGGCGAGCGAGGTGTTGGCAAGACATCTTTAGCGAATGTCTTGGCGTCATTTTTGAGCGGCGGAGCAACCGTACTATCCCCTCGCGTAAATTGTGACACGATGGATTCCTTTTCGTCCGTCTGGCACAAAGTGTTCGCTGAAATTGATATGGTGCACTCGGTCAAAGCATCTGGGTTTGCCCCGGGTACTCAAGACAAAGCTCTCGATCTCTTGGGAGGCAGCGATGACGTTTCTCCCGATGACGTTCGTCGCGCACTTACAGTTCTATCGCGAAATAGCCTTCCAATTTTGATTCTGGATGAGTTTGATCGGCTTCGACAAGATATAAAACGTGGCTTTGCTGACACCATCAAAACCCTGTCAGATCATGCCGTGAGAGCAACGGTGCTGCTCGTGGGAGTCGCGGATAGCGTCGATCAACTAATAGTGGAACATCAATCGGTCGAACGTGCGCTCGTGCAAGTCAGGATGCCGAGAATGTCGGTTGATGAGATCAAGCAGATTATCAATACAGGGGTTGATCGACTTGAAATGACTATAGAACCAGATGCGTTAGAGCGCATATCGTTGTTTTCGCAAGGTCTGCCCCACTATGCTCACCTGCTTGGCCTGCACACAGTCCGGACTGCTCTCGACGACGAAGCCTGTTCGCACGTTAAAGCTTCAACTGTTGATACGGCGACGAAGAAGGCGCTGCAAGATGCACAACAGTCAGTGACGAGCGCCTGCCACAAAGCGACTTTGAGTACACGCAAAGATAGCCTCTTCTCCGATGTACTGCTTTCTTGTGCTTTGGCTCCGCAAGATTCTCTAGGATGGTTTGCAGCTCAGGACGTTAGGCAGCCACTACGCGAAATCACAGGTAAGCAATATGACATCCCAAGCTTCGCACAACATTTAAATGAATTCACCGAAGCGAAACGAGGGCCGATTTTACAAAAGACTGGTGCCAGAAAGCGATATCGATTCCGCTTTATCAATCCACTCGTCCAGCCATTCGTCATTATGCAGGGATTTGCGGCGGGGAAGCTAAAGGAAAATCTTCTCCTTAGGCTACAGAAACACGCTGCCAAGCAGTCAGAAAGAATGCTGCCCTTTTGAATAGGCTATGCTGCCTAGTGCGAAACAAGTCGTTTTGTCTTCCGTTCGCGTTTGACTGATCCACTGTCGAACGGAAGAACCACAGCCTTAGCCCGTGGCGGACCGTCCCAACCCTTCACCAAGTCCAGCAGTTGCGCGATACGCTGTTCTCGGATCGAGTCTTTTAGATAGTACATGGCTTCAAAAAGGGGCCACCCAATTTCGTCCAACACACGGTCCCAACCTTTTGCATAGCGATTACCGTTCATCAACTTTCTAAATTCATCGTCCATGCTGACGCGACCGTGTTTGCAGCTATCGAAGGCCGCCCATAGTTTCGCGCCGAGGTTGGTACTCTCAAATACGTGCTGGACCATCTGTTTGGCCTCAGCATCCGTCCGTTTCCTCATGACCGTTCTCCTAGTGATGCAGCCAAGGAGTGGAATGGTATCCGAAAAGTGGGGCAGTGTACATAGCATATATTGATGATTGTCAATATGACAAATCGAGTTCTCGCAAGTCGCCATTCGGAGTACGGTGGTAACGCGGTGAGAGTGACTTTCGCGTCCCCCGAACGGGCCATTTTGGTCCTGTAAAGAAAATGTAAACATGTACACGTGGAGCTGGGGAGCGCCAACTCGGGCAAGTCTCGCTTGAAACACCTGCGCTGTCAGGAGGGCCAAGGTGTCGCGGAATACGTAATTATGCTCGCGGTGATTTTGGTAGTTCTGATGGGCGCAGTCCGCTTGATCAGTGCGAACGCGAGCAACATCTTTTCGCAGGTCGGCAGTTCGATTCAGTGAGGATTGCCAATGGAGTGCGCGATCAAAGACAAGCTGGAACAGCAACTCTCTGATATTCGCAAACTCGCAACGCGTCCGGGCCTAACGCCGGATGAAAGCGAGTCGATTGCGCGGGCCGAAAGATTTGCAATCGGTCTGCTGCAAGAACACAACGCATCTGGGCACAAAGGCAAGAGGTGTCCGTTCGCAACCCTGATTTCATCGGCACAATTTGAAGGCTGAAATGGGAATTTCCCCTTCAGGCTCGGTTGCATAGCGTCGGTGAGCTACGCGGGTCTGCCTAACTGACAGCACGGAACCCGCCCAAGAAATTAGCACGTGCACGTTCGTTCTCTGTGCAGTTCCTGAGCAAGTAGGGGTATTCACCCGTTTCGGTGTACTCAACAATGATCGTCGATCCGCGCAACCAATGTGCCGTTATGACACAATCGCTCGGATTGACTTCCCAACAGGAGTCGTCATTAAGAATCAGAACTTTACCTTCGTCCTGTTTGTCGCGTAGCCAATGTTCCTGACGAATTCGGTCGTAGAACGTCACGACAGGGGCCCTTCCTGAATACGATTGCTGTCATGGTAGGATTTCCAACATTCTACTCGTCCTGACATAATGGATGCTTCGTGTGCGGACGATATCGGCTATCGCGGAGAAAGCAGATCGTTGAGGAGTATTTCGACGCCTCTGGAGGTGAGGACTGGATTCCGCGCTACAACATCGCTCCCACCCAACCTGTCCCGGTTATCCGCCAGCATCCGAAAGAACCCCGGCGAGTGCTCTCCGCGATGCGATGGGGACTGATTCCATCTTGGGCAAAAGACATGTCCGGCTCTGCCAGTATGATTAACGCGAGATCGGAAACAGCCGCGAGCAAGCCTGCATTCCGTGATCCGATGAAGTTCCGCCGTTGCCTGATTCCAGCAGACGGGTTCTACGAATGGGCGAAAACCGGACAATCAAAACAGCCGTATTGTTTCGAGGTCAATGAAGGGGAGTTGTTTGCATTCGCCGGACTGTGGGACGGATGGAAAGACCCGGAGGGGCGATGGGTCAAGTCTTGCTCGATCCTCACGACCGCACCGAACGCCGTCACGTCGCGAGTCCACGACCGGATGCCCGTCATTCTCAGCAAAGATGATTACGACTTGTGGCTCGATCCGGGCATGACCAATGTTGATACGGTTTCCGGACTGTTGAGGCCATTCGATGCCCGTCTGATGCGGGCGTATCCAGTGAGCAGCCGGATCAATCAAGTTCAAAACGATGATGAGGACTGCTCAAAGCCTGTCACACTGGACCAGCTACCGCAGAAACGCCTGTTCGCATAGAAAACGCAGAATAATCGCCTAGAATCGTATTAGATTGGACCGCTGAATAGCATCCGCTGCACATTATGGAGGTTGTCTCTCTCACAATCGCGCTCGACGGTCCTGCAAGATAGCGATGGGGAAGGCAGGCCCTTGCAGGACCGGAGCACGGACGAGTGACCGCAACAAGATAGCGCAACTAACGCGTTCGCGCATGTAAAAACTGTAAAAGAGGCCCGTAGCTGAACACGCGATCATGATCGCGTTCATCCTCGTTGTGTTTGTGGACGCAATCCGCTTGATTGGTTCGAACGCGAACAACATCTTCTCCCAAGTTGGCAGCGCGATTCCGTGAGGTACCGGAAAAATGGAGTGTGCGGTCAAAGACGAATTGGAACCGCATCTTTCTATTTGAGGCTTTTGACGATGGCCGTGACGAATCGAGTTCCGCGATGCCCGCATTGCGTTTTAGACGGTCACTTCCGACCCATGCGGATTCTTGAGAATGGCAGGCAGATTTGCGAAACTTGCGGTCACATCATATTTCCCGACGATCACGCATTCTGGTGCCCTTGCCCCAAGAGCATCAACACATATCTCTCACACACGTTTCGTGAGGCGCACCGTCGTCGTTGACGATCCATCGATATTGCTTGACGTTTCCGTCAATTGCTACATAGTTTCCTGTATTCAATCGATTCACAAACCTTGACATCTTATTTGTGTGGGACCCGACGAACGCATCAGACTCCTCTGTGCCCAACTGCTTAGAGCAGAAAACGCGCTCGTGATTCAGATGGTCTTGGATCAGCTCAAAGAAGCCATCGATGCCTACGCCGAGAGCGTCCAGCGAGATTTTCCAGTCATAGAGCTACGGTCATTCGCGAGCGATCCGCGTGCGGCTTGATAGTTAAAAGAAAGTGAAACCGTAGCGTCCTGCCCCGATTCGCCTCCCAGAGTCGGGGCGTTTTCATCTGCCGTTTCCTCATGACCCGTTCTCCTAATGATGCAGCCAAGGAGTGGATGGTATCCGAAAGTCTATGCGCTGCATACAACATATATTGATATTCGTCAATATTCGGCAACATGACAAAGACTCATTCTGGGAATGGCTGCGTTGGCTTTCCCTCGCTCCGAACTTCATCGATCTTCCGTTGAAGTATCTTCAGCAGGTCGGCAATGCAGATAGAGAGTGCTGCCGGATCGGTTTCGCGGTCGATTCTGCGACACAGCTCCAACATCATCTGACCGTCTTCGGGACTCATGGTTAATTTGGCCCGACGGACCTGCGCCGGGAGCGTTTCTGCATGGCCTTGGGCGACTTGTTGGCTTCAATCGGCCAAGACCTTTCGCTTTCTGCAAGCGCCTCAAGCTGATATGCGACGAGCGTATCCGCGACCGCACGGGCATTCTGCTTGATCACAGGAAGGAGTCTTGCGTTTTCCGATTCGGTTGCTGTTCTCTCGATGAGTAAATCGCAGTTCCCGATGATGATGGACAATCGATTTAGCATTTCATGGAGCGCACTGATTGTGACAACAGTAGTTTTTGCTTTGATGTTTTCCACGAAGCGCATCCTTTGGCCGTCGCTTCTGCTACGCCCCGCTCGACGATCCTGCAAGGTAGCGATTGGGGAGGGCAGTCCCTTGCAGGATCGGAGCATGACGACTGATGATCTTCGCTCTTTTAAACTAACTCACTTACCGCGTGTAGGTTCTGTTCTGTTTTCGTAAAGGAAAGCCAGTAGCTGGCTTTTTCGCCCAAGATACTCTTGCGTGCTACAAATATCTGTCGGCCAGTAGTTCAATGATCGGGTGCAAATAGGATGGCGCTAAGAACAATCGCGAAGTATTCGACGATACTTGAAGTCAACCGGGTGGCAATCACAGAACCCAGTCTCGACGAAATCTTCGAGGGCACAAGCGCGGCCGTGAGAAATGTACTCCCATATGACCGAATGGGATTGAGCCTATATACGCCTGAGCACAAAGCACTCAGGTTGACCGCCGCCACAGGGCAGGGTTCCGCCAGCTTTTACCAAGTAGGCATAATGCTGGACTGCGAAGAAACCCATCATGGGTGGGTGTTTCAAAACCAGAAACCTATCGTTCGGCGCAATCTGGTAAACGAGCTTGAGTTCCAAGCCGAACAATACAATGTGCAAGAAGGCATCCGATCATACTGCGCAGTTCCCTTGATTGTGCGAAGTGAAAGCATTGGAGTCATCATTGTCCTCAGTTCACACAGGAACAACTACTCCGACGCACATGCTGGATTCCTCCAACAAGTCGCGGATCAATTCGCGCTGGCCGTCCGATCCCTAATCCCAACCTGCCCCAAACATTCCCAGTCGAAACTTGTCTGTCCTAGATGTATCGCGTCCGGTGGGGGACAAGCTACTGCGGCTAAACACAAAAGGCAGTTGTCGGACTGGGGCAAGCAGGGCGGAAGAGGCAGAAAGAAGCCAGTGTCTGGCTTCGAGCCGGAATCGGTGTGAGATCATTGGCGGGGTGAACCACGATGGGCGAAGTAGTCAGAGCGACATACCGAGTTCACATAGCGTCTCTGCGGAATATGGATTAGTCCGCCTTCCGGACGCGCTTTTCCTTTAGCGCCCGTTCCGCACCCATCTTTGCTAGCTCTAGAACGAGGGACGATCTGGTAACAGGAGCACCGGGCCAGAGTTCGTTCCCAGCCCGCTCAAACAACTTCACGTCGTCAAGGGTAGCCTTGATGGTGATTGTCTGATTCCGCTTTTGCATCATCCAATATCGCCCGAGAGACACCTTGACAGCAAGGTATACCTTAGATGCCATACCGCATGGGAGGACGTAATGAATTCAGATGTTCAGTTCGCAGAAATCAGAATCAGCAGGAGCCGCTTTGAGGAAGTAAAGCAGGCAGCAATCGAATCCGGCATGACGGTCGAGACCGTTGTTAACAATGCGCTCGAAGAGTTCGTCGCCCTATACTCGTAGCCCCGTCAACGCACTACCAGCCGCCCGCCCGAAGATCGGCGGGCTTTTTACTTGCGGTCACATTACTCAACGTTACTTCGGTGATCTGGTTTTCCTCTTTTGAATCGGGTTACAACGTGAGACACGAAAGTGAGACGCGGGTCTCACTTTGAGACAGGAGGCAGTAAAGAATGCCCTCCCCGCCGCCGCTGTACTAATTTTGTGCTTGGACCGATTCCCATTGCCTTTGTGGATGTGATCACTTTCACCTGACAATCGCTTCTGCTGTCGCTTGTTCGTCTTCCACGATGGCCGGAGCGTACGTTATTGCCGTCGAGAAGGGAGAATATCGTGCGTTGGACAAGAGAGAGGAAACCGAATTCCAAGAACTGATGTACGGTGACCCTGAACGCAAGAGGCAAGGCGTCATTCTTGAGTGGCCGAAGGCGAACCTAGAACCAGCCGATTAGCCATATCCGGTTTCCGTATTCCTAACTGGCATATTTGTAAGGCGGCTATATACTTCAGCGCTGTAGAGAGGCAAGTTTATGAAGCTCGCAATACTACTCTGTTGCTGCGCTTTTGCAACCGGGCAAGATACTTCGCCTTCTCCCGAAAAGCAGTCACAGACTCCCGCACGGTCTGTTCCCGAACAAAAACAGCAATCTGCTGCTAGCCCGAGTAACAGTTTCAATAAGTATGGGGCCGATATGAGTCCGGGTGCGGCTATTCAGCAGGCCGCAAAAGCCGCAGTCGAAAATCACCCAAACTTAGGCGTTGGAACAGTGGGGAAGCAATTCGGCTCGCTCGATATTCTCAGCGATACCCGAGGGGTGGATTTTGGCCCGTACCTGACAGGCGTTTTGGAAAACGTACGGAAGAATTGGTATCGCCTAATTCCGGAAAGTGCAGCGACGAAGAAAGGAAAACTCGCGATTGAGTTTGCTATCACGAAAGACGGGCAGGTTGCTGATATGCGACTCGTCGCTTCCTCTGGCGATGTCGCTCTGGATCGGCCTGCGTGGGGTAGTATCACGGCGTCGAGGCCATTCAAGCCGCTGCCCGATAAATTCACCGGGCAATATCTTGCGCTGCGGTTTCGCTTCTTCTACAACCCGGCCAAAAGCGACCTCGGTGGTTCGGGTAAGAGAACCTCGCCCGTGCATTCAAATGAGGCGGCTCCGACTTCCTCGACTCCTTCCAAATCCGGCATAGCAGTCAACATCTCGTCGTCCGGCGATCTAAGGGTTCCCGTTGGCGAGTCAATGGTCATTCAAGCGACCGTGGCGGGCACGAAGAAGAAGGCTGTGAAGTGGAGCCTAAGCGGGCTGGGTTGTTCAAACTCTGCGTGTGGTGAAATGGTGGGAAATCTGTATGTAGCCCCTAGCGTTCCACCAAATCCGCCTGATGTTACTTTGACCGCCATCTCGAAGGCCGATCCCACAGCCAAAGCATCTGTTAGCCTTCACATTGTTGAAAGCGCATCTCACTAGCGACCGGAACTTCTCGTCCGGAATCCGGATTGTCAGGTTGACACACTCTCCGTTACAATCTCGCGGTGAAGACCCTCGACATATCGGCTCTCAGGCAGGAACGCGAGACGTTAAGTAAGCGGCTCGAAACCATCAATCAACTCTTAGGGCTCGTGGATTCTTTGAGCGGGACAGCGCCTAAGAAGCCCGGGAGACCTGTTGGTACTCGTAGGAAGCTCTCGCCTGAAGCGCTCGAACGAATCCGGGCGGGTCAAAAACGTCGCAGGCAGAAGGAGCGGGCTGCTAAGAAGGCGGCGGGAAAGACGAGCTGATCCAAAGGCCAGTCCGGTTTCCGTAATTACCTTCGTCATGTCCTTCCGGGTTCTTCTCTAGGAAATCACAGCCCGACCGCGATACAAGTTCGGTCATGATATTCCCAAGAGAAACGAGTTGTGAGATTCAGAACGCCCTTCTGACGGCTCTCGCATATCTTGACGCTTACCGCACGGGAGAACTTCCTTCTGGCAACCTAGACGGGGCGCTGGCGAGGGTGGAGGAACAGGTCAAGAAAGCGCTCGAAAGCGAACTGAAGTTGTTCAACATGATGGGCTGGAACAAGTTCCTGCTGGTTCAGTAAACTCGTTCGAGTCCCTCTCGTGACTCGTGGGAGGGGGCGGGGGTCACCCGACCAAGTTCTTATTCAACAGCGGGCAAAACGATAGCTTTCGAATCCAACGCCGTTTGGCTTCCTTGCGCTCGTAAGATCGTTCGAGGACCTTCGCTATCGGTCGCAGTCCTTCCTTGAGCAGAGAGCTAATCCACTGCCCTTTCTCGTCCTCTGGGATCAGTTCAGCGCGGGAGACATGGAAGCCGATCATGTCCGTGGTGCTGCATAAGGTTGAGCCGACGAACCGGGGCATTTTGTCCCGAGGGTCGATAAGGGCATAGATTTTGTACTTCTTCCTGAGAAACGGCATATAGGTTCCTTGTTGGATTAGATCGGGCTGGATCAGAGCGTACGAGGGTTATTAAAACGGTTTAACTTCAACGCTGCCGAACTTAGAGGGGTAGGTGCGCGGTTTGAGATGTAGGACGCCCGTAACACGGTAAAAAGCATCTAATGCGAAATCTCGGCCTGTACGTTTTCCGTACAAGGGGTGGAACTAGACTCGGACAATGATCCGGGAGTTTCCGGGATAGGAACCCTTTTCTTGCGGGGTTTACGAGTCTTAGGCTGTACGGTTTCCGGAGTCGCCTGAGGCCCGCTACCACAGTAAGAGCAATAAAGGGCAACCGGGTCGCCCGAGGGCCAATACACGCCATGTTCGCACTTAGAGGCGTGAGACAGACCGCCTTTCATTCGGGCCCGCATCGCGGCCTGCATTTCTGCCAAGTCACCCACGGGTCAGCTCCTAAGTCGATTGTAAGGCGGGTTTCTGAGTTCGGGCCTGTACGGTATCCGGATGGAACCCCGGACGCCCGTAATCGAGCTAGCCCGTAAGAATCACTTGCCTGTAAGTAATTCCTGTTCGATCTATCCGCATTTAAACTCCTATCTCTCACGCTACCACCCTTTCCGAAGTTTGAGCCCCACCCCCTAGGTCGGGAAAGGATGCTTATGGGACTCCTACTGACTTACAAGACCCCACCCCCGTCTGGGAAAAGGATGCTTATTGGAGTCCCATCGGGAAGGAGGCCCCGGCTGCCTTGGGAAAAGGGTGTTACGTTGTCCGGACACTCGGGGAAGGGGGGGTAAAGGAACCCTTATTTGCTTTCGCAGCCTCGCAAGGCATCCCGCGTCCGGTGGTCCCCGGCAGGGTAGGTCCACCGGAGCCGCCCTCCGCAAAAGAAGGCTCATAGGGAGTCGTGCAGTTTCTTAAGGCGTCTATCTAACTGGCAGCGCTGGACTTACACAACACTTTCGGGCGATTTCTCCCCCTGTTTTCTTCCCCCTTAGTATTTCGAGGCGTAGCGCTGTTGGGGGAGGTGGGTAATGCTTATCGGGCGTCCGTTTCCCGTACTGACTCGTTTGTCCCACTTAGCGGGCAAGATTGAGCGACTTAGAGCCGATGTAGAGCTAGCGCCTCTTGGTCGAGAATACGTCACTCTCCGCCAGTTGTTGTAATCATTGTACTTACACGAGAATGATACCGCTTGTGATACCACTTAACCAAGATAAGAGCCAATCTTACACTTACGGGCGACCTGTAACTTGGCGGGGTCGCAGATTGTTCCACTTTGCCCGGATCAGCGTGTTCGTAACTTGCACATAGCCTCTCGCCAGATCGAGCGCTCAAGACGCGAGAATACAGCGTTACGCGGAACCGCGCGACAGTTGTAAGTTATTGATTACACTACGGCTAAAATTGGCACTGTCTACGTTACTGGATACATTTGGCCGAACTCACAGAACTACGAAAGCGTTCGTAGAATGCGATTTTCGTGATGAAATGCGCGAGGGTGGTGTTTATCAATCATCTTGGCTGAATTCGGCCACTAAGACAGGCAAGAATCGGCTGTGATCGGGTGTAATCGGATATGCCTCGCCTTCGGCTCGGCTCCGCTACGGTTGCCTAGCAACCTTCGCTAGCTCTGCGTCGTCCAACGACGCTCCGCAGACCCGGCTCCGAGGCTGCGCAGCAGCCGTCTACGCAGACCCAACAGCAAACTCAAGATCAAGACCAACAGCCCGCACTCCCGGATATCACTATCTTTGCCTGATACTCTCTCTCTTTACTGGACACCGTTTGTTACGGGCGACCGCTACCTTAGTACGCTTTCCGGATTTGATTACGGGCCTCTAGTACGTATTCCGGACAATGATGAATTTCGGGCGACTTGTACGGAATCCGGACACGGAAAACGTACACGACATAACCCAGCAAGGAAAATGTACAACGCCGCCTGCTCTATGGTCGACTCAGATAGGCCGCACAGCCGCCCGTTGCAACATGCTGCACTCTCACGACTTACTGGCGAGTATAATTCGTGGACATGTTTGAGTTGCATCCAAATTTCACACAGCCAGAAAATGAACGTGTGAGGGTATGGCGGTACATGGATTTCTCCAAGCTCGTCTCCCTGCTCGACTCTCGGTGCCTCTATTTCGCACGCGCGGATAAATTGGGCGATCCTTTTGAGGGGTCGTGGCCGCAACTCAATATTCGACCTCGGCAATCCAGCGATGGCCGGGAGATCCAGCCAATAGGGCACACAGACATACGCAAGATGTGGACCAAGTACGTAGCCATCAATTGCTGGCACATAAACGACCACGAATCAGCCGCGATGTGGAAGTTGTACCTACAGAGTAACGAAGGCATCGCTGTTCAATCTAGTTACAAGACTCTTCGTGATGCCATTATCGACGACGAGATAGTATATCTTGGCGTCGTGAAGTACATAGATTATGAGACCCACTTCTTAGAGCCCCCCGGTCTCGCGTTATTAGGCGATCCCTTTGCAACAAATCTAAACCCTTTCATTCATAAGAGAAAAAGCTTCGAGCACGAACGAGAGGCCAGAGCCCTTGTTCTTAAGCTGCCCATCGGCAAGGGGCATTGGGATGTGAAGTATGGCGAAGAAACGATCAACCATGGCCTCAAAGTCAAGGTGGATCTCAAGCAGCTCGTCGAAAGGGTTTACGTTGCACCCACGGCACCAGAGTGGTTTGCCGATCTCGTGCGGGCGGTGATTAAGAAATACGGATATGAGTTTGAAGTCGTCCATTCAAAGCTTGACGAGCAGCCCGTGTACTAAGCCGTTTTTGTGTCCTTATGTGTGATTCTGGGCTTCAGGCTACGTATTCTGGACAATGATTGGATTACGGGCGACCCCTTGCCCTTAGTAGCATTCCAGATTGAGTTACGGGCGTCAGGTCTTCCAAGGTACGGAATCCGGACAAGGATCGGCTAAAGGGCTAACTCGGCTGCGGGCGTCCTTAGGCGTTCCGGATGCGCTGGAACCTATATGTTCCTAAGCTCCAGCGCATGTTTAGGCAGGATTGGAACTACGCAGACATGGTACGACGTTGTGTCTTGCCCTCACGTATCGAGGACACACCTCTGCGGATGTTCAGCCAACCGTTTTCTTGGAAAAGACGAAACAGGTCATAGGAGTAGGGAATTTCACCCGTAATGATCTCCTCTTTTCCCTGATCGTCAACTACCGAGAATGCAACCTGCACGGGTTCGTCCGGCGAGTTCTGTTTAGTAAAGTGAACAAGTTTCACGTTGAGAGTCTCTTGCTCTTGTGATTGCACTGGCATTGTTTTCTCTCCTACTTGTATTAAAGTCCGAAACAATTCTAAAAGGGACATGCGTCGAGTCAACCCAGTTCAAAAAGATTTTTGTGGATTTCGCCAGCAGGGTGAAGAGTTTTCCTACAGGATTTGCACCAGTGTCTCGGTTCTCAAGCAAATTCTGGTCGCAAGTCTGGTGACACGTGCCATTTGCGAGAGAGACCTCAACGAGCTTGTCACTTCTATCGCGGAAGCAGCCATCTTATGATGGTTTGTGCGGGCGACTTGTACGTTTTCCGATGTAATATGCTTTTGTCTAGAACAAATGAACTACGTCGCTCAAAAACACAGTCTCGGCTGCCTGATCGCGGCAGGCGCGATGGTATTCGATTTGAGCTATGACCGGGCGGGCTGGTTCATTCCTTTGCCTCGGGAAGAAGACCTCATCGACGGGTCGGTGAACGAAATCACTGAACTGAGCGTCTCTCGGCTTCAGAGCCTCTCAAATCTGTCTGGTAAAGTTATGTCTGCTCCGGACGGGCCTCCATTCGATCTGAAGGAAGGCTGTCGCTACATCGCGTGGCTAGAGACGGACAGGCCCAACTTCCTGCATAGTGTCGCGGTGGACGAGGCAGGCATCGTGTTTGACCCCGACTCGGACAATCAAGACGTTCGCAAGCACTGGACTGAGTATTCCATCAAAGTCGTTCTTGAGTTCCGACCCATCGAGTAGATGCTGTTCCGCTCGCCCATTTCCCGGAGGAACGCCTTGAACGAGTCACGCCATCGCGGACAAACGCTAACTCCCGAGCCTCCATAGGCTGGATAGTTCGTGTTGTGAGGATTCGAGCAACGATTACGCATTGCCCGCCAAGAGTTGTAGGTGGGTGTGTCTGAACGACCGTGGATAAGATTGCCTCTGTTGAATGCAAGCATAGAGAGTCCTTGAATTGGGGATTGGGTGCTACAGCTGGGGATTTACGGGTGGGCTACAGGCTTTCTGGACTATCGGGCAATTGAAGATTACGGGTGACCTCTGTATGGTTTCCGTACACGACTTGATGAGCGTCTCTTCGTTCCGCCCACGCAACTCCTCGTGCTCGATTGATCGCGTCGTCTTTGCACTCCGTTCAAGGCATGCAAACGTCGTTGTACGGATTGCGTAACAAGGTATCTAAGTTAAAAACACGTTGAGCAGAAAGCATGGTACTTGTAAACGTCGCTATAACTGGGGAGGGCGGGCCATATGCCTTTGTTACTCGTTACCCTTGTTCTACTCGCGGCCTTAGGAGGCGCTCTGATATCCCGGATCGCTCGTCGTAGCCAACGGCAGGTACCTTGGCATGACCGTTAGGCAAGAGGGCTCTGAAGTACATCAATCTTAAAGGGTTATCCAAAGTTGCACGCTGATAAGCATCGTCTCTCACACGCGACATCTCATGCTCTGCCGCCGATATGTCGGCATAAGTGCCGATTTGTCGGCACTCCTCGAAGGCGTCACCTTATACGGCATCGACTACACAGTATCCATTGCCTTAAGAGCTGACTAAGGAGATACCTTAAGCCTCCGCAGCCCGACAAGCCTGTTCTACTTCCGTAACAGAATCCATTCGGCGGGAAGATTTACGCGGAGCCGGGACAAACTAACACATTGGAGGGGGTGGAGGGAGGTTATGCAAACGGGATGATGTCAAAACCCGAGCAAGTATCCGTTCCAACGCTCGCTCACCGCATTGTGAATAAGCTATCGATCATTATTGGAAACTGCGATTTGCTCATAGAGCGTATTGGAAATACTGAACACGCGCATCGACTGGAGATGATTCGCGAAGTAGCCAAAGCAGCAGCGGATGAGCTGACCCAGCACGAGCAAGAATTGGAGACAAAAGCACGGAGGACGCAACGGCGTAAAGCCAGCTAGTACGAAATGCCGGATGAACCCGGCGTGCCAACGGACAGACATTGGAGCCGCGAGGGGGTGTACGTTCCAGTTCCGATGTCTACCGTTGGCGCTGGTGCGCTTTCGGGGCTGTCGGGCCCGTTGACGGGTTGTCCGACTTGAGTTTCCAGACGGGCTACAGGGTCGGCAATCATTGTCCGTTTACCGTATATCCAGTTGAACGGTTGCGAGCCTGCGGGCTGCCTGTCACCTGATGTTCCTGCATATCGTTGACTGAAACATGGGACGAACGGCAGGCTTGGCACGGGCAAGGCTCACTCAGGTCTATGTCGTTCGGCAAGTACCCGATTGCTTTCTGCGAGCCGTTCTTGGCCGCGTGAAACAAAGCTTGGAACGCGCTTCTCCGGGCGTCCGCGTGATTGTTCTTGTTACTCAACACTATAGCTAGATTGCGATAACTCATGTCTTTGTTCGTTTTCCGAACAGCCTATCCGTAATAAGTCGTGGCACGGATGAACTTCGCGTTGGAGAGAAAAAGGCCAGCGGCATTCCAATCCTCGAACTCGCTCGACAGCCCTGATCCTGTGTACACTCCCGCATTTCGGGCCGCCAGAGCAAATCCATCGACACCGCCCTGAACGAGAACATCGGGAGCAAAAGCAGCTCCTCCGTCTGTCGGTGCTACCATCGCGCCGACTGGAATCGAAATTGTCGGGTTACTGAAGAGAGCCCGCAGGTTATCTACAATCCAGAGGACTTTCTTATTCTGCCGGATCGCAGCCTCGACACGTTGGCGGGTCACCGTGCTGGGGTAGTAGGTTGTCATTGTAATTCTCCGTTTGGGATGAGTTTGACGAGACGGTTCGGGCTCGCCTTGCGTGTTCGTTATCACCGACCCGAAGTAGATGCTTGTATTTGTTACCCATCGCCCGGGCGTACTCTGTGCGAATACAACCGCAGCTCTTGGTATGTCCGGATTTCAGGCGAGAGCCGATTGTGACGACGTAATTCCAGCAATCACATCTGGCAAGCCAAAGAATCTTACCCCGATACTTTGTGCCTGCTGGCTCCAGTGCTACGAGCCGACCGAAGCGTTGTCCGCTGAGTTCCAACGGATAGGTTGGACCCCTGTCACTAGACCTTAGTCGTCTCGGCATTGTGTATCCCGGGCTTCAGGCAAAGATTGCTGCTGGCTGTAGTAGCAAGCGGGCGATCCATCAGCGTGCGCCCACTGCGGATCGCGGGCCTATGATCTGTCTAAGTGTCTTTGAGCAGCTACAGAGGAAAACGGGCGGTTTCATCTACCGTTCGTCAAATCAGTCACTCTGGCTGCAATCGCTTTATGGGCCGCGTGAGGCGCAGAGGACGTGTTCTGCACGCTAGTGATGATGTTGCTCTTGGTTGTGCTGTCGAGGGTCGTGTACGCCGTATAAACGGAATTGCTTCCGGGCTGCACGGCTGGCAGCCAGCCCGAGCCCGTGTTCACGTACATGATGTCGGTGCCCGGGTGGTAGGCCGTCTTCGGGCTGGAAGTTGAAGCTGAGACGCTCGGAAAACCTGCGTGCGTTTTGTCTGCGTAGATGATGAAATCCACGGGTGTTGCTCCTAATTGATGATGTGAGAGTCGTTGTTTTAGAGCGCGGGAACCCAAGTCAAGGTTGAGAGGTCAACGGGCGTCGGTGAGTTCGGAATTGTAACCTTTGACCGAGGAACCACTTCGGTCCCACCCGTCGCATAAACTGTTATGTAGTAGAAGGTGTTGGCGGGCAACAATCCGGTGTTCGAGTAGATTGCAACGGGCGAGCTGGTCGTTCCGCTCGAATTTAGAGTCACCTTTTGACGAAGACCCGAAACAACTTGATTCGGAGTGGCGCTTTGTCCATCGTGATTTAACTGCATGATGAGATAGCCGTTAGCGAGCGGGTTCCCCATCGGGTCTTGCACCGTTATCGTAAAAGTTTGGTCTGTAGCCATATATGTTTGGTTTTCGTGTTAGTTAATCGTGGGCCAATCGGGCACCCAGTTCGAAATCGAATAAGATGAGCTTGTGTTAGGAACCGTGACGGTCTGCGGAGCCCCGGCTCGGGCCCCATCGGCAGCGTATGCTTGCACGGTATATGTTGTTGTAGGAGTCAGAACACTCGTAGAATATACGAATTGTCCAGACACGCAATTACCGTTGGCATCTAATTTGATCGTGAACGATATATCGTTTCCCTCGATTATTTCGTCGCCGACTGTGTAGACTTCCATAGGGTTAGTCAGTTTCATCTTCAGGTACCCCAAGGCAATAGGATTCCCAAACATGTCTTGATAGGACCCGCCCGTAAGCTGGACAAGAGATATAGGAACCGAGCTGTCTAGAAGTCCGATCCCACAGACGCCGCACTTCGTGCCGCCGCCCGTAACACTCCACGTAGGCGTTTGGGAGCCAGTGCTGTTCAAGATATAAACTGACGATCCCATGCCGTTGCCTGCGGGCAAGGCTGTATTAACGTAATCAAGAACCCAAGGACTGCTTACTGAGCTATAGTTAGGACTTCCGCCAGCATTCTGCTGAATCACTTCGAAATACGCCGCATTCGCTGATTCAGCGATAGTGGCTCCTGTTTCTGACGCTCCGGGAGTTACACTAACGCTGTTATTGTTATCGGCGGTGCAAGGGGTTAATTCATAAATGACGGCGACAGACGGGACTATCCGTCCGGGGCCTTGATAGCCGAAAGTGACTGTAGTTTGGCCGCCCGTGATGCTTTGTGAGTAGAATATGCTGCTGCCAAATCGACCCACAGGATCGGCCATTATTGTGGTTCCCAATTCGGCACTCGATGCAGCTTGATTTCCGACAGCCATCGCCGTAATGACGACCGTGTTGCCCGCCGTAGTGGACGGAATTGTGACGGACTGGGGCGAAGAGGTGCTGCTTGTCGTAAAAACCGTCCGATTGACTATGCTGATACTCATGCGCTAAAACTGGCCTTTGAATCCCGCGATAGGCGCATACTGCAAAGTAACCGAACCATTCGTAGAGCCGTTGCTGAGGTTCGTGACTGTAATGTACAAGTTAGTTGACGCGCCTTCGTCCTGATTTGTAGCGACGATTGGGGGCGTAAAGTCCCACCCCAGAGTCGTATCCATCACCACATCGAAGCAAATGTCTTGAAAAGTCGCATATCCGGGCGACTGTGTTATCGGGCGAGTCAGATCAGCCGTTTGTCCCGCTGCCGAGCCGTACCCTCTCACTCGCATGAAGAAAGTCGGCGAGAGCGTGTA